>JAUYAK010000103.1 GCA_030693515.1 Opitutaceae bacterium
CACCGCCCACGAGTTCACGCCCCAGCGCTTCGCTCAACTCCCCCGCTGATTGCTCACCTCCGCCACTCGCCGGCTCTTTCATCTCTCCAATATAGCGGCCGCGATTCCCGCGGCTAGCCTGTGCTCGAGTTACCGCTTACATTCGATCCTCTTGATGGGATTCGTGGCCGGCGTGAAAGGGGAGCCTTCCGGACCATACCGGTAGGTGTGAGAGTCGGTGACGTAGAGCGATCCCGCCTCGTCCACGGCCATGGTCATAGGGTTCGCGATGTTCGGTTCCGCCACGACCAGCCGCAGTGAAAATCCCGCGGGAAGCGTGAACTGACTTTCGACTGCGGCTGAATCGGGTGCGCTGGAGCGGGGCGTCCCCATCTCAGGGGATGGCGGCGGCGGCAGAGTGAGCGGAGCGGGTTGGGCGGACGCCGGTACAAGGCCGAGCGCCGCCGAGAAAGCGGCGAATGGCAGTCTGCGCCGAAAGCGGGAGAGGCTCTTCATGGAGTTGCCGGACGCGTCAGGCCGCCGCCGGTGCCGGGGCCGCGATGACAGAGCGCAGCCATGTGACGCTGTCGTGGATGTTGCGCGGCGTGCCGAGAGTCTCGACCGAGAAGACTCCGTCCCAATTAGTTTCCTTGAGGTAGTCGATGCACGCCCGGATGTTCGCCGCATTCGCGCCCTGGCCGATCGACGCATCCGACATCGCAATGCCGGTCTCCTCCCCGCGGTTGGCCTCCGCCATCGATTTCGGAACGTCCTTGCAGTGCACGTGGCGCAGCCAAGGTCGGATCGCCTTAAGGTAGGTCAGCGGGTCGTGCCCCGCGATGAAGGTGTTGCCCGTGTCGAAGTTCACCCCGAGCCATGGCGAATCGAACTCCTTCAGGATCCTGACCATCAGGTCCAGGTCGTTGGTGAAAGGACCGTGCGGCTCGATGTTGACGCCGACCTGAAAACTCTCGGCCCGTTCGAGCACAAGGCGGAGGTTGAGCCTCCATTGGGCAATGGTTTCCTGGTCGCTCCAACCGACCGGCCTTGTGGCGCCATCCGTGCTGTCCACATAGGGACAGCCGAGCAAGCGGGCCATGCGGATGGCGCGCCAGACATAGGGAACCCCATAGACGGCTCCCTTCTGCCCGGTGAGCGGATAGCCGGCGTCGATTTGGGAGACACTAATTCCCCGCTCGTCGAGCGTTCGCTTGAGCCACATCTCGTCGACGTCCATCGGCAGCGACGGGTCGTAACCGAGGCCTTGGATAAAATTCTGGCCGTCGATTAAGCCGAATTCGATCCGGATGAGTTTGTTTTCAACGGCCGATGCGACCGCTTGATCGAAGGAGCCGCTAAGGGTGCGCCAGTTGTCGGTGTGCATGCCGAGGAGAATGCCACTGCCGGCGGCTTCTGCGCCTATCGGCGAGTTCTTCGAGGAAATGTCAGACGTTTTCATGGATGGGTGATGGATGGGTTGGATTGGATGAGGACGGGGTGCACACAGGAAGAGAACGGGAGGGTGAGGCGCGGAGGCGGGTGCTTCGCCCCTCATGCAAGCGGGCCCAAGCGGGACCTCAAAACTTGTAGGTCGTGGACAGATAATAGGCCCGGGGCTGGATCGGAATGTACTGCAGCATCGTGCTTTTCGGATCCGCCGGAAGCGTGGTGAAGCTCTGCCGGTCACCCGGGCTCACGCCCCACCCGCGCCACGTCATCACGCCCTCGCCGTCGAGCACATTGTTGATGTTGAAGGTAAACGACAGGCGCTTGCTGAACGTGTAGCCGAGCGCGAGGTCGAACTGGTTGAAACGCGGCAGCACAATCACATTGGCCACGTTGCCCGCGCGCTCGCCCATGTGTTTCCAGTGGATGTTAGCGAAGAACTTCTTGGTCTGATAACTAAGCGTGTTTTTCAGGATAAAGTCGGGGTTGTTGTCCGATGGTTTGCCGGAGAAATCGAGATACGTGTCGTCATCGCGACCTGGGCCGCCGGCTTGGAAAATCTTCCACACCGTGCCCTCCGATTCCTGCCAAGTGAACACCGTACGCAGGCTCAATCGCTCGGTCAGAGAAATCCGGCCTTCGAGTTCGAGACCGTAGGAGGTGACGGCGTTGTAGATAGGGTCCGGATAATAGGGGGTGATGCCGTCGGCCTCGATCGCCTGGGGGTTGCTGTTGATGTCGCCGAGGCGGCTCCAGAACGGAGTGGCCGTGAAAGTGTAACGGGCATTCTTATACCGGTAGCCAAGCTCCCATTGTTTTACGGTCTGCGGCCGGCCTTTCAGATTATCCAGCCGAAACTGGGAGGCGTAGGCGCGGAAAAACTGGAAGTCCGGGGCCTTTTCGCCATCCGCATATCGGATGTAGAACGAGTTTCTGTCGTTGATGACGAAATTCGACGCCGCAGACCACGAGAAGCTGTCGACGTCCTTGTCGTAGTGCCATTTGTTCGCAGGGTTAGGCACCACGAATCGGTTGTCATATAGAGTAAGGGGATTGCCGTCGGCTCCGCCGTAGGTCGGATCCCAATTGGCTCGCGGGTTCTGAATTCCGGATCCGTTATATCCCTTGACCGCGTAGTTCTCGAACCTGAATCCCCAGTCGATGCCCCAGCGGGGGTGTATGTCCCATTTGTGCCCGAAGAACATGGCCCGTTGCCTGGCTACCGCCTCCGCCCGGCTGTAGCCACGGCCGAGCGCGGTGTAACCGGCATGATTCGTCAGCTGCGCCGTCTGCCCGTTCCATCCCTCGACTGCGGCCAAGGCGGCGGCGGAAGTGCCGGCCGGCGCGTTCGCCGCAGTCGCGGGAATCCATGTAACCGCCACAGGCACCGGCTGCTCGGTCAGAGGGGATGCCGTCAAGCCGGCGCTCGACTGACGATGGTCGATGTCCGCATAAGCAAAGAATCCACCGGCAGTAAACGTCATCCTGTTGGTCCGCTTCGTGACGGAGAACTGTTCCATCAGATCGTCGATGTGGTTGTTAAAAACGAGCCCATTATTCACCCAGAGGGTGTTGGCCTGGATATGCTGGTTGGGCAGCGCCGAATACGTGACCACCTGACCAGGATTCGACGGAGCCGCGCCAGTCACCGCGTAGCTCCCGTTCGACGTGACCTCCGCAAGGAGCGCTCCGGTCTCGCGACTCCGGAACTGGTAGGTTCCCGCTGGAACCCGGGCATTGAAAGGGCCTCCGCTGAAAGCAAGCTGGTACGCACTGAAAAAATTCGGCCAATCCAGACTACGCGGAGTCGGGCCCGCCGCTGAATTCCAGTCAGCCCAGCTGCGGCTGAACTTGGCGTTGTTGTGAACCGACCAGCCGTCGCCGAACTCGTGCCTCCAGTCCAGTCCGATCACTCGTTGCCGGTTGTGAACCTTCTCGGTCGTGTCATAGGTGTCGAGATTATCTGCCGCTTCGCGGGGATACGAGTGCTTCGAAGCGGGGAACAAGTCCGTGCTATACCGGCTCAAGCCGGGCGCCTGCTTGGGATCCTGCGGATTGAAGGCCAAAAGATAGTCGTAGTAATAATTCCTGTCGTTCAGGTACTTCGCGTAGATCTTCGCGGAGCCGTTTCCATAATCCTTGAAAAGATTGGCGCGCACTTGGTACCCGTCATCGACAGGATAACCGATGAGCGGACGGTGCCCCTCCGCCACTCGGTAAAAGCCCCCCACGTGGTAAAGCCAGCCTGTTTCGCTCACCGGGCCACCGATGTTCAAATCGACGCGGTACATCGGCGACCAGTCGCCCTCCATGCCGAAACGGGTGCGAAGTTCCCCGCCGAACTCAGGCGTGCCCGTCTTGGTGATGTAGTTAAAAACACCACCTGGAGCGTTAGCTGCCGTGATTGCGGCGCTGCCACCGCGCACCGCCTCGACACGCCGCAGCGTGGCGTCGGAACGATTGAAGTAGCTCGTCCCGTAGTTGCTGAAATTGACGTTTGTGATCGGGAGCCCGTCCTCCTGCATTGAGACATAGTAATGGCCGTTGGCGCCATCGCTACTATTGACCGAGATGCCGCGCGAATAAACCATCCCGCGGATTTCGCCCAGCGAAGAGTTTACGAACACACCCGGCACGTCCAACAGCAGGTCATCGGCGCTGCGCGCCACCTGTGCCGCCATCATTTCCGCGTCGATGGTCGAAATGGACACCGTTGCCTTGCGGACAGCGGTGGCATCGAACACACCGGTGACGACAAAATGGTCGAGCTTCACCGCGTCCTCCTCTTGGCTTCGGTTTATCGGGCGGCCGCGTTTCTCGGTTTGCGCCACCCGGCTGTCTCGCGGTTGTGCAGCGGCGCGATTCGCGGACTCGCCGACTTTGTTGTCAGCGCGGTTATCGCTTCTGGCCGCGGCATCGGGCGCAGGCACGTCGGAGGCACGCTCGTAGCGCGGGTTCGGTTTGGGCACAACATCGCCGGTGGCGAGAAAGCCGTCGATGAGTGCATCGAGTTGCTTCACTTTGTCGGGCATCTGCCCGGCGAGGTTCTTGGTTTCACCGATGTCGTCCTTCAAGTTGTAAAGTTCGTGCGCGTTGGGATGCTGGGCGTTGGTTTCAAACCAGCGGATGAGTTTCCAGTCACCTGCGCGCACGCTCACTCCCGGCGGAATGCCAAAGAGCGTGTGCGGGAAGTAGTGATACACCCCGGAGCGTGCGAGCGGGCCGGTTTGCTTGAGCGCGGGAATGATGCTGATGCCGTCCATTTTCTGCACGGGATTCGGCGCGAGACCGAGGGCATCGAGGAGGGTCGGGTAAAGGTCATAGGCGTGGACGATGGCCGTGCTGGTCGAGCCGGGTTGCACCACGCCGGGCCATGCGATCATCAACGGCACGCGCACGCCGCCTTCGTAGAGCGTCCCCTTGCCGGCGCGCAGCGGGGCGTTGCTCGTCGGCGGGAGGTTGTCGGCGAATTTAAGCCAGTTCTTGCGAAGGTCGTTGGTGGGTGGCCGGTTCTTTTCCTTCTCCTGCTGTTTGAGGTCGGCTACATTGCTGAAATCGTTACCGCCGTTGTCGGAGAAAAAGATGAAAAGAGTGTTCTCCGTCAGTTTGAGTTCATCGAGTTTGTCGAGGAGACGGCCGAGGCTTTCGTCAACGCTTTGAAGCATCGCGGCCATGATGGGATTGCCCTGTTTGCCGCGCGGATCTTTCCTACCCATGAATGCCTCGGCGTATTTCGGCTTGAACCCCCACGGGCCATGCACGCCGTAATGCCAGAGGTTGAGAAAGAATGGACGCTCGCGGTTGTCGGTAATGAACTTGATCGCCTCGTCCGTGAGCCGGTCGGTGATGTATTCGCCGGGCGGACCGTTGGTGATGGTGCCGACGTGGTTTTTGTTGGCCGGTTCGCCCTCGGGCTTCACGCCGTAGGGCGAGAAATAACTCGGCGGCCCCGGATCGGGCGCAGCATGAAACGCCACTGCGAAGCCCTGCTGCTCCGGCCAATGCGGTCGCGTGAGCCCGAGGTGCCACTTGCCCAGGTGCGCCGTGCGATAGTCCGCATCGCGCAACGCCTCCGCGAGCGTGTATTCCGAAGGATCCATGTAGGTCTGCGTGATCGGGTAGATGAACGGGGCGCTCGGCGGGGCCTCGGCACGCAGTTCCCGTGCATGCGGCGGACTGTGGCCCGCAGGTGTGGTCATACCGTGGTGCAGGGGAGACTTGCCCGTGAGAATGCTCGCGCGCGAGGGCGAACAAAGCGGGGTGGCGTAAGCATCGGTGAAACGCATCGCGCGCTTTGCGAACCGCTCCATGTTCGGGGTCTCGTAATACTTTGAACCGTTGACGGTCGTGTCCATCCACCCCATGTCGTCCACGAGAAAGAGGATGATATTGGGCTTCGCGGGGGTGGCACCACGGGCTGGGAATATGTGCGCAAGGAACGTGAGGGCGAGGACCGCGAGCGTAGGTGTTGTCATGATACGAAAGGGGCGGGAGGGCGGAGGGCGGTCCTGCCCGTCAATTGCGGCGATCGCCGCACCGCGTGGCGCAGCCCGATGAAATTCGGGGGGGCTGACATGGGCTGGAGCATGCTGCATGAACGTGGAGACGCCGATTTGTAGAGCGGAACTATCTGTCGAGCAGTTTCGCCATCAGGAATTCAGTCGAATTGACGTATTTGTCGGATTTCGAGACCGCGGGAATAACCAAATGGCATTCGTGTCCGACCTGGTCGGCTTTCTCCTTCAGCTTCACGCCGTAGACCGGGTGGTGAATCCCGTGCGCCGCATCTTCGGAAGGAAGCTTCATGTTGCCGCTGTAGGTCATGAACAGGGGTGGATCTTTCCGGTCGAGATGGTTGCAGGGCGAGAATTCCACGTAGAGGGCGCGGTGTTGTTCATAATTCCTGAGCGCCCCTTCGAGGTTGGGCTCGCCGACCGCCATGTTGATCATCCGGTGCTTGAGCACATTCGGGCCTAGCCAGCCTTCGATGACCATGGGGTCGATCGAGGTCTGACCCGCCGTCACTGCGGCCGCGCAGACGCGCGTCGACTCACGCAAGATCGGGTCGCGGGCGTGGGAGTCGGCAAGGTCGTCGTGGAGCAACAGCCACATGGACGTGCATGCGCCGGCACTGTTGCCGGTCAGCGCAAGACGATCTTTGTCGATGTTCCATTCCGCGGCCTTCGAGCGGAGGTATTGAACGGCCCGCGCCGCATCGTGCACCGGCGCCGGCAAGGGTGCTTCGGCGGTGAGACGATAGTTGATGCTGGCACAGGAAATCCCCGCGTCGAGGAACGGTTGGATCACGGCGGGTTTCTGCTTCTTGTCGCCGCCAATCCAGCCGCCACCGTGAATGAAAACGAGGAGCGGCCGGGGTCCGGCTCCGGCCGCTTTCCAAAAGTCGAGCCGGTTGGCCGCGTGCGGACCGTAGGCCACCTCGGCGTGCGTCGGCAGCAGTGGTTTTGCCAGCTCCGCGGCAAACGCAGCGACGGCGGCGCTCAGGAGCATGAGGAAAAGGAAGATTCGCTTATTCATGGGTGGTATCGCCGCGCCTTCGGCGTGAAAAAAAGTGCCGGGCTCTAGTTTGGCGAAGGGGGGAACCGAAGTGGCAGACGGAGCGGCCTGAACCCCGATCGCGGCCAGGTCATTGTCATCGGAGGAGCGGCGAGGCGGGAAAAGACGTGAAAATATGAAATCGTCCCGGACATGGGATCGGCTGGATCAAAAGTTGATCGTGCTCGAAAGCCCCCAACTCCGCGGCTTTTGAAAGACGTAGCGATACACGACCGCTTCATCCTGATCGGCGATCAGCAGGGCGTCCTCGTCGAGGAGATTATCCACGTTGAGCTGTACGCGCACCCGGAGCCCTTTGCGTGGGACGAAGGTGCGCCCGAACATGACGTTGAAAAGCGTGTGAGGTTTGCCCAAGAGCGGCCGGGCGGTGACGGAATTATAGCCGGTGACCGGCGCCGAGCGGTAATTTGCGCCCAGACCGATCATGCTCGCCCCCAGGATTGGGGTTTCGTCGCTAAAGGTGTAGCTTGTGAACAAATTTCCGGTGTATTCGCGATGTTGCCGCGGGGCCTGGCCGTTCGCGGCCTGCGCATTGCCGTAGAGAAGATCGAGCGTCTCCACCGCCCCGCCGATGGTGCGTTTGTTCGCCGGCACCTGGGCGCTCGGCGTCGGGAGCATGAGCCCGGCGCTGCGCAGCCACTCCGCGCGATTGGTCGCGAGGTAATTGCCGATGGCGGGAAATGTGTTGCTTTGAACGACCTCGGACTGGCTGAAGTTGAGGGCAGCCCGCCAGCGCGGAGTCGGACTGGCCGTCAGCTCCAGTTCCCATCCGCGCCCCTCGTTGTCCACCGCATCCCGGTTCGTATTGTCGATCACCTTGGTGGCCTGGTTCAACGCCTCCCAATTGTCATTGATGACGTTGATGATTGCGAGGAGCTGCGGCCCGACATTGCCGCTGAAATTTTTCTGGCGGATTTGATAGTGGCCGAGCGTGGCGTTGATGCGACCGTCCAGCAGCGCGAGCTTCACGCCGAAATCCCTTCCCTCGCCGGTGCGCGGCCCGAGCGGACGGCTGTCGATCCCCAGCTGGACCTGCGGCGTGAAATTATTAGCGCCGTTGTAGTACAGCGAGACGACCGGAAGCAGGTGGAAAACGCCGCCATAGGTGCGGGTGTTGCCGGCAGCTGACGATTCGTCCCAGGCCGTGGGTCCGCCGAAGAACTCGCGGGTCACCGGATCGCGCTGCCATGACTCGGCGATGCCGGTGCGCACCGTCTGTTTATCCCGGCGCAAGCCGCCGGTGAGATGCAGGCGATTCCGCCAGAAAGCGCTCTGGCCGGCGATCATGACGGCGTCGTTGACGATGTGCGCGACCGGTCCGGCGGAGGTGACAACAAAACCGGAGGTGACGCCATTGAGATTGACGATTGGAAACCGCAGCGGATCGTGCGCCCCCCGCAGGGCGGGATTGCCACTGGTGAAATCGAGGTAGGTGCGACGGTTGATGCGGTTGTTCGCCGCCGTCACATTAAGTCCGTAGAAACCGGTGCCCGGCGGCGTGATGTTCGCCTCCGATTGTGCAAGGGTGTCCCTCCGCGACTGCTCGCGACTGCCGAGCAAGGCGATCCGGTGCTTCCCGAGATTTCGCTCGCGAAGGTCCAGTTCGTAAGAACCCGTCACGCGAAAATTATCGAGCCGCTCGGTCACCGTTTGGATGCGCGCGAAGCCTTCCACGTATAATCGCCCGGCATTGGGATTGGGCGCCCCTCCGCCGGCCGGCGGCCGGCCATCGGGCAGCGGTTGGTTCGTGAGGACGGCGTTCGGATCGCCGCGCACGCCGTTGTTTGCCGTCGAGACGCTCGAATTGAATACGCGATCCGAATCCTGCTGATTATAGGCCAGCTCAAAATTCAACGGCCCCAGCTTTTGCTCGATGAACACGGAATTATTGGCGTAGCGATTGTCCGTGGAAGAGCCCGGCCCGGCCAGATTCGCCGAGCGTGGCACAATATCGAAATGGAAAAACGCCGGGGGCACGGTCAAGATCGCCGGCGATCCGGCGCTCGGCGACGAGCTGATCCGGGTGCCAAACCACGATACCGGGCCGATCCCCGACGTGGGATCGTAGACCAACATGCGTGAGGTGGACGCTTCAGTGCCGGCGACGGCGGCGGCGCCGGTGGCTGAAATCGGTTTGCCGGCCGCGAGCCAGGGAGAGGCCAAATCCCCCGGCCCCCACGAGTAGGCGACGATTTGCCTGCGGTCGATGTATTCGGACTGCGTCCGGATGAGGGTGTTTTGCCACGGGCGGAAGGCCACCCCCATCGCGCCGCCTTTCAATTTAAGAAAATCGAATTCCCGCCAGCTTCGGCGGTCCTGATACACGCCATTCACCCGCACGGCCAGATTCTTCCCGGACGGCCGATTCGCATCCACGGTGGCGCGATAGTCGTCCCAGCTGCCAAGCCGCAGTCTCACCTGCTGGATCGTGCGATCGATGCGCGCCTGCTTGGCCGTCGAATTGACGGCTCCGCCCACTCCGCCAATTCCGAAAAGAATCGAATTGGGACCTCGGGAAAAATCCAACCGCTCCGTATTGAAAACATCCGCCGAACGTCCGTAGGGGAAGAAATCGCGCAGCAAAGACGCACCTACAAATCCGCGCATTTGAATCGCCCCGTCCGACAGCTGAGTCGACGCCCCCTGCAAGTCGGTGAATTCCTGCCCGCCATTGAGCGTGTAGGACATCGCTTGAATGACATCCGTCACGCCGATGTCGTCGAGAAACTGTTTGGTGAAAACCGAGATCGCCGCCGGGGTGTCGCGCAGTTCGGTATTGAGGCGGCTTCCTGCCAGCGTGCTGGTGGCGAGGTAGCCTCGGTCTTCGCTGGCCGTGATCGTAAACGGAGACAGCACGAGCGGCGTATCGTCGCTCGCGGATGGGCGCGCCTTCGGCACCTCACGGTCTCCTCGCTCTGGCGTCGCAGCAGCGCGATTTGCCGGCGCGCCGCCTTTGCTGTCAGCGGGGAGGTCGCTGCTGGCCGTGGTCGGCGCCCCCCCTTGGGCTTTTGGGGCGTTCGCCCGGTTTACGGCGATCGCTCCGTTCTTGGACGATGCGACGGTAAGGGGAGTGCCCGCAATCAGCCGGTTGATCGCTTCGCGCGGAGTGAATTCCCCCTTGAGCGCGTTGGTCTTCACGCCTTTTACGTTTTCGGCGGGATAGATAATCTCCTGGCCCGACTGCTCGGAAAAAAGCCGCAGCGAAACCGCGGCATCGCCCGCCGGCACGTCGTAGGCCCGCTTGGCCGGCTGTTCCGCCGCCGGACTCGCGAACGTCAAAAGCACGTTGGCCGCGAGGAGGCCCAGTCGGGTCCAAATGGAAATGGTCGGTCTCGGTCGCTCCGGCAGGCAACTTGGAATAGTCATTGGGGGCTTGATTCGCGCCTAAGACGGACCAAGTCCAGAATCCAGCTACGTCTATTTCCGAAACAAGACGGCGAAACGAAAAATCGGCCGGCCTACGGAGTCTTGCCCAGCAAGATGTCGTCGCCGCGCCGGGTGATAACGATGCCGAAGCTGGACTCCATCAATTCTGCAAAGCCATCGAAGTTGTCCGCGCGAAACCGTCCGCTGATCCGCAGCGCGCCAAGCTCCGCGTGGCCGATCACCAGGCGTCGCGCGTTCCGCCGATTGAATTGGGCCACCACCTGCGACAAGGGAGTGGAATCGAAAACCAGCTTGCTGCCCTGCCAGGCGAGGGCCTGCTCGAGCTCGGTGGCGGATACTGTCTCGACAACCGGAGCCGTCGGAATTCCCGTGACCGACGTCGTCACCACCGTGCGCTGTCCTGCGAACAGATGGGCTTCGGCGACGGACCCGGCGGGAAGCGCGGGCGTCGGGGCGCCGGGTGGGTTCACTTTCACTTTTCCCTCGGTCACCAGCACCACCACGGACGCAGGATCGAGCCGGACGTTGAAGGCCGTTCCCACCGCACGGACGGCAACCCCGCCGGCATCGACGATGAAGGGCCTCGTAGGATTTTTCGCGACGGTAAAGTAAGCCTCGCCGTGGATCAACCGCACTCGCCTTTCCGTCGCCACAAACTGCTCCGCCACCTCGCTTCCGGGCCTCAACTCCACAAGAGAACCATCCGGCAAGCGCAGAATCCTGGCGTCATCTTGCTGCGCCACCGACGGAGACGTGCCGTCATGCGCCATTGAGGAACGCGACCAAGGATGAAACTTGAGAATCGAGGCAAAGGCGATGGCCGCCGCGGCTCCCACCGCCAGCCACCGCATGCGGCGGAATGGCCGCGGCCGCGTGAAGAATTCAGGATTGTCCTCATCACCCGCTTGACGCGGATACGCCGCCAACCCATCCAGCGCCCGCCAAGCCGATTCGAGTTCGGTCACCACAGCCGCATGGCGGGAGTCGGCGGCGAGCCAGGTTTCGAACGCGGCCTGCTCTGCCTGCGTAAACGGACGATACGCGCGCAAGGCCAGCCAATCGGCGGCCTCGCTTTCGATGGCCTCCGCCGAATGAGGAGCTGGCGTCGCCTTCAAACCAGAATGGGAGTTATCGGGTTTCATGACTGCGTCCGTTCACTCCACGGTGGCGAAGAAACTCGGCGCAACGGCGCAAGCCCTTGGCGATCTGCGCGCGCACCGTATGCTCCGATATGCCGAGCCGCTTGGCGACCTCCTTGGGCGAGTTTCCATACATCTTGCAGAGAGTGAGAACCTGGCGGCATCCGTCGGGGAGTTCCCGCAGCGCCCCGGCCAGAACCTCCAGTTCCTGCCGCGTGCTGACGGCTTCGGCGACATCGGCATGCTCATCCAAGACGGACAGCCGTTCGATTTCAGCTACGGAATTAATGACCGCCACCGCGCGCCGCCGGCCTTCGTCGTAAGCCGCGTTGCGCGCGATCCCGAACAGCATGGCCTTCGGCGACCGAAGGAATTTGCCACCGCTCGACTCGTGTCGGCGCCAAATCCGCACCACAGCATCTCGCGAGATGTTGTCCACATCAGTCAGCCAGGGAAACCGGGTGCGCAGCCACTGACGCAACGCCGGCTCGTGCGGCTGAACTTCCTCGGCGAACCAGCGGGTCTGGTCCGACACGCGCGCTTGGTCTGTCGACAAGGAACTCACGGATGCAGGGGGGCAGTCGTCAAAAAGGACGCTGGATAATCCATGTGTCAAGGGCCGGGTCGCCGCGCAATCGGATCTCAACGCTATTGACCGGCTTGGAATGCACCGCGTATTCCTAGCGAGTGCTAAGTGATTGATCTGAGTGGTCCTGACCGATTTGGCGGAACAACGACGGGAAAATTTTCCAACTTCGGGTGATGACATTGTCCCCGCCGTTGCCACACCCTAAGCCTCTGCCGAAAGAACTGGCCGTCTTGCCGCGCACCTTGCAGGTGCAGGCGCTCGACACCGCGGAGTTGCGCGACCGCGCGCAGGCGCTGCTCGTTGAGCACCACTATCTGGGCGGAGTGCAGGCCGTGGGCGAACAGGTACATTACGCGGTGACCGATGCGCGGGGCGGTTGGGTGGCGGTGTTGATTTTTGCGGCAGCGGCTTGGCACCTGCGGCCGCGCGACGAGTGGATCGGTTGGACCGATGAGCAGCGCCGTCAACGCCTCGCGCTCGTGACCAACAACGTTCGTTTCCTGCTCTTGCCCGACCGGACGGTGCCCAATCTCGGTTCGGCCGTGCTCAGCCGGGCACTGGCACGGCTGAGCGACGATTGGCAGGCCCGCTACGATCACCCAGTGCTCGTGGTGGAAACCTTTGTCGATCCCGAGCGCTTCCAAGGCGGCGTTTACCGCGCCTCGGGCTGGATTGAACTGGGCCGGACCAAGGGCCACGGACGCATCGCGCGCGATTACTACGAAGACCTCGATCGGCCGAAACTCCTCTTCGTGCGGGAACTCGTCCGAAATGCGCGTCGCAACCTGCAGGCCGAGCAGATCAAGCCCGCGCTCGCGGCCGTCAAGGCGAAGGTACCGGTGCGCGGCGACCCGCCCGCCGAGGAGATCGTGGTGCTCGACGGCAAGGTGCCCAAGCACAGCGGCGGGCTCAATGTGGTGAGCGCCGTCACCGCGCCCAACCTGTATTATCTGGGCAGCGAGGTGGTGGCGGAAAAGACCAACGAGATCCCGGCCGTGCGCACGTTGTGCCAGCGGATCGAGTTGACCGGACGGCTGGTCAGTATCGACGCCTTGCATACTCAGACGCAGACGGCCCGCGAAATCGTCATGGAGCACGGCGGCGATATCCTGATGACGGTCAAAGGCAACCAACCTACGGTGCCGAGAGAAAGCGTTTCCCGGCGGGGAACGAAACCACCAGACACCAGATGCTTGTTGGATGCTGACAACCGCCGCACGATCCGACTCGGCGGCGGACCGCGACACCACTGTCACGATGATAGTGACAAGTGAAAAGGGGAATCCGCTTCATAAAATGAGTCATAGTTGAGGGCGGACACGGTTCATGGGTTCAATCGGGAGTCTGGGCCGTGACGACAGCGGACGCAAAGGCGGTCAAGACATCGGTGAGCCCGTGCGGGAAAGGACTTTTTCATGGTATGAGATATGATCTCGGGCATGCGTTGCTTGGCTCGCTGACATGGCCGACGTGATAGCGAAGTTCTCCGTTGCGCGGCGATACCATCCAGCCGAAACGCTTGCGCGTTCCGCTACGAGCCGGCGGCGGGGAAGCCGTCGCGCCGGATGCGCCCTCCGAGTTCGCGCAGCACGCGAGCGTGCTCGGGCGGGATTGAGCCGTCGGGCATGGGGCCGCTGTTGAGCAGCAGGTTGGCGTTGCCCATCCGTGCAGCGCCGAGCTTGGCCCACGCTTCATCGGTGTTGAGATTACGGGCTGAAGCGTTGTAGCCCCAACTCTTCTCCTGCAGCGTTGAGCAAATTTCCATCGGTTTGCCCGACGGGTTGCTGATGGCCTTGTGCTCGGGTGCGAAAAAATCCTCGGTGCCGAGCAGACCCTGTTTGTACGAGACCAGTACCTGCGGCTGCAGACCGTGGACGTGATCGTAGAGTTCCTGGCACTTGAACTTCGTGCGGTCGCCCGAGAGGGGCACGGCGATGCCGTCGAGCCAGATCGCAGCGATTGGGCCGTAATTGGTCAGTAATTCGGTGATCTGTGCCGTCATGAAATCCAGATACTGCTGGAGATCGTGCGCCGCGCCGGTGGCATAGGTCGGCTCGGGGGGATCATATTGCGGACGGGGCTGGCCGCGCCATGCGTCGTTATTGGGAGCGTGCGGGTGGCGCCAGTCGCGGCCGTGCGAGTAGTAGAGGCAGAGGCCCAGGCCCTTGCGGGCGCAGGCGGCGGCAAGCTCGCCGACAAGATCGCGCCGGGCGGGACTGTTCACGCTGTTGAAGTCGGTTTGCTGTGTCGCGAACAGGCAGAAACTGTCGTGGTGGCGTGTGGTGACATTAACGTAGCGCATCTGCGCGGCGAGGGCGAGATCGGTGACGGCGTCGGCGTCGAACTTGGCGGCAGTAAAGCGGCCCTTGAGTTTTGCATACGTGGCGACGGGGATTTTTTCGCGGAACTGCAGCCACTCTGTGTCGCGCGCTTCGAGCGAGTAGAGACCGTAGTGCAGGAAGAGGCCAAACTTGGCGTCGCGGAACCACTGAATCGCGGCGGCGCGCGGATGTGTCGCGTAGGCGGCCTCGTAGCCCCTCAAGTAGCCCGGCACCGCTGGTTGTTTCGCCGTGGCAGCGGTCAGGCGCGAGGCACCGATGGTCGCACAGGCGGCGGCGGTGGCGGTCGTGACGAGGAAGTAGCGGCGGGAACAGGGGCGCGGGATAGGCCTCATGGGAAAGTCTGTTCACAAATCGAAGCCCACCGTGAACACAAACAGCCGCGGCTCGACGCGAGCCCACGCGACGTATTGGCCGGTGGAGAGCACGCGGTTCGGCACGAGGTCGTGTTGGTCAAGGAGGTTGCGGACGTTAAGCTGCACGCGGTAGTTCGCGTTGTTGAGAAACTTGGTCTTGCCGCGATAGGCGAGACCGAGGTCGGTGTAAAACTCAGTCTTGCCCTCGAGCGGCTTCGCGAGATCGAAGGTCACGGTGCCGTCGGGCAGCGTTTTCAGCGCGTAGCTGAGGAGCGGCGCGGAGCGGTAACGAAGCGCGAGGTTGGTGTTAAGACCGCGGAGTTTCCCCTCGGTGAAATTGTAGCCGACGATGAAGTTGGAGCGGAGGTTACGGCCTTGCGCGCCGGCGCGGCCATCGACGGCTTTGATGAACGCGGCAGCTGAACCCACGTCCTCAGCGTAGTAGCGCTCAAAGGTCTTGCTCGCAGGATTGCCGTTGAAGGGAGCAGTGGACCACGTCCACGTGCCGATCTTGCCGTCGCCATCGACGTCGCGTGGGTTCGTCTTGCCACCTTCGGGGACACTGAGGGATTTCCAAACTGGCAGGCGTTGGTCTACCCACGCAAACCACGCCAGACCGATGTTGGACTCGGTGGAGTCCTGCTTTGCGGCGTTGGCCTTGAAATTCCAGTTGCGGTTCGGCTGCCAGCTCGCGTCGAGCTCGTAGCCCTTGGCCTCGCTGTCGAACATCACCCAGTAATTGGCGCGGCCCTTGTCGCGAAAGCCACCTTTGCCGACATTGATCGTGGGTAAGGCGGGGTCGAAAATCTGCATGTTGTTGTCGATGTTGTAGAGCTGGTCGCGGATGGGATCGTTGAAGCCGCTATTGCCGGCGCGGGTGGGACCGGCGGTATTGCTGAAGCGGCTCGCGCGCACGACGAGCTTGCCATCGAAGAGGCCGAGCGAGATTCCGGCATCGTCGCCATCGCCGGAGGCACCGGGGTATTCGTTGCCGAAGGGATCAAACTTTCCGATGTTCGGCTGAAATGTAGCGGAGCGATTGTAGGTGAGCGACGCCCACTTGGTGAGGTGAAACACGCCGCCGAATGTCCGCGTGATGCCCGACTGGCTCACGCCCCAGGGGCCGAACTCGAAGACTTCTGCGCTCGGGTAGAGGCCGCTCCAATCGCGCACTTGAAACTTCGGATCGACGGCGGCGCTCTTGGCGGTGTCATTGCGGTAGCCGAAGAACAACACGAGCCGGTCCTTCAAGAGGTAATTTTGCCATGCGAACATCTGGGTGGTGTTCTGGGTGAGCGCGCCCTCCGGGCCGGAACCCGTGCGCACGAGTTTCCAACCCTGCGCGTTCGTGTAGCGCGAATCGAAGAGATATGCGCCCATCGGCCGGCCGGCGGAATCGTTTAAGCGCCACGTGCCGTAGAGATCGCCGAAGGGATTCGAGGCCCAGTTGCCTTCGGCGCCGTTGAGATAAAAACGCGTGCGTAGGTCGCGCACGCCGTTCGTCGCCCAGAGCTGCGTGCCCGTGCCGGTCACATTGCCGACCGATCCGGTCACGTAGGTCACGCCATTGACGGTGGGGGTTTGCTCGAGGATGCCACGCTGGAGCTGTTGAAAGCGGATGGTGTTTTCCGAACCAGAGGCGAGCACGGCAACGCGGTTGCGTCCCAGCCATTTCAGGACGCGGTTCTGTGCGAAGCGCCGGCCGAAATCGAATTCGTAGGAGAGCGTGGCGCGCCAGTCCTCACGGTTTTGCCAGAACTGGGTCCCGCCGGCGCGACCTTCGATGTAGTAGCGGCCGGCGTTGGGATTGGCCGTCACGCTGTCGGGCAAAAAGCGGTTCGCGTCGACCATGATCGTGCCGGGGCTGAAACCGGAATTGGCTGTGCGCTCATCGAAGTCCTCCTTATTGTAGGCCAACTCGAGGTGCAGGTCGCGCGCGAGGCGCTGCTCGACGAAGACGTTGACGAGATCGGACTTGAGGTGATGGCCGGGGCTCCGGCCGAAGAGATTGGTGCGAAAAGGCGTCACATGCTCGTCGCCGAGCGTGAAAGCCTGACGGTCGAGCGCGCTGTAGGGATTGAGCGCGCCAGGGATGTTTCGCGGCTCGCGCGAAACGACGGCGTTGTTCCAGCCGCGGAAGTCGCCGTTGAGCGCGTCGGCGCCAAAGAGCCACACAGCGGCATTGCCCTGGCGGGCAAAGACCGGGTTGTTGGCGAGCGTGCCGATTGTCGCGTTGCCGGGATTGGAGGCGCCGGTCGCGCGGTTGTCGAAGAGCGGTTTATCCATCGTGTAGTTGCTACCGGCCACGCGCGAGGCGTTTTCCCAGAGGGAAATCGAATCGACCGGCGTGATGCGTGGGGCGCGATTGCTGAAGCGCTCCACTTTTTCACCGTGCACGGAAATCGTCGTGTGCTTGAAGGGCTGCGCAGTGATGACGCCGTAGTAGCGGTCCTGCCGATCGAGGTTTGGCTTCACGCTCGTGACCGATTCGTCGGAAACGACGGCGATGCGCACGCCGAGTTTGTCCTTCAGAATCGGCTGGTTGAAATTGAGCGACGCGCGCCGTGAGTCTTCGGAGCTGTATTGGAGCTCTGTCGCGACGCTGCGGCGACGGAGTTGCGCGCGCTGGAGGCTGACATCGACGATACCGGACGGACTGCCGAGGCCGAAGAGAACGGAGTTGGGGCCGCGCGCGATGGTGATGCGGTCGAGGTTATAGTTGTCGGTCGGCATTGCGGCCTCGAAGAAATTGCGCGAGAACGTGGCGCTGGTCAGGCCGCGGACACGGGTGAGGACGCGCGGTTGAAACCGGTCGAACCCGAGCCCGTCATCATACACGAATTCGTCGCGGCCCTCGATGTTGGTCGAGTAGATGAGCGCCTGCTCGAAGTTGTTCACGCCGAGGTCACGCATGAAATCCATCGTCAGCACCTCTATCGGTTGCGCGAGGTCTTTGAAGTCGGTCTTCATGCGTGAGCCGCCGAGTGTCTGCGTGGCGACCCATCCGGTCTCAGAGTCTGCGCCGATGACGAAAGGCGAGAGCTCGATGACAGTGTCACCCGTCGCGGTGGTCGCGGTCGCTGCGCGACTGGTCGAGGGAGCTGGCGCGGTTTGCGCGAAGGCAACGGCGGTGGTAAACACGACGGCGGCGCGCCGGAACAGGACCATTGCGGAGACGAGACGCGACTGGTGGGTGTTCATGACTTCAGGGGGGGGCGGGCGTGGGGGGGCGTCCAAGGATAGGTGTCAAACAATCCAAGGTGACAGTTGAAGCTGGCGGGAATAGGGGTTTTCGAACCATGACCAAACGACAGATGCATGATGGGTCACGGACGCCATGTTAGGGCGCAATTAGGCTGGGGTTTCACCTACACTTTCCACAAACAACAGTGATTTTACGAAAAATCTTTCGGGTCTTCATTTTCCCGAGGGAAATTTCGGTCGGCGCACCGCCGTCACAAAGCGACGTCGCACGAATACCTGCTCATTGAACCTCGTTCAAAACCTGTGCCCCGCTGATTTTCTGCGCATTTGAGGCGAACCAACGCCGGTTCCGGCGCCACCACGCTCACGCGGCCGGCCGAAGAAAGGCGAGTCGCGCCCGCGCCCGCCGCCGAAACGGAGGTTCTGCAATTTCCTGGGCCGCCGGCCCTTTTCACGACGCGAAAGATTTTTCGTAAAATTGAGGCATGTTCGCGGAAAGTATACGTTGATCCCAAATGACCCCGGTCGAGCAACAGCAACAGGAGCGCTTTCTTCGGCTTTTCTCCGCCCACGAGCCCGCGATACGGGCGTTTGTGCGCCGACTGGTGCCGTCGCGCGCGGATGCCGACGACGTGCTGCAAGAGGCGGCCCTCGTCTTGTGGGATAAATTTGACGAGTTTCGCGACGGCTTGGAGTTTCGCGCCTGGGCCTTTGGGGTTGCGCGTTTCAAGGTCTTGTCGTGGCTGCGCGACCGGCGACGTGACCGCTTGGTGTTGAGTGAGGAGGTTGTCGAGCTGATCGCAATCGAGACGGAGAAGGATGAGCCGCATCTGGCGCGACAGCGGACGACGCTCGAACTCTGCGTGGAGAAGCTGGCGCCGCCGCAGCGAGACCTACTGCTCGCCGCTTATCAGCCGGATTCGAGGATTCACGAAGTGGCCGCGAACAGCGGACGAACCGTCGCGGGATTTTATCAATGGCTGCATCGGATAAGGCAGATGCTGCTGGAATGCGTGCGGCGTGAACTCAAACAGGGATTCATACAATGAACCGTTCGAATGATTTCGACGCGCTGTTGAACCGCTACGTCGATGGCACGGCGACTGAGACGGAGGTTTCCCGGCTCAATGAGCTTCTGCGCACCGATCCTGCCGCGCGATGCAAATACGCGGAGCTGATGAATCTCGATTCGGCGCTGGCCGATGCCGCCGCGAATTGGGCTGCGGAAAAGGAATGGACGGAGCCACCCCCGATGGAGGCCAAGCGACGAACACCGCAAAAAATCGCGTTTCCTAAACTGATCCGCTGGCTTGCCGTGGCGGTGGGGGTTGCGGCCGTGGGCGGCGGCGCTTGGTGGTGGCGAACGACACCCGTGGCCTTTGCCACCGTGGCGAGCGAGGTCGGCGCGGTCGGTCTAAGCCGCGGCACGACGCTTCGCCGGGAAACAACCGAACTAAAGGTCGGTTCGGTCGAACTCATCACCAGCCGGGGAGCACGCGTGGTAATCGAGGCGCCGGCGGCGTTTCAGTTCGAATCCGAAAAACGTCTGCGCGTCATGCACGGCCGGGTTGCGGCGCACGTTCCACCGTCGGCCAAGGGATTCACGGTTGTCACTCCGAGCGGAAGCGCGGTGGACCTCGGAACGGATTTTGGCGTCGATGTGTCGCGCCGGGGAGCGGCGGAAATCCATGTTTTCTCGGGAGAGGTCATCGCGCAGTCTTCGGGCGGCGGCGCGCGCCAGAACTTGCGTGATGGCGAGGCCTTCGCGTTGCAGCGGGGCGCGGGTGCGCCGCGTGAGATGCGCTCGGCGGCGTTCATCCGGCCGGAGGAAATGGCGGAACTGAGCACCGGGCTTGTCTCCGGTCAGCGCACCCGCTCCGACGCCGCCGCCGGGAACCTGCGCCGGGATCCGGCGCTTATTGCGCTGCTCAATTTCGAGTCGGCCGAGAAACCGGAAGGCACCTATCGCACGGTGCAGGGGCGCTGGCCAGGTTCGCATGCCCCGGAGTTCGGCAACGTCGGCGATCACATGAAGATCGATGTCGGCGGAGAACACGCGTGGCCGCAGTTCAGCATGGCCGCCTGGGTGCGCATCGACCGCCTCGGCGCGCCGTATCAGTCGCTTTATCACACCGACGGCTGGTTTGCCGGGGACAAGCCAGGCCAGGTCCACTGGATGATCAATCAAGATATGACGATGAGACTCGCGTTGCGGGACAATACTCTCCCCCCCGACACTGACGATCGCCACAACTTTCCCGACTCGCGCACTTCCGTGCTGCCCGAGCAGGGCCGATGGATGCACCTCGCCGTGGTCTATGATTCCGCCGCTCGCACCGTGCGATTTTATCTGAACGGAAAATTCGACAAGGAATCGCGTCAGGAAATCGCCCTGCCCGCGCGTTTCGGTCCCGCGCAGATCGGCAACTGGGACTCGCACGACCGCAAGCTCAGCGGCCGTGTCGACGAACTCCTCATCCTCGGCCGCGCAATGAGCGACGACGAGGTGCGGGCGCTGTTCGAGGCCGGCAACCCCTACCGGTAAGCTTCCCGATGTGTATCCGTCCTCCCGTCACCTTGATCGCCGGCCTCGCACTCGTTGTCCAGGCCTTCGCCGCTCCGGCGCCAGTGGACTTCATCCACGACGTGCGGCCCATTTTAGAAAAGCACTGCACTTCGTGCCACGGCCCCGAGAAACACAAATCCGGGTTCCGTCTTGACGTGAAGGCGGAGGCGTTACGCGGGGGCGACTCCGGCGAGCCGGCCATTCTCCCGGGCAAGGGCGCGGAGAGCCCGCTGATCCGTTTCGTTTCCGGTCTGGACGAAGACATGCTCATGCCCTCCAAGGGCGAGCGGCTCAACGCCGGCGAGATCGACACGCTCAAGCGATGGATTGACGAAGGAGCCGCATGGCCGGACGGCGTGGACACGGCTGTCGCCGTCGACAAACTCGAACATTGGTCGTTCAAACCGCTGCGCCGCGATCCCGTTCCCCCTTCGACGAGTGGTCATCCAATCGACGGCTTCATCGCGGCCAAACTTGCCGAAAACGGCCTCACGCTCTCGCCCGAGGCCGACCGCCGCACACTGATCCGCCGGCTCCACCTCATTTTGCACGGCCTTCCGCCGGCACCGGAGGAAGCCGAGGCGTTCGTTGCGATCCGGGATCCCGGCGCCTACGAGGCGCTCGTGGACCGCCTGCTCGCTTCGCCGCGCTACGGCGAGCGCTGGGCCCGGCACTGGCTCGATGTGATTGCGTTTGCCGAGACCCACGGCTTTGAGGTCAACACGCCGCGCGAGAACGCCTGGCCCTACCGCGATTATGTGATCGAGGCTTTCAATCGCGACACGCCTTATCCGCGTTTCATCCTCGAACAACTCGCGGGCGACACCGTCAACGAGCCGCGCGGCACCGCCTTCCTCGTCGCCACCGCCGCGCTCCTGACGGGGCAGATCGGCAAGGACGAGGAGTCGAAACTCAAGGCCCGCCAGGACGAACTCAACGACATGGTCGCCAATGTCGGCGGCGCATTCCTCGGCCTCACGCTGCACTGCGCCCGCTGCCACGATCACAAATTCGACCCAGTGTCGCAGAAGGACTATTACTCCCTGCAGGCGGTGTTCGCCGGCGTTCGCCATGGGGAGCGTCCCATACCGCCCTCCGATTGGGACGACCGCCAGAAACGCGAGCCCGCGCTGCGGACGCAGTTCGCCGTCGCCACTGAGCGGATGTTCGCGTTTGAGCCGGTCGCCGACGTCGCGACCGCCGCGCCGACCACGCCCCGCCGCGCCGCTCTGCAGGCCACGGTCAACTCTGATCGTTTCGCGCCAGTGACAACGAACCGCGTGCGTTTCACCGTTTCGGCGACGCTGCACGGGAGCGTCGAAGCGCCGTGCATCGACGAGTTGGAGGTGTTTTCGGTCGCACCGGACCGCCGCAACGTCGCACTTGCCAGTGCCGGCGCCCGCGTGACCGCCTCCGGCAGCGACGCGATGGCGATGCACGCCCCGGAGCTGATCAACGACGGCGTCTACGGCGACGAGCAGGCGTGGCTTTCCAATGAACCGGGGAAAGGCTGGATCGAGATCGAATTCGCCCGGCCGGAGCGCATCGACTTCGTCAAGTGGGGCCGGGATCGGCTTGGCAAATACCGCGACCGGCTCCCGACCGAGTATCGCATCGAGGTGGCCGGTGCCGATGGCGTGTGGCGCCCGGTTGCCACTTCGGCGGACCGCGCGCCGACGAAGGACGGCGCACCTCCGCGCTCTACGCGTCTCGCTCACCTCAAGGGAGCCGAACTCGCCGCGTGGGCAGAGGCCAACGGCGAATTCACCACGCTCGAACGCCAGCTCCGCGAACTCACCCAGCCACCCAAGGTCTACGCCGGGCGTTTCGAAAAACCGCCAGCCGTCCACGTGCTGAGCCGCGGCGATCCGATGCAGCCACGCGAGGCCGTCGCCCCCCGCGCGCTTTCGCAGGTCGGACCCGCGTTGACGCTGCCCGCCGACGCTTCCGAGTCGCAGCGCCGGGTCGCGCTCGCACACTGGCTTGCCGATCCGGAAAACCCGCTGCCGGCCCGCGTGCTGGTAAACCGGATATGGCAGCACCACTTCGGCGAAGGCCTCGTTGGGACGCCCAATGACTTCGGCCGCAACGGCGCCCTGCCGACGCACCCGGAACTGCTCGACTGGCTCGCCCGCGACTTCATCGCCGGCGGCTGGAGCATCAAGCGTCTGCAACGCGAGATCGTGCTCTCCGCGACGTGGCGCCAGTCCAGTGCGCCGCGACCCGACGCTCTAGCGAAGGACGCCGGCACGCGCCTGCTGTGGCGTTTTCCGCCGCGCCGCATCGAGGCCGAGGGCGTGCGCGACTCCACGCTCGCCGTCAGCGGCAAGCTCGACCTGCGCATGGGCGGCCCGGGGTTCCTGCCGTTTGCGCCTAACTTTAACTACGTGCGCGTCTACGAACCGAAGCTCAGCTTCGGCCCCGATGACTGGCGGCGCATGATTTACATGACGAAGGTCCGCATGGCACAGGACTCGACCTTCGGGGCGTTCGACTGCCCGGATGCCGGCCAGAGCGCGCCGAAGCGTCCGCGCTCCACCACTCCGCTCCAGGCGCTCAGCCTCTTCAATAGCCGCTTCGTGCTGGAGCAGGCCGGTTTCATGGGTGAGCGCCTGCAGCGCGAGTCCGCCGACTCGCCCGCTGCGCAAGTCCGCCGCGCCTTCGCTCTCGCGTTTCAGCGCGCGCCCGACGCCGCCGAGCTTGTCACCTGCGAGAAACTCATTCGCGAGCACGGACTGAGCGCCTTCTGCCGCGTGCTCCTCAACGCCAACGAACTCCTCTTCATCCCGTGAATCCGCTCCCACTTTCGAACGCCGGCCGCCGTCTGATGGACCGTCGCACGTTCCTGGAACACGCCGGCACCGGCCTCGGAGGCATCGCGCTCGCGAGTCTGCTCGGCGGCAACCGCGTGCTGGCCGCTGACCGCGGTCCCATCCGCCCGCAGATCCGACCGGAAAACGCCCTTGCCGCCCGCCCGCCGCATTTCGCGCCCAGGGCGAAACGCGTGCTCGTGATCTTCTGCTCGGGCGCCGTCAGCCACCTCGATTCCTTCGACTACAAGCCCACGCTTTTCCGGCTCGACGGCCAGCCGATGCCGGGCACGGAGAAAGACTTCCTGACCTTCCAAGGCGAGAACGGCAACCTCGTGCGTCCGCTCTATGACTTCAAGCCGCGCGGCCAGACGGGCAAGATGGTCTCGGACCTGTTTCCCCATCTCGCCGAGCTAACCGACGATCTCTGCTTCATCCACTCGATGACGGCAAAGTCCAACACCCACGGCCCTGCCGAGAATCAGATGAGCACTGGCTTCACGCTCGACGGTTTCCCGAGCCTCGGCTCGTGGGTGAGCTATGCGCTCGGTTCCGAGGCCGACGACCTCCCCGCCTTTGTCGCCATCCCCGATCCGCGCGGCGTGCCGCAGGCCGGCGTGAACAACTGGTCCAATGGTTTCCTGCCTGCGGTCTTTCAGGGCACGGCCTTCAATGCGCAAAAACCGATTTTCAATCTCGCGAGCCCGGCAGGCATCTCGCACTCGGCTGACGGCGCGGCGCGCGATGCGCTGCGTTTTCTCAACGAGCGGCATCTCGCGAAGTTCCCCGGTGATTTTGAGCTGTCCGCGCGCATCGCGAGCTATGAACTCGCCGCGCGGATGCAGCTTTCCGTGCCCGAGGTCGGCGACCTTTCGCGCGAATCGGCCGCCACGCTGGCCGATTATGGCGCCGATGATCCGGATCCGATCCGCAGCGGCTTCGCTAAAAACTGCCTCCTCGCGCGCCGTCTGCTCGAGCGCGGGGTGCGTTGCGTGCAGCTTTTCAACGGCTCTTACGCGATGGGCGAGGGCATCGGCAACTGGGACGGTCACAAGAAGCTCAAGGAGCAATACGACATCCACGCGCCCATCCTCGACCGCCCGGCCGCCGCACTCGTGCGCGATCTGCGGCAGCGTGGTTTGTTGGAGGATACGCTCGTCGTTTGGACGACGGAGTTCGGCCGCATGCCGACCTTCCAGAAGGGCGCCAGTGGCCGGGACCACAACCCCAACGGATTCACCGTCTGGCTCACCGGCGCCGGTGTGAAACGCGGTTTCAGCTACGGCGCGACCGACGAACTCGGCCACCGCGCGGTCGACAAGATCGCGACGATCTACGACCTCCACGCCACGATCCTTCACTTGATGGGCTTGGATCACGAGCGGCTCAGCTTTTACCACAACGGCATCGAGCGCCGGCTCACCGACGTCCATGGCCATGTCCTGACCGACCTCTTCGCCTAGCCCCACGCATGTCACCCGGAGACCCCACGTCTCCGCGGTAGCGACTGCTTTGCCCGTTTCTTCCCCCCACAACCCAATGCATCATACCCCCCGTCTCCGCTCGCTGGTTACGACCAGCGGGCTGCGTCAGCTTGCCGCGCGTTCCGCGCGTTTCCTTCGCGATTGCCCGCTCACATTGCTTGTAGGCCTGACGTTTCTTGCCGCTGGCGGCGGGCTGCGGGCCGCCGACCCCGACATGGCTGCCGTCACCGGGCGTGTGTTCAACCAGGCGACTGCGCGCTATGTGAACAACGCGCGCGTTGTCTTGAAAGGCACCACTCGGCAAACATTCACCGATCAAGGCGGCGCCTACGTCCTCCACGGCGTCCCTTCCGGCACCGCGACACTGGTCGTTTACTTCACAAACCTTGAGCCCAAGGAATCCACCATCACCCTTGCCCCCGGGCAACGCGCCGAGCTCGATTTCACGCTCGGCGATACCGGCGCCAGTGTCGTCCGCCTGAGTGAATTCCGAGTGGAGGCCGCTCGCGAGGTCGATGCCGGGGCCATCGCGGCCAACGAGCAGCGTTTCTCACGCAACATCAAGAATGTCACCGCCACCGATTCCCTCGGCGAACTTGCGCAGAATAATGTCGGCGAGTTCGTCAAATATCTGCCCGGAGTCGGCGTTGAGTATCAAGGCAACGAAATCATCCGCGTGAACGTGCGCGGCTTCGGCTCCGAGAACACCGAGGTCACATCCGATGGGTTTTCCTCCGCGTCGGTCTTCGCCGACGAGCGCGAAAACACCCGCGCCCCACGCCTCACCCAGTCGACCACTGTCGGCATCGCGCGCGTCGAGGTGCGCAAGGTGCCGCTGCCCTCCGACAGCGCCAACGCCATGGGCGGATCCGTGAACCTCGTGCGCCGGAGTGCGTTCGAGTATGCCCGGCGTGAAGTCAACCTCAAGGGCTCGCTCAACACCACCGGTGACCGCATCACCATTTCCCGCACCGGCGGTCCGAGCGATGATCTTACCCGCAAGATCCGGCCCAGCTTCGACCTCAGCATCATCGACCCCTTGTCGAAGACTCTGGGATATACATTCAGTGTCGCCTACAGCGATGTGATGACACCGTGGCATTGGGGCCTGCCCGGTTGGAACTATGGCACCCCCGCGAGCCTGACCAACCCGCAGCCCAACCTGCCGAGCATTTACAATCCCGCGATGCAGAATCCGCTGCTGCATCAGAGCTTCGCGCGCCGCGTGCGCATCCCGGTGAGCCTCCGTGCCGACTGGCGGCCGGTTCCGCAGCTCACGCTGACACCGTTTCTTTCCTACGTAAGCGTGAAGTCGATCCACCGTGCCGATATCCGCTACCAGTGGCAAACCGGCACGCCGCGTTTCAATGATCGCACGCAGACCCTTGGCGCCATCAACGGCGGCAGAGTGCTTTATATCAACCCGTTCGAAGCTTGGCGCGACGAAGACAACCCCACCAAGGAAGCGGGCCTCATCGCCAAATGGCAGAGCCGTCAATGGCAGATTGAAGGCGGCGCCAACTTCTCCCGCGCGACCTCGGAATTTACCGACACGGAGAATGGCTTCTTCGCTTCCGTGACCGACCTCGAGGGGCGGACCGCCAGCATTACCGACGTGACGGTGAACCTCTACGACCTTACGACGCTCCTTCCCCAACGGGTCGAGGTTATCGATCGCAACGGCAACCAGGTCGACTGGAGCAAGGCTTCGAGTCACACGCTCCGCACCGCGACATCCCGCCCCCGGCTCATCGTGGGAGACGTGCAATCGACGTATCTGAAGGCCAAACGCGACTTCGAGACGCGAATTCCGTTTTCAATAGAACTCGGCACGCAATACAAAAGCGAGAAGCGAGACCGCAAGCGCATGGATGTGAACACGTGGACGTTTGTCGGCGCCGACGGCATTCCCAATTCCGCGGACGATAGCGCGGGCGTGATCGCCGCCGACGTCTACCGCCCCGAGCGCGACAGCGAATACAACTCCCCGGCCATCGATCACCTGAACATGGCGAAGTATTATAACCTCTATAAGACGCACCCGGAGTATTTCCGCTTCGAGGACGCCATCACGTATCGCCGGAGTGCTGAGCACGTCAACAAGCTCACCGAAAGCGTGAAAGCCCTCTACCTTATGGCCGACGCGCGGTTTTTCGCGAACCGCGTCGCGGTGACCGGCGGTGTGCGATACGAGCGAACGGAAGGTCGCGGCGTCGGATTTCTGCAAACGCCCAGCGAGGTGTTCGAGCGCGAACCTGACGGATCGTTTCGGCTGGTCAATGGCGCCCGGGTGCGTCGCGCCGAAGCGGGGGCAGCAGGCAGCCTTGCCGAGGCCAAATTGATCTATCATCGCAAAGGCGCGGAGGCGGAGAGCGTGCGCGACGGATTTTTCCCGAGCCTGCATGCTACGTGGAATCTCACGGAGAGTTTCGCGTTCAAAACCGCCTACGCGTTCACTCAGGCCAAACCGAATTTCGATCGCAGCCTCCTCCCCGCGACGATCGTGAACGCCAACCCAAGCGCCGATCTGGGCACCGGCTCGCTCGGCACGATCACCCTGCGCAACCCGAGCCTGAAACCGTGGACGGCCGGCAATATCGACCTGCGGCTCGAATACTATTTGAAAAAGGGTTACGTCGCCGCCGGCTACTATGTGAAAAACATCGACGACTATCAGGTGACGAGCCTGCGCCTCCTGGAGACCGCCGCAGATGCGGCGGAGTTCGGGTTTGGGCCGGAGTTCCTGAACTGGACCGTCAACTCGATGTTCAACCAGGGTTCGGCGCGCATTTCAGGATGGGAGTTCGAGGGGCAACATAGTCTCGATCCGCTTCTGCCGCGCTGGGCGCAAGGCTTCGGCGTGCGCGGCTCGCTCAACCTCAGCGACCTCGACGGCCAGTCAACCAGCGGCTGGCCGGGTCTCAACCGCCAACGCGGTGTTATCTGGCTATCCTATCAACGCCCCAAGCTGCGGCTCGGCGTCGGCTGGATCTACGAAGGACGGATTGACGGCGCGACCGCCACCGTGGGTGGCGAGACCTCGACCGTCTTCGTCGTGGCCCGGAGTTTGATGGATGCGACAATCGACTATCGCTTGACAAAACGCATCTCGGTATTTGCATCCGGCAACAACATCCTCAAGGAGAGCCGCAAGACCGCGCGGGAGTCGGAGCATCTGCCGGAGTGGGCGCAAGTGTTCGTAGACGCCGCCTTCGGTGCCAACTTCACGCTGGGAGTGAAGGCGTCATTCTAGGCGTCGGCATCGCGTGACCCTGAGCGTCGCGTCGCGCACCTTGCGCACTCAATCGCCGCGCGGTGAATATCGCAACGAATACCCACTCCTACTCACACCCGACGGGCCCCATGAAATCCCTTTTCGCCCGATTCCTTTTCATCGCCCTCGCGCTGACGCCGCCGGCCGTCGTCCACGCCGCCGGCAGCACCCGCGCCAATCCGCCCAACGTCGTCCTGATTTTGGCTGACGACCTCGGCTACGGCGACGTGGGTTCCTACGGCGCGACCAAGCTCAAGACGCCCAACATCGACCGGCTTGCGCGGGAGGGGAGGCGGTTCACGTCGGCCTACACACCCGGGTCGGTGTGTTCGCCGTCGCGCTACGGATTGATGGCGGGCCGCTACGTGTGGCGCGAGCCGCGGCACCACCCGACGGGCGTGCATGCGCCGGGCGGGCCGTTGTTGTTCGACCGCGACCGGCTGACGCTCGCCACGCTGTTTCAAAAAAACGGCTACACGACGGCCGCCCTCGGTAAATGGCACCTCGGTTTCGGCGGGGGCGACAAACCGAGCGGGCGCTACGATTGGAGCCAGGAGGAAATCAAACCGGGTCCGCTCGAGGTCGGGTTCGACACTTTCTACGGCATGGCGGCCAACGTCGGAAACCAGCCGCGGATCTATATCGAGAACCGCCGTTTCGTCGGCCGCCAACCGGGCGATGCGGTGAAGATGATCGGCCGCGCCGATATCGAGCCGTGGAGTCCCGCCGCCTACTACAAGGAGGATCGCGTGGCCGGCGATATCGCGAAAAAGGCCGTCGAGTTCATCGAGCGCGCGAAGGCGAAACCGTTTTTCCTCTACGTCGCGACGAACGTCCCGCACAACGACATCACGCCGGCGGCGGAATTCGCGGGAAAGAGCGCCTGCGGCCCCTACGGCGATTTCGTGCAGGAACTCGATGCGCATGTCGGCCTGATTCTCGATGCGTTGCAGCGCACCGGCCTCGTCGAGAACACGCTCGTGCTCTTCACGAGTGACAACGGCGGCGTCGTGGCCGACAACGAACGCCTCGCCGCGCAGTGGCAGGCGAAGCAGGCGGGCCACACCATCTGCGGTCCTTTCCGCGGTCGCAAACACAGCATCTACGAGGGCGGTTTTCGCGTGCCCTTCATCGTGCGCTGGCCTGGCCAAGTGCCGGCCGGCACGAGCAGCGATACGCTGCTGGGTCTCACCGATGTGCTCGCCACCTGCGCCGCGCTGCTCGGCGAGAAGCTCCCTGTCGGCGCCGGCGAGGACAGTTTCAATGCCCTGCCCGCGTGGAAGGGCGAGCCCGCCGCGCGCGTCCGCGAGGCCGTGATCCTTGACTCGTCCGACGGCGTCTTCGCGATCCGCGCAGGCCCGTGGAAACTGATCGAGCGCAACGCCGCGCCGCGTGAAACCGCCAAGGCCCGCACCGCGAAGATGGACGCGGAAAACCAAGACCAGCTCTTCAACCTCGCCGACGATCCCGCCGAAACGAAGAACCTGTGGTCGGCGCAACCCGGCATCGTGAAACGCCTCACCGGTTTGCTGGCCGAAGCCCGCGCGAACGGCCGCACCGCACCCGCGCGTTGAACCTCGGGATGACCATGAAACGCGGCCTCGTCACCGCCCTCCGTGTCGTCCTCGTGCTGCTGCTGGCCGGACCGGTCGCGCTGCGCGCTGCCGAGTTGTGGGATATGGCCGAGGTGCGGAAACATCCGCTTGAGGTCCGCGCGGTCGCAGCTCCGCGCCAGGTGCCGCTGGTCATCGCGGCCGGTGCCGACTGGATGAACACGGGCGATGCGTGGGTCGCGCCGAAAGGGGACGCGAAAACGAAGTCCGCGAGCGCGCCCACGCCGCGGGACGAGCGGCAGCTCATCGTCGAGGAGTTGTTCTTCAGCTTGGTCACGGCCGCCGCGGGGCCGAGTCAGATTTATTGCGCGATCGCGCGACCCGAGACGGCCGGCGATCCGGTGCCCGTGGTGCTGGTATTTCACGGCGGCGGCGGGCACGCGAGCCCGGCGCTGGCGTTGGCGGCGGCGCGGCGCCACCCGGGAATGGCGGCGGTGGCGATGGACTACAACGGCCAGTTCGCCGCGCGCAAAGCCGAGCGCGTCACCGACTGGAAAATACCCGCGCCGACGCGGCAGCTCGCCCTGGTGCCCGACCTGCGGAATTACCCGATGTATCACTACGTCACGGCGGCGCGGCGCACGATCGATTGGCTGGAAACCCAGGTGTGGGCGGATGCGTCGCGCGTCGGCTGTCTGGGCATTTCCAACGGCGGCTGGGTCGCGCTGCTGCTCGCGGGCGCGGACGAGCGGGTGAAGTGTGTGACGACCGGCGTCAGCGCCGGGGGCGTGGTCGGCACGGCCGGACGCGGTGCCCAGCAAATGCGTTGGGAACCGGCTGCGCAGCGCCCGTTGTGGCAGGCGAATTACGAGCCGCTGGCTTACGCCGCGCGCACGCGGGCCGCGGTGTTTTTTCAACTTTCGTCGAACGATTTCTGGTTCTGGCTGAGCGGAGCCGCGCGCCATCTTGCTGCGCTACCGGAGCCGAAGGGCTGGGTCGTGCGCCCCAATGCCAACCATGGTGCGGGCGGGCCCGAGGTCTCCGATCTCGCGGCGCCCGCGTTCATGCGCCACGTGCTCCTCGGCGACGCGCCGCTGCCGGCCGTGCGCGATGTGCGGGTCTCGGCCGATGGCACGACCTACACGTGGAGCGTCACCGGGCCCACGCCGATCGCGAGCGCGGTGTTGCACTGGAGCCCCGGCCGCACCGTGAGCCCGGCGCGGTATTGGCGGGAGTTTCCGGCGGAGCGCGCCGGGGAAGGCTGGCGCGCGACGATCCCGCGCGAGTTCGCGGCGCTGGCGTCGGAGGCGTTCGTCACGGTCGACGATGTGAAACAGCGGGCGGTCTCGGGTCCGTTGTTACGCAACGCGGGGATCGATCCGGCGACGGAAGCGTTTTCGCTCTGGGAATACGGCTCGGTTTGGGATCGCGCGCGTGGGGTGGCGGCCTGGCGGACACCCTCCTCGTTGATGCCCAAGACCGATTTTTCAGTCAGCGATGCGGGCGGGTTGAAACTTTCCCCGGCCAAGGGCGGCACAAACTTTTGCCTGCTCACGAACAGCGTCGACCTCGTCGGCGGCGCGGCGCGCACGCAGGCCGGGCTCGTCGTGCGCCTCGACGGGCACGGGCAGCCCGGCACCCTGAAGATCACGCTCGCGCGCGACTCGATGAGCGAAGACGAGACGGCGCGCTCGGCCGAGATCCGCTATGGCGCGGATGTATCCACCATCCAGATTCCGTGGGCCGCCTTCACGTCCGCCCGGACGGTGCCGGCGGAGCCCTGGCCGTTCGACGGCCTGCTGCTGGAAGGCGAGCGCACTGACGGCGCCGCAGTGAGCGTCGAAGCGATCACGTTCCTGCCACAATAACTTTGTTTTTTAACACCCCCACCCCATGAAAATCTCACCCCGCCCGCTCCTCCTCCGTTCGCTAGCCTTCGCTGCGTCTGCACTCGCCGCCCACGGTCAGGCCGTGGCTCCGGTCGATGATAAGGCCCCCATCCAGCTCTCGCCGTTTCAAGTCTCCACCGACAACGACGTCGGCTACGCCGCCGCGAATTCCCTCTCGGGCAGCCGGCTCAACACCGATCTGAAAAACACGCCCGCCGCGATTTCCGTTTTCACCAAGGAATTTTTGGACGACATCGGCGCGCTGAACACGCTGGGCGCGATGGAGTATGCGCTGAATGCCTCGCGCGAGTTCACCGACTACACCGGCCTCGCCTCCGCGCAACAGAGCGACGGCAACATCCAGGTGCGCGGGTTCACCGGTGCCTCGCTCGCGCGCGATCTCTTCGTCTGGCGCGTGTCGAGCGATGTGTTCAACACCGAGCGGCTCGATTTCTCGCGCGGGCCCAACTCCATCCTCAACGGCGTCGGCGGCCCGGGCGGCATCGTCAATACGACGACGAAGCGCGCCCACCTCGCCGGCAAGTCCACCGACCAGGTGCAGGTGCGCATCGGCAGTTGGGACGATTACCGCGCGACCGTGGATGTGAACCGCAGCGTGGGCAAAACCATCGCCGTGCGCGCCAACGTCCTCTGGCAGGACCGCGAGAGCTGGCGCGAGTTCGAGTTTCTCCGGACGAAGGCCGGCACCCTCGCCGCCACGTATCGGCCGTTCGCGCACACTGAGATCCGCGTGCAGGGCGAATACGCCGAGCGCTCGCAGCTCAACGCCATGCCGTGGCCCAGCGCGGACTACGCCGGCGACTGGCTGGCCGCCAGCCGCCCGCTCGCGGCGAACAACACCGAGGCCGTCGGCGGCACGATCGCCAACGGCAACCGCTTCGTCGTTTACGATCCGCTCGGCGGCACCGGCCTCGTCTCCTGGTCCGGCACGCGCCTGACGGCGAAGGCCCCCGGCTCGCCTTCGCTCACCGGCAACGCCCGCGCGTTCACCGATTTCTCGATTCTCCCGCGCGCGAGTTATCTCGGCGGCCCCGGCACCGGCTCCGACAACCGTTACGGCACCGGCTCCGTCTTCATCGAGCAGCGCCTCGGCGGCCTGATCCTCGAGCTTGCGTTCAACCACCAGCGCGACGCCCGCCGCGCCGACTTCGGGATCAGTTGGAACAGCATGGGCGCCTACGGCGATGTCAACGCCCTCATCCCCCGCACCGCGCTGCCCAACGGCGCGCTCCCCGCCAACGCCGGCCAGCGCAACCCCAGTGCGGGCCAGTTTTACGTGCAGGGCCAGGCTGGATACCGCGACATCAAGAACGAGACCGACACGTGGCGCGTCACCGCCGCCTACGAACTGGACCTCGAACGCCGCCGCCTCGGCCGCCACCAGTTCGCCGCGCTCGCGTCGAGCGAAGCCTACAACTTCTTCACCGCCGCGCTCAACGAGGTGAACGTCACGCCGCCCGGCACGACGCTCTACCCGCTCGACATCACCGTCGCCGCGAACCAGCTCTGGCGCCGCACCACGCTCGATTTCAGCTCCTCCGATCCCAACAAACGCGGTGCGCTCGACCCGCGCGCGTATCCGCTCGTCAACGTCAACGGGATCACGTCGGGCTACCGCCGCACGAACGACGCGAGCAACCTCCAGACGACCACGACCGATTCCCTGATGCTCGCCGGCCAGAGCAATTTCTGGCGCGACCGCGTCGTCGCCACCTGGGGTTTCCGCCGCGACGCCCAGGATTTCTGGAACGGGGCCAACGCCACGCGCGATCCCGTGACGCGCGAGTTCAGCCTCAAGCTGGCGAAGCAGGCGAACACCGACTTCGCCGGCAACACCCGCACCTACGGTCTCGTCGTGCGCCCGCTGCCCTGGCTCGGCCTCGTCTATAACAACGCCGACAATTTCGTCCCGCAGACGCCGATCGACATCAACGACCAGCCGATGGGTCCGCGCTTCGGCAAGGGCCAGGACATCGGCGTGAAGCTATCGCTCTGGTCCGGGAAAATAAATCTCACGCTCTCCCGCTACCGGCTCACCGAGACCAATCGCACCGCCAACGACGCCGCCATCACGACGAGCCTCGTGCCCGCCATCAACGAGATATGGGAGGCGCTCGGCCGCCCCGAGCGCACCATCACCAGTCCGCGCGACAGTGTCGACAACACCGGCCGCGGCTGGGAGTTCGAGGTCACGGCGAACCCGACGCGCAACTTCCGCCTCACCCTCAACGCCAGCGATACCGAGGTCGTGCAATCGCGCACGCTGCCGCGCGCCGAAGCCTACCTCGCGGCCAATCTCGCCGCGTGGCAGCAGAGCGCGTCGCGCCCGCTCGTCGCCCCCTACACGGCGATCGACACCAACGTGAATCCCACGGTCGCCGACGCCATCCGCAGCGCCACCAACTGGCTCGCCGTCATCCGGCGCGCCGACGGGCAGGCGCCGCGTCAGGCCGTGCAGTATCGCGTGAACTCTTTCGGCACCTACACGTTTCGCACCAGCGGCGCGTGGTATGACTCGCTGGCCCTCGGCGGCGGCGTGAACTACCGCTCGGCCCCGGTGACCGGCTACGATGCGACGCGAAATTTCGCCGCGGTCCATGGCGGCGAAGTGATCCTCCTGAACGGCATGCTTTCGAAGACCTGGCAGACCCGCTTCGGCCGTTTCCGCACGCAACTCAACGTGGACAACCTCCTCGACAACGACGACCTCCTCATCACCGACAAGGACAATACCGGCACGTGGCGCTACATGTTTCAATCGCCGCGGCGCTGGAGCGTGACAGTGACGCGGCCGTTCTGATTTCCACGCCGGCCGGCACTCTTACTCGCCGGCTGGCGCGCTCGCTCCACGCCCTTGACTTCACTCCTACTAACCGGCGGCGTCGTGCCTGCACTCCACGTTCCACCCATGAAAATCTTGTCTCCGTTTGCCGTGTCGCTCCTGGCGCTTTCCGCCGGGCTCGCGCCCGGTGCCGAGGGGCCGCCCGTTGCGCCGGCCGCCGGGCAGACGGGTGTCGTCAGCACCGAAGCGTTGGCCGCGTTCAAACCGAAGCTGCGGGCGACGCTCGTGCGGCACCACGACGCACTGCTCGGGGCCGACGGCGCGGTGGCCGCACTCAAAGGCAAGACCGCCGAAGGGGAGGGTGCCCTGTCGCTCTATCTGCTGTTCGAGCAGACCGGTGAGCAGAAGTATCGCCGGGCTGCGCTCGCCTTGGCCGACCAGGTTTTGCGAGACATGCGCGCGACGAAGTTCGGCGTGTTGCCGATCAAATAAAATGACAAGCCGGGCGGCGAGACGATCACTGGCGGCGGTCCGCCGGCCTTGGGCGCCTACACCTCGGGCGTCGCCTATATCCTGCACAGGGAAGGCGGGCGAACCGACGATCTCCGCTACCTCGCCACCGTGCTCGACCGTTACCCGTGGAACGAGAGCGGCTGGTGGGCGGCGACCGTCGATGTAAAGACGGGCGAGTCGAAACTGCCCCTCTCCAAACCCTCGCCGATCAACAAAACCGCCTCCGTCGCGATGGCGGCCGGAGTCGTCAGCGCTATGTGTGCGAGTTCGCCCCGGAGCTTCCATCCGAAAGAATCAAACTCCTCACCTGTTGGATGCACGTTCCCGTCGAGGAGCGTCCCAAGGGGTTCAATCACAGCCTCCAGACTTCTGCCGACGGCCTCGGCTGGTCGGCTGGGACGCCCACAAGCGGCCCCCCTGGCGACGACTATTGCAGTTTTTTCTACAATCCGTTTCGACGGGTTTGGGTGTTCAGTATCAAGCAGCACGGGCCGCGTGGACGGGCTCGCTACTACGCAGAGAACACCGATTTCGTCGCTGGGGCCGATTGGTCCCGCGCGGTTTATTGGACGAACACGGATCGATTCGACGACCCAGAGCCAGCGGGTCGCTATCCCGGCGCGGGCGAGGCGCCGCAACTCTACAACTTGGGGGCAGTGGCCTACGAAAGCCTCATGCTCGGGATGCACTACGTTCTTCGCGGCCCCACCAACGAAGTGTGCGCACGCGAAAAGATACCGAAGCTGACCGACCTTGAACTTGGCTTCAGTCGCGACGGTTTTCACTGGCAGCGCCCGGATCGGCAGGGCTTCATCACTGGCACACGGCGCGAAGGAGACTGGGATCGTGGCTATCTGCACAGCACCGCCGGCATCTGCCTCGTGCTCGGCGAAAAGCTGGTGTTTCCCTACACTGCCTATTCCGGCATCGCGCCCAACGGCAGTCGCGGGATGTATACCGGAGGCAGTATCGGAATCGCGCTTCTACGCCGCGACGGCTTCGCCTCGATGGATGCCAAAGATCGACCGGGCACCCTCACCACTCGCCCGGTCGTCTTCGATGGCACGCAGGTCTTCGTCAACGCGGCGACCGCCAGCGGTTCGCTTCGGGTGGAAATTCTTGACGAAAACGGCGCGGTCATCGCTCCGTTCTCCGCGGAAAACTGTCAGCCGGTATCCGCCGACAAGACCCTGATTCCCGTGACGTGGCGCGGCAACGAAAGTGTCGCGGCGTTGCGCGGCAAAGCGGTGCGCTTCCGTTTTCATCTCACTCGCGGCAGCCTCTTCGCCTTCTGGGTGAGCCCCGATGCCGCCGGCGCGAGTCGCGGCTATTTGGCCGCGGGCGGCCCGGGTTACGCCGGCGTGATCGATACCGTGGGCGTCGCCGCGCTCCCTCCCGCGCAACGTTGAGCCAAGCCTGCTCCATGATCAAACGCTTCACCTCCCTCTACCCGCTCTGGATTGTCGCCTTGTCGCTGGTCGGTCTTCTCAAGCCGGAGGCGCTCACGTGGTTCGCCGGCCCGTGGGTCGTGTGGGCGCTCTCCGTAGTGATGCTCGGCATGGGCTTCACGCTCACGTTCGACGATTTCCAAAAACTCTTCCGCACGCCCGGCTCGCTCGCCCTCGGGTTTCTCGCCCACTACACGATCATGCCGCTCACCGGCTGGGCCATCGCGCACCTGCTCGACCTCGACCGCGGTTTCGCCCTCGGCCTCATCCTCGTCGCGAGTTGCCCGTCAGGCACCGCGTCCAACGTCATCGCGTTTCTCGCCCGCGCCAACGTCGCCCGCGCCGTCATGGTCACGCTCACCTCCACGCCGCTCGCCTTCGTGATGACGCCCCTCTGGTGCCAGACACTCGCCGGCCAATTCGTGCCCGTCGATGGCTGGGCACTGAGCCTCACCACGCTGCAAGTCGTCGTGCTCCCCGTGCTCGCTGGCGTGTTCTGCAACTGGAAATTCCCCCGCGCCGTCGCGCGCGTCTCGCCCTACGGCCCGCTCGTCTCCGTCGTCGCGCTCACCTTCATCGCCGGCAGCATCGTCGCGCAGAGCGCCGCCTCCGTCGTCGCCAACGCCGGCAAACTCTTCCTCGCTGCCGTCCTCCTCCACGCCATCGGTTTCGCCCTCGGCTACGTCGTTTCGCGGCTCCTCCGCCAGTCCGCGCTCACCTCGCGCACCATCGCCATCGAGGTCGGCATGCAAAACGGCGGCATGGCCGCCGTCCTCGCGAAGAAAAATTTCCCGCTCAAACCGACGGCCGCCGTCCCTGCCGTGTTCAGCAGCGTCGTGCAAACTCTCGTCGGCAGCCTAGTCGCCGCGTATTGGCGCGCACGTCCGACCACCGAACAAACGGCGGCACATCTCCCCGCCATGCACGCTCCGAAAGAATCCCGCGCGTGAACGCCACCCGCCATGCCCGCGCGGGCATTTACTACTGGAAATGCGACCGCCCGGCCGCGTTCTACGGTTTGCACGCCAGGTCGGCCAAGCCTGCGCCCGCCGGGATAGAGCAGCACCTCGCCACCGCGCTGGCCCAGCATTTCGGCGAGCGCATCGAAGTCATTCCCAGCACCGGCCAGGGCAACCATCTCACCTTCACCGCTCAAATCGGCGGTCGCAGCGCGTTTATCCGAGTCGAAGACGGACCCGACGGCGACGACTACATTGAGGTCGAAACCCACCTCCTGCGCGAAGTCGCGCGCCACGGCGTGCCCGTTCCCGGCGTGCTCCACGCCGATGCCACCCGCCGCGAAATGCCCTTCGCCTGGCAGGTCCTCGAGCATATCCCGCACCCCGATCTCAACCAGCACCTCTAGGCCGGCCGCCTCGATCTCCCCGCCGTCGCCACCGAGATCGGCGCCCACGTCGCGCGCTGGCAGACGATCACGCCCGCCGGATATGGCCCATTCGACATCGCGGCCTTGCGCCAGGAAAACACGCTCCGCGGCTACCACGCCTCCTACACCGACTACTTCCACACGCGCCTCGACCGCCATCTCGACTTCCTCGTCGAAAAAAACTTTCTCCCCCGCGCCCGCGCCGGCGAACTTCTCCGCGAGATCAACGTCCACGCCGCGCTCCTTGACCTCCCTTCCGCCTGTCTCGTCCACAAGGACCTTGCCCTCTGGAACATCCTCGGCCCACCCGAACGCATTGCCGCCGTCATCGATTTCTCCGACGCCATCGGCGGAGACCCCATGGACGACATTTCGCTGCTGGGATGTTTTCACGACGGCCCCATGATCGCGCGTGCGCTTGAAGGTTATGCCACCATTCGGAAGCTACCGCCGGATTATGACCGCCGCTTTTGGCTGCATCTCCTCCGCAACATGATCTTCAAGGCTGTGATTAGAGTGGGGGCCGGCTACTTCGACCGTGCAGGCGGCTTTTTTCTGCTCGGCGGCGGCGCAAGTGGTGCCGACCTGCGCGCTTTCACTTTCGCGCGCCTCGACATTGCGCTCCACGGACTCCGCACCAACGCCGATCCATCATCTCTTTCATGACGCAGGAACCTCTCACTCGCCTACGGGGATCGGAACCTTTTATAGGCACCTGGCTTTCGATCGGCTCGCCGATCATCGCCGAACTCGCCGCCCTGTCGGGTTTCGACTGGTTGCTTTTCGATCTGGAGCACGGCGCCGGCTCCGAGGCTTCCCTGCTCGGCAATTTGCAGGCAATCCGTGGCACATCTGCACTGCCTATTGTGCGTGTCGGCGCCCCGCACCCGGATCTGATCCTGCACGCGCTCGATTGGGGCGCGGCTGGCATTATGGTCCCGCATGTCGAATCCGCCGAGCAAGCACAAGAGTGCCTGCACGCCATCCACTACCCGCCGAGGGGGCGCCGCGGATTCTCCCGCTCGGCACGGGCCTATGACTACGGCCTGCGCAATCCCAGCGAAGTTGCGCCACCGCTGCTGTTCGCGCAGATCGAGTCCATTCGAGGGGTCGAGAACTCCGAGGCCATCGCAGCCGTTGCAGGGGTCGATGTGCTGTTCGTTGGCCCGGCCGATCTCGCCCTTGACATTTCCCAACGCACGCAAGGCCGCAACTATCCTTTCGAAGCCTGTCTCGAGCAGGTCGTCACGGCGGGTCGGAATGCCGGCAAACAAGCCGGAATATTGGTGCGCAACTCCGAGGATCTCCCTTCCTTGCTCGCGCAGGGATTTACTCACGTCGCGGTCGATTCCGACATCTCAATCCTTCGCTAGCAATACCAGAGGCTGCGGGCGAAATCGCGCACGGAATACAGCAATGGTCAACAGTCCCTGCAAATAGGGTTCACTCAAACCCACATGTGAGACACGCGTGCCATACCGGACAATAAATCCTGTAATCAAGAGCCATTGGTATTGTCTAGCATACTCGAAACTGTTTTGCGAGAAGGGTGGTCGAGATTACCTCGTAAGATCAGTATCGCAGAACGGAAATTGAGGGGATGGGCGCGGGACAGGCTGTCGCAAAGGAATTCAGCGTGAGGCGACCGGCCGTCGCGCGCGAGGGGCGGGCAGTTGGTGGCGCCGGAGTTCCTGAACTGGACCGTCAACTCGATGTTCAACCAGGGTTCGGCGCGCATCTCAGGATGGGAATTCGAGGGGCAACACAGTCTCGATCCGCTTCTGCCGCGCTGGGCGCAAGGCTTCGGCGTGCGCGGCTCGCTCAACCTCAGCGACCTCGACGGCCAGTCAACCAGCGGCTGGCCGGGTCTCAACCGCCAACGCGGTGTTAACGCTGATCGCAGCCCGATGAGAACCGCGGGTGCAGCTATGCGACCCACAACGTGCGCGTGGCGAATATTCGGCTGGAGAACCATGAACGGAGAACGGTTAGCGACTTATTCGTAGCAATTGATACCAGAGGATTTTTGAGCTAATTATTTCCGTTGGGCGGAGGTGCGCCGGCGTCGCGCTTGAAAGCTGGCCTGAAGTTGCTGCCAGCGCGCAGCCATGCTACTTGGCCTTTTCCCCATTGGCATTAACCCAGTCCAGATACTCCTGAACCGTATAAAACGTCTGACGCCCATAAAGGCGACCGGCTTCCTCGACGAGTTCATTGCTATTGAAGCTCCATGCGTCGCCTTTGCTTTTCATCAACGCGGTCAGCTTCTGGTTGAGTTCATGAACAAGTTTCGCGTGCAGCGGATTCGCCGCCAAATTGGTCAACTGCCATGGATCGTTCTGATTGTCGTAGAGCACCCAGGGCGCGGATTCATAACGCGCATACGTATACCGGTCGGTGATGATTCCGCGCCAAGGCGTATGAATCTGGTCAGGGGTGAACGGCACGAAGATTTGCAGCAGCACGGCATCCGGCCCTTCGGTGGTAAGGCCCAGCGCCACGCGCGACAGGTCGGAACCCTGCATCCGCTTGGGCACCTCGATCCCCGCCAATGCGAGCAACGTGGGAGGCATATCGACGTGGCTAAACAAGGTGTCGACGACGCGCCCTTTTGGAATGTGTGCGGGCCACCGCATGAGGCCCGGCACACCGGCGGATTCTTCGTGCGGCTTGCGCTTTCTCCGAAGGCCGTGCGACCCAAGCATATCGCCATGGTCAGAGGTGAAAAGAATGATGGTGTCGTTGTCACGACTTGTTTCTTTAAGCGTCTGCAGGAGACGCCCGACCTGGTCGTCAACTGCTGTGATGGCGGCATAGTAGGCGGCCACCTCCTCTTTGCCGCCCGTTTTCACATAGGTCGCCTGCGGCATTCCAGGACGGCGCAGGTTTGTCGGAATCCCGGGCCGGGCGGAACTCACTTCGCTGTCGGGCTGCCAGTTTTCACGCATCGTCAATTTGTCCGCATCATACTGCTTTAGATATTTGTCCGGCGCACCATAGGGGTCATGCGGCGGGCCCATCTGCACGGTAAGAAAAAACGGCTGATCGCGCGGCTGCGTTTTCAAGAACTCGACGGCGAAATCGCACGACGCTTCCGGCTCGAACTTCGGCACGAGAATCATTTCGGGCGTGTCGCGGAAATACCACGGGATGAAATGTTGATGGTGGCATTCATACGCCGCCCAAAATTCGAAGCCCTGCCGACGAGGCCCGGGCGGGATGAAGCCGGGAAGACGCGGACCGCCGTCAAGATGCCATTTTCCGACAAATCCCGTGCGGTAACCCGCGTCTCGTAGGATTTCCGCAATCGTCACCTCGGATTCGCGGAGGCGCAGATCATTCGCGACCATGCCGTTCACATGCGGGTAGGTGCCGGTCATGAGAATTGCGCGCGCTGGACAGCACACGGGCACGTTTGCGTAGGTGCGGCGGAACCGCACGCCCTCGGCCGCCAGACGGTCAATATGGGGAGTCTTCACATCGAGATTCCCGGCGGAACCCATCGCCGAGGCGCGCATCTGATCAGGAAGAATCAGCAGGATGTTTGGACGCTTACCAAGAGCGATGCTGGCGCCCGCCGTCGGCCGATCGTCTTGGGACTGAGGTTGCGCGACGAGGCGTGCAGCCGCGAGGGCGATCAACGCGAGCGATAGTGAACGTGCGAAGCAATGAACAGCGCATCTCATAAGTTTTGCATCTGGCGATTGGTGCAAGAGTGTCCGAAATCATCGGGCCATCGGTCGGGCGCGAGGAGGCAAATTCTCGGCGGGCCGCAGGCACCCGGGCGATACTGACAGCCTGACTCTTGCCAATGTGGCCCATGTACCTCCGCCGGCACGTCGCCGAACACGAGCGCCAGGCGCACCGGCGCATCCACGGGAATATCGAACCGCCGCAGCGAGAAAATAAACTGTCCGGTGAAATGCTCGCCGAAATCGAGAATGAAGCTGTCGCCAGGTAGCATCGGTCGATTACAAACCGACTCCGGTTTCGCCGTCGCGAAGGCTTTCCACCCTTGGTAACTGGCCGTGTGCTTCTCCACTTTGACGATCGCAACCGGCTGCATCGCAGTACGGCGGAGCGCAGGTGTGGCCTGCTCCGCCTTGCGGAGCCAGTCCTGCCGCCGACTTTCGATCAGCTCCATCTGCCGGGCGAACATCGGAGCGAGGTCCACCGGCGCGGTCGACTTGATCGTCCCGGAGATCAGCGGCGTGTTCTTCGGTCCCTGTGCCAGCAGCGGCGAGGCCAACGAGAAACCCAGCGCGAGGCCGGTGGCCCAGAGGGCTGATTTTCCTCGGAGGACGATCGGATTCATGGAAGCTTCGTTTTTTTCTTCGTTTTCTTGGTGGCTTTGCCGGCCGCCTTGATGGCGGACGCGTATTCCCAACGCTGACTCCACTCTGGCAGGTAGGGCTGATATTCGGCCGACTCGGTCCAGAAGATCGACTCTGGATCGGCCGGAACGACCTTCCCTTCGGGGTAATCCTTGCCCGCCACACTGGCGTTGACGGTGGCGTTCCAGGCCAGGAGTTCGTTCCGCATGCGCTCGAAGACGACCGGCATCTCGGCGGTCAGGTCGCGCATCTCCTTCGGATCCGCCTCCAAGTCGTAGAGCGCAAACTTCCCCCGCGGGAGGTCTTCGGCGATCAACTTGTAACGATTGTCCATGAGCACAGCCCGGTTGTGAAAACGAAACGGGATCGGTTTGCTGCGCGCCGCGAGTTCCCGCGCCAGCAGCGGTTGCAAACTTGCGCCATCGATCGGCTGCAGCATCGAACTCGGGGGCAGACCGACGATGTCCGCAACCGTCGGAAAGATATCCATCGTACTGGCCGGATAATGCGTGCGGCGCGGCGTCTTGATGACGGCGGGCCACTCGATGATGCCCGGCACGCGCAATCCGCCTTCGAAGACGGAGCCCTTGAAGCCGCGCAACCCACCCACGGTCTCCGGGTTGATTTCGGGCAGACCTCCGTTGTCACTGCAAAACAGCACCAGCGTATTGTCGGCCACGCCCAGATCGCGCAGCCGCCGCCGCAGCGTGCCGATGCTGCGATCCAGCGCGACGAGTTCGCCATAGTGGTCGGCCGACGCAAGTGCGAGTTCGGCAAACGCAGCCTTGTCTTCCGGCAACGCCCGAAACGGGCTGTGGGGCGTGCCATACCAGATGACGGCGAAGATCGGCTTGCCGCCACCGCGATGCCGTTCGACGAACTGCAACGCTTCCGCGACGACGATCTCGGAGGAGTCTCCTTCGAACTCCTCGATCTTGCCGCGCCTGCTGAGGAGCGGACTCAAATCGAAGAAATTCGTGGTCGAGACCCATTCATCGAAGCCAAACCGGCCCGGATGTCGCGCATCGGAAGCCAGGATGGGTGCGCCGGGACCGCGCAGCCCGTTGAGATGCCATTTGCCGAAATGGCCCGTCACGTATCCTGCCGCACGCAACGCCTGCGCGATCGTTTTTTCCTGCAGCCGCAGCGCGTAACCGTGCGAGGGCACGCCGGTGCGGTCGTTGGCGCGGCCGGTGAGCACGCTCGCGCGCGTCGGAGAACAGACCGGTGCGCCGGCATAGAAACGATCGAAGCGCAGCCCGTTGGCCGCCATCGCGTCGAGGTTCGGGGTCTTGAGGAGGGGATGACCGTTGTAGCTCGTCTCCCCCCAGCCCATGTCGTCGGCCATCATCAGGATGATGTTTGGCCGGTCGGTCGCGTGGAGGGAGACAATCAAAACGCCAAGTGCGAGGAAACGGGTGGTTTTCATGGGAGCGTGGTCGGAGGTTTCTGGGAGAAGATCGGCGGTTAATCGGTCTACACGTGATCGTCGGAGGTGATGACTACGATGTTGGGACGCCGGGGCTTGGTGACGTGCTCAAACTCCTCCATCGACGTGCGTCGGCGTCGGACCGCAGGTCGAAAAACTCCTCGGCAGGGTGTTTCGAGAGTGGATTGCCTAGTGCACTTGGTGGATTATTCGGTGAAACACCTCATGGTTCCCGCTTCGTTTTCTTGCCACCGCCTTGTTTGCTCTTGCCCGTTGTTACCGTCGGATACGGTATGACCTTCGCCCGCACGGCCCAAGTCTCCCATTTTTCGGCCAGGCCTTGCGCACGTGCCGGCTCTTGTGCGGCGAGATTGTGGAGTTCGGTGCGATCGGCCTTGAGATTATAGAGCTCCCACGCTCCGTCGCGGTGGAAACGGACGAGTTTCCAATCGCCGACCCGCACCGCCGCATTACCTTCATGTTCCCAAAAAATGGCGTCTCGTTCAATGGCTTGGTTCGCAAACGCCGGCAATAGGCTCCGGCCTTCCATGGGTATAATAGACTGGCTCTTAAATTCAGCGGGATACTGCGCGCCGGATACCGCGACGCAGGTGGCCATGATGTCGACGAGGTGGGCGGGTTGCGTGCGAAGCTCGCCTTTCGCAGCGATGCCCGCCGGCCAATACGCAATCAGCGGCGTGGCGATGCCGCCTTCATGGTTGAAATGCTTGTAACGACGAAACGGCGTATTTTGTAAGTTGGCCCACGATTCGCCGCAAAAAACATTGGAGTCGGCCGCGCCGGGCGTGAACTTGCCGCCCGTCTCCCCGGCAGGTTTCACTCCGGTAATCGGCTTGCCTTCCATCTTGCCGTCGGGCCCGCCCTCGGCGTTGCCACCATTGTCGCTCATGAAAAGGATGAGGGTATCGTCGAGCACGCCGCGCTCGCGGAGGTCGGCGACGATGCGGCCCACGCCGCTGTCCATGCGCTCCACCATGGCGGCATAGATGGCCATGATCTGGTCGAATCGATCCTGCTCCTCGAGGGTGAGTGCGTCCCATGCCTTCACGGTCTCCGCTCGCGGAGAAAGGGGCCAGGCCTTGTCGAGGAGGCCGAGGCTGATCTGCTTCGCGTGGCGCTGTGCGCGGAGCTTGTCCCAGCCGGCTTTGTATTTGCCGCGATACTTGGCGATGTCCTCTGCGGGTGCTTGGAGCGGAAAGTGAGGCGCGTTGTAGGCGACGTAGAGAAAGAAGGGTTTGTCCTTCGGAGAGGAATTAATGAACTTGATCGCGTGGTCGGTGAAGGCGTCCGTGGTGTAGAAGTTATCCTGCGGCACGGCGAGCGGGGTGTTGTCGCCGGTGAGCGTCTCGGGGTGGAAGAAATTCGTCGCGCCTGCAAGGAAGCCGAAGTAGCGATCGAAGCCGCGCTGCAGGGGCCAGTTGAACTGATTCACCCGGGGCGTGTCGGGCTTGGTGAAATTCGTGAGATGCCACTTGCCGACCATGTAGGTGGCGTAGCCGGCGGGGCGCAGCACTTCGGGAATGGTGGCGCAGCGATTGTTCAATTCGCCGCGGTAGCCATCCACCCCGCCATCCCGCGTCATGTGTCCCACGCCGGTCTGGTGCGGGTAGAGCCCGGTGAGCAACGAAGCGCGGGTCGGGCAGCAGCGGCCGGTGTTGTAGAATTGCGTGAAGCGGAGCCCGCCGGCGGCGAGTGCGTCGAGGTTTGGTGTGCGGATTTCCGAACCGTAACAGCCGATGTCGGAGAAGCCCATATCGTCCACGAGGATGACGACGATGTTAGGGCGTTTCGCTTCCGCAGAGAATGCCGAATGACAAAGGCAGAATGGCGAAAGGAGGAGCGCGAGGATGAGGAAGAGTTTCATGGCGGTCGGTTGTTTCATAGTTCCATCGCCTTCAAGTGCGCGGCGAGGCGGGATTTCAGGTGCGCGATGCGTTCGGCTTGCGCGGGCTTGTCCGCGAGGTTGTGCAGTTCGTCAGGGTCGGTTTGATAATCGTAGAGCTGCTGTCCGGCGCGGCCTTCATCCCACTCGATGTAGCGGAAGCGCTCGGTGCGCACGCTGTGGCCGATGAGCTTGGTATGCGTGGAGACCATCGTGCCGAAGACGACCTCCCTGCCCCTGGCGGACGGGTCTTGCAGCAACGGTTGCAGGGTGCGGCCTTGGGCTGTCTTGGGCACTTCCAGTCCGGCGAGTCCGGCGAGCGTGGGAAGTATGTCCACCTGCTCGACGAGACCGGCGCACACGGCAGGCTTCACGCCGGGCGCGGCGACGATGAGCGGCACATGGGTGGCCCCTTCAAACAACGTCTGTTTCGCCCACAGGCCATGCTCGCCAAGTTGATAGCCGTGGTCGCCGGTGAGCAGGACGATGGTGTTTTCTTCGAGGTGCAGTTCCTTCAGCTTCGCGAGCACGCGCCCGACTTGGGCATCCACAAACGCGGTGGAGGCGAGGTAGGCCTGGCGTGCATCGCGCGCCTGCTGCGGTGTCGGCGCCTGGCGGCTGAAGACGTTGTTGTTCGGGCGTAGCGCCGCCTTGGGCATGAGGGCGAGGTCTTCTCCCGCCGCCCGGTAGAAGGGCGGCAACGTCATCCGCGGCGCATCGATGCGGTCAAAGTAAGCCTGCGGCGCGACATACGGCGAGTGTGGGCGGATGAAGCCGACGGTGAGCATGAAGGGCCGGTCCTTGAACTCCTCCAGCGTCCTCATCGCGCGGCTGGCGATTTCGTAGTCGGTGAAGTCGGCGTCGGGTCGCGCGGACGCGGCATAGGCACGGTTGTAGCTTTCGCCCCTGGCTTTCGCGGTGGGTTTGTCTTCGGGGTCGTTCGCGGCTTTGGCTTCGACGAGAATCGCGGTGTCTTTCCCGAGCGGTGCGCCGAGTTGCACGTCGAGCTTCGTTTTCGCGCCACCGCCGTGGAAGACCTTGCCGATGGCGCCCGTGGCATAGCCGGCGTGCTGGAACAGCTCCGGCAGCGTGACGACATCCGGCAGCGCGTCGCGGAAACTCTGGTTCAAACTGAGCACCTTCGTGCGCTCCGGGTAACAGCCGGTGAGGAAGGAGGCGCGCGCCGGACTGCACAGCGGGAACTGGCAGTAGGCCCTGTCAAAGCGCACGCCGCGCGCCGCCAGCGCATCCATGTGCGGCGTTTTCGCCAGCTTGTCGCCGTAGCAACTCAGCGTGGTGGTGAGGTCGTCCACGATGATGAAGAGGACGTTCGGCTTCTTCGGCCCGGCGGCGAATGTCGAATGACCACTGCCGCATGACGAAAGGAGGAGGGCGAGGGTGACTGGCAATCCCAACCTCCTCATTGAGGTCTGCCCTCCCTGGCTTGTCCGCTGCCCTCGACAAGCAGCCGGGTTTGCCGGGCGAAACGGCGGCCGAGCAGATCGCAGCCCGCTCCCGTAAAGTGATATTTGTTCTCCATGACGCCGTCGGTTTCCTTGTCGTTCAGATCGTCCGTATCGATCCAGGCCGCATGCGGATCGGCCGCTGAGATGGCGACGTGCGCCCGCCGAATATTTTGCCACGCCGTGTTGCCCGCGTCTCCCCAATCGTTGAGCCGTCCGATGACGACGTTCATGTCCGGCCGGTTCAGATCGCGACGCAGATTGGCGATCAGTTGCCTCAGCGAGTCAGCGTAGGCGGCGTCGAGTTTTTCCTTGTGATCTTGCTCGCCCTGCATCCAGCAGAACGTGACGGACACGGGCGCGGCGCGGCCCTCCAGCAGTTTCCGGTATTCGGCGAGGATCGGTTCATAGTAGAGCGTTCCCGGCACCGCGTCGCCGGCTCGCGCGGTCTTGACGTCAATGCCGTGGCGGGCGGCGATTTGGTCCCATTCCGTGACCCACAGCCGGATCTGCGCCCCACCCTTGGCAACTTTGAAATAGAGCACCTCGGCTCCGGCGAACCGCGCTTTCGCCTCGGATTCAAATCCCTTCTTCGGGTCGACTCCGTTCATCGTCTGACCGGAGAGAATGATGACGTGAACGAGTTTGGCTTTCGCGACCGGCACATCGGCGGCGAAAGTCGCCACCAGCGGAGCCAGCAGCAGGGAGGTAAAAAATGTGAGGAGGTGCTTCATTGAGTTGTTCCTGACGATGATTTCAAAAGGTGATGAAAGTGCAGTCTTTGGATCGGTTCGCCGTCGTCTCTCAGCTGCACCCGTGGCGGTTACATCGAGACTTTCAAGGCAAGGATCACCTGCCGTGGCGTCATGTGGCGGTAGACCTTTGGGCTGCCATCGGTCTTGACCTCGACCAGGTTGTATCCGCCTTGGTCGAATAGATTCCGCGCGTTCATCTGGGCCTGCACCTTGATGCGTTCGCTGAACCAGGGGAACTTTTTGAAAGCATAGCGCGCAAACGCATCGACGTAAAACTCCGCTTCGCCCTTGATCGGCCGGTTGATGTCCAGAACTCCCTGCCCGCTCGGCAGCACCTTCAACGGATAGCCGACATAAGCGGCGCTCCGGTAGCGCGCGCCGCCCCCCAGCGTAAGGCCTCGCAGCATAGCGCTGCGAAACTGCCGCGACACGACCACATTGCCCCGCCACTGGCGCTGGCTGTCCGCGATCTTGCCGTCGCTCGCCAGCAAAGGATCCCGCGACGTGGTCACCCATTGGTTATAGCGGGAATGGACGGTTTCCGTGCTCGTATCGCTGATCGTTTCCACATCCCAGCCGCGGCCAAAACTCTGCCAGGTCGGCAACCGTTTCTCCACCCAGTCGAACCAGACGGTGTCGATCTTCAGCTTCGCCACCTGCCGTCCTCCACTGACGAGAATCCGCCAGTCAGGCGTTGGATTGCCAATCAGCTCAAGGTCCATCCCGTGGCTCGCGCGGGTGTTGGTCACCTGATAGTCAAACTCATGATAACGGGTGAGGTCCATGCCCAGCGGCTTAATCCCCGGCACCACCTCGATGATGCGATTCTCGATCAGCTGGGGGATATTACGAACCTGTCCAACCACCACATTGGTCGGGCTGCCGTTGATCACATCCGTATCCCAGAGATTCAGCCGCAGCATGAACTTGCTCTCGCCGAGGTGGACACTGAAACCATAGTCCCGGCCTACTCCTTTCGAGCCCGGGATCGGCACGCCGAAGGGAGTAAAGGAGGTCGCCGGCTGGACGGCGAAGTTTTCGGATTGCGAATAGTGGAGCTGAAACCACTTCCGCAGCCGCGCCACCAAACCCCAATTGAAGGAATTGCCAACCTCATGGAAGTCCCAGTCGACGTAGTGCGTGTTTTCCATGCGTTCAAACAGGCCGACATTGCTCTTGGTCCCGTTCTGGAGCGTCCAAAGTTGTCGGGTGGTGCTGGCCGCCGTCAGCGATTGTGCCCGTTTGACGTCATCTTCGCGATACCCCGCATAGGCCACCAGCCGGTCGCCGAAGTAATAGCCCTGGCCGCTCAACACCTTGGATGTGGTCTTCTGCTTGCTGCCGCTCGGGGCGCCCCATGCGCCAGCGCCGCTCCACATGCGGTAGGTCATGGTCCGGCCGTCCGGCAACGTCACCGACACCGGCTCTTTGAAGTCGATGATCTCGGAGGCAAACGGCGGTCGCGAACGACTACGGGAGTCGCCCAAATAATAGCGGACCCCCATGAGGCGATCGCCGGCCAACCCGTTGTTATATTGAGCGGCGCTCATCCAGCTTTGTTGATCGGCCGTCGCCAACCGGGAAGTCTGATCCTTCCGTTCCGCATTCCACACCTCGTATAGTCCGGCAATCATATAGTGCCCCAAGTGTCGCAGCCAGCCTTTGTGCTTGGAGAGGTCCGGCGACCACGCGATGGTCGCACGCACGTCGTGTTGGTTGAGGAAGGAGCGCGCTCCGTAGGCATCCGTCTGCACGAACAGCCGTCCAAAATCGGGGTTCGGCTTGCCATCGACGAGGTAGAGGTTGGGGTCCGCCTGGATGTTCAGGACATCCGGGCGCCAGAAGCTTCCTTTCTTCTCGTTGAACCGCTCGCTCATCGCAGCCACCTCGACGAAGAGGTTGCTGGATAGCTTTTGCTCAACGGACATGTTCCAGACACTGCCCCAATGTCTGACGGCCATACCCTGGCCGAAGGCGTTGAACTTTGGATCGACGATTTCCGGCCGGAGCAGGCTCCAGTTCGGCAACGCCTGGTCCTGAATTTTCACACCAGGCTGGAGACGCGGTTCCTGCGTGAAGGCCAAGGCGTTCAAATCCTGCATCGCCCCGGCGTTGGTCCCCTGACCGCCCCACACGTAAGTTGCCATTCGCGCGGTCGCCGGGACGATCAGGTTCGTCAGACCCTGCTGGGCGATCTGGGTGGTGAGTTGGGCACGCGTGGAAACTCCACCGTTGTTGAGACCCTTTTTCCCGGCGTCCCACCACGGCGTGACCATGTCGCGTAGGAGGATCATCGAAGCCAGCGAGGCCTCGCGCCAGACGCTCTCGCCCGCTACCCGCACCGTGGTGCTCTTCCACGGCTGATACGTGGCCGTCCCGAAGAGCCGGCGGTTGCGGTCGCTCGTGCCGGGGAGAAAACTCTTCGCGTTGTCCCTCATGCCGGCGACCCGCACCGCCAGCTTCTGGTCGACGATCACCTTGTTGATGTCCACCTCGCTCCGATGTCCTTCCCAATTGTCGTAGCGCAATTCCATCACGTTGCGGTCGCGGAACTGCGCCCGTTTCAGCGACGTGTCGACCACCCCCGCCGGACTGCCGAGCCCGAACAGGAGTGAATTCGGTCCACTCGCCACCGTGAAGCGATCGGAATTGTAGGTGTCGGAAGCGAAACTGGAATTGAAGAACTCGCGCGTGTTCGTCAGCACGCCCAAGCCGCGTGACCGGTTGCCGTTGTTCAAAAAGATGGAACCGCGGGTCGCCCCGTTGTCGCCGCCCTCCTCCACGAAGCCTTCCGCAACCGAATCGACGTTCGTCGAATACATGAAGGCCTGAGCGAGGTTAGTCACGCCGAGGTCGTCCAACATTTCGCGCGTAAACACGGAGATCTGGGCGCCGATGTCCGCCAGCGGCCGGCTCAAACGCGTGCCCGCCAGCGAGGATCGCGCGAGGTAACCCACGTCTTCCGTGCCCTGCACCGTGAAAGGCGAGAGTTGGACGGCCTCGTCTTTCGGCGGGCTGGCGGTGGGCTGGGCATCTGCGGCAACGGCGGCCGCGAACCAGCCGGTAAGCAGGGTAAAGAGGTTTCGGGATTTCATGGGAGGAGAATCAGAAGGTTTGGATTGAGAGGTTTTGGTTTTGGGCTGGTCAGGCGGTTCGGTTGGCGGGTGCGGTGGCGGATCGGGAGATTTTTCGCCGTTGGCGCGGCGGGTGACGATGACGGCTCCGGTCGCACTCCGCTGCGCGGCGTGGAGCGGTGTGCCGGCCAACATCCGCTGCGCAGCGTCGAGCACGGAGAACTCGCCTTTCACGGCTCGGGTATGCACACCGGCGGCGAGAGCGGTCGAGAACACCACTTCGACTCCGGTCCGCTTCGCCAGTAGCTTGAGTGTGCGCTCCGCGCTGTCGGCCGGCAGATCGAAGACGTGCGTTTCGGCAGGCGCAGCCGCGAAAACCGGACCGGCCGCGAAGGTGCCAAGGGTCAGCAGGGCACGCAGGCGCGACGTGAGGGGAAAGATAAACTGTAGAACGCCGGTCGGAGACGACGGGACGCAGGGGTGGGTCATCGAGTTGATGACGGGCGGCGCGGCGAAATCACTCCCTGCAAAATCGCAGAGCCCTCAGATATTCTGAAATGCGAGTCGTCCGCAGGTCCCGGGATAAGGCAGGCCGGCGGAGAATTGCCGTTTATGAAACGCCACAGATAGGAAAAGAGGAGACACGACTTCCTCCTTGCCCTGAGTCCTCGTGTGGGCGCGGATACCGGCTCGTGAAAAGTCGAATCAGCGGCGGCGAAGGATGATTTCCCCGGCGCGGGACTCGATTTCGATCGCGTGGTCGGCGGCGAGGAGTTGCAGGAGTGCGTCGGTGTTGTCGGCGCGCAGAATGCCGCTCACTCGCACATTGCGCAGCGCGGGGTCGCCGATCGCGAGGCGCACGCGACCGTGCTCGACAAAGAGCCGCACGACCTCCGCGAGCGGAGCGTCGGAAAATTCCAGGAGTGGCACCCGCCACGCGAGCCGCCGGTCGAGTTCGGCGGCCGTGAGCGCGACGACGTCGGGCGCGGACGACGGCACCGCGCCGACGATGGCGCGATGGCCGGCGGTGAGTGCCGTCGGCGCCGCGAGCGGCGCGGCGGATTCCCGCGCGACCGTCACGCGGCCTTCGGTGACGACCACCTCGACCGCGCCGACGCCGCGCTCCACGGCGAAGGCGGTCCCCACGGCACGAACCTCGACGCCATCGGCCATCACGACGAACGGGCGCGCCGGATTCTTGGCGACTTCAAAATGCGCCTCGCCGCGCGTGAGCGTCACGCGGCGGAGAGCGGGCGTGAAATCCACCTCGAAGGCCGCGCCGTTTTTAAGCTCCACGACCGAGCCGTCGGGCAGCGTGCGGCGCTCCGGCGCGGAAACTTTGCTCGACGCGACCGCGACCGCAGCCGAGGTCACGGGCACGCCCAGGCCACCGCGCGACCAAAACAGGACGAGGGCCAAGGCCGCGCATGTGCCGGTGGCGATGATTTTGAGGCGCACGCGCCGACGCCGGGCAACCTCGGCGCGGATTTCGTGCGCGAGCTCGCGACCGAGGCCGGCCTCGCGCGGCCAGTCAAGCGCCGAACGGGCGGGCGCGTCGTCGGCAGGATCGGAAGCAGCGGGCGGGATGCGGTTCATCGTTGAAAGCGGTCGAGGACTCCCCGGCGGCGCAGGTGATCCTCGCATTTGCGGATCGCGCGGGCGAGGAGGTTTTCGACCGTGCGCTCGGAAAGGCCGAGGCGGGCGGCCACCTCGCGCTGCGGAAGATATTCGAATTTACGGAGGAGCACGATTTCGCGATACCGCTGCGGCAGCGAGGCGACGGCGTCGACCAGGTGGCGTTTGCGCTCCTGCAGGGCCGCGGCCTCGGCCGCATCGGGTTCATCACTGAAGACGGACAGCGCGGCCAAATCCCTCCCTGCGTCGATGGGCGAGGCGCGGTCGTGGCGCAGCGCGTCGATCGCCAGGCGTCGCGCGATCTGGAAGAGGAGCCCCTTGGCCAAGACGATGGGCTGCGCGACGCGGACCTGCCAGATGCGGAGGTAGGATTCCTGCACGAGGTCATCGACATCGTGCACCGCGGGAAACGAGCTGCGGAGGTAGCCCTTGAGCTGGGCATCGTGCGGCTGCACCTCTTCGGCAAACCAGCGGGCGGTCTCGGGGTCCTGTGGGGGCATGAGGTGGGGAAACTCTGTCGAGGGGGAAATCCTTTAGCGGCGGCGTGCAGCAGGCGTTCGCGTTTGTCGATTCGTCTTGCGAACCCGTCAAACAAAGATTCTGGACGGTTCACCACGGGCGGAACCAAATTGTGGAGTTTGCGCGGGTGAGGTGAGACTGGATCTATCGCAATATAACGTCCGTCCGTCCGATGGTTTCATCTAAAGGTGACGTCGATCGTTCGGCGCCCATTCCCGCGCAGACACCTCGCGCGGCTCGCATTTTACATCCACGGAGGAGGACCGGGCAACCGATAAACGAGATTTGCGGCATCGTCGCGGGCTTGTTGGCCCATCACCACGCAACCCAGAACCTGTGAGGGCGATTAGCTGGCTTCGCAGCCGGCGGTTCGCGGTGGTCACCACCGACCGCTCCCGAGCCCACCTGCGGTCTCAGCGCTTGCGGCGTTCGTCGGCATCCAGCGGCTCAATCCGAATCTCGCGGACGAGCGCCGTGTAGGACGGCAGGCTCGCCGCGTCCGCGAAATCCTCCGCCACCACCGTTAACAGTCTTGCTTCCACCTCGGCGACGGCTTTGTAGATTTCACCAAGATTTTTTCCGATGACGGTCACGCGGTGCGTGACGTAGGAAAGCTCCAGTGCGGTTCCGTCAGTCTTAAGCGAGAGCTTGATCAACGACGAATACGGCAACGCCACTTGCTCCCGCGGCGATTGCAGTCGCAAAAACGCCGCAGGAACTTCCCGCGTCTCGACGCAACGGGGATCGGCCGGCCGATCATTCTCGTGGCGAGTTTTCAACATAACGGATCAAAATCCCATCCGCATGCGCGGCGCGGCCTGCTGGTGATGGATGACAGGACGAGGACTATGATCCTCTTCCGGCGGTCGTGGACTCCTCACGGTCGGTGTGACCGCCTCCGCAATTATTCTTTCCGATTTGACCATCGTCTCACCGGGCCGTTGCCGCGGATTAACCGCCAGAAAACACGCTCGCACGTGCATCAGGTGACGCCAACCGCGAGCCAAGACGGATCGAAGATCGGTCCCGAGCGCGTGCTGGCGCACAAACTCCAGCGCCGACATCCGCGCTTCGCTCCTCAATCCCGCGGCGTCGAGGAAAGCCTCGCGGTCGGGCACAAACACGCGGATGCCCTCGCGCCCGCGGGTCGCGGACACATACAGCCCCTCGCGCGAAATCGCCCCGGCGACAAACACCTTGTCTACTGTGAGTCCCTGCGCGGCATGGGAGGTCATCGCGTAGCCATGCACCACTTGCCGGGTGTGCAGCGTTGAGCCGTCGGCGAGCGCGAGCCGTCCGTTGGACTCGACGGACCGGACGATGACGGACGTGCCATTCGCAAGCCGCTTGCCCTTTCCGTCTGCACTCTCGGTGTGGCTCACCGCCCGAAGCCGCAGCCGTTCCCCCGGCGTGACGGCCAGCGGGCGCTCCTCGCAGACGGTCCAAGCCAGACCGGACTGCCGGGGCGAAACAGAAATTTCCTCACCCCTGCGAGTGACGATCAGCCGGCGCTTTTCTTTGCGGACTACGTGCAACTCGTCACCCTTCGCAAAATGTTTCGTCGCCTTGTGCGTCGCCAGCACGTCGCCGGGTTGATAGTTGCGCACATCTTTTTGCTGCGCCTTCGTCCAATCTTTCGCGCGCAGAGAAGAGATGGTCTGTTCTTCGCGGGCGAGCTTCCCCGCGGCGCGGAGTTTTTCGCGGGCGTGCACGTTGAGCGCGTCGATTTCCTCCCACGTGGGTGCAACCATCAGCGCGGTTTTCGCCCGCTCTTGGACGCCGGCTTTTGTGCGGATCAACTTGGTTTCCTGCGAGGCCGCGAACCATTCGTTGACCATCTGGACCCGGCGTGCGGTCGGATTCTCGACTTCGACGACGGCTCCCATTGCATCGAGCTTGGTTACGCCCTCGGCGATTTTACCGGCCGCAAGGGCTTCGGCAGCGACTCGATAGGCGGGATTCGCGGACTGCCGCCGGACCTCGTGTAGTTCGGCCACCGTGACCCGCGATTCACGTTCGACAATGCGCGCGGCGTCGCCGGCCTCGACGCTCTTGTGCTGGCCGGAGTCACCGACGAGCACGAGCCGGGTGTGGTGTTTCTCCGCCAAATCGACGACCGCCTTCAGTTGGCGGAGTGAGAGGAGGCCGTATTCGTCGATGACGACGGCTTTGTGCTTGATGGATTCTTGCAGGACGGGATCGACCAATAATCGCTGGACGGTCTGCGTGTCGCGCAAGGCAGACGCAGCCGCGATGCGGCCGGTCTGCGCCTGTTCGTCGCCGTCGCGGCGGAGGATTTCGACGGCCTGAGTGCTCGGAGCGAAACAGGCCACCTCGCGTTTGACGGAGGCCATGCCCTCAATGGCACTCGCGAGCGCGTGCGTCTTGCCCGTGCCGGCCCGGCCGCGCAGCACCACGGCACGGTCGCCGGAATTGAGGATCTGCCCGACGGCCGTCCGCTGTTCTTTGGACAATTTCTCGCCAGCGTCGCTCATAAGGTAGCCGAGTTCGGTGAGGGTGCCGGCATCGGTATTGAGCTGGGCCACCAGCGCACGTTCCAGGTCGAGCGCGGCGCGGGTCGTGACCTTGCCGTCGGCGTGAAGGAGTGAATGGTTGCCACCAACGACAGCCTCTTTGATGGCACTGAGTGGATGCTTGCCGTAGGATTGCCGGAGGATTTCGGCGGTGAGTTCGTGGACGGGCGCGACGGTTTTTCGCTCAAACACATGCTCGACGGCCCGCTCGATGGCAACGGCGAGTGACACGCAGTCTGTGGTGACGAGCCTGGCTTTGTCGCGCAGCGCATGGAGCTGCCGCAGTTCCTCGTCGTTCACCTGGGCGAACTGGCGCTGCCGCACATCGTCCGGCGTCAGCTCGTAGTGCTTTTTCGCGCGGTTCTCGCGGACGAGGACGGCGATTTCGTCGCGGGACAGTTCCCGGCCGAGTTCCGCCTCGCGGACCGCGATGGCGGCATCGCGCTCCTTCGCCCGCTTGGAAAATCGTTCGAGCAAGTTCGAGGAGATTCCAGCAAGTTCGAAGCCGTGCTCCCGGCGTTCGATGGCGTAGCCAATTTTCTGCACCTCGCGGGCGAGGGTGTTGCGGTAAACTTCGGTGAGGTAGCGGGCGCGTTCGAAGATATTCGAGGATTCGAGGGCCAACAGCCGGGAGCTCGAATCACCTCGAACGACATTGAACACGAAGGCGTGCGAGTGGAGATGCGGATCGAGGGCACGGCTCTCCCCGTGGCGGAAAACCGCCGCAGCGATTTGACCGCTGGTCACGTAGCGTTTGTTGATACCCCGGCCGTCTTGATGGCAGGCGAGGGTTTCCAGTTCGCGCAGGGCCTCCGTCACCGCGGTCTGGTGGGCCGTGACGAGGCGCTCGTCGCTGCCGATGCAGGCTTGAATCGAAACCGATTTTGGGGCGTTGAAGGTCGCATCGTAGCCGGCGCGGCGGGCTGCAGCCATCCGCTCCGTCAACTGTTCGGCCGTGCCCGCGTGGTGGTTGCTGGCGACGCGCTCGAAAGCCTCGTCGGAGATGGTCGCGCCCTCGACCAAACCAACCGCCTCACAGAGCTGCCCGAAGCACTGGCCTTCGACCTTCATGCCCTGCGAATAATAATCCGCCTGCCGAAGATATTCACCCAGAGCGTGACTGAAAATCTTACATGTTCGAATGGTCAACATGACCCACCTCCATCCAATCCGAACGAACTCAACGAACATGAAATCGAACAGCTCAAATCACGAATCACCACCTCAACCCACTCATCAAAGTGAAAGATGACGAAACGACTCAACCTCAACGACTGAACCCACTCATCAAAACGAACTCTAAAAACCTCAACCCATTGAAGTATCCAAAGACTCAATCGAAGCAAAAGCTTCAACGAATCAAAATTATTCAGGAAAAACCAAAGAAAGAAATAGGTAAGGACACCAACGTCCAAGCCTCGCGGCTTAGACCATGGCAAGACCCCACCCATTGCGCTCCAAGGTCGCTCCGAATATCGTTCCAAAATGACTCCTTCGCCACCACCTGCACACCACGACATCGCTCCGGATGCGCTACCGACGCTCGCCGAGTTGGTCGCCAAGGCGCGCTGGCCGAAGCAGCCGAAGACGATGCAGCTTGAGCCGCACCGCGAAGAACTGCTGCGGCTGCGCCGGGCGGGCGAATCGGTCGCGGTGCTCTGCACCGGCCTGCGCGGCCTCGGCGTCGAAATTTCCGACGAGGCCTTGCGGCAATGGCTCAACCGCCATCTCCGCCGGAAACCGGCGAAGCGCGGACGAGCGACGCGCGCCATCGCGCCCCAAGAACCTATGCCGGCATCGCCGCAATCGGAGCCGGAAGCAGTCGTGCCGAGCGTCGCGGCAGCGGCCGACGATACGGCAGCCGCCGTCGTTGCGCCAACCGCGATTCCGATCGAGGCGGCGCCCGTTTCGCCTGCACCCGTGGCCGCCGTCAGCGAAGCGCCAGCGTCATCACCTTCGGCTTCGTCACTGCCAAGCGGCGCAGGCCCGGTGTCGGCTGAGCCGGCGAAGCCATACACGCCGTGGAGGAACAATTTCACTCCACTGAGAATCGTCAGCCGCCCGCGTGATCCATGAAGCGCATGGGACGGTTGGTAGGCGGGCGCTGACTGCATGCCTCGTGCATGGCAGCTTTCGTGGGGTTTGCGGAGTCTCCGCAGCGCACATTCAGTTGCGCCAATGTTCGCTCAGGCAATTTTCCTCGGCGACGAAGCGCTTCGCCATCGGGTCCAGTCCGGCCAAGAGCCGCGTCAGCCGGGCGTGCAACGACCGCCGCACTGCCCGATCGCTGAGGTAACCGGGAGCGCATTCGTTGAACCAAGTCGCCACCTCCGTTGCCTTGGGTTCGGCACGAAGAGTGAGCATCCGGTAGTGCCCCGGTGCATCCCAGCCCCATTCGTCGGCGCGGGCTTCGCACCATTCGGCGATGGTCGCAGCCAGCTTCTTTTTCCTGGCGCCGATGCGAAGCGCCGGAATCGTTTCAACGAAGCGGCCATCAGCTGCGTGGTGTGCCGCACACTCGGTTTGCAGCTTGGTGAAGAAGGACCGCCACCACCACGCGGGTTCGATGCGGCTCATCCGTGCGATGGCGGAATCGGTCGCGAGGTCATCGAAAAAGTCATCGTCCAATCCGCGGGGGCAAGTCTGCGTCCAGTAATCTTGCGCGGCGGCGTGGCGGGCCTGTTCCACGAACGAGGCGTGGCGCGTTCTCGCCGCGCAGAAGTCGGACTGAAGTCGTTCGACCTCGCCGTCGCGAAATGAAGGTTGGCGATCAGCCCCGCTGACGCGCCGCTGGCGGAAATAAATCTCCAGCGCGGATTCCATCGCGTGGCGGACGGCGACGTAGGCTGCGCCACCGGTCTGTTCGTGCGCCGGCTCCACGGCTGACTCACGGCGGATCAACGCCTCCAAGGGTCGGCGACGAAGTTGCTTGTCGCAAATCGCGGCACCGATCTCCGCCACGAAGGGCGCGGCGAGTTCCGGGTGATGCGCCAGGCAGCGCGGCGGCTTCGCAGCATCAAATGCCCGGCTGACCCGCCAGTCGGTGAAGACTTGCGCCCAGGAGTCGAAGCCGGTGGGAAGCGTAGGTTGCAACGGAGCCATTATATCATGGCAGGCAATTCGGGCCGGAAACCGGCCGCTGACCGGCACCGGGAACAAGGTCGCGCCGGGCTCTGCGTTGCTCCGCCCGGCGCGACCCTGTTCCTCCGAAGGCCGGTGGGGGCCCGGAAACGGCCACGGGAGGCCGGGGCCGGAGCGCTGCGCTCGCGACCGCTCCGCCTGCGGCTCCGTCGGTCGCGTCCGGCCCCGACCACCCGTGGCTCGTCCGGCGGGCGGCGGAATCGCGCTCCACGGATCGAAAATTGGCCTCACGCGCTGGGCCGTTCCGCAGCCGCTGGTTCGCGGCAATTTGGCGAGCACGCGAACCAAAGTTGCCTGCGCGGGAGGATCGAGGGTGCAGGTGGCGTCACAAAAAACCGCCGTCTCGACCCCTCGAGACGGCGTTTTGACCTAACACCAAGCAAACCTTTTTAAGACTGACGGTGGAAAGACGCGGCAGCCGCCATCCCGTTCAATCACTGCGGAAAATTGACCAGAATGTCTTCGGTCTCGCCGGCCAGCGAGGTGGTTTTCGATTCGTGGTCCGTGGCGCCAAGGGCGAACAGCGTCCGCGGAGGGGCTATTCCAAACCGAAGAGGCGGAGCAGCGGCACGCGGACTGCGCGGGCGAGTTCGACCGCCTCGAAGTCTCCGACCCAGCGGGTGCCGGCCTCGATGCGGGCAATCGTGAACCGATCGATATCCCAGCCTTGGCGCTGGCACCGGGCTGCAAGTTCCTGCTGAGAGAGGCCGAGTTGGTTCCGGATGCGTCTCACCTGTTGACCAACGAGATTTTTCCGTTTCGGCATCTGTGCGTGTTTGAGCACATGAGCCTACTGGAATTATGAATGGCCGGGTGTGCGCGAATGCGCAACAATGGGGTGGACGGCGCGGGCCTGTCAGGTGAAGCTTGGATTGCATGATACCTGGCAAACTTCAGGATTCAGGGGCGATGAAGCCTTCCTTGCGCGTTCTTTGCGTCGACGACGACATGGCCCACGGCGATCGGTTGATCCGGCTCTTTTCCACCGCCGGCCATGCGGTCGAGCATCTGGCGGACGGATTGGATGCGTGGGACAAGCTTTCGCGGGATATTGAATATTTCGATGTGGTGATCACCGAAAATCATCTGCCCGGCCTGAACGGTTTGGGCGTGGTGGAAGTATTGCGGGCCGCAAACTATCGGGGGCGGATCGTCGTGCACAGCGGCAGCGTCACTCTCGAGGAGACGGTGGACTATCGGGCGCAGCGCGTGGATGCGATGGTTACGAAGTGCGGGATCGACGTCGAACTGTTGCGAACGGTGGAGGCACTGCCACCGCGCGAGCGGGGAGCGGCTTCGGGCGGGGAATAATCACTCTCCGGAGTGCGTGACGAGCCGTGGTCGCAGGATGCACGCGTGCCGCTCGGTTTTTTTTGCGGGCGGGAGTCGCGAGGCGTTTTGAACAGGGTGCGTGCGGGCTTTTTCAAACCGGCTGTGAAGGGGCGATTTTGTGGAGTGGGCTCGGCTCGGTTGGAGTCGGCGGACCTCCGCGCGTCGATCCCTGCGACGCTTTGCCACGCCCCGTCCCGCGTCGGGCGCAGGCGGGGCTATCTGGGGCGACTTCGCCCCAGCCCCCGGTGCCGCGTTGAAATCCAACGGCGGGCTGAGCGCACATCGGACAGCTTCCATGTGCGCTGCGTGGCATGGTCAGCTCGCGGGTGGGGCATTACTTCAGCGGCGAACGAATTCATTCATCGCGATGGAACCACCCTCCGCAACGGCATCGGCGCCGGTCGCATCCGGCAAAAGACTACCGGCTGCGCCGTCGCCCTTTGATCCCGCGCGCTTCAATCACTTGAGCGAAGCAGAAATCCTCCAACGCATCGGCGAGTTGCTGGCGACCGCGTTGGTTCGAAGCGGGCGATTGCGTCGAGGGCCGGCCGCACCGGCGGGCAGTTCCGCATCGGTCGCTGCCACGCGCCTTGATCCGTTGGATTTGATTGGCGATCCAATCGAGCGGCGGCTCGCGCGTTTTCTCCAACACGCGGGGCCGACCGCGCCGCGCGATTTGGCCGCCACTTTGAACCTCACCCGCCGCACGACGGCCCGGAAACTGACGCACCTGCGGACCAACGGCGTTTGTGAGGTGATCGGAAAAACCAAGACCGCACGTTACCAGCTGCGCACCGATCATGGCCGCAATTGAAACGGGTTTCGCGGTAAGAGAAGGTGTCGCATAACTACCAACATAGTGTTTGAAATATGCATAAATTGCGCTCTACTGCCAAAATGCTAGCATTAAAAACGGAACTGGAGGTAGCCCAAGAGCTGGCTGCCAGAGTGCGCACGACGCGCCTGCAACTCGGCTGGTCGCAGGATGAACTCGCGCGTCGGGCCGGGCTGCGGCCGGCCACCTATCGCCTGTTCGAACAGACCGGGCGGATCGCGCTGTTGCGCCTGTTGCGTGTGCTCTCGGTTTTGGATCGTTTGCGCGACGTCGACCAGGTGTGTGCGCCCAACGATGCGCCGCGTTCCCTGGATGAACTGCTCGCGCCGAAGCGGCAGCGCGGACGGAGGATCAAACATGCTTAACGTCGCGTATCACGGACAGCAGGTCGGTCGATTGGTCGAGGGCAACGGCCGGATCTTTTTCGAATACGATCCGCAATGGCTCGCGCAGGGCCACGAGCTTTCGCCGCTGCATCTGCCGCGGAAGCCGGGCGTGCAGTATCACCACGCCAAGAGCTTCGACGGCCTGCCCGGACTGTTTCACGATTCGCTGCCCGACTCGTGGGGCGCAAAACTCATGGCGATGCGCTTTGCGGAGAAGGGCATCAAACCGAACAAGGTGACGCCGCTGATGCGGCTCGCCTACGTCGGTCAGCGGGGCATGGGCGCGTTGACCTATGAGCCGGCGTGGCCCGAACCCGGTGCTTCACCCCGTTTGCAGCAAACCAAACTGCTCATGCTGGAGCGCGAGGCCCGCGCCGTCATGACCGGATCCACCGGAACGGTGCTGGCGCATTTGGTCGAGGCCGGCGGCACGGCCGGGGGCGCCTATCCCAAAGTCGTGATCGCGGTCAACGACCTCGTGCCCGGCGAAGTTTTTTACGGGGCCGGTGAGTATCCGGCCGGTTACACCCCGTGGCTCGTGAAGTTTGACCTGAGCGCCAACAACGCGACCGGGCCGATGGAGCACGCCTACGCGGCGATGGCCCGCGCGGCTGGCATCGCGCTGCCGGAAACGCGGCTGTTTACGGTGCCGGATCGCACCGGCACCGTGCGCCGGCATTTCGGGGTGCAGCGGTTCGATCGCGACGGCGGCGAGCGCATCCACGTGCATTCCTTTGCCGGCATCGCCCACAAGGACCCCGACAAGTGCGACTATCGCGATCTCTTGCTGGTGGCGAAGGCGCTGACGCGCGACATGGACCAGGTGGCCGAGGGCGTGCGGCGGATGATCTTCAACGTTGTGGCCAGCAATCGCGACGACCACGGCAAAAACCACGCCTTCGTTTACCGACGGGGCGATTGGACGTTTTCGCCCGCGTTCGACTTGGTCTTCGTCTCGCCGACCGTGCAGTCGATGCGGGGAATGGGGATCGGCGGTGAGTGGCGCGCGCCGACCTTGGCGCAGATTTCCGGCGTGGCGCAGGACGCCGGCGCGGAATCGAAGGCAATCCGGTCGATCACCGAGCAAGTCGCGGCGGCGGTTCAACGCTGGCCGCGTTTTGCGGAGGAAGCCGCGGTGCCGGCAGAAGAGATCGAGCGCGTGCGCGGTGTGCTGGCCGCACAACGCGAGTCGCTCGCGCTGCGAAATGTGATTGCGACCCCACCGTCGGTGGCGGTCCGGCCGGACGGGACGCGCCAGCGGCGCCAGTCGCGGGGGATTTCGCCGGGTTGACGCGCTCAATTCCGAACCAAATCAAGCCACCGTCATGGTTGCGCCGATCCATTTCCACCGCCGTTGGTTGATCAAGAACGGCACCTTGCCACCCGGTCATCCCTGCGCCGATGAACCCGCCGACGGCTACTACCGTTCTGAGTCCGACGCGAAAAAAGCGAAGAAGACCATGGTTTCTTGTTACGGGATTTCAGCGAGCAAACTCATCGTCGCTTGCGAGGATAGTTCAACCCGGCCGAGCGACACCGAGCCGAGGCCAGGTGACTCGCCCGCATAGGCAGGCGTGGAATCGCTCCCACCGATGCGCATCCTGCACGTCACCGATTTTCATTTTCGCGAGCCGTGGTTTCATTGGCTCGCGGCGCAGGCGATGCGCTACGACGTATGCTGCTTCAGTGGCGACCTCTTGAATATGTTCCCCGGGAGTCGTATCGGTCTGCGACCGCAAGCTCGCTGGGTGCGGGATTGGCTGAGGGAGTTTCCTGGACGGCTTTACGCCTGCACCGGCAACCACGATTGGTGGCCCAGCGATGACCGGGTGGTGGACAACGATGCCGACGGCGGATGGCTGCGGAAGGCCGCGCGGCCCGGCGTGATGGTCGACGGGGCGTCGGAGTGCCGCGACGGTTATCGTTTTGTGTGTTGTCCGTGGGCACACACGCCTGCGGTCGAAGGCACGGAACCGACGGTGTTGCTGGTTCACGCGCCGCCGCTGGCGACGCCGGTGTCGTCGGACCTGGGCCGGGAAGTGGGCGACCCTGACGTTGCCGTTGCGGTCGGGCAATTGCCACCGGGCAGCCTGGTGCTGTCAGGGCACATCCACGATCCCCGGCGGTGGCACGCCCGGGTCGGTCACGCGTGGTGCTTCAATCCGGGAGTCGATCGCAGCCGCGACGTGCCGAATCACATCGTCATCGATACCACTGCAAAGGAGGCCACGTTTCGCGGCTGGGGCCACGAAATCGGTCCGGTTCGATGGACCGACGTTCGCGGGTAGCGTCGGCGATGCGCCCGTCAGTTGCGGGCCGGGTCTGCGTTTTCGATGACAGCAAAGCGCCGCAGTTGCTCGGCGTGTGGTAGCTCCGGTGCTGGCCGCGCTGCCCATCGGGGCGACGCTGCGCTCGGACAACGTGGACGGATTTGTGCGGCTGCTGGAAACGAGTTTTCACGTGACGGTCGAACGCCGGGGCGATGGCGTGATCGTGCTGCGGCAGGTTTCGGCGCCACCGAAACCCCGCTGATTCTCAGGGCGGGAGGAAAATCCCTGACCTGACTGATTTCCGCCGACTCGTTGACGCCAGGGCGGAAGTTTCCTGTTACATTTGACCA
>JAUYAK010000105.1 GCA_030693515.1 Opitutaceae bacterium
CCTGCGCCACCGCCGCCGACACCGGAGCGGGCTCGCGCACGCCGGCCCGCGGATCTTGGCGCGCCGCGCCGCCCGCAAAACCCGGCCGCCGGCCCGCCCCGCCGCGATCGCCCCGCGGATCGCGGACATCGCGCGGACCGCCCCGCCCGCGATCATCGCGCGGGCGGGAATCGCCGCGCTGCGGCTGCGGATCGTTGCGTTGGGATTGGGGTCGGCGTGGCTCCACAGGGATCGGACACCGTGCCGAGGATCGGCCGGCATTCAACGTCGTTTCCTTGGCGAGGCTTTGGGAATTTTTCGGCGCGACAGCACGGGGCGCGAAGCGCAGCTTGCCCGCGATGCCCACCCCTCCCCTCCCCCGCATCCGTCTGCTTGCCACCGGCGGCACCATCGCCGGGGTGCAGACCGGCGATGACGCGCGCGGCTATCGCGCGGCGGCGCTCTCCACCGAGGACCTGGTCGCCGCTGTGCCACAGCTCACCACCCTCGCGCAACTGGAGGTGGAGCGTGTGGCCGCCATCGGCTCGCAGGACATGGACGAGGCCACGTGGCTGAAGCTCGCCGCCCGCGCCCAGGCCGCGCTCGACACGCCGGAAATCGCAGGCGTCGTCATCACGCACGGCACGGACACGATGGAGGAGACGGCCTATTTCCTGAACCTCGTCCTGCGGACGGAAAAACCCGTCGTGCTCGTCGGCGCCATGCGCCCGGCCACCGCGCTCAGCGCCGATGGTCCCATCAATCTCTACAATGCCATCGCCGTGGCCGCGCACGCCGCCACGCGCAGCCGCGGTGTGCTCGTCGTCGCCAACGACGAGATACACTTCGCCCGCGAAATCACCAAGACCGACACCACGCAGGTCGGCACCTTCCGCAGCGGCCACCACGGGCTCGCCGGCCTCGTCAACGCCGGCCGGCTGCACCTCTACGGCCCGCCGGTGCGCCGGCACACGCACGCGAGCGAGTTTGCGCCGCCCGCCGTGCTCGTCGCGCCACTCCCGCGCGTGGACATCCTCTACGCGCACGCCGGCCTGGGCCGCGATCTGTTCGACGCCGCGGTGCGAGCCGGTGCGCGCGGCCTCGTGATCGCGGGCGTGGGCGACGGCAATCTCAGCGCCGCCGCGCTCGCCGCCTGCGCCGCGGCGGCGCGGGCCGGGGTCGCGATCGTGCGCAGTTCGCGCACCGGCGGCGGCATCATCGAGCGCAACATCGAGATCGACGACGACGGCCTCGGCCTCATCGCCGCCGACGAACTCAACCCGCAGAAGGCCCGCGTGCTGCTCCAGCTCGCCCTCACCCGCGCGCGCGACGTGCGCGCGCTGCAGGAAATTTTCTTCACTTACTGAGTCGGGATTGGCCAGCCACTGCGCGTTCCCGGCCCGGCCGGGAACGCCTCAGACCACACTCGCGCAGAGGAGCACGAAGTGCGCGCGGGCCCGGTTGGAGCAGTCCTGCAGCTCCTCCTCGGTGATGCCGGCCAGCGTGAGCTTGGCCGGCGTGCAGTCCCAGTCGCCCTCCTCGCCTGGCAAATCGAGGCCGAAGCGCGCGGCAACGCCGCAGGCGAGATTGAGCACACAGGCGCTCATGTTGGGGCCATCGGCGCCGAGCGGCTCGTAGTGCTGGCTCACTGCCTCGACGAGTTCGCCGGGGAAGCGCCAGTGCGCGAGGAGCGTCGTCGTCACCTCCGCGGCGGTGATGCCAAAAGTTTTTTTCTCCCACTCCGCGACCGAGGGCCACTCGGCGGCGCCGGGATAGACGAGGCCGAAGGCCGAGCCGTCGAGGATCACCCGGCCCACTGAGCGCAGGAGGCCGGCCGTGTAGGCCAGGCCGGCGTCGATGTTGGCGCGCTGCGCCAGCAGGTCGGCTGCGGCGGCGGTGGCGACGGCGTTTTCCCAGAGTCGCGTGGCAGGCAACCGATAGGTGGCGAGGTCACGCTGGCAGACTTGCGACACAGCGGCCAGGCCCACGAGGCGGAAAATTTCGCTAAGGCCCACGCGACCGACGGCGACGTCGAGGGAATCGGTCTTCTCGCGGACGCCGAAGAGCACGCTGTTGCTCATGCGCACAACGTGGAAGGTGAGCGCCGGGTCGAGCCGGATGAGGCTCACGATCTCGTGCAGCTCGACATCCGGGTCGAGCAGCAGCTGGCGCAGGCGCGAAAAGGTCGCGGCCGCGGGGGCGAGTTTGTTGCCGAGCGTGATGATGGATTCTTGGGTAGGGGACATGGGCGCGCTGCAATGAATCGTTCCTAACTCATTCGGCACGAAGACCGCCCGACCCAAGCGAAATCCGGCAAGTCGTGGCGGGCGTCCCTGCCCGCCGGCTCGGGCTTTCACCCAACCTCGGCGGGCAGGGAGACCCGCCGCTGCGCTCAGAAGTCGATGGCCTTGAGGTTGCCGATCTGGACCTCAAAGCGTTCGTCGTAGGGCTTCACGGCCTTCAAGTCCGTCCGGGTGAGTGTCACGGAGCCGCCCACATTGACAAAAAGCACCGAGGCCACGGCGTCGCCGGAGAGGCCGACGAGCGCCGGCGCCCGCTTCGGATCCACGGGCGCGAACTCGAGCGTGCCCTCGCCTGACTTGACGCTGACGATGAGTTTGGAGCGGAACGACTCCCGGAGTCGCACAGCGAGATTCTCGAGGGCGGTGCCTTCCTTGCGCAGGCGCGCGAGAACTTGGAATTTCTCGGGCGGGAAACGCTCGTTGCCGAATTTCCGCAGCGGGATCTCAAACGTCCAGTGCGTGGCGGTCTCGCTCGCGATGGAGCTGCGGGCGACATCAAGCAATTCGCCGAGCGAGACGCGGCGGCGGAGATCCGTCTTGGGCTGCGCCGGCTTCGCCATGTCGGGCGGCGCGGCGCGCTCGCCCATGGCGCGGTATTTGTTGCGATCGCGGGCACTCGGCTCCTTGCCGTTGACCTGAATGGGCGTCCATTGCTCGGCGTAAGGCCGCGACGGGTCGAAACGGAGGACGAGATCGGTTTTCACGTGGCCTTTGGCATCGCGCACGATGCGGTGCTCGGTGTAGGCCCAGCGGGGGTAATCGCCCGCGACCCGGTAGAGCGACTCGTTGAGCAACGCGACCTCCTCCGGCGTCGCGGGACGCGGGCCCGAATCAGCGGCCCGAGCGGGCACGAACGAGCCCAGCAGAATAGCGATGAAAGAGAGCAGGAGGGTCGGGCGCACAGGAAAAAATGGGAGCGAAAATACCCTCCCATGTTCCGCCGACGCCCGCCGACGGCAAGCCGTTCCGCACGATCGCGCGGCGCCGGCTCAGGCCGCGATGGCCGCGAGCGCGGCCTCAAACTTCTCCTCGATCTGCATGATCGCGGGCTCGAAGTCGTCCAAGCCGATGCCGGCGGCGTCGAGTTTGGCCTGGTTTAGCTCCCACCACTGCGTTTCGCCCTGAAAGCTGTAGCTGACCCGCGCGGCGAGGCCGTTGGCGACGTTGAGCAGCGTGGCGAGGCGGCAATTGAAATCTTCCGGCCTCGTCAGGTAATGGACGCGGATGGCCGAGGTGATGTCTTCCGGGAAGCCCAGGTCCTCAAGGATGAACGCCGCCACCTGACAGCTATCGAGGCATAGCGTCGTGCCTTCCCAAGCCGCGTAGGTCTGCCACTGGTTGGGCGCGTAGCGGTGCTTGAGCTCGGGATAGTTGCGGCAGGCGTAGTCGAGCACCATGATGCCGAGCGGACGCAACAGGCCGGCCGTGTATGCGATCCGCGGATCGATGCCTGCGGGTCGCGCGAGCGCCTCGGTGGCAAGCGCAGCGTAGAGCATGTTGTTGCGCAGATCTTTCCCGGGGATGCCGTAGACATCAAGGGTCAGCTCGGTGAAGCGGGCGGCCGTCGCGTTGCCGACGAGCTTCAGCACTTCGCCAAAGCCCACGCGGCTCACCGCCTGGTCGATGCTGGCCACGCGGCCGGTGCCCGCCGAGTAGCTCGCGCTGTTGCTGATGCGCACGATGCGGGTCGAGAGCGCGACATCGCGCCGCAGCAGCGCGGACAGATCGTCGAGGTCGCTGTTCGGATCCTGCAGCATCGTGCCGAGCTTGGCGATGACGCCGACATCGGCCGGGAGCCCGCGGGCGATCCGGAGCAGATTCTCGCGGGTGAATTGGGGAGGAGTGGTGACAGTCGCAGCAGCAGACATTCGGGGTGTAATCGGCGCATCCCGCCGGCGATGAAATGGAAACCGATCCGATCTTACATCCGACAAATCAACAGCTCACGCTCGTAAAGCAGCTCCTTGGGCAGATGCGAATGCAGGTCGATAAACAGCTCCTCGTGGCCCAGCACCTCCGCGCGCCAAGCGGCGCGGTCGAAGGCTTGGAGTTCTTCGAACTTTGCTTCCGAAAAATCCATCCCTTCCCAGTCGATGTCGCGGTGGCGCGGCACCCAGCCGATGGGCGTCTCCTTGGCGCGGCCGCCCGCGCGCACACGATCGACGATCCATTTGAGGACGCGCATGTTTTCCGAAAAGCCGGGCCACATGAATTTCCCTTCGGCATCCTTCCGGAACCAGTTCACGTGGAAGATGCGGGGCGTCTCGCTGAGCTTCCGCTGCATTGAAATCCAGTGGCGGAAGTAGTCGCCCATGTTGTAGCCGCAGAAGGGCAGCATCGCCATCGGATCGCGGCGGACCTTGCCGATCGTGCCGGCGGCGGCGGCGGTCATCTCGCTGCCCATCGTCGCACCGACATAGACGCCGCTCGACCAGTTGAAGGCCTGGTAAACGAGCGGCATGGTGGTCGCGCGCCGTCCGCCGAAGACGATAGCATGAACCGGCACGCCCTCGGGATTCTCCCAATCGGGATCAATCGTGGGACACTGCTTGGCGGGCGCGGTGAAGCGGGCGTTGGGGTGCGCCGCCTTGGCGCCGGTGGCCTTGGCGATCTCGGGGGTCCAAATTTTACCCTGCCAGTCGGTCGCCATCTCGGGCGGCGCATCGGTCATGCCTTCCCACCAGACGCCGCCGTCCGGCGTGAGCGCGCAGTTGGTGAAGATGGTGTTTTTCGCGAGGGAGGCCATCGCGTTGGGGTTGGTCTTGGCGCTCGTGCCGGGCGCGACGCCGAAGAAACCAGCCTCGGGGTTGATCGCGCGGAGGCGGCCTTGCTCGTCGGGCTTGATCCACGCGATGTCGTCGCCGACGGTCCAGACCTTCCAGCCCTGCTTCTGGAAATGCGGGGGCGGGACGAGCATGGCGAAGTTGGTCTTGCCGCACGCGCTGGGGAAGGCGGCCGCGACGTAGGTCTTCTTCCCCTCGGGGTTCTCGACGCCGAGGATGAGCATGTGCTCGGCCATCCAGCCTTCGTCGCGCGCCATGGCGGAGGCGATGCGGAGGGCGAAGCACTTTTTCCCGAGCAGCGCATTGCCGCCGTAGCCGGAGCCGTAGCTCCAGATCTCGCGCGTCTCGGGAAAGTGGACGATGTATTTCTCCTTGTTGCAGGGCCAGGCGACGTCCTGCTGCCCCTTGGCGAGCGGCGCGCCCACCGAATGCACGCAAGGCACGACGCGCTTGAAGTCCTGATCGATCAGCTCGAAGATTTTTTTACCGATGCGCGCCATGATGCGCATGTTGACGACGGCATAGGGCGAATCGGTGAGCTGCACGCCGATCTGGGACATGGGCGAGCCGATGGGCCCCATGCTGAAAGGCAGCACATACATCGTCCGGCCCTTCATGCACCCGGAGAAGAGGCCCTTGAGGGTCTTGCGCATCTCGAACGGGTTGACCCAATTGTTGGTCGGCCCCGCCGCCTCCTTGGAGAGCGAGCAAATATAGGTGCGATCCTCCACGCGCGCGACGTCAGTCGGATCGGAGCGGGCGAGGAAGCAGCCGGGCCACTTCTTGGCGTTGAGCTTGATGAACGTGCCGCCGGCGACGAGTTGCGCGCAGAGGGCGTTGTATTCCTGCTGCGACCCGTCGATCCAGTGAATGGCCGCCGGCTGGCAGAGGGCGGCCATCTTCTCGACCCACCTCAGCAGATGCTTGTTGCTGGCGAGCGGCTTCGCGGGGTTGCGCTTCAGTTTGGGCATGACACCAGCTTGCGCCCAAGCTACCGCGAGTAAACGGGAAACCCCGGGGCAGGCGAACGGAAGAAGTTAACTTACCTTTCGCATTAGCAAGGGTGCGCCTGCGTTGGCGCACCCTCGCCTAAGACTTAAGGAGCCTCTGAAAAACTCACTGTTTAATCCGGCCGATGGGTGCGAGGGGATTTTTTTGCGAATGGAAACGGGCGAGTGGCATGGGCAGGGAAGTTGCGGGGGTGGACTTGGGCCGGGTGGAACGACCGGCGGG
>JAUYAK010000110.1 GCA_030693515.1 Opitutaceae bacterium
CGCGGGGTGATCGCGCGGCACCCATTCTTCCAGCGCCGGCGGCAAGAGAAACTCCTGTTCGTAATCGGGTGTGATCGGTTCAATCATCGGCGGGTTTGATCTCCCCGGCACGATAACGTTCAACTTTTGAGACAGTCTCCTTTGACCCGCCCTTTCGCGCTTCGAGTGTTCGCACCAAGGGCGGGTCAAAGACGCCGCCCTACTTCGGACCGGCCGGCAACTGCCCGGCCTCGAGCATCTCGGCGAGCATTGCCTCGGCGTGGCGCCACAGTTCGGTGGAGCCGTCGGCGATGGAGCGGTTGCGCGCGACCACGCGGTCGTGCGTCACGCCGTGGCGCGCCCAGCCCGCGCCCTGCGCGCGGCAGTTGAGCAACACCGGCTGGAACCGATCGCAGGCGGTGGCGAATTTCGCCTCGGGCGTGGCCTTGGCCTCAAACTCGTCCCACAGCGCGCGGAACTCCGCCGCCTGGTCCGCCGGGAGCAGGCCGAAGATCCGATCCGCGGCGCGCGCCTCGCGCTCGTGCTGCTGGGCCATCGCGGCGGTGTCGTAGGCGAAGGTGTCGCCCGCGTCGATTTCCACGAGGTCGTGCACGATGAGCATCTTCAGCACGTGCAGCACATCGAGGCCCGGCCAGTTGGCGTGCTCGGCGAGCACGATCACGCAGAGGCAGAGGTGCCACGAATGCTCGGCGTCGTTCTCCGCGCGGCGGCTCTGCGTGTTGAGGGTCTGACGGAAAACTTCCTTCAGCTTGTCGCACTCGGCGATGAACGCGATCTGGCGGACGAGGCGTTGCGCGGCAGAGGAATCGAAGTCGGAGATGGAGCCCACGAAGCCCACGAAAGGCACGAAAGCGCCGCGGGCAATCGCAGAGGGCGGCGAGGCCTCCGGCCAGCGGAGGCCCTACGGTCCAACAATGCTTTCAAGCTGCCATTTTCAGTGAATCGCATTCCGCGCGAAACTGACCTGCGCCGCCGGAAGTAGGGCGGGTCTGTGACCCGCCCTCGGTCATCTGCTGTGCGAATGGGCGGGTCACAGACCCGCCCTGAGCGGTTTCTCTGCGCTGGCCGTAATGAGTCTTCAAGCGCAGCCCCCGCTATCGCCCGAGGTCAGAGTGCTTGCGCGTGCAACCAGACAAACTTACCGCGCGTTCTCGTGAATCATTCGTAGCATAAGCAAAACCGATCCACTTATCTCCGGGTGCGATGCGCTTCAACGCCCTTGGCAATTTCCGCTCCCCCGTCCGCCACACATAACCCGGCATGGTCTGAAGGGAGTCGAGACCGTGCTTTACGATGAAATACCTAGGCGGTCGCTTGGTGCTCATGCGTTGTAGTTTCTGGCTCAGACTGCTCTCGCTTCAATGAACGCCCGGATCGCGTCCGGCGTCGCCTTAATGCGATGTTTCACGATGGGCTTCGCCTTCAGGGCTTCGAGGCTCGGGTGCGTGGGCTCGAGGCCGATGGCGCGCTGAATCGTGTCGGGGAATTTGGCGGGGCTGGCGGTGGCGAGGACGATGTTCACTCGGTCGGGGCTCAGGTCCTTGAAGCCGCAGGCGGTATGCGGGTCGCACACGTAGCCGTGCTCGCGGTGGACGCGCGTGATGATGCTCGCGATCTCGGCGTCGCTCGTGCGCGAGGCGCTGAAGGTGTCGCGGTTGAAGTTCTCGAATTTGTAGGCGCCGGTCCGCTTGAACGTGTCCATCACGGTGCGGACCTTCGTGGCGTCGCGACCGACCGCGAACCAGATGAAGCGCTCGAAGTTCGACGCGACCTGGATGTCCATCGACGGCGCGAGGCTCGGATGCACGTCGCCCACGCGATACTCGCCGGTCGTGAAGAGACGATGAAGGATGTCGTTCTGGTTGGTCGCGACCCGGAAGCCGCGGATCGGCACGCCCATTTTCTGGAGCATCCAACCGGCAAGCACGTTGCCGAAATTGCCCGTCGGCACGACGAACTCGACGTTGCCGCGCTCGCTGGCGGGCAGCTTCAGCCACGCCTGGAGGTAGTAAACACACTGCGCCAGCACGCGCGCGAGGTTGATGGAGTTGACCGCCGAAAGCCGGTGCCGCGTGCGGAAGGCCTGGTCGCCGAAGACTTCCTTCAGTGCGGTCTGCGCGTCGTCGAACGTGCCGTCCACCGCGAGGGCGAAGACGTTCTCCGCGCCCGTGCAGGTCATTTGCCGTTCCTGCAACGGCGACACGCGGCCATCGGGATAGAGAATGAAAATCGCCGTGCCCGGTTTGCCGAGCAGCCCGTGAATCGCAGCCGCACCGGTGTCGCCGGAGGTGGCGCCGAGGACGTTGATGGTCTGGCCGCGGACCTGGCACTGGTGGGCGTAGAGGTTGCCCAGGAGCTGGAGCGCGAAATCCTTGAACGCGAGCGTGGGTCCGTGGAAGAGTTCGAGAACGTAGAGGTTTTTCCCGAGCGGTTTCAGCGGCGCGATCGCGGGATCGGAGAACTTCGTGTAGCTCGCGTTGATCAGGGCGCGCAGCGTCTCCGGTGGGATATCGGTCGCGAAGACGCGCAGGAACTCGAAGCACAGCTCCGCGTAGCCGAGGCCCTCGAAGGATGTCAGCTTGCCTGAGAAATCCGGCAGCGTCTCCGGCAGGTAGAGCCCGCCGTCCGGCGCGAGCCCGGTGGCGACGGCATCGGAGAAGCCGAGGGCGGGAGTCTGGCCGCGGGTAGAAATGAACTTCATCGGAAGTGGATCACAAAGAGCACAGGGGAGGCACAGAGATCACGGAGTGTCTCTGAGCGCTCTGTGCTTCCTCCGTGAACTCTGTGACGAGAATTCAGGCAATCAGAGCTTCTCCAGCGCGAACGCCTTGTGCGCGGCCCGCGCGGCGTCGTCGGCCTTGTCCTTGGCGATCACGACGGAGATTTTGATCTCGGAGGTGCTGATAAGCTCAAGGTTGATGCCGGCGTCGGCCAGCGCGGTGAAGAGCGTCGAGGCCACGCCGCTGTGCGTGCGCATGCCGACGCCCACGACCGAGAGCTTGGCGATCTTGTCGTCGAGCGTGACTGTGCCGCCGACGGCCTTGAGCACGGGGGCGAGCGCCTTCTCGGCCTTGAGCGTCTCGCTCTGCGGCACGGTGAAGGTGAGATTGGCCACGCCATCGTGACCGACGTTCTGCACGATCATGTCCACATTGATGTTGGCCTCGGCGAGCGCGCGAAAGACCGCGGCGGCGGTGCCGGGCTTGTCGGCGATGCGGCTCACGACGACTTTGGCCTGGTCCTTGTCCACGGCGACGCCGCGGACGACGACCTTTTCCATGTAGGCGACTTCTTGTTTCACGATGGTTCCTGGGTTGGTGTTGAAAGAGGAGCGGACTTCGAAAATGACGTTGTATTTCGCGGCAAACTCGACGGAGCGGGTCTGCATGACCTTCGACCCGAGCGAGGCGAGTTCGAGCATCTCGTCGTAGGAAATTTCCTGGAGCTTCTTCGCGTCCTTCACGACGCGCGGGTCGGCGGTGTAAACGCCGTCCACATCGGTGTAGATTTCACACTTGTCGGCCTTGATGGCGGCGGCGAGCGCGATGGCGGTGAGGTCGGAGCCGCCGCGGCCGAGCGTGGTGACCTGGCCTTCGTCGTCGATGCCTTGGAAACCGGCGACGATCACGACCTTGCCGGCCTGGAGGTCCTTCTCGATGGATTTGCCGTCGATGCCGGTGATCTTGGCCTTGGTGTAAACCTTGTCGGTCGTGATGCCGGCCTGCGCACCGGTGTAGCTCTTCGCCAGAACGCCGATGGCGTCGAGCGCGATGGCGGTGAGCGCGATGGTTTCCTGCTCGCCGATGGAGACGAGCTGGTCGAGCTCGCGGTCGGGCGGGCTCGGGTGGAGGGATTTGGCGCGGGCGATGAGTTCGTTGGTCACACCGGAGCGGGCGGACACGACTACGACAACCTCGTTGCCGGCCTCGCGCACCGCCTTGATGCGGTTCGCGACGTTCTTGATGCGTTCGACGTCACCGACCGAGGTGCCGCCATATTTTTGGACGATTCTAGCCATTGGTGAAAAGGCGGGCGAACGCGGTTCCGAGGTAGGGCAGGTCTGTGACCTGCCCTTTCGCGCGTCGAGTGGCCGAGGGCGGGTCAAAGACCCGCCCTGCTCCGGACGAGCAAGCCAAAGTGAATAATGCCATCGTCGGCCGCGAGTTCATCGTTCGAAATCCCCGATGCGCAGCAGCACGGGCTCGTCGAGCACGGCGGCGAGGGCCTTGAGGCGCTTGAGCGTCGCACCCATGGCGCGCTCGTCGCTCTCGTGGGTCGTAAGCACGAGCGAGGCGGCGCCAGGCTCGTCGGCGGGGCCTTGGATGACGCTCGCGATGCTGACCTTGTGCTTGGCCATCACGGAAGCGACGCGCGCGAGCACGCCGGGCTGGTCGCGCACGGTGAGGCGGAGGTAGAAACGTGAAAGCACGTGCTGCGGCGGAGCGAGACGGCACGCGCGCGGGGCGGCGGTGATTTCGCCGAGGAGGTGCGCGCCCTTGCCGTGCTGGAGCAGCGAGGCCGCGTCGGCGATATCGCTGATGACCGCGCTGGCGGTGGCGTCGCGGCCTGCGCCGCGGCCGCTGTAAAACGTGGTGCCAACGACATCACCGGTGACCGAGATGGCGTTGAACACGCCGCTCACATTGGCGACGACATTGCCCGCGGGCAGGAGCGTGGGATGCACGCGCACGGAGAGTTCGTTCTTCGCGAAATCGCGCGTGATCACGGCGAGAAGCTTGATGCCGAAACCGAGCGTGGCGGCGGTTTTGAAATCGGCGGGCGTGATGCGCGAGATGCCCTCGACGATCATCTGGTCGGTCTTGACCCACACGCCGTGCGCGAGCCAGGCGAGGACGCTCGCCTTGTGCGCGGTGTCCCAGCCATCGACATCGAGCGACTCGTCGGCCTCGGCGTAGCCCAGGCGCTTGGCCTCGGCGAGCACGGCGGCGTAGGGCGCATCGTGCTCCTCCATCTGCGTGAGGATGTAGTTACACGTGCCGTTGAGGATGCCGTAGATGCGCGTGAAGCGGTTGGCGACGAGCCCTTCGCGCAGCGCTTTGATGATCGGGATGCCACCGGCGACCGACGCCTCGAAAAAGAAATGCCCGCCGTGCTTCTGCGCCGCCGCGATGATCTCGGGGCCGTGTTCGCAGATGAGCGCCTTGTTGGCGGAGACGACGACCGCGCCGCGCCAGAGCGCCGCGAGCGTGACCTCGCGCGCGAGCGTGGTGCCGCCCATCAGCTCGCAGACGATGTGGATCGCCGGATCGCGCGCGATGGCGAGCGGGTCGGTGGTGAGGACGCGCGCGGGGACTTTCACGTCGCGCTTCTTCTTCAGGTCGCGCACGGAGGCGCGCGCGAGGTTGAGCTTCACACCGAGGCGCGCCTCGAGTTCCGCGCGGTGCGAAGTGAGGTGCTGCCACACGCCCTGCCCGACGGTGCCGAAGCCGCAAAGGCCGATGTTGAGAGTGGAGGGAACGCTCATGAGTGATTGAGGCAGCGCGCTGCCAAAGCGGCACGCCGACCAGCGGCGGCCCTACCGGAAAAACAAACCGCGGGCCTCACGGTTTAGGCTCCTTTTTCAGGCCGACCTTGCTCTCCGTGCCAGCGCGGATGCGCATGAGATTGGCGCGGTGGCGATAAATGACAAAGGCCGCGATCATCGCGGAGAGCGAAATCATCGGCGAGCCTGCCTTGAACGCGAAGGCCGCAAACGGCAGCGACGCGGCACCCAGCATCGAGCTGAGCGAAACGTAGCGCGAAGCGGCGAGCGTCACGAGGAACACGCCGAGCGCGATGGCCATGCCGAGCGGGAACAGCACCGCGAAACCGCCCGCGCCGGTCGCGACGCTCTTGCCGCCGCGGAACTTCGTGAAGCAGGAGAAGCTGTGGCCGAGGATGGCGGCGACGAGGCCGGTCATCTTGAGGATGAGCAGCCCATCCGCGTCGAAGGGGCAATATTGCGGCCCGATCAGATGGAGGAGCGGAAACAAACCCACTGCCACGGCACCTTTCACGATGTCCAGCAACAGCACCAGATTCCCCGGCCCGCTGCCGAGCACGCGGCGCACATTGGTCGCGCCCGGATTCTTGCTGCCGACCTCGAAGATGTTCACGCCCTTCGCGCGCGCGACGAGATACCCGAAAGGCAGCGAGCCCAGCAGGTATCCGACGACGGCGGCGATGAGGAGCGGGACGAGCATGAGGTTCGCCCTAGACGGCGGCTCCTCTTGTGGGAGCGAGCTTGCTCGCGACAGGAGCGCCCGAGTCGCGAGCAAGCTCGCTCCCACAGGTCAGCCAAACTGCCGCGCTTCCTCGGTTCATAGCTGCACAAATTTCGCCATCTTGATCGCGGGGTGGCCCTTGATCTCCTGGCGGGCAGCCTCGCTCGGCTCGGTGTCCACGCGCACGACCATGTAGGCGGTGCCGCCGAGCGTGAGGCGCGAGAGCGACATGTCGGCGATGTTCACCTTGTCCTTGCCGAGGAGCGTGCCCACGGCGCCGACCATGCCGGGCTGGTCCACGTTCTCGAGCACGAGGAGCTTGCCCTCGGCGGCGACCTCGACTTCGCGGCCGTTGATGCCGACGATGCGCGGGAGGTTGGCCTTGCCGATGAGCGTGCCGGTGGCCGAATAGGTCTTCCCGTCGGGCGCGATGGCCTCGACCGAGATGAGTTCGCTGTAGCCGGAATCGTCGGTCGATTTCACGACCTCGGCACGGATGCCGAGGCGCTCGATGAGGACCGGGGCGTTGACGAAGTTAACCTCGTCACCGCTGATGCGGCGGAGGAAGCCGCGCTCAATGGAGCGGGTGACGGCATTGGCGTCGAGATCCACGAGCTTGCCGTAATACGTGATGCGGAGCTGCGCAATCTGCGCGGGCGCGATCTGCTGGACGAGCGTGCCGAGCTTGGCGCCGAGATCGAGATAAGGTCCGAGGATCTTGAGCGCGTTGGCGTCGATGGAGGGGACGTTGACGGCGTTGCGGATCACGCCGCCGTTGAGGACATCGGCGATCTGCTCGGCGATTTCGATGCCGACGGATTCCTGCGCCTCGGCGGTCGAGGCGCCGAGGTGCGGCGTGAGGACGACGTTGGGCAGCGCGCGGAACTCGCTCTCCTTGGCCAGCGGCTCGTCCTCGAACACGTCGAGGCCGGCGGCGGCGACCTGGCCGCTCTTGAGCGCGGCGATGAGGGCGCTCTCCTTGATGATGCCGCCGCGGGCGCAGTTGAAGATGCGGACGCCCTTCTTGCACTTCGCAAACGCCGCCTCGTCGATCATGTAGTGCGTGTCGTCGGTCATCGGCATGTGGACCGTGATGTAGTCCGCCTGCGCGAGGAGTTCGTCGAGCGTCACGCCCTCGACCTGCATGGCCTTGGCGCGGCTCGGCGCGAGATACGGATCGTAGGCGAGCACCCGCATGCCGAAGGCCTGCGCGCGCTTGGCCACCTCGCCGCCGATGCGGCCGAGACCGACGATGCCGAGCGTCTTCTTGAACAGCTCAATGCCCGCGAAACTCTTCCGATCCCACTCGCCCTTCTTCATCGAGGCGGCGGCCTGCGGCACCGGACGCGCACCGCAGAGGATGTGGGTGAACGTGAGCTCGGCGGTCGCGATCGTGTTGCCCGCGGGCGTGTTCATGACGACCACGCCGTGATTGGTGGCGGCCTCGACATCGACGTTGTCCACGCCCACGCCAGCGCGGCCCACGACCTTCAGCTTCGGCGCGGCGGCAAAGACGGCCGCGGTGATCTTGGTTTCCGAGCGGACGGCAATGGCCGAGACATCCTTCACCAGCTCCAAGATCTTCTCTGGAGACGAGCCGTAGGCCTCGATCACTTCAAGGCCCGGCTGCTGGCGCAGAAAGGCGACTCCTTTGGGTGAGATCTTATCGGCAACGAGGACTTTCATCGGAGAAAAATGGTTCCGAGGGAAATCGGCGCGAGCCGAGCTGGCAAGGGAAAGGTGTGGCGTAAAGCCAGCCGCCCGCCCTACGGCTTCGCGCCGGCTGCCAGCGCCGCTTTTAGCTCCGCCGCGATCGTCTTGTCGCCCTGGTCGGCATAGGGCGAATCGAGGATCATCTGGGCGATTTTTACAGCGGCGGCGACGTTGCCGGCACGCCAGTGCGCGACGCCGGCGTCCAAAACGACATCATTGGTCCGCATGCTCCCGGTGATCCGGCGGTAGATTTCCTCGATGGCCTTCACGTTGTCCGGCCCGCTGTCGGGACCGTAGGCATAGGTAAACGCGAGGAGGTGGTTCGCCTCCAGAAACAGTGGATCGAGGGCGAGCGCACGGCGACAGAGTTCGCGAACCTCGCCAGCCTCCGATCCGATGCGACGGTGCAGGGTCGGGCGAAACAAGGCCTGGCCGGTGACATCACGCGCGAGTTCGATGAAAACCGCGGCATTGCTCGTGCCGCCTGCGATGATTTCGCGGAGCAGTCTGGCCTTGGGCTCGGTGCGGCTCCGGCGCATGCAGGCTTCCACCAGCAGTTCCCGCAACGATGCGGTCTTGAGGCCCTTGGCGAGAAACGAATCGAGCGCAGCCTGGCTTGCGGGCACATGCTGGTTGAGCACCTGCGCGATCACGAATAGCTCGCGCATCTCGCGCACGGGCAGCTCCAATTTCGCCGGTTGCATCGCCGCCAAGGCCGGCGGCACGCGAATCGACATGATCTGGTAGCGGCCCCCTCGAACGTAGTCCTCCATGATTTTCTGCCAGCCCTTCCAATCGACGCCAAAGATGGCTTTGAACTCCTCCTCTTTCGGATCAGCGTCCGCGACACGGCGCGCGTTCCAATCCATCAACCGTTCAAGCCACGCGGGCTCGGGATTGGAGAGCATGTATTGCACAAAAACCGCCGCCTGCGCGCCCAAGCGGTGGATTTTCCACTGGCTCCGATACTCTTCGGAAATGGGCGTCACGCGGAAGAACTGGCCCCACGGCATCCAGCCCTCGTGGAGGAGCGGGGCGACGCGCATGGCGTTGGCGCGGCCAAAGGACACCTTATCCTTCTCAATTTCCGCGGTCTCGAAGAATAATCCAATGCCCTGCTCGTAGGTAAACGGCCCGCCGAGATTCATCGCCGGCAGCAGGCTCCGGCCAAACGCCGAACGCACGAGATCCAGCCCCTCGTCCTGCCAGTCGTATTCCGCGAGCAGCAGATTCGTGATGCGCTGAGCCGGCGCGGACATCGCGACCCGCCACTCCACCATCGCGCCCTTGCTGGCGATTTTCCTCCAATCGGAGCGGGAAGTCGGCAACACGAGCACCGTGGGCGCGCGCGGGCACAGCTCGCGGCGCATGAAATCCTGCGCCGCCCATCGCATGAACTCCAGCTCGCGCAGCACGTTGGCGGCGTCCTTTTCCTTCGCGTCCGTGTAGAGCGTGAAGTGCGGCGTCCCGAGCTTGATCCAACCCTTGAAGTCGACGCTCTCGGCGCTGACCTCAAAGGGCGACATGGTGACGGCAGGATCATTGGCGACCTTGGGCTCGGCGGCGGGCAACGCAGCGACGAGCAGGGCGATGACCGATCCGCGGAGGAGGCGCGATAATATCATGGCAATTCGACCGAGGGGGTCTTCAACCGCGGCCGCCCGCCGATCGTGGCGTTGACGCGCGAGACATGCTGCGGGGTGGGCGCGATGACGGAGCGCACCGCGCGATTCTCCAACCGCGCACGCACGACCTCCGCGCCCTTGGCCGACCATTCCTCGAACTCAAGTTTGTCGAACTCTCCGAGCATCGACACCGCCTGATCACGGAGCCCGAGCCGCAGGCGCGCGATGACAAAGGCCAGCAGCACGCGCTGCTGCGCCTTCAGCCGGGGAAAGGCCCTTTGCACCGCGAGGAGATTCTCCACCAACGGCGCCTCGGCATACGCCTCGACCCACGCCAGCATCTCGTAGGCGGCGGTCTGCTCCGGTTCGAGCTGGATGGCGCGCGTGAGGCGCTGGCGCAGGCGCTCCACGCTCGCGAGCGGCAGGCGGAAATCGTGGTTGAATTCCTGAAACCACTCGCGGCTCTCAAGCAACCCCAGCTCGCGCAGCACGGCGATGTTGGTCGTGCCCGCGGCGACCGCCTGCTCCCACCGATCGCGGGCCTTGGCGGGATCCTGCTCGGTGATCGCGGCCGCACCGAGCGCCTCGAAGATCCGCGGCTCCGCGCCGGGTTGCGCCGCGGCGTCCACCAGCATGAATGCCCCCATCGACGACCGCGTCGTGCGCAGCGCGAGCTCCGCGAGGCGCAGGCGCAATTCCTCGCGCGGCACAGGGCGCGCCGCGTAACTCGCCGCCTTGGGCACCTCCGGGATCGGGAGCTTGCCGAAGCGGTAGCGGCCGCCGCTCACGTAGCGCTCAAGGCGCTTCACCATGTCGGGATAATCCATGCCGAAGCACTGCCGGAAAAACACCCGCAGATCGAAACCCGGCGGCACGAGCTGCGGGTTGCTCACGACGAGCGTGAACTTTGCGATCCCATCCTTCGGCAGCCCCGACTCGCCGAAATTCCAATAGTGCAGCAGCGCCCACGACTGCGCGTAGAAGATGCCCGCGTGCGCCTTGCCGCGGTAAATCGGCGAATCGTGCGCAACCGAGAAAAGCGTTTCCAGCGGCAGCAGTTTCTCCGTCTGGAGCGTGGCGATGCGCCCGATGTGCGGCTGGCCGATCTCGAGCTGGCCGCGCTCCTCGCGGATGGCGGAGAAGAGCTCGGCCATGCCCTCGTTGAACCACACCGGCGGCTCCTGCTCCGTGATGCGGAAGAGGTGGTGGACATACTCGTGGAAGACGAGGCGCTGCGCTCCGTCCCAATCCTCGATCGGCGCGAGGTTGATAATCGCGCGGTCGGGCGAGGCCTGGTAGAAACCCTTCGTGTCGGACTGCTCCATGCCGCGCGGCGCATAGGCGTGGAAATCCTTCAGGTGGCGGAAGAGATAGACGGTCACGTCCAGCTTGGCGCGCTCCTTGAGCTTGAAACGGCCAAGAAACAGCGCGCGCAGCAGCTCGAGATCGTGGAGGAGCGTCCGCGACTCGTATTCGCGCGCGTGGGTGTAGAGTTCGAAGTTCGGCGAACGGATATGCCGCCAGTTGTCATCGATGGCGGCGAGCGGCTCGGACGGGGTCGCCGCCAGGGCCGGCACCGCGGCCAAGGCACCCGTTAGCCAAATTCTGAAGCAGCGGAAGGGGATCATCGCGCGCCAGACGAAAAATCGCCGCGCGCCGGGCGGCAACAGCGGAATCGCGCGCCATTTTCGTTTCAGCGGCGTCTTACTCCCGGCTTTGACAAACCGTGCGTCCACGCCCCAGCTAACACTTTCGCCGCGCCCGGCGGATTCCTTTCAATTGTCCCTCCGCCGCCCCCTTCCTCGTTTTACCATGCTGCCGATTTCGCTCCGGCGACGCCACCTCGTCTCCCTCCCTGCCCTCGCGTTCGCCGTGCTGCTCGGTGGTTGCGGCGACTCCAAACCCGCCGGCCCGGCGCCCAAGGCCAAGGGCGCCGCCGCCGCGCCCGTGCTCGTCGCACCGGCGCGCCTCAAGACTGTGCCGCTCGCCATCGAGGCCATCGGCGCCGTCGAGCCCATCCGCGGCACCATCGTCCGCTCGCAGGTCACGGGCGTGCTGCAACGCATCGCCATCAACGAAGGCCAGAGCGTGCAACAGGGTGACCTGCTCTTCGAAATCGACCCGCGGCCTTTTCAGAATGCCCTCGTGACCGCCGAAGCCGATCTCAACAAGGTCCGGGTCCAGCTCGAGTCCGCCCGCATCCAAGTCGCGCGCTACAAGGCTCTCTCGACCGACCAGATGGTCTCCAAGGAGCAGTTCGAGAAAATCTCCGACACCGCGCGCAGTCTCGAAGCCGAGGCCCTCTCCAGCGAATCGAAAGTCGCGAGCGCCAAGCTCCAGCTCGAATACTGCTCCATCCGCGCGCCCCTCGCCGGCCGCACCGGCCACATGCCCGTGCGCGAGGGCGACCTCGTGCGCGCCAACGAGGCCGGTGGCGTCCTCGTCACCATCAACCAGCTCAACCCCATCTACGTCACCTTCGGCGTCCCGCAGCAATACCTCGGCCCGCTCAACCGCTACCGCGCGAGCGGCACCATCAAGGTCAGCGCCGTGCCCCCGGGCACAGACGAGGCGCCCGAGGACGGCGAACTGACCTTCATCGACAACACCGTCGATGCGGCCACTGGCACCCTCCGGCTCAAGGGCACCTTTGCCAACACGGCGCAGCGGCTCTGGCCCGCGCAATTTGTCAATGTCACCGTCACGCTCGCCGCGCCGGAGGCCCTCACGGTGCCCGGCAGCGCGCTCCAGACTTCGCAGACCGGCCAATATGTCTACGTCGTCAAGGCCGACAAGACCGCCGAGCTCCGCCCCGTGACCGTCGAGCGCCACCACGACGGCGAGGTCGTCATCGCCCGCGGTCTCACCGCCGGCGAAAGCGTCGTGATTGAAGGCCAGCTGCGCGTGGTCCCGGGCCGCCCCGTCGAGATCAAGCAGAGCGCGGGTGGCTCCACCAAGGCCGGCAAAAAGAAGGGCGCCGAAAAATCCCCGGATAAGCCGTCGTCGCCATGAACATCCCCGAAGCCTTCATCCGCCGCCCGGTGATGACCACCCTCATCACCGCGGCGATCACGCTGTTTGGCTGGATGGCCTACCTGCGCCTCCCCGTCAGCGATCTGCCCAACGTCGATTTCCCCACCATCTCCGTCTCCGCCAGCCTCCCCGGCGCGAGCCCCGAGACGATGGCGGCCTCGGTCGCGACTCCGCTTGAGCAGCAGTTTGCCACGATCCCCGGCGTCGACTCGATGACCTCGGTCAGTTCGCTCGGCAGCACCTCGATTTCGATTCAGTTCAACCTGGATCGCGCCATCGACGGCGCCGCGCAGGACGTGCAGTCCGCCATCGCCGCCGTGCAGCGCCGCCTCCCGCGCGACATGCCCAACCCGCCCTCGGCGCGCAAATCCAACCCCGCCGACGACTCCATCCTCCTCATCGCCCTGACCTCGCAGACCGTCGCGCTCTCCGAAGTCAACGAATGGGCCGAGACCATCCTCGCGCAGCGCATCTCGACCGTGGATGGCGTGGCGCAGGTCAACATCTTCGGCTCGCAGAAATACGCCGTCCGCGTGCGCATCGATCCCCGCGCGCTGGCCGCCCGTGGCATCGGCATCGACGAGGTCCGCACCGCCCTCGAGGCCAACAATCCCAACCTGCCCGCCGGCGTCGTCGACGGCACCTACAAGTCCACCACCCTCGTCGCCACCGGCCAGCTCAAGCGCGCGGAGGAGTTCGGTAAAATCATCGTCACCTACCGCAACGGCGCCGCCGTCCGCCTGAACGACGTAGCGCGGGTCGAGGATAGCGTGGAAAACGAGAAGTCCGGCAGCTGGTTCGACCCGCGCTTCCGCGACGGCGTCGAGAATTCCGAATTCGCCGACAAGCACACCCGCACCATCATGCTGTCGATCCAGCGGCAGCCGGGCACCAACACGATCAAGGTCGTCGATGCCATCAAGGATCTGCTCCCCTCCTTCCGCGCGCAGCTGCCCGACTCGATCAACCTCGAGCTTTTCGTCGATCGCTCCGTCTCGATCCGCGAATCCGTGCAGGATGTGAAGTTCACCCTGGTCCTCGCGATCATCCTCGTGGTGCTGGTGATCTTCCTCTTCCTGCGCTCGCTCTCCGCCACGGTCATCCCCGGCGTCGCCATGCCGATCTCGGTCATCGGCACGTTCGGCGTGATGTATTTCTTCAACTTCTCGATCGACAATATCTCGCTGCTGGCGCTCACGCTCTCCGTCGGCTTCGTCGTGGACGACGCGATCGTGATGCTCGAAAACATCATGCGCCACGTGGAGAAGGGCGACACGCCGATGGCCGCCGCCCTCAAAGGCTCGCGCGAGATCGGGTTCACCATTCTCTCGATGACGATCTCGCTCGTGGCGGTCTTCATCCCCGTCCTATTTATGGGCGGCATCCTTGGCCGGCTGCTCTTCGAGTTCGCCGTCACGATCAGCGCAGCGATCCTGGTCTCCGGTTTCGTCTCCCTCACGCTCACGCCGATGCTGTGCAGCCGCTTCCTCAAGCCGGTGCGCCACGACGCCAAGCACGGCCGGGTCTACACCGCGCTGGAAAATGTCTTCCTCTGGAGCGTGCGCGCCTACGAGCGCACCCTGCGCATTTCGCTGCGCTGGCGCGCGACCACGCTCATCATCGCGGCGGCCACGGTCGGCCTCACGCTCTGGCTGCTGGTCATCGTGCCCAAGGGCTTCATCCCCACCGAGGATTCCGGCCGCCTCAGCATCTCCATCGAAGGCCCGCAGGATGCCTCGTTCGACGCGATGACGCGCTACGTGACCGCGGTGTTGTCCGTCGTGAAGCAGAATCCCTACGTCGATAACGTCTCGGGCTTCACCGGTTCATCGCCGCGCGGCGGCAGCAGCGGCGGCAACACCGGCCGCATGTTCGCCGGCCTCATCGACCGCGCCCAGCGCCCGCACGCCAGCGTCATCGCCGGCCAGTTGCGCGCCGCCACCGCGGGCATCCCCGGCGTGAAGGTCTTCCCCCAGGTGCCGCCCGCCATCCGCCTCGGTTCGCGCTCCTCCAGCTCCGTCTATCAATACACGCTCTACGGCCCTGACCTCGACGAACTCTACCGCGTCACCCCGCAGATGCTCGACCGCGTGCGCGAGATCCCCGGTCTCATCGACGTGAACTCCGATCTCCAGATCACGAGCCCGCAGATGATCGTGGAAATCGACCGCGACAAGGCCTCGTCGCTCGGGCTCACCGCGCAGCAGATCGAGGACACGCTCTACAGCGGCTTCGGCTCCCGGCAAATATCGACCATCTACACCTCGACCAACCAATACGCCGTCATCCTCGAGCTCGACGCGAAATATCTCCGCGATCCCGCGGCACTTTCCCTCCTGCACTTGCGCAACCGCGCGGGCAACCTGATCCCGCTCGAGGCCGTGGCAAAGTTCAAGGCGTCGGTCGGACCGCTCACGGTCGCCCACCTCGGGCAGTCCCCCGCCGTCACGATCACCTTCAATCTCGCGCCGGGCACCGCGCTCAGCCAGGCCACCGAAGAGATCACCCGCATCGCGCGCGAAGTGCTGCCGGCCTCGGTGAGCGGCACGTTCCAAGGCACCGCGGCGGCCTTCACCAGCTCGCTCCAAGGCCTCGGCTGGACGCTGCTCATCGCCGTGCTCGTCATCTACATCGTGCTCGGCGTGCTCTACGAGGACTTCGTCCATCCGATCACGATTCTCTCGGGCCTGCCCTCGGCGACCTTTGGCGCGCTCGTGACGCTGCTGGCCTTCGGCGAAGAGCTGAACATTTACGGCTACGTGGGCCTGATCATGCTCATCGGCATCGTGAAGAAGAACGCGATCATGATGATCGACTTCACTCTCGATGCGCGGCGCCACCGCGGGAAAAACGCCGAGGAGGCAATCTTCGAGGCCTGCATCGTGCGCTTCCGCCCGATCATGATGACCACGCTCGCCGCGCTCGCCGGCACGCTGCCCATCGCGCTCGGGCACGGCGCGGGCGCCGATGCGCGGCGCACGCTCGGCCTCGCCGTCTGCGGCGGCCTCGTGGTCTCGCAGGTCCTCACGCTCTACATCACACCGGTGTTCTATCTCTTCATGGAGAAATTCGCCCGCTACGTGACGCCGAAGCGGGTCGAGGAGTTTGAGCGCGAGGCGGCCGCCGCGGCGGCCAAGACGGCGGAGTGAAGTAGCGGCGGGCATCCCCTGCCCGTCGAGGTAGGGCGGGTCTGTGCCCCGCCCTTTCGCGCGTTGAGTATTCGGACCAAGGGCGGGTCGCAGACCACAGCCATCCCATAAGCGGCGGAGGCGGGCGCGGAAGCGCCGCCGCCCCGAGCGGGGCGCGCGGGAAAGGCGCGGGAGGCCAATGCAGGATTTTGGTGCTGGGTCCGTGAAGCGGCGAGAAAAGCCCCGGTGCTGT
>JAUYAK010000124.1 GCA_030693515.1 Opitutaceae bacterium
ATCGAGGCCGACATCGCCGCGGTCTTCGCCGCGCGCCCCGCCGTCGCGATGGTGAATTCCGACAAGGGCATCACCAATCTCCACGTCCCCTCCGACGTCATCATCGACGCCTCCATGCCCGCGATGATTCGCACCTCCGGCCAGATGTGGAATGCGCAGGGCAAGGGCCAGGACACCCTCTGCGTCATCCCCGACAGCTGCTACGCCGGCGTCTACGCCACCACGATTGACTTCTGCAAAAAGCACGGCGCCTTCGATCCGAAGACCATGGGCTCCGTCCCCAACGTGGGCCTTATGGCGCAAGCCGCCGAGGAATACGGCTCCCACAACAAGACCTTCGTCGCCCCCGGCAACGGCACCATCCGCGTCGTCGACACCGACGGCCAAGTCCTCCTCGAGCACGCCGTCGAGTCGGGCGACATCTGGCGCGCCTGCCAAACCAAAGACGCACCCGTGCAAGACTGGGTGAAACTCGCCGTCAACCGCGCGCGCCTCTCCCATACGCCCGCCATCTTCTGGCTCGACGCCCTGCGCCCGCACGACGCGCAGCTCATCACCAAGGTCAAAACCTACCTCGCGCAGCACAACACCGCGGGCCTCGACATCAAGATCATGGCCCCCGCCGACGCGTGCTTGGCCACCCTCGTCCGCCTCAAGGCCGGCCAGGACACCATCAGCGTCACCGGCAACGTCCTCCGCGACTACCTCACCGACCTCTTCCCGATCCTCGAAGTCGGCACCAGCGCGAAGATGCTCTCCATCGTCCCGTTGATGAACGGCGGCGGCCTCTTCGAAACTGGCGCCGGCGGCTCCGCGCCGAAACACGTGCAGCAATTCACCGAGGAAAACTTCCTCCGGTGGGACAGCCTCGGCGAATTCTTCGCGCTCGCCGCCAGCTTCGAGCACCTCGGCATCACGCAGAACCACGCGAAAGCGAAAGTCCTCGCCGAGACCCTCGACACCGCCAACGGCAAGTTCTTGGAATACGACAAGAGCCCCGCCCGCAAAGTCGGCGCCGGCATCGACAACCGCGGCAGCCATTTTTATCTGGCGCTCTACTGGGCCCAAGCCCTGGCTAAACAGACTCTAGACTCTCAGCTCTCAGCTCTGTTTACGCCCATCGCCGAAAAACTCACCGCGAGCGAGAAGCAGATCGTCGCCGAGATGATCGCCGTCCAAGGCAAACCCGCCGACATCGGCGGCTACTACCAGCCCGACGACGCGAAAGCCTCCGCCGCCCTGCGCCCGAGCCCCACGCTCAGCGCGATCCTGGCCACCGTCTGACCAGGTCGGTTAACCGCTAATCCAAGCTAATCGGCGCTAATTTGAACGGACGCTTTCCGCCGCTGGAATGCTTTCATCTCTGATCCGTTCTTCTTTTTCTTCAGGTCGCAGAGCACACGGATAATCGCATCAGCATCTGAATAATCGCGAAAAGCATGCTGAACTCCTAATTCCTTCAGTCGATCGATCCGACGACCCATTCCGATCATGGGAATGCCGAGGATGCCGCTAACTCGGACATCCCAAGGAGCATCGCCGAAATATACTACCGAGGAAACGGGGAATCCGGCTCGGCTCGCGGCAAGCGGAATAATATCCCTTCTTCGCGGCGTATCGCTGGAGGTGGCGTGCGGAAAATCGTCGAGGGCGATGCCACAGCACTGGAGCTTAAATCTCGCGCTGATATCGAAACATCCGGTGGCAATCGCCACGGAGCAAATCGTCTCTTCCTTGAGGCGGGTAATGAACTGCACTGCGCCCAGCAAAGGGGTGAAATCACCGGGGAACCTCGGACGCTCTTGCTCGAGCAGTCGAACAAACTCGCGCTTGATCTGTTCTTCCTTCGTGAGCGCAGCCGGATCGCCGGCAAGAAGATCACGGACGATCGCGCTACTGGTGGGCTCATCGTAGGTCGTCCAATCCAGCGTCGAAAGCGATCTCCCAGTGACACGCTCGATAGCTCTCGCATAGCATGGGCCCTCGACATCCTGCGTGTCGCAAATCGTCCCGTCGTTATCGAATATCGCGAGTAGGTTCATTCTTTGCCCAACGTCAAAGGCTAGCCCACGATTTCCTCTGGATTCACAAGCACGCGGTTGTGATTCACTTCTATACAGACACGGAGAGAGTGGCACTGTATAGAAAGGAACGCAAGTGAAGTTTCGTGTCACGCACCGTGTCAGGCAGACTTGCTGGTTGCAGCCATAGACTCTTGCTTTCACCTCGGCAACATCGGCCCCGCACGCCGGTCGTGTTGCCGGTGCCGCCGGCCCGCTTGCGCTATTCCTCGCCGTGAAATCTTTCCATCACGCGAAGGAGTCCTTGATCGGGGTCGCCCCGTTCGACCAACTCAACGCCCAACGCTTCATACTCCGAGGCGTCCTCGCCTGCCATGGACGCCCCGTGAACGATAATCCGCCCGTAGAATCCGGCCCGTCGCGCCAGTCGCGCTAAAGCCAGCTCTCCCAATTTTGGCATCTTGTGCTCGACGATCATGACCGTGTAGCGGCTCACGTCCTGCGAAACGCATTGCAGCGCCGCTTCTCCGTCGCGGACGCGGGTGCATTCGTAGCCATTTACGGAAAACAGTTTCCCCAAAAGCTCGCCAACGAGAGTTCCATCGTCCGCGCAAAGCACCCGGTCGGGTTGATAATTTTCCGAGAGGTTCGAGTGCATTGCCGTATCGCCCGTTAGTTTCTCAAAACACTGACGGGGTTCCTCTGATTTACCACCGCTCGCGTGCCTGCGGGCCACACGTCCTGCGACATCTCCCTTCGCCAAGACTGCGGGGTATCAAGAAAAAGAAGGCGGCGGTCGCCGAAGCGACCGCCGCGTATTGGTCAGGAAGGCCGAGGCGTTCGCATTCCCTGCTTCATGAGCTCGGTCTTGGCGACGTTGAGAAAAGCGCGCTGGCGATTTTCATCCGGCACGTTCTTCACCCGTTCCTCGACGCGTTGCTTGATTTCCGGGTTCTGCTCGACCCACTCGCGGATCTCCTGATCGCGGGCGTTGTCACGCTTCCTCGTTTCCATAATCCCGAGGATTTTTTGACGGACCAGGTATTCCTTCGAATAAGCGTTGATCTTCTCATGGAGCTTTGGGTTCTCCTTGATGAAGGCATCGATTTCCGCGTCACGTTCGGCGTTACGCGGCGGGTCTTGACTAACGAGCGCCTTCTTTTTTTCGGCGATTTCTTCTCTGAGGGTGGGCATTTTTAGCTCCTTATTTTTCCCCAGCCATTATTGAACAAGGCGGCTGGTCGCCGGAACGGCATTGGACCTTGTCTGGGCGAGGCTCGCCCAAAGTCATAGACAGTCTTCATCGAACTCTCCGCTGGCGGTCGGATTCAGGGTTTTTCGCTCGATTTTGAGCACGGCGCATTCGAATGCCCGCCGGATGCGCCACGATGTGCCGGAAGCGATCCAGAGCCGCATGAGCGCCGGCATACCAGGACTCATGCCGTAGTATTCGATGATCTGTTTCTCCGCCGTTTCAAAATTCTCGCGCAGGTGCGGCGGTAGCGCCTGCACGAGTTCATCCACTTGATCGGGAAGAGCGGGTTCTTTTATTTCCGTGGGCATGGTTATTCCTTTTTACCGGACGGGGACTGGCTCTGACGCAGGTCTGCGATTTCCTTGCCGAGATTGGTCAGTTCCTTCGCCAGTGCTTCGTTCTGTTCGATCAACGAGGCAACGAGTTGATTTTGCTCCGCCATCTTTTGCTCCAATTCGGCCGGCAGCGGTGCGGGTGTTCTCGCCGGGTCCGCGACGGCGAGCACGGGACCAAGGGGAACGACCGTGGGGGCGTTCGGGTTCAGGTTCCAAGAAGCGCCAGCTTCCTTGCGGTAAACCACGTGCGCTTCGTGCATCACGTTGGTGTCTGTCGGATCGACGTAGCGGCCCACTGGGTAAGATTTCAGCGTTTCTCCGACACGAACTTTTTCGGTGTTGTTTTGATCGAGATCGGTGCCGGAGACCGGCGCGACCGCAGGTGCAGGCATGGGAGCTGGCAACGGCGCAGTGGCGGCCCCCATTTTCCTCGGCACGGTCTCACAGCCAGCGCAGAGCACCGCGACTGCGCACAGGATAAGCGCGTTATTTTTCATTCTGCTTCCTCCAAAGTTCAGCATTCGCGACGTTTCCCCTCGTCCCCTTGGCCACATCGACGGTTTCGGTGACGTAGAGGTAGAACTGTTTTCCCGCGGGCACGCGGACAAAGAATCCGTCGCGCGCGATCGCCTCTTGAATCTGCCGCGCGTAGGCGTTGAGCACGTCCGATGTTCCTTGCAGCGCAGCAGAGCGGCCCGACGCGACCGGCACCTGAGCAATCCCTCCGAAGGCCGTTCCCTGATTCCGCAATTCCTGCAACCCGCCCGCGAAGCCCGCAAGGAACGTCGAGGCGAACAATTTGATTTCCTGCCAATCGTCCGTCTTGACCAACTGACCGAGGAGCCCTGCCGAGCCGTCACGAATGCCGAACTCGCCGCTCACATCGTCTTTCACCCGATCCAATGCGATTCCGTTTAAGACGAGTTCCGTGCCGTTGAGTGGACTACCGTCGCGCCAGACAACGACCCACTTGCCGGAAACGGCGACACGCTCGCGCGCTCGATCCAATGAAGCCCTTCCATGGACCTCGGCGCCGGCCGGGATGATGAGTTCTCCTGCGTGCCAGACATCCTCCGTCACGAGCCCGATGACCGGGGTGTCGAGTTTTGAGGATTCAATAGTGATGACGGTTTCGCAGGGAATCAGCCGTCCGAACGGCGCGTAGTTTTTCGACAACGCCGGGCCGGCGTCGGGCGCGGCGATGGCGACGAGGCTGATCGGCAGCACGCGTGGCTTTGGCGGTGGGCGATCAGCGCGACCATCCCGCCCCTCGCGCGCTACACGGGTTCGCGGCCCATCGTTCTCCTCGTTCGTTGCCTGTGGTGTTGACGATGTGGCCGCAACCGGGATGGCTCGGGCCTGCACTTTCAAGGGTTGGCCGGGGCGCAGAATGGATTCGCGCATCGAAACCGGCGAGCCGCTTTCTACTTTGGTCAGTTGCGCCGCCCGTGCTCTCTCCCTGGCATTGCTGCGAAGAATAAGCATTCCTCCCGCACCCACGAGGCAGACAAACAGGGCCACGCTGCCGGCCGGAGATTTGAAGAAGGTCAGAATTTTCATGGGGCTACTGCGGCGTAACCAGTTTCGCGTCGCGCTCGACGCGCGGAACGACGACACTAAAATGATTCTTCACGCTAAGATTCGCCCGTCCGCCGCGCGGCGTGCCGCTAACAGCAAAGAAGCCCGTCGTTGACGCTTTGGGCGGGACAATGCCCGAGGCGTCCGAAATAGACGCGTGATAGACGTTTTGTCCGACTCGCGCCGCGAGCCGCTGCGGCTGATAAATGACTTCATTCTCCCCGATGTTTTCAAACCGCAGGCGGAAAACTAGAGTGTCCTCGGGATCGAAGCGGAAGACTTCTTCCACGGTGACGCGGAAATCTCGGTAGTAAGTCACGCTGCCCGGTGTCGCGCGCTCGATTTGCTGCACGGCTTCCGGGTATTGCGTGGCGACCAGCGCGAAACTTTTCGCACGATCCAACAGGCCTAAAAGAACCTCCGGGGTGGCGCGTCGATTTACTTTCGCGCTGCGACCAGCGAGTTCATCCTCGTAGAACGTCACCGAACCATACGGCTCCGCGCCCACCGCGAACCGCAGCACGTAAGTCTTGTTTTTCCAGACGACATTGACCGCGGCGCGCGCATTGGGCTCAAGCGCGCGCACGCTGAAAAAAGTCCGACCCGGAGTATAGGCGAGGAGCACCGGCGCAGGCATCTCGGGACTCGCCGAAACGTTGGCGCCCTCGATGGCTGTCAGCGCCGAAGGGAACATCAATGTAGTCGGAGCCTCCCCGCTGATTGGAATTTCATAGACCACCCGTTCGTCGAGCGGGAATTGTTTCACGGCCGGCGCAGCAAGCACCACCGAAGCAAGCAACGACCCGAGGCCGATGCTCAATAGACTGTGGCTTCGTATGACCATACGCCGAGTGGATAACGTTTGTTCGTCAGCATGTCCGGGTTGCGGGCGAACGTGAGGGTGAGGGTGAATTTCGGACTTTCCGTGAAGGTCTGGTTTTCAAAAGCGCCTGCTCGCACAAGCTGGCCTTCGACTTTCACGAGCACGCGGTCCTCGCGCGTGCGCAGGAAGTCGATTTTGAAGACCTCAGGCTTCTGATGAATCTGCTTTGTTTCGAATTCCGGCTGCGATTTCTCCCGCGCCGTCGTCGCCTTGCTGTGGGCGTCCGCCAAAAACATTTTTTGCAGCATGTCCGGGTAGTCGAAATTCCTCGGGTTGCGCTGAAACAGCGCCAGTGTCGCCCACAACGCCATCGACTCGTGCAAGTCCTTCGCCTCCTCGAAGCCAAGCAGCGGTGAAATAGAGAACGATCCCGCACCGTCCAGCACAACGACCCGCTCACGTGTGCGATACGCCTTGATGATGAGATACGGCTGGATGATACAGAATGCCAGGGCGCCACACGCGACGAAGAACCACACGCGCGCCGCGAATGCGTGATCGGCAAAAAGCTTCGCGGGCGAAAACCGGGCGCCGCGCGTTGCGCTCGCCGGCAGTCGGTTAGTTTGATCGACCGGCGTGTCGCGCAGCGTTTCGGGCAGTGGCGCTGGAACAGCTATTGATTCACCGTTAGCCATGACGAAGGTGCTTTATATTCCAGGGTGAACCGTCGCTATCGGCGGCGGAGTTGACGGAGGTGGAGTGCCGGGCGCGGAACCTGTCAGCTGCGGCATCGGTCCCCCGCCGCCCCGGCCCCACCGGTAGCTGAGGCCGTAGATCGAGCGAGAGCCCATATTGACCATGTGTCCGAAGTGACCCGATTGGCCGGTGAACGCGTTGCCCTGCGCAAAAAGCGCCTGCATCACGACCGGCGTCGAGAGCATACCGACGATGATCATGATCGTCGCGAGGATGCCGCCAAGAAACGTAAGCAGCGGCGAATACAACGCGTCGCCCACCGACGCCGGATTCGGGCCGACCGCGCCGCGGAAATCCGTCCACACCGCCAAGGCCACCAGATTCGTCAGCGCAAACCCAACCGGCCACGCCATGATGGCGAGCACCTGTTGGAAAAAACGAACTGCGATTCCGCCGAGGCCCGGCACCATGAACAACGCCAGCATGAACGGCGTGATTAAATAGAGGAGCCAGCGTAGGACGTATTGCAGGATATGCATCGGCACGGCGATCAGCGTGCCGACGTAGATGAAGACATTTGCGAGTGCGCGGGAAATCGCTTGGTAGATCGATTCGTTGACGTGCCGCCAGGACCACGTTTGGCCTTCGGGGTTGTCCGTCGTGGACTCGCGGATCGTCTGAGAGGCGGAGGTGGGGTTTTCGTTGTAACCCGGATCGACGTAGTTGGCGACGGTGAGGAAGACCTGTTCTACTTTCGGAAACCAAGTGTCCATGAAGGCAACCGCCGCCACGATAACTATGGCCTTGGCCATGACACCGAACAGGCCCGAGGTGCCCGTGCGTTGGCCCGCCGCATAGGCGATAAGACCGGCGACCATGATCGCGAAGACAATGAACCGGAACGCGCCTACGAGCGCGACCATCTTGGATTCGAGCGTGGGTAGGTAGATTTCCATGACGCTACGGCTTGCGCGCCGGTTCTGCCGTGGGCGCGGACTCGGCTTTCTTTTCGGGCGGCAGCCCCAAATCTAAGGGCGGCACCTTCCGACCAATCTTCTTTCCCATTTCTCCGATCACTTTGTTGGCCTTTTGAATGTCACGCTGGGCTTGCTTCTCTGCTTCGATGCGCTGGCGCTCGCGCTCGAGTTCCTCGCGGCTCCGGCCGCAACCGGCGAGCAGGCCAGACGCGACGAAAACGACGAGGGCGATGGAAAATCTATTTTTCACCGGGGGGATTCTTTCTTACGCGGAGCGTTTTCAGGTAGGCGCTCACACGCTGATTCGCCAAATAGTCGTCCCTCGAGCCCAACTCCGCAGCGGCGAGCCGTTCCTGTTCGAGCCGCGCATCGTTCGCGATTTTTTGGAGGGCCACGGCATCGACCTCGCGCCGTCGGGCGGTTTCAACCTGTGCAAGCTGACCGTTGAGGGCGGTCAATTTCGCCGAAAGCTTTTGAGTCTCTGACTCGGTCGGTGCGTCCCTCAGCTCTTCAAGCGTAATCGCGATCTCGGTCTGCAATTCCTTTTCGCGGGCTTTGGTTTCGCCGGACACCTGTTCGGTGTTGGTCTGCGTGGCGTCCAGGACGGCGTAGCGGCGATACGTCAGCGGGTCGCGTTTCAATTCGTTCCCGTCGAGATCAAGGTCTGAAATGGCTCGGTAATTCCCGTTCGTAGTGCGCTTGAGTGAATCGAGGCTCCCGACCAGCCCAAGGATGGCGCTCTTGGTCTTGCCATAGTCACGAACGAGATCCCTTTCACCCATGCCTTCGAGCACGACCTTGGCCCCGGCCTCGACGGGATTGCCCGACCATCGCCTGATGTCGTCCTGAATGTTGATCTGCCGATTCAGTTGATCGATCTGCGTGCGGAGGTTGTTGATGCTCTCGACCCACTTCGCGAGGTTCGCCGATTGCGACGCCTGATTGACCGCAAGGTTCGCAACGTCTGTTACCGGAATTTGCGCCCGTCCATCGAAGGACAGCAGGAGCAAAAGCACCGTCATAGGGAAAATCTTAAACGGGGTTTTCATCGTTCCATGCGGATGTATTCGACGCGCGCAGTTTGAACGACTCCGTTGATGTTCGTCTCGGGGATGACCACGGGCACGAGTCGCGCATCACGTTCGTCGCTGGCCGGCCGCTCACGTTGCTGCGCTTGCATGAGCCAGTATTGTTGCTTCACCGCCTGATTCATCGCGCGGTCGTAACCGCGTTTTTCGGCTTCGCTCATGCCGCGCTGAACCTCCGATTGCGCGACACGTGACCCAAGGTAGCCAAGGGCGGCCCCGGCCGCCGCGCCACCGATTTTCCCGTCCGATACATGATAGCCGGCCACCCCGCCCGCGCCGGCCAAGCCGAGGTCGGCTGCCGCGCTGCCTACCGTATTGCAGCCGGCGAACACCAACGCGACCGCGGCGAAGACCACTGCGATGAGACTACGCTGATTTTTCCATTTCATCGTCAACCTCCTCTTCTTTGTTCAATTCGACGTGGCGCACCGTGCCGCAGAGCGGCGGATCGGTGACGGGACTGAAAAAGCAAACGCTCGAGAATTTTTTCCCCTCCGATTGCTGTTCCGGCATCGGGTAATTTTGGATCGAAGCGCACACAGACTCTGGCAGCCCAATGTCAAGCGCGATGTCGTCCACATCGCTGCGGTCGAATTGGCGCATCAGCCAAAACTGTTTCGTATTGCCGATCACGGCGGAGCGAATGCGCGAACTCTTGAATTTCCCGTATTGTTGGACGACCGAAGCCGTCCAACAGTTGAACTTGCGAAGCTGCGCGTAGGACTCAGCGACGATCTTCTCGCCGCCCGGAACGTCGAGAAAGCGCGCGAGTTCCTCATAGACGATCCGCTTCCACTGCTCGCGCGGGAGCGAGATGATATGTTGGCGCGTGAATCCTGTAATCAGGAGACCCGCCGCCGTCTTGAGTTCCGTCGCCTGTTCGGGGATTAAGCCGAGTTCGAAGTGGGCGACCCGCCCGGTCAGCGAAATGTTGGTGGCCCCGTCGAACAGTCTTCCGTATTGCCCATGAGCACACCACGCCGAAAGCAGCGTCGCCAAGTGATCGACTTGCTCTTTTTTGTGCTCGGGGAACCGAGCGAACCGCATCAATTCGACCAGGCTTGCGTGAGTCGGATAATCCTCGCGGGTGTAGTGGGCGTGCGCGACGGCCATTACGAGCCGTTCGGTCTGAGGGTTTTTGAGGAACGCCGTAATGTCGGTTTCGGCCACGTCGGAGACGAACTGCTGCGCTTCGTCGTCCCGCCGGGCGAGGCGGTCGCGGATCTCGGCGAAGGCTTCGAGTTCAGTTGCGCCCAGTCCCATCCTCAGTTTCCAGCGGTGGACAGCGCAGGCCATGCGTTGAAGATCTGGCAATTGATCCCGGTGGCGTTTCGTCCATTCCTCAAACGCGTCTTGATAGAGCTGGCTGATATATTGACCGAGAACGGCCTGCCGTATTTGCTGGGCCTCGCCATCGGAAGCCTCCCCGATCATACGGGCAACGAGCGCTACCGCGGTGGCAATTTGAAGTTGTCCCAGCGGCATTCCGCCCGTGTCGAAATAGTTTATCGTTAGGTCGCCGTCGGGCTGCAAGACGATGGGTCGTTCGCCCATCATTCGCGTGAACGATTCGTAGGACAGTCCTTCTTCAATGAGCACAGTATAGGGATACCGCGCCGCTGTCTCGACGAGCAGCCGGTGCATGAAACGCGACTTCCCCGCGCCAGTCGCACCAATCAAAATAGCGTGCTGCGGCGATGGCGGCACGCCGAGAAACGTCCTCAGTCCGACCAGATTTTTCTGCGATCCCTCAAGGACGATTTCCGCGCCACTGAGATGCCCGGTGAACGTGGCCGAGAACGGCAGCACGTCGGCCAAATAAGAGTCTTCGGCGTAGAGGGTGCGATGGCGGTAATTCGCGTGCGTCCAACCTGGCCACGAAGCGAAGAAGAGTTTTTTGGCGGTCGAAGGCCGGGAGCATTCGTAATACTGTGCGCCAGCGAGGCCATTGATTGCGTTTTTGATCGCTCCACATTTGGCCGCGAGTCCCTGTTCCGTTTCATCCCATACCCGGATGATGTAGGTGACGGCGAACGGACGGATAAATCCAGTCGAGAGCGATTCAATCTTTCGTTCCTTCTTCCCGATCGCGACAAGGAGTGAGTGGCGTTCGCTGTCTCGATATTCCCCCCTCAGCCGTTCGATGGATTTTTCCTCCTTATCGACTTCGCGTTTCTGCGGCAACGGCTCGACGTTGACGGTGAGTTGATAGTCCTGAAAGTCCAAGCCGGTCAGCCGGTAGACAATCCCCGGCGTCGTGTGGCTGGGCCAACGCTTAATCGCGAGGACCGCGTGATAACGGCCGTCGAGATGAAACCCGATCCGTTGCAGCCCCACGCCGTCGCCGTTCCAGCAGTTTTCCTGAATTGAAAGGGCGGGGTTGAATTGAGCCGCGTAGTCCAGGTCAAAACGGTCGCCAAAGGACGGGTTGAGGAATTTCGCGTAGTAGGTGAAGTGTCCGAGGTCGTCCATCGGCGTGACGGTCGTGTCGGCTCCGAAGATCGTGCGTAGAGCCTCGGCGAGTTCGTCGAATTGCGTCCGCAACTGCGCCAGCAATTTTTCATAGCGAACCCGCAAGGCTTCGCGCGTGGCTATCGTCCCCGACTGGCCGGCGATGCGCACAATGATGAAAACGACCAGTTGCTCACGGCGAAGTGCACGTGTCAGGAGTTTCTTCCAATTGCGCCGCCAGTAACGCATCCGGACGCGACGGATTTGCGGGTCGGCGATCGCGAGGATTTCCCGGTAGACTGCCGAAAGCTCGGCACGATAGTCGCCGTCGCAGCCCCATTGGAATTGCGCCCACAGGTCAGGCCCAAGGAGCGCCAGCAGGTTTCGAACCTTGTCCTGATACGCGTTCAGTTGCGCGATGCTGGCGCCGCGCTTATCCGCAGGTTGCAGGAGAAACCCTTTGCTTGCGAGACTGCCCTTTTCGAGCGCGCCATAGAGCATCATGCCATCCGCAAAGAAACCGTTGGGCGGACTACTGCGCATGAGATTCCTTCTGCGGCGAGTTCGCCGACACTGGCGCGGATAGCGACCAGCCTTCGCCATTCACCAGATCGTCAAAGAAATCCTCCGCGTAACCTTCCGGTTTGTTGTGTCGGAATAGCAAAACCCATGCAAGGACCGCAACCAGCACCGGGACCGAGAACATCAACGCGACCGCCATCCCAACGCGAAACAGGAAGGCGAAAACAAGGTATGCTCCCAGCGAGACAACGAAGGCGATGAGCACGTAAATGAAATCGTTTCCTTCCAGACCGAACGCGCGGCCCTTGCTATCGTTGACACTATTCGTGTCCGTGATGCGTAGTTCGCTCATAGCTGGCCCCACGGTTGAAGCTCAGAAGGTGGGTGTCAGCGCCCCGTCAGCCATCCCGAAGATTGCGAACAACGCGGCCATGATGGCGGCGGCCGCAGCGATGATGATGCCGGCGACGATGCCCATCTTCCCGTCAGCGTCTCCCTTGGACATCTTGTCGGCGCCACTCCATACTTTGATCACGCCCCATAAAAACCCGGTGAGAAACATGATGCCGAGCCCCGCTTGAAAGCCATCGCGCAGAGCACCGGGGATTTGGGCGAGCAATGGCCCGGTGCTGTAGATACCACTCCATAGGGTATAAAGGCTCATGAGATAGGTCTCCGATTCGCCCGAAGTTGTCTGCGGAGATTACCGCAGTTCATTTGCTTCGGGCGGTCCAAATCGACAGACCTATTGCGACCTAGAGCCGGACAGTTCTACAAATTTTTGGAACCGTTCGCTGATTTTAACAGCACGCTCAGCGGATATCGGAAGAAGGACTTGAAACGACGATTGAGATGACTCAGGTCGGAAAAACCGCATTGGCGCCAGATTTCCTCACGGGTGTGCTTACCGCCTCTCGCCAACTCACGGGCTTTCAACAAGCGGCATTCCCAAACATAATCCATCGGTGTATTACCTGTCGTATTTCGGCACAACGGGGTAAACTGCTGGGAGCTGAGTCCTACGGCTCGCGCTAAGTCCGGGACACGGAAATGCACCGCCATGTTCGTCTGGACATATTTGTCCATCCGCTGCCGCTGATCGTCAGATAGCTTCGTCCCTCGAATCGGGGCGCGTGGCGTAGCATGACTGACGAACAGTCGTCTGACAACCAACGCCGAGGCACCAACAACGAGCGAGGCGTCAATCTCGGGCTCCGCACACAAGAAACAAATCGCGCCTGATAACTCCCAAATCACGGCATCGGTCTTCGCCTCCGGGAGATTTTCACGAGCAAAAAGGGCCGTCAGGGTCTCCGCTGGAAATCGGCGCAGGAAGGACGGTTCGAGATAGAGTTCGATTGATTCGCCCTCCCTGTCCCAGCGGTCTTCGTGTTCGACGCCAGATGGTATGCAAAGGATGTGGCGGCCCGAGATCTCTTGATGCAGCCAGTCGCCGGAGGCACGCCTGCGCCGATGCAGGCCAGAAACGGTCTCGAAAATGAGAACGAACTTTGCCTGCGAGTGGAGCCGTGGCAGGACAACCCCGACACAGACTCGGCGATGCACGACATAAAACCCCTTTCCCTTGAACACATGGTCGGATGGTCCCAACCCAAGCGCCTTTCTGAATTGATGCGTCAAACGGGTGCTCACGGTCATTGATCTACCGCCGCTACCAACAACCGCACTTTCCTCAGTCGCAGTGCATTGGTGATGACCGACACGGATGAAAGCGACATCGCCGCACCCGCAATCATCGGACTGAGCAGCACGCCGAAGAACGGAAAGAGCGCCCCCGCAGCGATGGGCACACCGACGGTGTTGTAGACAAAAGCGAAGAACAGGTTTTGCCGGATGTTTCGCATCGTCGCGCGCGAAAGGTGAATCGCCTTCGCGATTCCGCGAAGGTCTCCCTTCACGAGCGTGACGCCCGCGCTTTCCATCGCGACATCCGTGCCTGTGCCCATCGCGATGCCGACATCAGCCGCGGCAAGCGCGGGCGCGTCGTTGATGCCATCGCCGGCCATCGCGACGCGAGCGCCGTCGCGCTTGAGCGCTTCGACGAGCCGGATTTTATCGGCCGGCTCAACCTCCGCCTCGAAACGATCCAGGCCGAGTTGCTTCGCGACGGATTCCGCGGTGCGGCGGTTGTCGCCCGTCGCCATGACCAGCTTGATGCCGAGCCCGTGAAGATCGGCGATGGCCTCGCGTGTGGTGTCCTTGATCGGATCGGCCACCGCGAGCAGGCCAGCGAGGCGACCGTCGATCGCGACGAACAGCACGGTCTTCCCCTCGGCTTGTAGAGCGCTCGCGCGTTCGACACCTGATTGAGGAAGGGAGACGTGTTCGGCCTCGAGGAATTTCGATTTGCCGACGAGCACGATGCGACCATCAACCTTGCCGGCGACCCCGCCAGCCGTGACGGAGCGAAAATCGGCGGCGTCACGCAGCGAAATCTTTTTCGCCTCGGCACCGCGCACAATGGCGGCGGCGAGCGGATGCTCCGAAGAGCGTTCCAGCGAAGCGGCGAGTTGAACGAGAGTCTTCTCGTCGGAGCCTTCAAACGTCACCACGTCCGCGAGCTGAGGACGGCCTTCTGTCAGCGTGCCGGTTTTGTCGATCACGAGCCATTGCACCTTGCCAAGCAGTTCCAGCGCCTCGGCGTTTTTGACGAGCACGCCTTCCTGCGCACCGCGGCCGATGCCGACCATGATCGACATCGGTGTGGCGAGACCGAGCGCGCAAGGACACGCGATGATCAATACCGCGACCGCATTGACGATAGCGTAGGCAAGCCGCGGCTCGGGTCCGAAGAAAAACCAGATGGCGAACGTGAGCCCCGCGATGATGACGACGGCGGGCACGAAGATCCGGGCGACCTTGTCGGCGAGCCCCTGAATCGGTGCGCGGCTGCGCTGCGCATCGGCGACCATGTTCACGATGCGCGCGAGCATCGTGTCGGCGCCGATTTTCTCCGCGCGCATGATAAAGCCACCCGTCGCATTCACGGTGCCACCGGTCACGCGGTCGCCGGCCTTCTTCTCCACGGGCATCGACTCGCCGGTGAGCATCGACTCATCCACGGACGACGCTCCCTCTTCAATTACCCCATCAACCGCCACCTTCGCGCCGGGCCGCACGCGCAGCCGGTCGCCAACCTCCACTTCGGAAAGTGGCACTTCCTGATCACCGCTTTCGGTCACACGCAACGCGGTCGGCGGCGACAAGTTGAGGAGCGCTTTGATCGCGCTCGACGTGCGTGCGCGGGCGCGCAGTTCGAGCACTTGCCCGAGCAGCACGAGGACCACGATGACCGCCGCCGCCTCAAAATATACGTCAACGACGCCGTGCGCTCGCATCGCCTCGGGAAAGACGCCCGGCAGGAAGAACGCCACGACACTGTAAATCCACGCTGCCCCTACGCCGATTGCGATCAGCGTGAACATATTCCAGTGGCCCGAGCGCAGCGATTTCGCGCCGCGCACGAAGAACGGCCACCCGGCCCAGAGCACGACCGGCGTTGAGAGCAGGAACTGCGTCCAGCGGCTCCAGGGAGCGTTCACCACATGCATCAGCGACGGCACGAGGTGCAGCATTCCGAGCACGAAAACCGGCAGTGTGAGCGCCGCGCCGATCCAAAACCGACGCGTCATGTCGCGCAGCTCGTGATTTTCTTCCGGCGCAGCGCTCACGGTTTTCGGTTCAAGCGCCATGCCGCAGATGGGGCACTCGCCCGGATGATCCTGCTCGATCTGGGGATGCATCGGGCAGGTGTAGATTGTTTTTCCGGCCAGCGGGACCGCAGCATTGCGTTCCAATGCCATGCCGCATTTCGGACAATCCCCCGGCTTGTCCGACTCGACGCCGGGACACATCGGACAATAATACGCGGCAGACGCCGACGGTTTCACGTCTCCGTGGTGCCCGTGGCCCTGAGGCTGATCGCCGTGGTGTGCACACGCATGGCCGTCGTGTTCGGCAGGCTCGGCCTTCGGCGCGGGTTTCTTGCCGTCGGGTGCGTCGTCGCCGTTCGGAGGATGCTTGTGCGAGTGATGGTTCATAACCGGCTGACGGAGCTGGCGCCGATTCCTTACACTCTTTCTTTTCCGTCCCTAGCACAGAAGCATTCCAGGCATTTTTCGCGACTGCACGCGCCACAAAGAATTTCGAGTCGTCGCCGCAGGGAATAACGCGCCCGATGCAGCGCCACGGCCATCGTGGCCGACTGAATCTTCAACTCGCGGCTCACGGCTGCCTGCGATTCACCGTTCAGGTCTATCCGCCGAATAAGTTGCGCGTAGCGCGGCTTGAGCGTTGGCAGCAACTCTCTGAAGCAGACGCATACCGCGACATCCCACGCCTTCGGCGGCTGTCCGACATCGTCGCCTGCCGCATGCATCTCCGTCCAGAGGCGATCCGCGCGCTGGCGCTCGCTCGTTCTTTGGCGATAGTGATCCGCGACAGCGTTGCGGAGGATGCGATAAAACCAAGCAACGGCGCGTTCGCCGCGCCGCAGGGTATCGCCGCTCTTCAGCGCTTTCAGCAAGCTTTGCTGCAGCAGGTCTTCCGCTTCCGCCTCGCTACCGACTCGGGTGGCAAGAAACCGGTGAAACTTCGCGCGCTGCGCCACCAGCACGGCGATCGATTTCGCAGTCTTGTTCTCCCGACGGCCCGCCGCCGGAGCCTTACGATCTTGCGGCGGGCCCTGGGGTTGCCGGGCAGAGTGTCGTTTTCGGGTGGTAAGCGCAGATTCCACATAAGGTGAACGCAGGAGCCACCCCGCACCCCTCAAATTTTCTTACAGTGCAGTCAAAATCGCCTGCGCCGCGATGCCCCGGCGAGCTAGTGTTTGTGCGCGGGCTCCGCTTTCTGTTCGCCTTTACCTGCGGGCGGCGCGGTCGGCTTCGTGTCGGCGTTGGCTCGTAGAAGAGTTTCCTTTTGTTCCGGCGCGAGCAGGTTGGCGGCTTCCGCTACGGAGCGGATGAAGGCAATCCGTTGGTCGGCGCGGAGCTTTTCCACGTCGCGGACCTTGGCTTCGATTCCCGCGATGTCGGGCCGTTCGCTGGCCGTGAGCTTCCAGAGCTGCTGCTCGGCTTCCTGAAGTTTTTTGTCCGCCGCCATCATCGCCATCGCGGAACGCTCTTTGATTTCACCGAGCGTTTTCGCCTGATCGGCGCGCGGCGTGAACGTCTGCGGCCGATCTAGGAAAAAACCCTTCGCTCCAATGTGCATCAGCGCCGCCGGCCCGGATTCTTCCATTGCGGGCTGGGCTGGCGTCGCCGACTTCATGCCTTCGTGGCCCATCGATGCATGCATGTCGCCTTTTTTTGCGGCAGACGACATGTCGCCGTGTCCCTTCATCGGCATGTCGCCACTCTTCCCTTCGGACTTTCCGCCCTTGTCGTGATCGTGGCCCGCACCGCCTGAAGCGCCGCTCGCAGCGTGCTCATGCCCGCCGGCTTCAGGATCATAGTTACGAAAATAAGCGACGAGCAAGGCACCCGGCACCGCGAGCACCAGCAGCGCGGCGAGAAACGATTTTAGGTTGAGCAAGGGTTGCACGACGGACGGCGGTTAAAGGCTGAAACGCTCGAAATGAATTCGGCGCGGCGGCACGCCCGCCTGCCGGAGCACGCGGATCGCCTGACTCATCGCCGCTGGCGGAGCGCAAAGGTAATACGCCCGGTCCACGCCCAACGGCCTGCAAAGCTTCGCGACCATTTCCGCATCGAGCCGACCGCGTTCGCCACGCCATTCCGCGGAAGGCTTGCTCAAAATATGCACCACTTTGAGCGAAGCGACGCCGGTGCGTTCCATCTCGGCGAGTTCGTCGCGGAATGTAATGTCCTGCTCGTTGGTGTTGCCGTAGAGCAGCGTCACCGTGCGTTTCGCCTGGGTGTCGCGTATGTGGCGAAGCATTGCCATCAGCGGCGTGATCCCGATACCGCCAGCGAGGAAAACCAAATCGCGCTGCTCCGGGTGCAGCGCATAGGAGAAGCGGCCGAACGGGCCGCAAACGAGCGCGGTGTCGCCCGGTTTGGTCTCGCCGATTGTCGCCGTGAAATCGCCCGATTCCTTGATCGTCGTGCGCAACACGCCCGTTTCCGTCGGGCTCGACGAAATGGTCCAGTGATGTTCTTCGACCGGCAGGTGAGCAGCACGGCGGAAGGTGAGAAATTGAAACTGGCCCGGCAGAAAATCGAACCGCGGCACGCCGACCGGCGCAGCGAGCGCAATCGTCCAGACTCCGTCCGCCTCTTTGCGAAGGTCCGTGACCGTGTAGGGCTCGCGCCGTAAGCGCAATGGCCGCACGAAACGATGCCACCCATAAGCGGCGACGGCCGAGCCGAACAGCATGACCCACAACACGCGCATCGCCGGAAGCTGAAGATCGCCGCCCGCTTTCCAGCTATGGAGAAACGCCAGCGGCAGAAACACCAAGGCCACGACGTTGTGGATGAAGCGCCACGTTTCGTAATTCAGCCGGATGATCAGCCGGAAGCTCGCCAGCATCACGTGAAACAGAATCACGACCATCGCGATTCGGCCCAACCAGATGTGCCAGTTCACCTCCGGGCCTAAAACCAGTGAGCGCTTGCCGCCGCCAAGCACGAGCAAGACCGGGTGCGAAAGCACCAGCAGCGAAGCGACGACCGCCATCGTCTTGTGGAAACTGAAGAGCAGGTTGAGCCCGAACGGGCGCTCGATCCACTTGAGCCGTGCCGAGAGGACGAACTGCATCGCGAATATCGCGAAGCCGACCAGCGCGAGATTCTTGCCAATCGTATAGACAAAACTGTGATCCGTCGCCGGGCGGACAAGCGCGACGATGATGAGCGGCGAGAGCACGATCACTACATACGCCAGCATTCGCGCCAGCGCGCCCGATTGTCCGCTGGTTTCGTCGCTCGACATGAGACGTGGATTGCAGCGGCGCCGCGCTTTCGGGTCCAATTGACCCGGAAGGATGGCTCAGTGCTTGTGCCCGCAACCGTCCACCCCGAAGAGCGGCATGAAGAGCGCGAGCGCCAACACCGTCTGCCGTAGCCATTGCGTCTGGGTCAGAGCGAACATTGCGCGGATGATTTTGTTTTTTGTTTTCATAGTCGGCCTGTTTTCATGATTTCTCCGGCCACCGCCGGGATTACTCTGGAGACTCACTCAATGGTGCGGCTTGCAGCCGGTGATTCCAATCAAGACGACGGCGACCACCAGGGTCACCGCTGCGGGTTGCAGCCATTTCGATTGAGAAAGCGTGAGCACGAAGCTCGTGATTTTGTTTTTCGTTTTCATGGGATTCCGTGTTGCGGAGATATTTTGAATTCGGGTGGATTCAGAACCATGTCCGCAGTCCGAATACCACGGACGTGGATGAAGTGTCCTCGCCACTGCGCCGCACCAAATCGGCGGTCTTGCCGAGCACGCGACGCCAGGTCACGCCGACGTAGGGCGAGAATTGCCGCCGGAGGTCGTAGCGCAGACGCACGCCGAATTCGAAATCGTTGACCCCGGCGGCGACATTCCGACGAGTGTCGTCCTGGAGCGCGGCGTTGAGATCGATGCGCGGTTGGATGACCCAGCGCTGCGTGATCAATTGATCGTAGCTCGATGTGAAGCGAAACGAGGCCTTGCCCTTTTCGCTCAGGAAGAGCGCCGGCTCGATGTCGAACCAGTAAGGCGCGAGTCCTTCGAGTCCCACCACGAAAAACGCCGTGGTGTCTCGCGCGCGGCCACTGTATTGCCTGTCCACACGCACGCCGGTTTGGAAATCCCAAAACGGGCTGAAGAGCCGGCTGTAGAGTGCCTGCGCTTCGAACTCGCCAGTCTTCGCGCCCTTCGTCTCCTGCTCGCCCTCGGCTTTCCACCAGAACCGCTGGTAGTCGCCGCCGATCCAGCCCTGCGCATCGACGACCGCTGCGTCGGGCGCATCGCCGGTGCGGAACTCGGATTTTTCAAACAGTGTGAACGTCCTGAACATCGGATCGTGCATCGCCGGCTCCCAGCCGGGCGGCAGTGGTTTTCCCAGACCGCCGCCATGCCCTGAGTGACCGGACTCGGCGGCGAACCCCACGGCCGACGAGCCGAGGAGGAACGTGAGCGCGACAACGAAGTGAGAAAGCGTTTTCGTGTTCATGGTGGTTCTCCTCACGCGACGCTGAACACGCGGAACATCCCCGCATCCATGTGATATTGCAGATGGCAGTGGAAGGCCCAGTCGCCGCGCGCGTCCGCGGTTACGAGCACCGAGATTTTCTCGCCGGGCTTCACGGTCACGGTGTGCTTCAGCGGTGCGAGTCCCTCGGCGCCGTTCTCAAGTTCCATGAACATCCCGTGCAGGTGCAGCGGATGCTCCATCATCGTGTGATTGATGAATGTCACACGCACGCGTTCGCCGAAGCGCAGTCGAATCGGTTCTGACTCGGAGAATTTCTTGCCATCGAAGCCCCAAATGAATCGCTCCATGTTGCCCGTGATGTTCATCGTGATCTCGCGCTCGGGCGCAGGCATCGGTCGCGCATCGAGTCCCACCAAATCTCGATAAACCAAAACGCGCCGGCCATCTTCGCCGAGCCCGGTGCCGGGCTCGTGCGCGCGGCTCATCGGCGACATCGCCATCATGCTGTTGCCCGGCCCGAATTCGTTTTTCATCGCGCCCATCCCGCCATGGCCGCTGCTCATGCCCGCCATGCCTTCGTGACCGCTCGGCGCGGCGGAAGACGACGGAGCCGAAGCAGTGCCTGCCGACGGAGCGGCGCCGTGGCCGGCGTGTCCTCCCGCAGTCGGAGCAGCGGGCGTTGACGGCGCTGCGGCATTCGAGCCGTGCGCACTCTGATTCATGCCGGGCATCGCCCCCGCCGTGGGAGCCGGTTTTGGGGTGCCCATCATCGCCGAATGGTCAGCGGCGCTCATGCCGCTCATCCCGCCCTTTTGCTTTCCACCCATTTCCATCTTCCCCATCGCGGAGTCGCCCATCGCCATGTCGCCCATGCCCATGTCGGCCATGGTGCGCAGCGGTCGCTTTCTCTGCGCGGGGATTTCTGGCATCATGCCTTCGCGAGGCGCGAGCGTGCCGAGCGCGAAACCGCTCCGGTCGGTCGACTCGGCAAAGAGTGCGTAAGCCCGGTCCTCTGTCGGCTCGACGAGGACATCGTAGGTTTCAGCCGCGCCCATACGGAATTCTTCGACCTCAACCGGCTTCACGTGCTGACCGTCCGCCTGCACCACGGTCATTTTCAATCCGGGAATGCGGACATCGAAATGCGTGGTCGCCGCGGAATTGATGATCCGCAACCGCACGCGCTCACCAGGACGGAAGGTTCCCGTCCACGGCGTCGCCGCCGGCCGGCCGTTGAGCAAGAAGTTGAAATATGTCCCGGTGAGGTCGGCGATGTCGGTGGGGTCCATCCGCATTTTCCCCCACATCGCTCGCTCCGCCCAAGTCTGCTTGAAGCCTTTCTTCGACACGTCGTCGAAGAAGTCGCCCAGCGTTCGCTGCTGCATGTTGCTAAAATTGCTCTGCTTTTTCAGCTTCGCGAGGAGCCGGTGCGGGTCCGCGAACGTCCAATCCGAAAGCACCACGGTATGTTCGCGCGAGTAATTGAACGGCTCGGGTTCGGCGGGATCTATGATGAACGGGCCGTAGAGCCCGAGCTGCTCCTGCATCCCAGAATGACTGTGATACCAATACGTGCCGTATTGCTTCAGTGGAAAACGATAGATGAACGTCTCGCCCGGATCGACGCCCTTGAACGTCACGCCCGGCACGCCATCCATTTCGTTTGGCAGGAGGATGCCGTGCCAGTGGATCGACGTGCGCTCCTTCAGCCGATTCGTGACGCGCAGCTCGACATCCTGGCCTTGCCGGAAGCGCAGCAGTCGCGCCGGCAACGAACCGTTGACGGTTACCGCCTGTCCAACGCGGTCGCCGATGCGGAAATCCATTTTATCAATCGTGAGTTCGACGACGGTTGGATTCCCCGGCGCTGACGCAGCCGACGCAGCAGGTGTGCTCGGCGTCGTTGCTCCGGAGTGGCCCGCATGTGGCGTCTGCGCATAAGCCGGAGCAAGTCGGGACAACCCAGCCCACAGGCCGGCCGCGCCCGCGGCGCGCAGGAAATCACGGCGCGACGACCCCAAAGCGTAAGCGCGGACGGGAGAAAGTTCAGCGCGAGGCATAGGATTTAGTGCCGAGTAGGTGGGCACGCGGGCATTAAGTCCGTCGCACGCAAGACCACTGTCGGCGTAAACACAGAACGGGGGTTCACTTGGCAGTTCCTTACACTTCCCATCCACAAGCGCTTACCTCATGAACGCGGCAGACAGCGTTATGAATCGAAAAGCGCGCTTCACTTCATTTCAGCGCAGACGCTGTCAATCGACCCTATGTTTGTGCGCGCCGCGATGGCGCTCAGCAGCGGCTCCGTGATCTCGAACCCGCTGCCGCACGGCGGCTTCGGTTGTGACGTTATGCCGGAGTGTAAGGAACCCCGAGCGCGGAAAAGGTCTATCTTGGCGCCCCAATAGCAGCCCTGATGAACCAAAATCTCGCCACGACCTTATTTCCGGAATGGACCACCACGCCTCCCAAATTCCTCCGAACGATTAATAAAGTGATACGCCGGCGACCACTGCGGTTCCGATTGGAGCGCGCCGTCGATGGTCGCATTGATATGACTACAATCGAACAGCGCGTTCACCTGATGGAGCTGCTCACAGTCGTAGTGCAGTATGAAGTGGCGGGTGACGTTGTGGAGTTGGGAACTTTCGAAGGAAAGACCGCCGTCTTACTCACGCGAGTGCTTCAAGAACTTGGTTCACCAAAGAAGCTCCACGTTTATGATGCGTTCGACGTAGGATATTTTCTGGGCGAAGAAGCCGATGTTCTCGCGCTTCTGCGTCAAAACTTTGCGGGTGCTGGAGCGCGCCTGCCCGAAATTCACAAGGGCTACTTCGAGCAGACGCTGCCGGCCGAACTCCCTGAAACCGTTTGTTTCGCGCATCTCGATGTCGGTATCGGTCCGCATCCGGATCGCCACAAAGGAGTCATGTTAAAATGCCTGGAGAGTATATACCCGAGGCTCGCGCCGGGGGGTATTTGCCTGCTGATGGACTACAATGACGGGAGCTTCTCGGATGTGGCGGACGGCCACCCTGGTGTTCGCCAGGCCACGGACGAGTTCCTGCTAAACAAGCCTGAGAAGGCGGTGACGCTCTACGGCGGTCAGGGTGCGATGGGCTATTTTAGGAAATCAGGGATGCCGGCGCCGCAGAAAGCCGTGGAGCGAGAACACATGGCGGTTAGGTGAGCGGGCGGGCGCTCAACAACAACCCGCTGCCCGCTGCCTTGATTAGGTTTCAAAGGCGGTAAGGCGTCGTTGCGATGCCCGCGCTCAAAGAACATCATGTCAGCGACGGCGATTCGATGAGAGTGTTAAATACCTCATCGCGCTTCGCCGCGCATCATACCTGCAAAGAAAAAGCCCGGAGCGCAGCTCCGGGCCGTGAAGAAAGTGAGTGTTGTGAGGGAGGCTTAGCGCGAGGCGCCTCGCTTGAAGCCCTTCAACTCGTCGATTTCTTTTTTCTGAACGTCGATCGTCTTTTGTGCGAACTGTTTCACTTCGGCGCTGCTGGCTTGGTTCTTCGCCAACTCGGACATCTCGATCGCCATAGCGTGATGCTTGATCATTTCGTCCGTGAACACGCGGTCGAATTCGGCGCCTTGCGCAGCTTGCAGCTTGCCCATCGACTCAGTCTTCATCGCTTCGTGCGAGGAACCTTCATGAGAGGTGCGGCCGGTCGGGGCGCCTGCGTGCGTGGCCGTGCTTGCGTGCGAGGTCTGATCCGTGCTGCCGGTGTGCACGCCACGGGTCTCGTCAACGCGCGACACGTTGGTCTTGGACACGTGCTGCGTATTTTCCGCGGACCCAGTATTCCGCCCGCTCGTAAGCGAGCTCTTGTCCGTCGACGTCGGGCCGACGTGGGTGCCCTTAGTCTCTTCCGAACGCGAGATGCCCGCGGTGGTGGAGACGTGGCGGTCGCTGCTTGTGCCGCTCGCAGAGGCGTGATGGCCGCTCCCGGCCAAGCCTTTCAGTTCCTCAACCTCCTTCTGCTGCTTGTCGGACATCTTTTGTGCGAACTGCTTGATTTCGGGCCGTTGCGCGCGCTGCTGCGCAAGGCCCGCCATCTCGATTCCTTGTTGATGATGCTCGATCATCTGGCCGACGAACTTGTGGTCGAACTCCTCGCCTTTGAGCTTTTTGAGGTTCTCCGTCATGGGATCTTTGGCAGCGAGCTGACCCGCTGCGAGGACGCACATCGCGAGCGCCGTGATGCTAAATTTCAGAGGTGATTTCATACTGTGTTAGAGGTTGATTGTGAACGCCTACTTCCGGTGGAAGTGATGATGATAGGACCGGTGAAGCCTGTTATTTGTGCGCGGCCTCGGCTTAGAAGGGAGCTGCCACACACGAGCCATCTGCAAACTGCGTTTGAAACAATGCGGCTGTAACCCGGACAGCGCACAGCCGGACCGGTTCATTACACTAACCATAAGACCGGTTCACGAACTGTTTGGGGCAAGGAACCTTCCGTTGAACCCCGCTCACCGGTCATCAAAGATATCCGTCCTTCAGCTAGATCCCATCATCAGTTCTTTCCGGAATGGAGTCCAACGCTTCGACTCCCGAATTGAAGAGTTTCGCCGCGGCAAGACGTGGCCCGAGAGAGCCGGATTTATCGCACAGTGACTAGCGCCGTCACGACCTTCGATGGCGTGCCTTCCTGAGTATAGCAGAGGAGAAACTGCGCGGGTGAAGCATCGTGCAGCAGCGTGATGCGCGGAAAGCCGCTGGCTCGCGCCGTGGTCGTCGGGGCTAACAGCATTGGCGCCGAGAGTTCGCCGCGCGGCGACTGCACGCGCAGAAAGATGCCACCTTCCTTTTCTGTGCCGGAATTCTCCAACCATGTGACGACTGCCGCGCCATCGGAGAGGACCGCGCAGTCAACGCGACCCGCCGGACGACCAAGATCGATTTGCGTCGGCAAACCGAACTCCGCCGTCCGATCTTTCGCGCGGGCAAGATACACCCGCGGTTGATTGTTCGCCACGGTGAACCACGCGGCCGTTACGTGTTCGCGGGAGCTGGCGAGCTGCGGACCATTCACCGGACACCCCGCGATTTTCCAGCCATCGGCATGAAGCAGCTGTGATGGCTCCCAGCGACCAGCTCGAAATCGAGCGGTGCGCATATCGCGCACTTCGTCCTTCGTGCGTCCACGATAGGCGAGCAGCGCACCGCCGTCGGCGGTTGGCACGAACGAGAGCTGACAGCAGTCGCACACGAAATCATCGACGAGCACGTCAGCGCCAATTTCGCCGCCGAGCACGCGCGAGTAGAGCGCTTGCTGGTTCTTTCCACCGCGTCGGGCTCGACCATCGAGCCATGCAGCGAGCAAGCGCCCATCGGGCAGCGGTTGGAATGCGACGAACTCAACCGAGTCGCTCGCGCGCGTGAGTGGCTGCGGTGCGCTCCACGTCGCGCCGCCATCCGTCGAAACGCTAAACTCGGCGTGATAGCCGTCGCCGTGATGACCGCCGCCACCGTGGCTGCCCACGAACCACGCTGCCGTCAGCCTATCCTTTTGCACGGCGAGCGCCGGAAAATCCGCCCAATTGACAAACCAGCCGGCACCCCGAGCAATGAGGCGCGATTCACCCCAACGAGAGCGCGCGGCATCGAAGCGCGCGCATTTGAGCGCGTGCTGCCCGGCTTCGACCGGCTCAAGCCACGAGAGCCAGTGTTCGCCCTCCGCCGACGTGACGAGCGACGAGCCCATCGCACCCGGCCCGCACGGAGACGGGATCGACGCGACGTTCGCCACGAGCGGCCGCACAGGCGCGGCGGCGAAGACCTGCGAACCGTGCATGGCGATTGCCGCGGCGAGCGTGAATTGAATGCGGGTGAAGAATGGCATTCGAGCGATAACGACAGGGGATGAGAAAAAATCCAGCCCCCCGCTCGCTAAAACAGGAGGCTGGATCGCTAGTTACCAGCTAGCGCCAATGTCCGCACCAAACTCCTCAGTCTTGTGCGGAATTCGTGCATCACTTGATGCTGCCGCAGGTGAGCATCGATTTTCCGAAATACGGGTTGCTGATCTTTTTCGAGGTCTGCACCCAATCGCCTTCGCCGCCCTCGACCATTGGACAATTCGCGACAAAGTAACCTTCCTTGCCTTCCGCATAGTGAATCGCTCGCTTGCTCAGCGCCTTGAACTCGGCACGCGCCGTCTTGAGCGAGTCAGCCGTGGCGATCTTCTTCACCAGCCCCGCGAACTTTGCCTGCCGGTCCTGCTGTTCCTCCGTGAGCGGCTCTTTGAGCGGAGTTTTCGGCTGCGTCGGAATCGCCGCCGCGGCCTTTTTCGTCGCCGCGAGATCGTCCGCCGCGAGCGCAGCGCGCACCGCCTCGTATTGAGACAGGAACGCCTTTTGGTCGTCGTTTAACGGAGCACTTTTGTCGTGAGCATAAACGGTCGTTCCCAAGAGGGAGCAGCCGGCGAGGGTCAGCAGCAGTCGGATGTTTTTCATGAGGATTAATTTTTCTTCGGCAAATTGCGGGAGGAGCTGTGGGTCTGGATTATTTTCCACTCGGCACCGAGTTTCTTCAACACCGACGTGGCAACGCCGCGCTTTTCGATTACACGGTCGTCCTTGAGCACGATCTTGTAGATGTAGGTCTCGGTCGCGAAGGCGTAGAGCGCATCCACGTGCACATCTACCTTGTAGTCGCGGAAACTGAATTCCTTGAACTCCCCAAGTTCGGGACCGATGTGATGTTCGAGGTAATTCGCGAACGTGCCTTCGACACCGCCGGATTCGAACACCTGCGAATCAGCGGTGAACACGTTTAACGCCGGAGCCGCATCGCGCCTTTCGAGCGCGGCCTTGTAGACCTTGAGCACGGCTTTGACGGCGGCGACATCGGCCGACTCCGCCGCGAGAGCGGGGCTGCCGAGCAAGGCGAAAATCAGCAGGAAGCGTTTCATGGTCAGGCTTTCTTCGGGACGAGTTTCATCCCGCCGCACTTCGGGCAGGTGGCACCGGGCTCCGCTGCCGTCACGTCGGGATGCATCGAGCAGTAGTAAGTATGGCCGGCATCGCCATGCGCCGTCCCGACCGCGATCGGCGCGGTCGCCGCCACGTCAGCGGGAAATTGCGCGGCGAGCACTTTAAGGAGCGACTCGACCGTCTTCACGTGTTTCTCCGTCAATGCCTGATCGCCTTCGTCCGCGTCATCGTGCACCGCATCGAGCGCCTTGACGAGATTGTTCACTGCGCCCTCGGCGCGTTTGAGTTTGTCCGCTGGAAGGTCTTTCGAGAGGCCAGGTAATGCCTTGAGCACGGCCGTCAACGTTTCGGTGACATCGTGCACCCCTTTCAGATTTTTTTCCTGCACGAGGCGGAGCAGCTTTTCCCGCAGCCCGTTGATATGTCCCCACGCCTCGACCGCGGATTTCGGCGCGGGCGCCGCGCCACCTTGACCATGAGCACCGTGTTCGGCGGCGTAGCTTGATGTCAGGGGCACGAGCAGGGCCAAGCCGAGGACGACGCTGGTTCGGTGAATGAGATTACGGATCGGATACATAGGTGGGGGATCGAAGTTCGCGGCGGCTCGCCGCGAAGTCTCCACGGCGAGCCGATTTGGCGGTCGAACGACTCAGTGGGCCTTTTTCGCGTGGTCGCTCATCGCGGGATACTGCGATGAAATCATCGTCAGCAACGAATCGACGGTTTTGAGATGCTTCTCCGAGTTGGCCTGGTTGCCGTCGTCGGCGGCGTCGTGCAACGTGTCGAGCGCCTTGGCGAGATTTTTGACGGAACCTTCGACGCGCTTCAGTTTGTCGGCCGGAAGATCCTTCGAGACGGCCGGCAGCGCGTTGGCCGCGGCGGTGAGCTTCTCGCACGTTTCGTGAACGGCCTTGAGCTGCTTGCCTTTGACCTGCGCCGCCAACTCGGCGTGCAGCTTGTGGATCGTTTCCAAAGCCGCGGCGGATGACGCCGGCTTTGCCATGTCGGCGTGGCCGTGTTCGCCTCCATGAGCTTTCTTTTCATCAGCAGCACGGACCGACGAATTGGCGCTGAACAACAGCAATCCGCCCGCGAGAAGCGCGGCGGTGCGAAGCGAATAAACGTTAGTTTTCATTTTGGTTTTTCACTGCGATTTTCGGACGAGGGAAGGACTTCGAGAAGGGAGGCGAGAAACGAGTCGGTGCTGAACGGCTTGTGGAGAATGCGTTCGACGCCGAGTCGCTCGGCTTCGAGCGATTCTGCCGGCGTGATACTGTCCACGAGGATAATTGCGGGTCCGGTGAAACCGCGTTCGCGAAGTGCGGCCACGAGCGACAAGCCGGGGAGGCCAACCGGCGAGCGATCGGTGACCAGCAAATCAAAAAAAGATTCGGTGTTGAACGCGTGCAAAGCGGCGTCGCTGCTGCGAAACGACCGCACGCAGTATCGCTGACGTTCGAGCACGGCGCAGAGCACGCGGACGATTTCGCGTTCGCTTTCCACGAGCAGGATGCGGGAAGCCGATCGTGGCGTGGAGCGTGTCGGCATATCATGGCCCGTGGTTGTTGGTTTTGCGGCAGAGGCATCGTCAGGCAGCGATAAGGTTGAGCGCGCTGCACACGACCGTGAGCGGACCATAGAGCGCGCGGTGGATGTGATCGCCGTCCACGCATTTGCTCGTCTGGTAGAGATCGATCTTCTCGACCGCGGGCCGGATGCGCTCGAATAGCTCGGCGAGAACCTCCGGCGGCCGGGCAGAAAGCAGATAGTTCAGAAAGAGCAGATTTCCGCGCACCACCGGTTGGAGCTCGGACGTGGCGCGCAAGCCTTCGTCCGTGATGGAATAGAATTGATAACCGTGCTCACGCAGGAACGCCGCGTAGGCGGGTGAGGACTTCACCGCCACCTCGGTAATGATGTCCGGCTTGAGCGCGGCGATGGTTTCACGGGCACCCTTGAAAAACGCGTCCTCAGCGCCCTCGACATCCACCTTCAGCACGAGCCGCCCGGACAGCGCGCGCGATTTCAGATACGAATCCAGCGTGACTGTTTTCACTTCAATCGGCGGCGCTTCGTGAAACGCAAAGTCGGGGCGCAGCGATGCGCTCATGTCGGAATCCGCGAGATAGAACGGAGCGGTGCCGTCGGCATCCGACAACGCGAGAGGTTCGCAGACGAGATGACGAAATCCGTTGCTCGCCGCGTTCTTCGCCAACAGGGCGTGGTTCCTCGGGTTCGGCTCAAATGCGATGACCCGCAGGCTTGGCTTCTGCGCCGACAGCAGCAGCGAGAAAAATCCGATGTTGGCCCCCACGTCGATGAAGGTGTCACCGGGCCACACCAGCTCGCCCAGCACCATGCTCGTGATCGGCTCGTAGAACGTCGTCCCCTTCCAAAACACTTGGAAGCTCAGGTAATTTTCTCCGATGCTCGCCAACTTGATGTTTTTGCCATCGCGCGTTTGCACGCGCGCGACGCGCCCGCGGAACCACTCCTTCTTTGTGCGCACCCCGAAGCGCAATAACGGCCGCTTCGCCGCAGGGAAAAGATTACAGGTGTGAAAAAGGCACGCACCTGCGACGCGTTTGAAGAAACGCTTGGTGTGTTCACGCCACGCGGGTGCGTCCGCGTCCCCGTTTTCCGCCGGCACGTCGGTCGGATGAAATCCGGCCGCCAACGCTGCCTGGCGGATTTGCCGTGGAGTGGTGGCATCCGTCGAATATTCGGCCACGACACGTCCAGACGCCGGATTTATTTCGACCGAAGTGACGCCTGGCAAAGCACGCAACACGTCTGCTAGCCGTTGCTCGTCGGCGTCAGCAGGAGGGGGGATAAAAAATAGCGTCTGCATTTGATATTCGTTTCAATTGGACTGCGCCGGAGCGGTCGGCTGGGGGCTCGCCACGAGCGCGTCGAGCGGATCGACCTTGGCGCGCTCGAGATATTTTTCCGCGGCGCGGCGACCGAACTTGAAGAACACCGCCGGCGTCACCGCCATGTCGAGGAAGGTCGAGCTGACCAGACCGCCGAGAATCACGACGGCGACCGGATAGAGGATTTCCTTGCCCGGCTGATTCGCAGCGAGGACGAGCGGGATGAGCGCAAGGCCAGCGACCGCCGCCGTCATGGTCACGGGCACGAGCCGCTCCAGCGAGCCGCGGATAATCATGTGCGCGTCGAATTTTTCGCCCTCGTGCTCCATTAAATGGAGGTAGTGCGAGATCATCATGATCGTGTTGCGCGAGGCGATGCCCGCGAGCGTGATGAGGCCAACGAGCGTCGCGATCGACACGGTGCCGACCATGAAATACGTGAGGACGAGCGCGCCGATGAACGCCAGCGGGATGTTGAGCAAGACCTGCGCGACAATCATGCCGGAGCGAAAATGGCTGTAGAGGAGCAGGAAGATCGTGCCGAACGTGAAGAGCGCGAGAATGCCGATCACGCGCGTCGCTTCCTGCTGGCTCTGAAACTGGCCCTCAAAGCTGAGAAAATAACCCGTCTCCAGGTGCAGCTTTTCGTTGAGCGTGCTCTGAATCTCAGTGACCACCGAACCGAGATCGCGACCCGACACATTCGCGGAGACGACGATCCGCCGCTGCACGTCTTCGCGATTGATCGCATTCGGGCCTTTGCTCTCGCGCACGTCGGCGATGAGATAGAGTGGCACCTTTCCGCCCACGGGCGCATCGATCAACAGATCGCGAATCACCGCCACGTTTTGCCGATGACGTTCGCCGAGCCTGACCACGAGATCGTAGGTGCGCTGGCCTTCGAGGATCTGCGCCACCGTGCTTCCGTTGAGCGCGGCTTCAAGCTGCTCGTTGAGCGAGCCGGGCTTGAGGCCATACATCGCCGCCTTCTCGCGGTTCACCTGAATCTTCACTTGATCGATCAGCACCTGCTTCTCGACCTGAAGATCCACCAGCCCGCTGATGTCGTGCATCGCCGCTTCCGCCTCAGCCCCGTAAGCGCGCAGCTTGTCGAGGTCGGGGCCGAAAATCTTTACGGCGATTTGCGCGCGCACGCCGGAGAGCAAATGGTCCAGCCGGTGCGAGATCGGTTGCCCGACACTGCTGACGATGCCCGGAATCTGTCCCAGCTTTTCGCGAATATCGTCGAGGATGGCTTCGCGCGTGCGCTGCGACGGTTTGAAATCCACGTCGATTTCTGTGTAGTGGACGCCTTCCGCGTGCTCGTCCAATTCCGCGCGGCCCGTTCGCCGGCCAGTCGATGCTACTTCGGGCACCTCTAACAACAGCTTCTCCGCGATGAAGCCGATCCGGTTCGACTCGACAAGCGACGTGCCGGGCGCGGACAGGATATTGATCGTCGAGGTGCCTTCGTTGAAGTCGGGCAGGAACAGTTTGCCCATGCGGGGATACAGCAGGAACGAGCCGGCCACCAGCAGCGCAGCCAGGACAATCACGATCCACGGATGCCGCATCGACGGGCGCAGAATGATTTTCTCGTCGAAGGCTTTTAGCCCGCGCACGAGCCAGCCATCCTTCTCGTGTTCCATCCGCTTCATCCGCGGCAGCAGATACGAGGCGAGCGCCGGAATGACGGTGAGAGACACGACAAACGACGCGATCATCGCAACAATCGTCGCCACCCCGATCGGCGCGAAGAGCCGGCCCTCGATTCCACCGAGCGCGAACAACGGAATAAAAACGAGAATGATGACGAGAGTCGCGTAGAGGATCGAATTTCTGACTTCGGAGGAAGCGCTGGCGATTACGCGCAACACCGGACGCGGATTCGGCAGATGCCGGTTCTCGCGCAGCCGGCGGAAAACGTTTTCCACGTCCACAATCGCATCGTCCACGACCATGCCAATGGCGACCGCCAGACCGCCGAGCGTCATTGTGTTGATGGTGATGCCGGCGAATTTGAAGTATAGGCCCGTGACGACGAACGAGAGCGGAATCGCCGTGAGCGTGATCAGCGTCGTGCGGAAATTCAGCAGGAAGAGGAAAAGCACGATGACCACCATGATCGCGCCATCGCGAATCGCCTCTTCGACGTTGGTCACGGCCGCGCCGATGAAGTTCGCCTGCTTGAACAGGGTGACGACCTTCACGTCCGCCGGCAGCGTCTTGCCGAGTTCGGCGAGCGCCGCCTCGACTTTCTGCGTGAGCGAGATCGTGTCGCTGCCCGGCTGTTTCTGAACCGAGAGGATGACGGCAGGCTGGCCGTTCACGCCGGCATCGCCTCGCATCACCTGACGACCGAACTTGACCTCAGCCACATCGCGCAGTCGCACGGGCACGCCCTTGCGCACCATCACGACTGTGTTGCCGATGTCTTCGAGCGAAGTTGTGCGGCCGATGTTGCGCACGAGCGCCTCGCGATTGGCGCTCTCCAGAAAACCACCGGAGCTGTTTTCCTGCGATTCGCGTGTTGCTACCATCACGTCATCGAGGCTCACGCCGAGCGCCGCCATTCTTTCCGGCGACGGGAGCACCTGATACTGCTTCACGCCGCCGCCGATCGCGATGACCTGCGAGACACCGGGGATCGTGAGCAACCGCTGGCGCACGGACCAGTCCGCCAGCGAACGAATGTCCATCGGCGCGGTCGCGCCATTTTCGCTGCGCAGGCCGATGAGCATGATCTCGCCCATGATTGAGCTGATTGGCCCCATCGTCGGCGTGACACCGCGCGGCAGTTTCTCGGCGGCGAGCTGTAATCGTTCCTGCACGAGTTGGCGCGCGCGGTAGATGTCCATGCCCCAGTCGAACTCGACGTAGAGAATCGAGAGGCCGATGCCGGCGTTGGAACGCACGCGCTTGACGCCGGGCGCGCCGTTGAGCGCGGTTTCCATCGGCAAGTTTACGAGCGTCTCCACTTCCTCGGGCGCGAGGCCCTCGGCTTCCGTCAGGATGTTGACGGTGGGCCGGTTCAGATCCGGAAACACGTCCACAGGAAGCTTCACGATGACGTAGCCGCCGTAAACGAGCAGGAGCGCGCTCACCGCCAGGACAAAAAGGCGGTTGCGCAGCGAGAATTCGATCAGCCGGTTCAGCATGGCGCGTCGGTCAATGCTTGTGGCCGTGTCCATCCGCAGCCGGCTTCGCCGCGTCCGCTTTCGCACCGTCAGGCTTGGCATTCGCCACCGCGGGCGCGGGCTTCGCGGTCGGTGCGACGTATTGCAACTGATAGTTGCCGATGACGACGACGCTGCCCCCGGGCAAAACGCCCTCGATAATTTCCACGTAGCGATCGTCACGCTGGCCCACGACCACCGGCGTCCGCATAAACGTGTGTGGATTTTTGTCGTCCTGAACGAACACGAACAAATTTCCCGCCTCGCCCAGCACGGCCGCGTGCGCGATGGTGATCACAGAATCCGCCTCCGCGGTGACGATGTTCATTGTCGCCCGCATATTCGGGAGGAGCTTGCCTTCGGGATTGGCCACTCGCACGCGCACGCCGAGTGTTCGCGTCTCCGGATCGAGTCGCGGAGTGTAACCTTCCACCGTGCCGGTGAACGCGTCGTCGGGATACGCCTCCGCGCGAATCCGCACGGTCTGGCCCTTTTTTACCTGCGCGACCTGTCCTTCGTAGAGCCGGCCCACGAGGTAAATCTCCGAGAGATCGGCGAGCGTGAGCAGCCGCGCCTCGGGTTCGACGCTGTCGCCAGTGAAAATCGGTTGCTCGTAAATGGTGCCTTTGATCGGCGCATTGAATTCCACCTTCGGCGGCGGATCGCCGATCTGACGGCTCTCGATTTCGAGCAGGAAATCGCCCTTCGCCACCACGTCGCCTTCCTTCACGGCAAGCCGCGAGATGCGCCCGGAAATCCGGCTCGCAACGACGGCGACTTTGGCGGGGTCGATCTCCACGTTGCCGAGGACTGAAACGGTTTTCTCCAATGTCCGTAGTTCCGCTGCCTCGACCTTGAGTCCGAGATTTTTTTCCGCCTCGGGAGTGATTGTCACCGGACCAGTGACCGCGCCGCCTTGTTCACCCGGCGCTTTGTTGTGACCCTCATGTGCGCGAAGAGCGATGCCGCACGCGGCGAAGAGGACGATTAAGAAAATCCGAAACAGACAATTCATGGCTGCGAAGAAGGATGTGGATGGGAATGAGGCGTGCGGACGTGAGGATGCGCGCCCGTGGCAGTCTCAATGGCGATTAGCGCTTCCACCTTCCGCGCGAGATGGCTCTGGTAATCGAGTTCGAGCGCGAACCGCTGTTGCTGCGCCTGAAAAACCGGTGGAATGCCGAGCTGACCTTGCTGATAGGCGCGCTGCACCGCTTGAAAATGTCTCTCTGCCATCGGCAGCAGCTCGTCCCGGTAGCGCGTGAGCAACGGTTCGAGCTGCGCGACCACAGCGCGCGTCTGCGCGACTTCCGACGCGATGCGCTGGCCCGTCGCATCCAATTCCGCCTCCGCCTGCCGGTGCGCCGCCTGCTGCTCAAGGATGCGACCTTGGTTTTTGTTTCGCACCGGAATCGGAATCGAAACCTTGAAGCCAAGATAGTAATCCTTCTTCACACCGATTGGTCCGTCGAAGACCGACCGCTCGTTTTCAAAATCGGCACCGACGGTGATGTCATCATACGCCTCGGCTTTCGCCACCCGCACATTTGCCTCGGCTTGGGCGATGCGCGCCTTCGCCGCCTGGTAGTCCGGACGCGCTTCGGAGCGGAATGCGACAGCCGATTCACGCTCCCAGCGCGCTGCTGCGTCCTCCACCGTGCTCGTCAGGGTGAGCGGCTCGTCCGGCGGCAGTCCGAGTGCGAATTTCAACTTGAGTTCGGCCGCGGTTTTTTCCGCGGTGAGCAGTTGCTGTTCCTGGACGAGCTTCGCGTTTTCGATCCGAATCGGCGCGATGTCAGTTTGCGGGACCTCGCCGGCTTGATAGCGCTGCTCCACGATCGCCGCGAGCTTCTCGCCGGTTTCGATCAATTTTTGCCGAGCGACGTAGCGGGTGTTAAAACCGACCGCTTGAACGTAGAGCGTCTGAACCTCGCCAATGAGCTGGCGCTCCGCTTCACGCGCGAGTTCCTGTTGCTCGTTCACGGAGAGATTCGCCGCCTCGCGCGCCAGTCGAAGCCGACCCTTGCGCGCAATCGCCTGCGATACGCCGAGCGACACGGTGCGCTCGCCTTCGTTCTTGAAGAGCAAGTCTGAACGACCGCCAACCTCGATCTCCGGATTTTTCGGCAAGCCGGCCTGGAGCGCGCGACCCTGCGCTTTTTCAATCTCGAAACGACCCGCAGCGGCGAGCGCGCGATTGTTCGCTACCGCCTGCTCCACCGCGCGATCCAGCGAGAGTTCAGCCGAAAAAACAGCGGAAACGAGGGCGACGAAGAGAACAAAAATACGGGTCATGTGGGCTACGCGGGAAACGTCTACTCTCTTTTCAACGCAGCCCGCCGCCGATTCCCTCAGATTAATTGACGCTGGCGCGCATCGGTTTCTTTTCGCGGGACGGGATGGGCGATTTTCTCAAAGGTTGAGGGATGCCGCCCGATTCTTACGTTGAAGTGGTATCACCTATGAACCCGGACCCGATTGACGACCTCCTCAGCGCCTACGCGAAGCAGCCGCTGCCGACCGCCCCCGATCGATTGACAGCGGATGTCTGGCGCGACATCGAGCGGCGGCGTTCTCGTTTCGGCTGGTTGATCGGCCTGAGCTGGCACGAGCTGCTACGGCAGCCGCGCCTCGCCGTTGCGGCGCTCGGGCTCGCGCTCCTCGCCGGGCTGTTGCCTGCCGCGACTCTTCGTTCAGTGGAGCACGCGCAGCGCGCGCGCGAATCGCTCCACTTTGAAGTCTTCTCGCCCGACACAACGTCGGTCTTGCAGGCGACCGCGCGAGTCATCCGCAAGTAGCCTATGAAAACCATTATCGGGCTCTTCGTTGCGGTCGTGGCGGTTGCGGCGCTCTCGTCGTTTTGCACGCTCCGTTGGATGGAGTCGCGCCGCGCACGCGCCGTCGATCCGCACGAGTGGCTACACTCGGAATTGAAAATCACCCCCGCGCAGCACGCGGCGCTTGAGCCCATCGAAGCGAAATTCGCCGAGCAGAATCGCGTGTTGCGCGAGCGACTGCGCGCCGCGAACCACGAGTTGGGTGGCGCAATTCGCAAAGGTCGGTCCGATTCGCCAGAAATCACCGCCGCGGTGGGCAAGATTCACGTGCACATGCGCGAACTGCAGAAGGCGTCGATTGACCACATTTTCGAGATGCGCAGCGTGCTGACGCCGGAGCAGGGCGACAAGCTGTTGCAGCTCGCCGAAAAGGGATTGGACGTAGCACCGTAACGCGCCTGTGGACCCGGACCTGCCGCTGATCGAGGCTTTGCAGGCGGGCGAGGATTTGGCGCTCAACGAGCTGATCCAACGCCACCGCGAGCCGCTTTTTCATTTCGCGTTTCGCTACCTGCGCAACGAGGCGGCGGCGCGCGACGTGGTGCAGGAGACATTTGTGCGCGTGTATTTCAAAGCCGGCTCCTTCAAGCCGCACTCGGCCGTCAAGACCTGGCTCTACACAATCACTGCGAATCTTTGTCGTGATCGCCTGCGAAGGCTCGCCAAGCACCGCCAGGATATTTCAATCGACGCTCCCGCGGCTGAGCACGCGGCGGTGACCGAACAAGCCGATGCACGCCCTAACCCCGCCGAACAGAGCGCACAGGCGGATCAATTCAAAGTTTTGCAGCGCGCGATCGACCAGCTTCCACACACGCTCAAGCTACCACTCATCTTGAGTGCGTTGGAAGGGAAGACTCACAAGGAGACTGCCGAAATCTTGGACACGACGCCCAAGACCGTTGAGCTACGAATCTATCATGCGAAAGCGAAGCTGCGGGAACTGCTCTCAGGCTCAGCTCGCGAGTAGGTGCGATGCGGCGCCAGGAGTCCGCTCAGCCGAGTCGGCGCGCACAGTATCGCGACCCGCCACCACCAGCCGGACAAATCCACGCGCGAAAGAACGGTCCTTGAGGATCGTCAGCTCGGCGCGCCGAAGATGAGATTCAAAACCTTCATCGGTCCAATCTTTCGCGCAGGGTGGCTCCAATAGTGTGAGATAGATCTGTAGACAGCGTCGCCTAATGTCCCCGGTTGGTTTGACCCAATCGACAATTCCAATCGTTCCTTCCGGAGCCAGAACACGGCGCGCGAATCGAAGGGCGTGCATCCGTGTTTCCGCGTCGAGATGGTGCAGGACGAACGCGAGGAGCACTCGATCAAATCGCCGCTCGCACTGAAGACTCCTGATGTCCGCGCGAATGATTGTCGCGCTCGGCGCACGGCGCCGCGCGCGCTTGAGCATCGGCTCGGATCGGTCGATTGCGGTGACGCACGCCCCACGTTTGATCAATTTCTCGGTTATGCCGCCAGTGCCGCAGCCCAATTCGAGAACATGCTCGCCAGCCCGCACCTCAAACGTATCGAGCGCTTGCTCGCGCAACGTATCCCAACCGCCGAGCGGAGAAAAAAGCGCCGGAGCGCCCAAATCGTAAACGACCGGCACCAGCCAGGTGAACGGACTTTCGTGTCCTTCCGATTGAACCGAATCATTCCCTGTCACGGTGGATTCCTTCATGCGCGGACTTCGATTCGAGCAGTTGTCGGCGGGACTGAGCATTTGACCGCAGAGCGGCGGACGGATCACGCTTCACAACCTATTAAACGACGGGTGCCGCAGCCCTCCCTCAACAAAATGCGCCCTATCTGTCACGTGCCTCGACTTAGATGCGCGCTACGTCGGCTGGCGCATCATCGACCAAGAGTTCAAACTTCGCATGAGGTCCGGGCTTGCGTGAACTCGCAGGAAGGTCGGCAGGCGTAAACCCTACGGTGCTTTCTTTGAGCAGCGTCCCCCGTGCATCGAAGAACGCGATGTGAATGTTGGTGCGCGCCGTCGTAACGCCACCGACGGCCCGTTCCACGTAGCCGACGAGATATGCGTGACCGTCGCGGTGTTCGAAAAACGGGCGTGCGACATCAACCGAAGGAGACGATGCGCGCTCCAGCTTTGCGCCAGCAAGCCGCGCCGGCGGATTGTTCACCAACACACAGCCGCTGAGAAGCGTCACGGCTAGAACGAGGGAAAGCGTTTTCACAGCGTTGGCTATCGTGGTTGAATTTGCTGCCGAGGAATACGTGCGCCGCGGAAAGCGGGTCAGAGGTGTCGCCAACCTTGCCAAGCGAAGAAAAGTCCTAAGGCGGTCAGCAGTGCGCTGGAAAAATATGGCGCTTTGCGCGCGAATTCGCCGAAGCCTTTGATTCGCTTGGATGCGTGATGGACGCCCCAGGCAGCAATTGCGCCCGTCGTGACGAGCGTGAGCGCCAGTCCGATGCTAAAGCAAAGCACGAGCGCGAACCCAAGCGTCACCTGCTTCAGCTGCAGGCAGACGAGCAGAATCGTCAGCGCTGCCGGGCACGGCATAAGTCCGCCAGTCAGGCCAAACAGAATGATTTGACCTGTTGAGACGGTGCGATCGGTAAAGCGTTTCGCGATGTCAGAGGCGTGGGCGCGTTCGTGGGCGTCCTGAAATTCGCCATCTGAAACGTCAAGGCCCGCGTGCGAGTGATGGTGGTGTTCATCCTCAGCGAATTGGAACGGATAGACGTGTGCGTGATCGCCATGAGCTAGAGTAAGCGTTGCATCGAACTCATGCGGCTCCGGCAATTCCTCGGTCGCTTCGAGAAACGCGCCTTGCGCGGCGAACATGAATTTCTGTCGGACGCTTTTGGTCCGGACGGTTTCCAGCGTGACTTCTCCAGGGGACGGAGGCGCGGTCTCGGCACGTTTGGCATCGAAAAAGAAAAGCCGGAAACGCGGAGGAACGTTCGTTTCGAAAACCGTGACCTCCGCCAATCCGTGACCCGTATCTATTAGTTTTCCCCCGTTGGGGCCTTCATTGTCATGGGAGTGCGACGCAGCGAGCTTGGTATCCCGGCGTGTCCGCCAGAACATCCATGCGGCCATCGCGACAATGATGACGCCAGATGCGATTTGGAAATAGGGCTCGGTTCTCTCTGCTGTCCACTGAGAGCCGAATTTTAACGCGACCGCTGCGAGCGCCCAGATCACAAGTGAGTGCGAGAATGCCGCAGAGAGCCCGAGCAGCACGGCCTGTCCGATTGTGCCGCGAATCGCGATAATGAACGCTGCCATCATCGTCTTGGAGTGCCCAGGCTCGAGTCCGTGCAATGCACCGAGCAGAATGGCCGTGGGAATGAAAAGCCAGGCGTGGGCCGCGCCTTGCTGGAGCAATTCGGTGAAGGAAGTCATGACTTGTTTGGCATTGTGGTTGCGGGTTTCCGATAAAGAGCAGTGGCGATCAGCCAGCCACTCGACGGGTGTTGCGCGATCAGCAATTAGGAATCGATCCTCACGCGCAGGAGCTTGATCGAATTGACGAAGACGAGGACATCCGGTCCGAGATGCAGGAGCGCCGCTTGCACCGGTCCGATCCACCCGAGGAGTGCGGCGGTGATGCCGAGCACGTGCACCACGCCAACGCCCACGTAGAGATTTTCCTGAATGGTGCGATACGCGCGCCGGGCGAGCGCCCGTGCGAACACAATTCTAGAAAGGTCGTCGGTCATGAGCGCCACGTCTGCCGCTTCGATCGCCGCTTGTGTCCCGCGCGCGCCCATCGCGATGCCCACGTTCGCTCGCGCCAACGCGGGCGCATCGTTCACGCCATCGCCGACCATCGCGACGACATGTTTCGCCTGCTGCAATCCCGCGATGGCGTTCACCTTGTCCTCGGGCAGCAAGTCCGCGCGCACGTCGTCAATCCCGAGTTCCGCCGCGACCTGCTGCGCGGTCCGCGCGCTGTCGCCCGTGAGCATCACCACTTTTTTGACGCCGGTGGCCTTGAGTCGCGCGACGGCGTCTTTGGCGCCGGGACGAAGTCGATCAGCCAGGTCCAACGTGCCAGCCACCCGGCCATCCACGGCGACGTAGATCGTCGTCCCCGCTTGTTCGCGCCCCAGCGGCGGCGCGACGATGCCATTTTCGGTGAGGAAGGCACCGTTCCCTACGAGCACGGGCTTGCCCTCGACGGTCGCTTTCACCCCGCGACCACGAACCATTTCAAAGGCGGACGGTTCGGGCACGGAAAGTTTCATCTCTTCCGCACGAACAACGACCGCCTTCGCCAAGGGGTGGCCCGACCGACGATCCGCCGCGGCTGCGAACCTCATAAGCGCTTCGTTGGTGAAACTGGCATCCGTGGGATGGATGCCGACGACGGCGGGTGCGCCGGCAGTGAGGGTGCCGGTTTTGTCGAACACGACGACATCCGCTTTCGCGAGTAATTCCAGATAAATGCCCCCCTTGACCAGGATGCCCTGCCGCGCCGCCCGCGCGATGGCTGCGATCATGACGAGTGGCGTCGCGAGCCCGAGTTCCGCCGGTGAAGTGAAAATCATCAGCGTCACGACCTTTCTCAGATCGTGGGTCACGAGATAGACGCCGAGAAGGAATACGAAAACCACCGGAATCAGCCACGCCGCAACTTTGTCCGCCAGCTTCTGCACGGGGGCTTGATGTTCCTCGGCATTTTCCACCAGCGAGACGATCCGCGCGAACATCGTGTCCCCACCGAGCTTGTCGGTGCGAATGTCCAGCGCACCCGATTCCACCACAGTGCCGGCCAGCACCGAGGCATCGCGCGACTTTTCCTGCGGCATGCTTTCACCGGTGATCGGCGCTTCATTCACCGCCCCTTCGCCCGAAACCACGGTGCCATCGACGGGAATCTTTTCCCCGCCGCGCACGAGGACCACATCGCCCACTTTCAATTCCGCCAGCGGCACGGTGCGTTCCTGCCCGTCTGCGCGGATGGTGGCTGTCTGCGGGACGGAACCGATGAGCGCCTTGATCGAAGCGCGGGCACGGTCTGTGTTCAGCTCGGCGATGAACTCCGCTATCAAAATGATCGTCATCAAGACGGCGCCGGCCACGTATTCATGGCCGATCATCGCGATCACCGTCGCGACCGTGACAAAAATTTCCGTGCCGATTTTTCGCTCCCGCACGAGATCGAGCACCCCCGTCTTAACCAGAGGATACAGGCCTAACGCAACCGCTCCAAACAAGACCGACAGTGGCACGATTTGCCCCCAAAAGAGCAGGGTAATGACGCCGACGACAATAATGCGCGTGATCTCCAACCACCGATCACGGGTGATCAACGAGGGACGTTTTTCGAGGTCGGCCGGAGTCATGGCTATTGAGTTTTCTTTTGCGCGCGTTTGCGCCACCAGAACCGCACGAGTTCCACGACCCCGCCAAGCGCCGCGCCGGCGACGCCGCCAGCAAACATGATTAGCGCGCTCGGACGGACCACAAACTCGGCCGCCACGCCGACGAGCATCCCGCAACCGGCGCCCACGGCGAGGCCAGTCATTTCAAACTCCGCGGCGGCGGGCCGCGGTCGCCGCAGCGCCTTGGATTTGTTGATTCGTTTCATACTCGGCAGGTGGCGCTCGTTGCTCAAAACCCGTGCGAGGAAGAATTGGCGTGGCAGCGTAGCCGTTGAATGCGATCGGCTCACGCGGCGGCCTCCTCCGTCTCATTTGGCCGATGAAACATCCGGTAGAGCGCCGGAAGGACGAGGAGCGTGAGCAGGGTAGAACTGATGATTCCGCCGATGACGACGGTCGCCAACGGGCGCTGCACCTCGGCACCCGCGCCGGTCGCAATCGCCATGGGCACGAAGCCCAGGCTCGCCACGAGGGCCGTCATCAGCACCGGGCGCAGGCGTGTCAGGCAGCCTTCCTCCACGGCGGCGTCGAGCGCCATCCCGTCGGCGCGCAGCGACCGGATATAGGAAATCATCACCAAGCCGTTGAGGACCGCGACGCCGGAAAGCGCGATGAAACCGATACCGGCGGAAATCGACAGAGGTATGTCGCGCAGCCAAAGCGCGAACACGCCACCGGTGAGCGCGAGCGGCACGCCGGAGAACACGAGCAGCGCGTCGCGAAGGTTGCCGAAGCTCATGAAGAGCAAACCGAGAATCAGGAACAGCGCGACCGGCACCACAATTTGCAGCCGGCGCGTCGCGGATTCGAGTTGTTCAAACGTGCCGCCATATTCGAGCCAGTAGCCGGTTGGCACCTTGACGCTGCCGAGCCGTTGCTGAACTTCGGCGATGAACGAGCCGAGATCGCGCCCGCGGACGTTGGAAGTTATGACGACGCGGCGCTTGCCGTTTTCGCGCGTGATTTGATTCGGACCAGGAGCGACGTCGATTTGAGCGAGGTCGCGCAGCGGGACGAAGGACATCGTCTCGGTTTCTCTGGCTCCGTTCCCGATGCGCAAGGTGGCGGGGAGGACGCGTGCGGCCGTTTCGTCGATTTTGGGCAACGGGATGGGCAGCGCGCCCAAAGCTTCGATGTTGCTCCGCAATTCCTCCGGCCAGCGCACGACGAGATCGAAGCGCCGATCTCCTTCGAACACCTGGCCCACTGTGGCGCCGCCCAGCGCCGTCGAGACCACGGCCTGCACCTCTTCCAACGCGAGCCCATGACGAGCCAGCGCCTCGCGGTCAATCTGCACGGTGAGCAGTGGCAGCCCTGTGATTTGTTCGAGCTTCACGTCGGCCGAACCGCGAACGGAATTCACGATGTCCTCGATCTCTTTCCCGGAGGTCATGAGCGTATCGAGGTCGTCGCCGTAGAGTTTGACCGCGACCTCCGACCGCACACCGGCGATCAGCTCGTTGAAACGCATCTGGATCGGCTGGAGAAACTCGTAGTTGTTCCCCGGCACCTTCAGCACCGCGACTTCCATCTCCTTGAAAAGCTGCTCGCGCGTCTTGCTCGGATCGGGCCACGCAGACCGAGGCTTCAACATGATGAACGTATCCGCGACACTCGGCGGCATCGGATCGGTCGCGACAGCCGCGGTGCCCATCTTTGCGAACACCTTGTCCACTTCGGGAAACTGGCGCAGACGCGATTCGAGTTCCGTCTGCATCTTGATCGCCTGAGTCAGGCTGGTCCCGGGGATGCGCAACGCGTGCAGGGCGATGTCGCCCTCGTCGAGATTTGGGATGAACTCGGTTCCCATGCGGGTCGCGAGCAGGCCGGACAGGACCATCAAAACCACTGCGGCTAGCGCCGCCGCCGGACGCACGCTCATCACGAAGCGCAGCGCCGGGAGATAAATCGCCTTCGCGCCGCGCACCACGAAGTTTTCTTTTTCCGCCACTCTGCCTCCGACGAAAATCGCGACGGCCGCAGGAACGAACGTCACGGAAAGGATGAGCGCACCCACCAGCGCGGTCACGACCGTGAATGCCATCGGGTGAAACATTTTCCCTTCGATTCCCGTGAGAGCGAAAATCGGAATGTAGACCACGGTGATGATGAACACGCCGAACAGCGACGGGCGGATCACTTCCGTCGTCGCGCTGGCAGCGAGGGAAAACCGTTCCGGTCGCGTCAACAACCGGCCAAGCCGGTGCTGCTCGTGACCGAAACGGCGCAGGCAGTTTTCGATAATGATCACCGCGCCGTCCACGATCAGCCCGAAATCGAGCGCGCCGAGGCTCATGAGGTTCCCCGACACTTTGTTCGTCACCATGCCGGTGATCGTGAAGAGCATCGAGAGCGGGATGACTGCCGCCGTGATCAACGCGGCGCGGATATTTCCGAGGAGGAGGAGAAGGATGACGACAACCAGCAATGCGCCTTCCAGCAGGTTCTTTTTCACCGTGTCGATGGTGCGATCCACGAGCGAAGTGCGGTCATAGACCGTCTGTGCGACGACGCCCTCCGGCAGGCTGCGATTCACCTCCACGAGCTTGGCCGCAACGCGCTGCGAGACTTCGCGCGAGTTTTCGCCGATCAACATGAAGACGGTGCCGAGCACGACTTCGCGTCCGTTCTCGGTCGCGGCGCCGGTGCGCAATTCCGAACCGAACGAGACATCCGCCACATCGCGGATGCGGACCGGCTGGCCCGCAGGCCGCGAGACGACAATATTCCGAATGTCGTCGAGCGTCTGCACCTGCCCAGGCACGCGGATGAGATATTGCTCGCCGAAACGCTCGATGTAGCCCGCGCCCACGTTGCTGTTATTCCGCGCGAGGGCGGCCATGATGTCCGGCAACGTCAGCCGATAAGAAAGCATCCGGTCAGGCTGCGGCGTGACGAGATACTGTTTCACGTAGCCGCCGATGGTGTTGATTTCCGAAACACCTTTGAGATTGCGGAGCTGTGGTCGCACGACCCAGTCCTGCAATTCGCGAAAATCAGCCGGGGTGTAAGCGGAACCGTCGGGCTTTTTCGCGCCTTCCTCGGACTCGACGGTGAACATGAAAATTTCGCCCAGCCCTGTGGAGATTGGCCCCATTGCCGGCTCCAGCCCCGCCGGGAGCTGTGATTTTACTTCCTGAATGCGCTCGTTGACGAGCTGGCGTGCGAAGTAGATGTCGGTGCCGTCGTGGAACGCCACCGTGACCTGCGAGAGCCCGTAGCGGGAAACGGAGCGCGTGTAGTCGAGTTTCGGGAGTCCCGCCATTGCGGTCTCGACGAGGTAGGTGATACGCTGCTCGGCTTCGAGCGGCGAGTAGCCGGGCGCCGCTGTATTGATCTGCACCTGGACGTTGGTGATGTCCGGCACCGCATCGATGGGCAGGCGGAGGTAGTTGAACACGCCGAGCACGGCCATCCCGAGCGTGAGCACGAGAATGAGCCAGCGCTGGCGGATCGAAAATTGGATGAGTTTCTCCAGCATGAAAAAGAGAGGTTAGACGGCGTTCCGGATTTTCCGTGGGTGACGGGTCAATGGTCGTGCGTGGCGCCGGACTTCCCGATGTCGGCCTTGATGAGAAAACTATTTTCGGTGACGTAGAGTTCGCCGGCCTTGAGACCCTTGAGCACCTCGACATAGCCGCCGCTACGGCGGCCGATTTCCACTGGACGCGCCTGATAGAGATCGCCGTGCTGCGAAAAAACCACGGTGAAGGAAAACAGCGTTTGCAGGCCCGATTCTTTCACCGCCACCGGCACGGGAATTTCTTCGACCGTGATCGCCGCTTTGACGAAGAGTCCGGGACGCCAGCGGCCATCGGAATTCGGCATCACGACGCGCGCCGAAAGCGTTTGGGATTCGACCGAGCCGAGCGGCGAAATCCACGCCAGTTTGCCCGTGGCTTCCTTGCCTCCGTCATCGGCATGGAGGGCGACGGCCTGGCCGACTCGCACTCGCGCTTGATCGCGCTTCTGGATATTGAGGTCGATCCAGACATCCGCGAGATCGGCAATGGTATAGAGCGGCGCGCCTTCGGCGACAGCCTCACCCGCGGTTGTCCCTCGCTCGACGATGATGCCGGCGATGGGCGCTTTCACCTCGAAAGTGGTGAGCGTCTGATTTGACTCGATGACGGCCACGACTTCGCCCGCAGTCACGGCGTCGCCAAGTGCCTTGCGCGCTTCGCGCACCACGCCGGGGAAGCGGGGAATGACGCGGGAGACCTTGTTGCCGTTGAGCTTTACCTGGCCGTAGACGGCCACGGTTTCGGCGAGCGTGGCCGGGCCGGCCGGTTCAGCGACCACCCCCGCGGTCTTGGCACTCTCCGCGTTGATGGTCGTCTGCATTTCGGGCGCGGCGAGTTCCCAGCGGTGGCTCCGCCCGCCGTGCTCGGCCGTGATCAGGTAAGTGAAGGAGTGCGGTTCATAGACCTCCGATGAACCGCGCAGATAATCACCTTCCTGCGTGAACGTGTAGTGATCGACGACGTTGCCGGGTCGCGTCAGTTGCAGGTTGAACTTGACCGTGGCCGGGGCGAGCGGCTTGCCGCCCTGGGTAAACCACGCGCGAAATTCCGGCGGCACGCCTTTCTCGTAGATCGCCAACTCAGCGGCGAAATCGCCATCGCGGAAAAGTTTTCCGCCGTGCGGGCCTTTCGGAGCTTCTTCGGCTGCCGCCGCGCCGTGTCCGGATTCCGCCGATCCAGCCGCCGTGTGACTGGCTCGTTTGGAGATAAAGTAAACTCCGGCGCCGCCCAGAACGAGCACGGCGAGAATCGTGAGAGGAAGTTTCAATTTCATGAAATGGGATGGCTGTAAATTATGTGGGGTGGCTGCGCGCGAACGCTCAGGGTGCCGCCGAGGCGCCGATCAGGCGTTCGATTTCGACCAGTGTGCGGTGATACTCGGCGTCGGCCCGGATCAATTGCTGGCGCGCGCCAAGCAATGCCTGCTGCGCCTCAAGTAGATCGCGGACGGCATAGCGCCCGGTGTTTGCGCCGTCGCGCACCGCTTTCAGCCACGCTTCTGCCGCCGGAATCAACTCCTTCTGCGCGGCCTCATGCTCGATCTGCGCGTGCTTGATCTCCTGCACGAGTTCGAAGAGTAGCGCCTTCGCTTCGATCAACGCGGCCTCACCTTCCGCACTCGTGCGGTCACGCTCGGCACGCGCTTCGGCGGCCAGCGCTTCGCCATGCGCGCGGGACGGCCACGCGTAGTTGAGTCCGAGAACGAAGCCCCAATCGTCGGTTCGTTCGACGCGACGGATGCCGCCGCCGACCCGCGCCTCGCCGCGCGCCGCGTTCGCACGGGCGAGTTTCTCCTGGGCGAGTCGCCAGCGACCGAGCGCGGCGTAACGCGCCTGCCCCGGCGTCGCCGCCAACCGCTGGGTCAGCACGCCGAATTCCGCCAGCTTCGGGAGCGTTCCCAGATCAGCCTGCACGCCCTCGAAATCGGCGGTGTCCGCCCCCCACAACAACGCGAGCGCTTGTTTCGCGGCGCTCATTTGGTGTTCCGCGTGCTCCGCTTCGAGGTCGGCCTGAACGCGGGTGAGTTGTGTGCGCGCCACATCGGCAGCCGTGGCCGCGGTTTGCTCTGCACGGCGGCGAATATCGGCTTCGGTTTCCGCCGCGAGCTTCGCAACCTCACGAGATGCGGCCACGTCTGCGGCAGCGGCGGCGATGCGGATGAACCGACGAGCGGCTTCGGCGAGTAATTCGCGGCGCTTCTCCTCCCATTCGAGACGTTCGGCTTCGTTCAGTCCGGTCGCGACGGCAGCTCGCGCCGAACGCCGCGCGGACCAATCAATCGCCCGGCTGAGTTGCAAAGTGGTTTCCAAGCTCCGGAACGCCCGCAGTTCGCCGGTGCCGAGTCCGTTTTCAAATTGGAGTGACGCCTCGGGCGTTGGGCGCACGGCAGCTTGGGCACTACGCGCTTCGGCGAGCCGTGCTTGCGCATCGCGCGTGCGCATCCACGGGTGGCCGGCCTCGACGCGTGCGAGCGCTTCGGACAGGCTCAGCGGCGCCGCGCGAGCGACGGACGGGGCCAGGGTGCCAAAGGACACACCGGCAAAAATGAGAGACAGGACAGGACGAAAACGAAATAAGGCATTCATGAGGCTTCCCGGTTGACCGGAACAATACGAAGTCCCGGCGCACCACGTGCGCGGGAACGAGGCTCAACGCGTGCGCAGGAGCGAACGCGCGGAAAGCCGCCTCAAATCAAGAATGCCATCGACCGTAGTAACGGTGGTGGCGCGTGCACCATTTCCGACTCCGCGGAAGGATGCGCCAGACTGACGAAACGTTCCACTGGCATTCGTTGCGCCAGCGCGTTCAACCAAATCTGAGTGACGAGCACCGGCGCGCCGATTTCGCGCAGCACGGAAGATTTCTGGATCTGACTCCACCCGAGCCGGTGAGCGTGCAACCCCTCGGCATCATGGGAACCGGTCACGTGATAAGCCTCACTCAACCCCAATAACCCCGCGTTATGCTCTCCGTGATCGTCATGATCGTCGTGCGCGTGAAAGACAGTAAGCCCGTTCGCCGGCACGAGTGCCACGGCGAACATCAGGACTAAGAGCGCCCATGACAGGCTGCACTTCATTCGACGCACAGAGCGGAAAGAGAACCTGAACGCATCTTCCGTCAAGCCATCCCTGAATGCGCTGAGCCCGGCAAGAAAGCCGAGCCGTAGCAGTTTTATCCCCCCGCGCCGACCTAGCTAGCCGACGCGGTGCGTGCGAATCACTGGAGCGATTCGGAAATGTTCTGATTATCAAACATGGCATCAAGGACACCGCGATGTCCGCCTTCGGCCAATCCCATGCCCACAAAGACATCCGGGCGCTCACCGCCCTCGCGCGGAATCCGCGACACCGCCCGAGCAACGTGGTGCGGTGAGCGAACGTGCCTCGCCGAAGGAGAAAGAGGGTTCAACGAAAGACCCTGCCGGACGAGAAACCCAGCAGCACGCCGCGGAGCCGACCCACCCGCGCAAACATTCACCTGGCACGTGAGCGCGTGAAACACTTCCTCACGCGTGCGTCGCCCACATGGTCGCCGCCATCGCTACCATGCCGAGATCTTCGGTTAGCGCGACCGTCGAGAGCGGCACCTTGAGCACCGTGCCCATGCACGCGCACTCCAAGTCGAGCCCCTGGCGCAGCGCGCGGATAACGCCGAGCGCGCCGAACAGCATGACGACAATGGTCGCTCCATATACGACCGGCAGGTTCCGCTGTGCGAGATAGCCGAGGCCGAGTCCGAGCTCGATAAACGGATACACGTAGGCGTAAGGCCGGAACGGTTTCGCCAGCAAGTCATACATCTGAAAACCATCCGCGAACCCCGCCAGGTTGAAGAATTTGAACATCGAGAACACGACGAGGAAGAGTCCCATGAAGTCGTGCATCCACCCGCGACCATCCCATGCGCTGGCGGCGGCGACCTGCTTCGCCGAGGCGGCGAGCACCGTGAGGGTGAGAATGACGATCAACGGCAGGTAGTCCTTCCAAGGCGTGCCGCGCCGTTTCTGCCGGTGGTGAACGGTGTCGGTCGGCTGCGCGCGTTTCGCGGCCGGTGCGACCGGGGCGGGCGAATGCGCCGCGTGGCCAGGTTTGGCGTGAGCGTGCGGCGCGCGATGCGCGGAGGAATGTCGGGCGGTTGTTTTCACCGGGATTTTTCCATTTGCACAACGTGCATGTGTCCACGACCGCACGCCAGCAAGAGACGCCCCGATCTCAGCGTGGGAGAATTCCCGCCGCATCCCCTCACACCCCAATCCACCGCAGCCCGACGACAAACCAGCCACACACAAGAATTCCGCATCCAAGCGCAACCAGCCCCAATGCCCGCTTGCCCGCGAGTCCCCACCACATGATGAGCCCGCTGATCACCAACACCGCCAGCCCGAGGGCCACCGCATCCATCGAAAGCGCCCAAATCGTCGTGAGCATCCAATCGCGCTGATTCTTCGCGTCGTTCATCCGAACGCCGGTGAACGTATGCAGCGCGCGCATGACGCCCCACGCGTTGACTTCCGTGCGCTGAACCGTAGCCCGTCCTAGCTTCAAATCCGCTTTGATGTCGAATTGGAGGCCGGGCTTCGTTGCGCGAAATTCAAGTCGCCCTGAATCGCCCGGTTGCGTCGTGAGCCACTGGATTTCACCAGCGATGCCGAGTTGCCGCATCACGTCCCTCGCTTCATCGAGCGCGGTGCCGTCCGCAGGCGCCTTAATCTGTCGCTCCACGGTCGCCACTTTGCGATTCGGCCAGAACTCGGTGAACGCCCACGAATGGTTGAGCAACAATCCCGTGAGCGCGAACAACCAGATGAAGAACAGAAAATAAAGTCCGAGGTAAAAGTGCAGTTTCCGGTTCCATGTCTTGTAACCTTGGGTGAACGCCCGAGGGCCGTTTCCCGCGGGCATCTGCTGCTCAGGCGACGAGGGCATAGACGAGTCCTCCGAACGAAAGCGCACCCGCAGCGAGCATCACGATCCCCACGCGGCGCTCGTTTTTCAACACCACCCATAAATAGATCCCGCTCATTGAAAGAAAAAGCAGCAGGTAGACGGTCGCGTCCGCCAGCCAGCGCCAGACAGTCATGAAGGCGGAGTTACCGCGAACGTTCACGTTGTGCGGCCCCGGCATCTTGTGCAAAAACACCATCGCGTCCGCGACGCCCGTCGTGCGCGATGAGATCTTCGCGGAGCGAGACTCCACGTTGAGTTCGACGACGGTTTCACTTCCCGGCACGGACACCGGAATCACGAAGCGCCGCTCTTTGGGGAACTGACGGACGAACCCGATCTCACCGCGAACCGGGATCTGATCGAGCAGCGCGTGCGCGGCCGCGACTTGTTCGCGCCCTTTCAGCCGCTCGAAATCGGAAGGAATCGAGAGGTTCGTTGCATTTCGACTCGCCGCAGGTGCTCCACTTCCCGGCACCCACGAGTGCACGAGAAATATCACGCTGATCGCAAAAACCAAAACGAACGGGCTCAGGAAAAGGCCAACATACAAATGAAGACCGCGGACGAAGACGTAGAATGATTGGCGCATCAATGGTGAGCCCCAAGGCCGCCGCCGGTGAGATGCTTGATGACGACAAACAGCAAGACCAGGGCGCCAACGCTGACCCCAGCGATCCAAACCCAGCGCGGCGCGCTGCCGTTTGATTCGCGCTCGGATTCCGCGAGCTGCCTGCGGCCGAACGGTGTCAACCCCTGCGGTTTGAATACCGACAATGCGGTTGCGATCACCAACACCACCACCGCGCCAGCGCCGTCGGCCACGAGTTGAATCCGCATTCCGCGGAAATCGCCCGCGGCCAGCGTCGTCCCGGCCACCACGTCTGCCATACGGCTGGCCACCTGCATGTGCACGAGCAAGAGGATGCTGGCGACGACGGTGATCAGGAGCTTCGCCACGATCCAATAGTGCCGGAACAACCCCCACGTGGTGCCCAACGATTGGACAAGCCCGGTGAGCAGCGACGCGACGCTCAACGGAACAATCACACACCAGCCGACCAATTCAATCGCGACGTAGGACGCACGCACGATCTGCGCGTCTTGGCTCATGAGACCGGCGACAGCCAAAGCCAGGAAACCTGCAACCGAACCGAGCCAGCCGACCGAGGAAGTGATATGCGCGGTGAGTGCCAACTTACGGACGCCGGGTGTCATGGTCATCACGGTGTTGGGGTCTATTTCCGCTTGGCAAAGAAATCAACTCACCACGCGCGCGGGCGCGGCACGGTTATGGCTGTGCTTCGTGGGTCGATGTGCGAGCAAATGCGAAACCCCAGCCACACCCGGCGGGACCAGCAACCAACGCCATTATCAGAGACGCCCTCGCAGGGCACAGAGATTGCGTCACCCGTGCCACTGTAGCTCACGACGGGGACAGTGGGCCACGGCGCGGTCAGCGCCCGGCCGACGGAAAAATGTTGAGTTCGATCCGCCGCGCTTCGCGAACTTCCGCGACATCATCATTCGCGGCCAAATCATCCCCGACAAACTCGCTGCAGCTGCCATCTGACCAGCAAACCACCCACCTGCCAGGCACGCTGCTCACTCGCACCACGCGACCTCGATCCGCATGATGACCTCGTCGCTGAACCGACGCTCCATTTTCAAACGTCTTCGGCCACGGTTTTCGTTCGATGAGCATTAATATTCGCGGCGCAAGAGGGCGAGTTGAGATACCAAGCGACGGGATGCGTTATCCTTGGCGACGCACCAACACACGCGTTAACGCCGACGCCAGATCTGCGATTGGCCGCGACATTTTTTCGGATTCGCCACTGGAGAGCGTTCGTTTCGTAGCCTCATCGCGAAGCTGCTCCATTTCGCCGTCCAAGACGACGAGGAGGTGTTCCACTTGCTCACTGTTCAGCTCCTCGGGGTCGAATTCGCCGGATGCCTTTCCGATGATCGACTCAAAGTAAGAAGCGGCTTCCGCCGACAGCGGAGGTAGAATGAGACGTGCCACGTTTTGAAGCCTTATCCCCAACCTTGAAATGCGAGGCAATCCACTTCGTTAGCACTACGATTTTGGAACACCCACCGCGCAAGAAAGCACAGCCGCGCTTCAGCCGAGAATGCCATTCCTTGGCGCCAAACCGGCGTGCACTTCCCGCTTGTGCTCGACCAGACCCGGGGTGCAATACGACCCGGCCCGTTCAAATCTCCGAAGACCTACCGCAATGCCGACACTGCTCGTGATCGACGACAACGCTTCGGTGCGCGAGACGCTGTCGGAGTGGTTTACCCTCGGCGGCTATACCGTGCTCGAGGCGAAAAGCGGCCCGGAGGCTCTATCGCTCATGCTTCACGTGCGGATCGATGCCGCGATTGTGGATGTCCACATGCCACGTATGGACGGCACTGCGGTCTGCCGCGCTCTGCGTGCGCGAGCAGAAGCGTCGGCGCAAGATCTGCCCGTTTGGCTGATGACCGGGGCGCGAACAGCGGCCGATGCGAAATCGGCCCGCGACGCCGGGGCGCTCGCCATTTTGGGTAAACCTTTCGATCTCGGCGCTCTCGCGCAGCAAATCCACGAGCAGTTGCAGCGCAGTAACCGTGGACAAGTTGCCGCCTCGTAGAATCAACGCGACTCCCTCTCATTCGGTGCGGACGAAAGCGCTGCGCGCAGATAGGTGGCAAAATCGCCGCGATCAGCGGAAAACACCTTGTTGGCTCCGGCCTCATATGCGGCGCGCTCCACTTTCGGATCGGTGCTCCCCGTCACCACCACGACGGGGCAGGTGATCCCTCGTTGCCGTAAACCTCGAATGAATTCCACGCCACTTTCACCGCCGAGTTTATTGTCGGTCACGATTGCGTCGATCCTGGTTTGATCGAGCGCGGCACGCGCCGCCTGAGCAGAGGCACACGAAAGGATTTCCGCACCCTCGAATTGCCCCACTAACGCACGTTCCAGGAGGAATCGACCGTCTTGGTCGTCATCGACGATGAGAAAGGTGAAACCGATTGCCATCGTGCGACCAGCATATTCTCCGGCCAACCGGTCGCAACTTGGTTCGCGTCGTCGTTTGCCAAATGCCACAATTATGGCAGCGTGTAAGGCTTCCACTGGATGAGGTCGTGAGCAGCATCCACAAACGTCGGGTGGACAACTCCGCGCTGTCACCACATTCTAACTACGATCGCCGCGCGAGCAAATTAAAGGCCGCGTCGAACACCTCTTTCTCGCGCCCCTTCGGTTGTCCGCTAAATTTTTCAACAGCGCCGAGCACGTCGCGCATGACCGCAGGAGCCGGATGCTTGGTCAGGTAACAATCGGCGCCGAGTTTCGCAGCCTTGGCTATGTCCGCTGGATCGTCGGACGAGGACAGCATGATCACCGGCACCGAGTCGAATTCCTGACGCCGGCGAACCCACCGCAGGACATCAAATCCGTTCGTCCCCGGCATCTTGATGTCGAGAAAGCAGACCAACAGCACCTCATCACTTGAACCTTCGGCCACAGACGACAACCGCGCAATCGCAGCATCACCCGACAAAGCCGACCGGATCGGATTTCCGACGCCGGCTTTCTTCAACAGTCGCTCGAAAAGAAAAATATCCTCTTCGCCGTCGTCCGTGACGAGGACCACGCGCTCAATCTTCATGCTGGAATCGTGAGTGTCGCGGCCCAATCGCTCGATTAGCAAGCCGCTAGTTCCTAGCAAGCCATAGCGGCTCCACCGCTCCCTGCTCGACGGTATCAATGTAGCCAACAAATCGTTCGCTGCCGCACCAGCGAGGCTGCGCCTACTTTCCAAGTAGTCGAACCAGACGGAAAGCGATTTGGAGTTGGCGCAGGCGCTTGCCCTTTTCCCAATCCGACACGGTTTGCTGAGAGACGCCGCCGATCTCACGCGCAAATTGTCCTTGGTTCATCTTTAGCCGGATTCGCAATCGTCGAATAGCACCTGCCAGCACTGCGTTCGAGCGGTCTACGGATTTCGTCTGTCGGCGGGCCATCGATTAGCGGTCTGCATCAAGAAACGCGGCGCGTGAAGCGCCCGCACCCGCGGGGTCGGGTGCGGGCGCACGCGCTACCGTATGTCCTGCGGGCGGAGTCGCGATACCCCGCGCGGAATGCCCGGATACAATGTGAAGCTCATCGTGCGAGCATCGGTAGGTTTCGAGCCACGGTCGCGCTGGCTCGAAAGGAAAGTCCAAGGGCGATCAGTCCGTGTGGAAACGCACCTCATGCCGGGGTTGGTGCCTCCTCGAAATGCGATGCCGGCGCGTGAAATGGCGGCGTAACGTCGCCGCCCGCCTCCGCCGCTCCCAGCCGGCCCTCCGGTATTGGCAGCCACTTTTTCGCGCTGCCATAGTAACGGCCATCGACCAAGCTCAGTATCGTCAGCATCCCAACCGCGGCGTATTCGAAATCCTCACGGGTTGGGGCATCCGCGCTGCTAAACACGCAGCCCTGATCGTTGAGGAATATGTATCGGGCCGGAGAACATGAGACGCGTTCAGGGTGACGCCGGGCGCTCTGGCGGCAAATTCACTTTTAGGCCGGGGTGCAAATCCGCCAGCACGTGCGCCCATGCGACCGCCGCATCGCTGTCGCCGTTGGAGTTTTGCTCAAGCACCCGAGCCAATGCCTCCGCAAGTGCACGGTCGCGGCAGGCTTCGTGCAGCTTTTGCCACTCTGTCTCGCCGCCGTGCAAAGCGGTGTTGAGTAGTTCTTGATCCGTCATGGCACCGTGACTCTCATCCGCTGGACAACCTTCAACAGTTCCATGAACTGCGTAGGTTTGGTGAAAATGTGATCGACCGCGAATGCGAGATAGGCGGTGGCGTCAAACTCCGGCAAGTGGGAGCTGTGAACAATGATCTTTCCTGAAAAGTCAGTTTGCCGAATACGCTCAACCAGTTTGAGACCGGACAGGCGTGGCATGCGGTGATCCGTGATCAGAACGTCGAAAAACTTCAAGTCCGCGGTAAGCCGCTCAAGCGCATGCTGTCCGTCTGCGGCGCATTCGACGAGATGTCCGGCTCCTTCCAGCGCGCGTTTCAACAATTCTGAGAGGTGCACATCGTCTTCCGCACACAATACTCGCAGCGGTTTCCCCGCACTACCTTCGGCGGAACGCACCGTTGCCCTCCGGTCGCTGCTCATGGCGGGTTACTACTGCTCGCGCCATCGTCGACCGTAGTTGAAGGAAGCGACGGAAGCGGGGAAGAAAAGCCGGCCTCGAGCCTGGCTAAAAATGACGGGCACTCGAATGGTTTCGCGAAAACACCGAGCGCGCCAAGCCGGGCGCTGCGACGTTCAAGATCACCAGTGAACGCTCCTGTCATGAACCACACTCTCAGTTCGCGGCCGAGCGTTCGCGCTTGCGCTTGCAGACGCACGCACGTTTCCAAGCCATTCATCACCGGCATGTGCACGTCGATCAATGCTCCGTCGACGGATTCCGTCGCCGCCAAAACAATCGCATTGGCGCCGGAGTCCGCGCCGATCACATTGTAGCCGGACAGCCGCAGGAGGTATACGAGCGAGACGCGCACGGAATGTTGATCGTCGATTACCAGCATGGTGCGTTGCGTCTTTGGCTGTTCCGGGCTGTCGCTCACTTCGGCTCAAGGTGGGGTAGATAGGCAAATTCACGCAACGCGAATGCGGGCGGGTGATGTGCTGCTGCCAGGAATCCCTGTCCACGGGCAACAACCAGGTTCAGCACCCGCGTCGCCAGAAGAGAAGAGCATCATCTTGGGCGCACGCTACGTTCATGACGTGGAGCGCTTCAAGCGGAAACGCTAGGATCGTAGCGTGACCGCCCTGGAGATCCTGCAACAAAACCTACGCAATCTACGATTACGAATGGGTCTCACGCAGGAAAAGGCGGCAGAGAAAATCGGCGTCGCCTACCGTCATTTCCAGGCAATCGAAGTCGAGAAACGCGAAGGTCTGCAGTTAGCTACCGTTGAGCGGATCGCCAAGGGACTGAAAGTTGAAATTTGGCAACTTCTGCAAGCCGGCCATTTTCCACCGCCGGGCAAAACGCGCGGAAATTCTGGACGGATCGAACGTTAAACTAGCCGTCGTGTGAACTTGCCGCGACATCGTTGGCCGCGACGATTAGGGCATCGCAAGTGCGACTTCGCATTCGCCCAACAGTGCGCGTCAACCGGCGCAGACCACTGCGCCCGCAGGAGTGAGAAACCAGGCGCAATTATTTCGATCGCACTTGCGCCATGGTTCGACGCATAGGACGGCGTGCCTCGGAGGGGGAATCAGCACGCCGCCCGTGGCCTCGCGCAGCGATGCGGCACGCGTGCCGGGGTTCGGGACGTTCGTCGCTGCGCCCGCCGTTCGAGCCCTTGATAGGGCGCGACACAAAAACTACGGCGAGCGTCTTTCCGCTCCTCACGTCCCGAGTCTCGGCATCGGCCGCCGGTTGTAGGCGCACGCGCGCTCACCAAAAATAAGGGCCACCTTTTCTGCGACGCGCCGCGATTGGAGCCGCTCGATGTTACGGCACTTGGTGCCGACGATAAATGTGCCTATGCACTCACGACTCGCGTGTCATCGCGGTGGTTTCGGCCACGCGTCGCGCACCATCCGCAGCGTTAAGTCTTCGCCGACGAAAGCCACCAGCAAACCAAGCACCTGGGCCACCAAAACCACTCCGCCCTCGAAAAATACGTCCGCGCCGACCTGCGCTTGAAGTTCCTCCAACCCTTCAAAAGCCCCATCTGCCTTCACGCGCACCGTGCGCAGCCAGGGGACTTCCGCCTTGGCCAGCGCGAGCGCGCGTGAAAGATGCGCCCAATACCCGGAGTTCCCCATTAGCGTCGCAAGATGGGGACGAAGTTTTTCACAAACGCGAAAGGCCGCCTGACTTTTTGTTTCGGAAGATTCATCTCCACTCCCCTCGGTGGCCATGAGATCCTTGGCGAGACGCCGCATTTGTGGAGAGCTTCGGCTCATTTGCTAACTCCTCCCGCCGATGCGCCGACTACGATTCCGTTCCCACACATACGTCCGTTTCTCCGGGCGCTCCGAACCGCATCCTCTTAGCTTGCCTCTGCGGGAACCATGAATGCTACGCTACTCGACGTCGGTTGATTGAGTTGCAGCCAGTAACGTTTCACCAACTCCATCATTTCGCTCAAATCGAAAGGATTGGACGGCTTCACGAGGTAGGAGTTCGCGCCAAGCGAACAGGCCGTCTGAATGTCCGTTCGTTGCTGCGACGAAGTCAGCATAACGACGAGCATCATATCCAATTCGCGCTGCTCGCGAATCCATTTCAGCACGTCGATTCCCATCACCCGCGGTAATTTCAAATCCAAGAGGACCAATGCGGGCAGCGGATACCGCGTGCGATCGCCGAAGTCGCCCTGACCGCTGAGATAGTTGATCGCCTGCGCCCCGTCTTCTACCACCTGGAGTCCGCTGGCGACTCCCGCCTTTTCCAACGCCATCCTCACGAAAACAACGTCATTTTCGTCATCCTCCACCAGCAGGATGGTCTGGGTGGTAATCGCATTCATAATACTCCCGTTGACGCAGCCGGGACCAAAATTTGCTGCCTTGGCCGAGCGCCTATTTCACCAGGCACGCGATGCCGGTCGGAACCGGTAGATGCGCCAACAGCAGCGAGGACATTCTCAAACCACGCTCGAAGACCACGCCGCCCCCGATGGGGTAGCTGATTCTTAGCGGGACCGCCCTCAACTCTTCGCGCTCGATGCCCGGATGCCCGGATGCCCGGATGCCCGGATGCCCGGATGCCCGGATGCCCGGATGCCCGGATGCCCGGATGCCCGGATGCCCGGATGCCCGGATTTTTTGAGAGTGGTTTACTCAGCTTCACGCAACCTAATTCTAGTCGTGGTCGTCACATTAGCGAGGACTGACTTGGGGAATCGCCCAGCGCGGCGGCAGCCGTCCCGAAAAGTTTACCGTGCTCGCCCAACCTCCGGCTCTTTCTAAATCGGGAAGGTGCTGCGCCAGACGTTTCCAGACTCGGAAATTTTTGGCGCCCGCGATGGGACCGAGGCGATGGCGATCCTGATGCGCCTCCGAGTGGACGCCGTCGTGACGGATAACAAAAATGTCGGCCATGTCGGGATTAGAGATGGTGCGGCAAATTCGACGAGCCGGTTCGCGAATTCCTATCATCATGCTCACCGGATCGGATGAGATTGAAAAGGACGCGTTGGACGCCGGAGTGACGATATTTCATCGCACATCGGAGTGGTCGAGCGTCGGCGCAGCTCTTCAGCGATGCTTCCAGCAGTCGGCAACGGATTGACCCGACCGATTTCGAACCTGTGTGACCGAAGGAAATACAGGTTACAGTTCGCGGCATCGCATTCGGCTTTCTTGCCGGAGCGCACCGCAACCGCACTAACGATCAACGGCCCACCTACCGCTATTTCCCTTTTACCAGGCCGAGCGCCTTTTTGATATTTTGCACGCTCGGCAGAGAAATGCCCACCGCCTTGGCGACTTCGTTCCCGGTCTTACCGGCCTCAACGAGTTTTTTCACTTCAGCCCGCATGGCATCGGTGATCTTCGCACGTTTCCGGCGTTTGCCGGCGGTCGTTTTGGCCCCCGCGGCTACAGCTACACGGGGTTTGCGGCCAGGCCGTCCGCGCCGCGTGCCAGATGCGTTGCGCACAGCGGCGATGAACGCATCGACGCTATTAAACCCATACATAGCCGGTAGTGTCGCGAGTTCGCTGGCGAGTTCGGACGCGATGGACGCTTCGAGCTGTGCTACCTTGGCACGCGTAGCAGCCAATTCTTTGAGAATGTCGGTATTCATGTTTCGGAGTGGCAGAGGGCAGTGAGCCTTGGCGAAATCACACGCCTGTCGAGACTCACCGGCGAGCCGGCTAGGGACGAGAAGTAAGCATCCGTTGCAGGTGTCTTCCTCACGGGAAAAGCCCCGACCCGCCACCGCCCCCTAACTTGGCTGCGACCGTGGCCAACCCAAGAATTCGAGGAGCATGATTCGTTCTCGGGGAAAGGGCTTTCCCCGCACGCGAGTCTCCGTCTCGCGCTCCCCTTTCTAGCGGGGCTCCGCCCCGCAACGCCCCGACGCCGGCTCGCGCCGGAATTCTTCTAGCTGGCCGCTGGCCGTCGCAAGAAATTCGCTCAGTCACCGGCTTCGCCCGCACCCCAGCAATCGCTCAGGCGCTTACGGCCGGACTCGCGTTGATTCCGCTTGTCCTGTCCGCGCACGAACCGGGCAAGGAAATCCTCTATCCGGTCGCCGTCGTGATTCTCGCCGGATTGGTCAGCTCCACGTTCCTCGACATGGCCGTTACCCCGGCCGTGTTTTTCCGATTCGGTCGCAAGGCCGCCGAGCGCGCGCTGGCGCGCGCCCGCATCGATCCACTCGCCGAGCCGGCTCCCAAGCGCGACGGTCTTCGCGAGTTCTCCTTGCATCTTCGGTTTCAAGCGGCCTGCACTTAGCTCAGAGTCCAGGAAACCGCGGGATCATCGGGCCAAGCAGAGCCGCAAAGCGGTTGACCGCACCGGTCCGTCATGTCGATCGCGATGCGAAGCGGCTCGCCGCGCCGCGTCGCGGCCTTGATCTGTTTCCATGTCAGGTGCGAGAGGTGAACTTTCAGCCGACGGAACATCTGAAACGTCGGAGTGGAACCGCCCCGGCCCCAAGAAAGGTAGAAGAAGCGTTCGTCGCGCGGACCCTGCGCGTAAGGTCCGATAAAATTCGGCACCCCGTCGAAATCCGTCACACGGAAATCCGGCGTGAATACCATTTTTCCAACCGCGGCCGGCACGATGTTCACCACGTCGCGGTCTCGTTGAATGCCGAGAAAAACTGCTTCGCCCGCACAGGCCGCAGGCAGCCGGAGGCAGCGGACTTCCACGGTTATGCTTAGAGGCAACGACGCCATGCCCGCCGAAACTGAAATCGCGTCGGTGGGAGTGCAAGGCGCGCATCGCTTGCGCCGGGGCGCTCCGCCGTCACCATGCGGCGTCAAACCGATGAAGCTGACGACCGTTCTCACGTTCCTGCTCCTGTTGGCCGTGCCGGGTTTCGGTGCGGTGCCCGAGTATCGATCGATGGGTCAGGATATTTTCGACCCGAAGGCGGGAGCTGAAGTCTTGATCGCGAAATCCTCGCCATCATCCGTCATGGTGGCGAGTAGCGTTCGCAGGGCCACATGGCCGTCGATAAGTTCAGTCGCGGCCTCAAATAGATCAGGCCACCTACGGGGTGCGCTGCCGGGCGCATCCGCGCTCCCGCAATTTCGTGCGCCTTCATGTCGAGACACGCCACCGCGACGACGGGGTGGAGGTGGGCGGACTCGCTTCGGGGGATGTCCGTCGCACGCAGGACCAGATTTTCCCCTTGCGCGGCCGTCACTCAGGCCGTCGGCGCAATTAGTCCCAAGCGACTGCCATCGCCGGTCACGACGAGTTGGCCCGAGGATTTCTCGCCGCGCAACAGCGCGTCGGCGAGAGCGTCCTGCATGAACCGCTCCACTGCTCCGCGCATCGGGCGTGCGCCCAGCGAGCGATGGTAACCTTGCCGCACCAGGAATTCGATCGCATCCGCGCTCACCTCCACGGTGTGACCCATGGCAGAGAGGCGGGCGATTTCGCTTTCGATCATCCCGGCGCAGATCGCGCGTTGGGTGGCGTAGTCGAGACGGCCGAATACCACGATTTCGTTGACGCGGCCCACCAGTTCCGGGCGCAGCCGCTCGCGCACCCGCATCAACACCGTGCGTTCGACCGACGCGAACGGCGCGGATTCCATGCGCATGGTTTCTTCCGACCCGATGTTCGAGGTGCAAACGATATAGAACGGCCGCAAGTCCAACGTCTCGCCGGTGGCCAGCGTCACGCGAGCGTCCTCGAGGATTTGCAGGAATAAGTCCAAGACCAATGGATGCGCTTTTTCGACTTCGTCGAAAAGCAATGTGCCGCGTGTCGCAGTTCGCAGCGCGCGCCCAAGCAAGCCGCGATCATCGCGGCTCTCGCCGAGGAGTTTATCGACGGAGCCCTGGAGTTGATATTCGGACATGTCGAACCGCACCGGCGCCGCACCATCGAAGAGATAGTCCGTGAACACATTGGTCGTCTCCGTTTTTCCCACGCCCGTCGGTCCGACCAAGAGGAAGGAGCCGCGCGGCCGGCGCGGATGCGCGAACCCAAGTTCGCCACGCGTCAGCACCGAACAGATGCGGGGCAGCGCATGTTGCTGGCCCCGAATCTTGGCGGCCAGATGGGACGGCAGTCGGCGCAGTCGATCCGTCGTGGCGGAGCCGTTGCCGCCGGTCGTAACCGCTGACGCGCTCAATTGCGAAACCATGACGGCACCTTTCCATCCGCTCCACAGGGCGGGAGCGTGACCTTGCGAAACCCGCCATTGCAGTGCTGCACCACGGCTTCAAACCGCCGCAGCTTTCGGAGCTGATACGGTTCGAACCAGTATTTATCCTCGTCCGTCACGGAGGTGCTGCGCTTGCCGCCGGTATAACCAACGGTGCGCTTCTTGGCCTTGCGCTTCCCGATCGTGTCCGCCGCGATCTTCGCGGACTCCTCGTCAGCCGCACAGAAAGTGACCCGGTTGGCCATGTTGGCGATGAAGACCTTTGCTTTTCGCTCATCCCCCATCGGCGGAATGAGGGATTGATACGACTGCGTTGCGGCCACCACAGTGGCGCGCGCCTCGCGAATCACATCGACCACATTGTAGTCGGACATCCCGTCGTCGGAGGCGGTCACGATTTTCTGTGCTTCGTCCGCCCAGAGAATGAGGAGGTTGTCATTCGCACGCACGGCGGCCGGTTTGTCGAATCGGCGCAACGCCTGGGAGTAGAACGAAAGTTTCAAGAGCGTATTGATATAGCGGCGCTCGACTTGAAACCGCTGGGGCATCGAAACGCATACGATCTTGCCGAGCGCCAAATCGTCGAAACTGAAACTCGGATTCGAGGGGCAAAAAACTTCCGCCATGCTCGGCTCCGCAAAATAGTGGAGGTAGTTCGCGATGGTCGTTTTGATGCCACCGAGCTGTTCGGCCGGTTGCGCGCGAAACGCACTTTCGTAGTGCTCCACCAGTGCCCGTGACTCCGGGGTATTTTGCTCTCCCAGCACTTCCATGGCTTCCGCCAGCGCTTGGTCCGAGGTGAGCAGGCGATACGTTCTCGCCAGTGTCACCGGCACCCCGGCCGTCGCCAGGACATGGAACGCGAACTCCATCTGCACCTGGGCCTGCATTCGGAAAAACGTTTGCTCCGAGCGCTGGCCGACCGAAGCGGCCACGTCACAGACGATCTTGGCCTTGGCGGAAAACGGCAGATGGGGATTGGCCAGAAAATTAAACGTGTGCACCGGTTTCCAGTCGGATGCCGCATCGGATGGCCGGACCTGCAAGAGAATCAGATCTTTCTCGCGGCCGAGTTCGCGCAACATTGGGCGCAGCGTTTCCCAATACAGCCCCTTGTCATCGACGCAGACGCCGCCCCAATTCGGGCAATTCTGCGACACCTGCCACAGCATCCGATTGATCGCAGCACTCGTCTTGCCCGTGCCGACCTGCCCAGTGATGAGCCAGCCCCGGCAAAAGTCTTCCATCGGCCATAAGAATCCGCCCAAGCGCAACACGGGCTTCGCCATTCGGCGTCGCGAGTTGCTAACGGCGCAGTAAAGCTGCCAGCACGCGAACACCGCAAAACCGCTGGCGACGCCGCGCGCGATGAAAGCGCCAGGCCACAGCGCGAACGCGATCCAGACGCTCCCAGCGGCAAGCAAGAGATTCAGCAGCATATCGCGGCGCATGGCGCCTACGATAACTGACCTTCGAATCAAAATTCGGGTTAGAACGGTTCGCCGATTTATTGGGACGGTTCGCGGATTTCAGCTGCGCCTGACCGGGGACGCACTTCGATACGCGTGATGAAGGGTTGCCCGGCCTCACCGGGCGGCCGGTAGTCCGGCGGAAAATCCCGCACCGAACTCACGCGGAACGCCGCCAGATCGGGCAGCAGCGCCCGCAGTTTCCGACCTTGAATCACTACGACGTGGTTGGGAAAGGAAAGTTCGAGCCGAGTGCTGCCTCCTAACTTCGCATTGGCGAACTGCGCCCACGGCAGCACCCACGTATCGCCTTCCCAAATGGACACGACGAGCGTCGCGACCGGCGCGGAAGCGACCACGAACGCGGCCTCTGCCGTTTGTGTTGCGCGGCGTTCAGCGAGTTCTTCACGGAGTGTGCTCATACGGCGACGCGATGGCGGACCTGTTGTTTCTGGCCTTGCTGGACGATGGCCATATGCGCGTTGTGCAGACGCGTGCGCTCGACGGCTTCGAGCACGCGCGCCGATTCTTCGGCCGCCTGCCGGCGTTCTGCCTCTGCCGTGATCTCATTTTGCAGATCCATCGCCAACTCACGACCGCCGACGCGCACCACATTGGCGCGCAGTTCGTCACGGTCGGAGGTGAAAACCATGACGCGCTTCCGCCCGCGGGAAATCGTGACATACCACTGTTCCGCACTCGTCGCGGCGCGATTCGCCGCATCCGAGAAAAGCACCGTATCCACGGTCTTGCCCTGCGAACCATAGGAGGTGACGGCGTAGCCGCGGACCAGCACGCATTGCGCGGGCGCGACAGTCTTTCTCTTTCCCTCCGCGCCCGCCACGCTCAGCACTCCGTCAGCGGCGATGCTGTGCACGGTCACGAGTTCGCCATTGTTGAGCGGCAGCCCCTCGCGAGACGTTGCGTTCAGCTTGAGCTGCAATCGGTCGCCCGGCGCAATCTCCAGCTCGCGGCGGGTAGTGACGACGATGCGCTTGGCGTAATGGTAGCTCAGGGTCGAACGCCGCCCGTTCTTGATGATGACGAGACCGCGAGCATTCGCCTCGACGATCTCGCAGAGTTCGCCTTTGGCGTAGCGACCGTAGCGCTGAATGAAACACGCATATTGGCCGAGCCGGTAAAAACGCGGGTCGCGTTTTTGGGCTTCGCCCAAGTCAACTGGCTGGAAAGTCGGAAGCGTCTTGCCCGTCTTGATCTGGCCTGAATCCCGCAGCCGAGTGCGAACCGTTTCGTTCACGGCGTTTGCCTCGTCTCGGGTTTGCGCGACCACCAGTGCATTCTCGTTCCGGCCGACCGCCGCGAGATATTCGTCCGCCAGCCTAGCGCGCCGCTCCCCACCGCCGCATTCGCGCACGCAGCCGAGCCGGTCGAGCCGGTCGTATGAACCGACAATGTCGCCGGTCGCAGCAGCTTTGACCGCGGCGCGATACTGGCGGATGAAGCCCCGTTCTTTGGCCGACGCACCGAGAGCCGGATCTTGCCGGCGAATCTCTCTCAGCACCGCCGGTTTCAGCCGGGCGTGCTTCTCAATCGCGCGGAGCGCGTCGGAGGCCGCAACCGCGCCATGCTGGCGCGTGTCGCCGGAAAGGATCAGCCGGCCGGCATTGGCTTGAACAACCCGAATAAGATCTCGCAGATCGCGTCCGCCGATTTGTCCCGCCTCATCGACCACGACGACCGCACCGCGCGGCAGTTGCCGCGTTTGCAGAAACCGGGCGAGGGTTTCAGCCGCCAGCCCATCTTTTTTGAGATCGGCGACCTGCTGACGTTGGGGGGCCAGAACGACCACCGGATGGCCGGCCGCCGAAAGACCCCGCTCGACCTCACCCAACGTCCGACTCTTGCCCGTGCCGGCGCCGCCGCGGAACAACGTAATGAAGTCAGGGCTCTGGAGAATTGTTTCGACTGCTGCTTTCTGTTCAGCCGACAGGCTCGCGGATGGTCGATGGCTGGCGTTGAGTTCGGAATGAGCGCCCCGGCCGTCATGGGCGGCGATGACGATTTCCAACTCGCAACGCAGGACTTCAGGTGAAGTGAGCTTGCCGGTCGTTTCTTGGCGAACATAGCCCCGCTGATCGATGGCGTGCCGCAACAACGACAGATCGAAAGCCTCGCCGCGACCGCGTGCGAGGGCGGCGGACATCAGCTCGTCATCGCGGACGACCGAGCGCCGCTCAAATAGGTGTTCATCTGCCCAAGCGACAATTCCCGCCACATCGGGGGCCGGTGGCCCCGGCTGCTTTGCCGGCTTCAACGCAGCGAGCGCCTTCGCCTCGTCACGGGTGAGCTGTTGCAGCCACGAGGGGCGGAGCTTGTCCGCCGTCGCCTCTTTGATTTTCCGGCGCCGGTTTTCGTGAGCGACGCGCCGACGCACGGTGTTCACATCCGCACCCCGGTCTTCGCGCGCCAGCCGCTTCGCCGCATCTTCATCGATCTGCTGATGACGTTTCGAGAAGCGGTCGATGACGGTTCGCGGAACGTGTTTGATCTCGAAATCGCGCCCGTTGTTTTCGATGTCGTAACCCAACGCACGGAGGCCGCGGCAGAGTTCGTGGTAGTAGAGATTCTCGGCGAATTTTTGCGCCCGATACATGGCCTGAACTTCGAGTGCCTTCCACCGATTTTCGGCGCCGTCGAATGTGGCGTTCATCAGAACGCAGTGCGTGTGAAGATGGGGATCGAGCTCCCGGCTCGTGTCGTGACGGAAGGACGCTCCCACGACGTTGGCGGTATTCCGGTCGCCGTGCTGAGCGGATTTTCGCACGCGCGTGGCGGCGAATTTTTCCAGCTCATTCATCGCCTGTCGCACCGCGCGATCGTGCAGATTGAAAATACGTTCATCCTGTAGGTATGCGACCACGGACACGCTCTTCGGCGGGCTGATCGTGAAGTCGTAAAAGACGCGGCGATTCGAAACGGACTTCTCGCCATCGTTCCGATTCGTGTTCTTCCGGGCCGTCAGTCGCCGGCCGGTTTGAGGATGCAATCCTTCGCACAGTGCGAGAAAATCGGCTTCCTTGACCGAGCCTTTGAGGCCGAGTTTTTCCGCACCGATGCCGAACCAGTCGCCCGTCACTTTCTGACCTTCAGCATAGTAGTCACCAGCGGAAAGGTGCTCTCGGAAATACGACTTGGCGTTGCGCAAATTGAGTTGGGACTTCGACCTGAGCATGAGGAATGGGCCGACTTCGCGGCAGGGACTTAGCAACGCACGAGGCGTTGTTTTGATTGCAGAACGCGTCACTCCTTACGCCCAGGCGTAAGGTTTGATCTTTCGTAAATACGACACGCGGCGTGTCGCTTATGGGAGCGTGTCAACCGGCGCAGTCTTGCGCCCCCGTGGAGGAAACACGTTCCCGCCGCACGGTGGCGGTTGTGCCTATTTCCGACCCCCACGAAATCGCGCCGCGCTGGCGCTGCTATCGGCGCGACCTCGTGGCCCGCGGAGCGTGCGGCACGGGGCGGAGACTCGGGCGCGCTCTTTCGCTGCGGGGCGCCGGACGCCTTGCAGCCGACTGCGCGGTCCGCGGCGGCGGCGTCGCCCCTTCGCTTCGAGCGTCCCGAGACTCCGCCCTGGCCGCCGGTTGTGGGCGCACCCGCGCACACCCGAAAATAGGATCAGCTATTTTCCTGACGCGCCTCGTCCCTCTCGCAGTGCACACCTGCTTTGGAACGCGCGGAGCGCACTTGTCGGTGCATGAGATCGGCGAGGGATTTCAGTTGGCGCGGACCCAGCTCATTGAACGAGGTGAGCGGTTTCTTGAGCCCGAGTTTTTCCTCGGCGAACTCGCGAATGCGCTTACGGTCCCAACCGAGTTCACGAGCACAACTGTAGGTCGCGCGGTAGAGATCGGTTTGCCAGGCGTCGGGATTGCGACCGCGCAATCGCGACCGGTGAATCGCGCGTTGCTGCTTCAAAAATCGCATCGCATCGGCGAACTGCTCACGCGGCAAAAGGGCATACGAAAGAACCCGGAAGCGGCGCTGGAGCATCCGGTGACCCGCCGTGAAATTCGGTTGGCTGTCGTCACCGGCCAGCCGCGCCGCCAGCTCCGCGATGACTGCGCGGATTTCGCTGCGCTGCTCCGCCGTCAGGTGTCGTTCGTCGGGTTCGATGCCGCTCCGATGGACGACCCGTTCCGTCAAGATGGCGTCGCGACCCGCCACCAACACCCGGTTCCCGCGTCCGTTGACGTGCACATTTGCGCCGGGCAGATCGACCGGCTTCGGCAAACGAGCCGCGAGTTCCTCCGTTAGGCGGATGACTTCGGGATCCTCGTGAAGCCGGGCGGATGACAACTCTTCCGCGAGGACGGCTTTCCTCATGCCCGATTCCGGTTTCGCGGTAGCGAGTTCGAGAACCTTGGCGCCGTCCGAACCTTCGCCGAAGCGTCGGCGGAGATAATGTTTCACCGCGTCGTAGATGTCCTTGATCGATTGCGCAGCGGCGTCCTGAACGGGCTTTTTAAGAAATGCCGCGGCCGACAACAGGGCAGTAATGATGGATTCTGTTTGCATGACGCCCTAGCGCTGGCGTCAACCGCAGCTCAGAATCCAACAGGGAAAATACGTTCAATGCGGCCTCGGGCGATTGAACCTATTCCAGCGCAGACATGACGATGGCCGCGAGTGGTGCCACGTCGGGCCGTCCATCTTGCCTGGGCCGAGTCACAACATTAACAGAGGATTAGCGTGCACTTTCGGGCCGATGGCCGCTATCGGCTGCGCACGTTTCGGCGTGGAGGCCTCGCGCGCTAAAGGCCTTTTTGATTCGCCGGCAATCAATTCACCAGATTCCGAAAGTCCGTCCAAAACTGCAGCTCACTTTTCACGATCAACAGCCATCGCGGCGGAGGGCGGCGCCGCTAGAGCGACGGACTTACTCCGCAGTAGCCGTAACGCGTTCGCGACCACCAATAGCGTGGCACCCGTGTCCGCCATGATGGCAAGCCAGAGGCTCGCGTAGCCCATCAGAGTCAGAACCAGAAAAATAAGTTTAAGCGAGAGGGCGAAGGCGATGTTGAATCGGATGATCCCGAGCGTCCGCCGGCCGAGCCGGATTGTCTCCGCGATCTTCGCGAGATCGTCCTGCATCAGCGCGATGTCGGCGGTCTCGATTGCGGCATCGGTGCCCGCGACGCCCATCGCAATGCCAACCGTGGCGGTCGCCATCGCGGGCGCATCGTTCACGCCGTCGCCCACCATGCCGACGATGCCGTATTTTTCGCGCAGCGCCTTCACCGCTCCGACTTTGTCGTCTGGCAGGAGGTCGCCGCGCGGGTCGTCAATCCCGACCTGTTTCGCGATGAAGTCCACCGTGCGCTGGTTGTCGCCGCTCAGCATCATCACCGATTCCACGCCTGCTTCGTGGAGGGCGCGGATCGCATCGGCGGCGTTCGCACGCAACGTGTCTCCGATGGCGATAATGCCGAGCACTTCGCCTTTGCAGCCGTCGTGCGGCCGGTGGCCGACCACCACCACGGAATGACCCCGGCTCTCGATGGTCGCGAGGCGACGTTCGATCTCTTCGCTGCAAACGCCAAGTTCGTGGGCGAAGCGGTGGTTGCCGACGAAGTGCGGATGGCCGTCCACCACGCCTTCAGCCCCGCGGCCCGATTGATTTTTGTAATTCTCGGCGCGAGGAAAAGTGATGCCGAGTGCTTCCGTGTGCTTCACGATAGCCACTGCCAAAGGATGGGCCGAGTGAACATCGATTGCCGCCGCGGCCCGGAGGATGGCCTTTTCCTCGTTGCTGCCGATGACGTCCACCCCTTGCACCTTCGGCTTCCCCTCGGTGATTGTGCCGGTCTTATCGACCGCGAGCGCCTTCAATTTCGCGATGGATTCCAAGTGCGCGCCGCCTTTTACGAGCACGCCCCGCTTCGCCAGGGCGGTCAGACCGGCGACGATGGATACCGGCGTAGAAATGACGAGGGCGCACGGGCACGCGATGATTAGCAGCACGCAGGCCTTATACAGCCATTGAGACCACTCGCCGTCCATGAGCAGCGGCGGAACCAGAAAAACCAACAAGGCAGCAACTGTGACGATGGGGGTATAGTAGCGGGCGAAGAGGTCCACGAAACGCTGCGTCGGCGCCTTTTGCTCCTGCGCCTCTTTCACGAGACGAATAATTTTGGCCAGTGTAGTGTCGCCGGAGGCCTTCGTAACTCGAATTTCGAGAGAACCTTCGCCGTTGATCGTGCCGGCGAAGACGCCGTCGCCGGCTTTCTTATCCACGGGCACCGACTCACCCGTGATCGGCGCTTGGTTTACCGCGGACTCGCCGCGGGTAACTTCGCCGTCGAGGGGAATGCTCATCCCCGATTTCACCGCGACAATTTCATCCACCTTTACTTCCTCGACCGGAACCTCGACGAAGTTTCCGCCGCGATTCACCGTGGCGCTTTTTGGGGCGATTTCGAGCAAGGCCTCCACGGCGCGCCGGGCGCGGCGATCCGCCCAGCCCTCAAGCCACTCGGCGACGCCAAAAAGGAACACGACCGCAGCCGCTTCGATCCACTCGCCAATGATCGACGCACCAATCGCCGCGATCACGACGAGCAGGTTGATATCCGGTCGGAATCGGAGCAGCGCACGACCCGCCTTCCGAAGCAGAAACCAGCCGCCTGCGGCCATGCCGCCAATCGCGAGCCCGGCGACGCCTTTCTTCCCAAGGAGATTCAGCCACTCGGCGATCACCCCTCCTCCCACCAACACGCCAGAAATCACCAGACTGATCGACTCAGCGCGACTGCTGCCATGCGTATGACCTTCGTGCTCTCCCTCCGCATGGTCGTGTCCAGCGTGTGGGTCCGCGCGGGCGGGACTGGCCGGCTCGTGTTGTGTGTCCTCCGGTCCGTGAGCATGGCCTTCATGTCCCTTCGCGGTGCTGGGGTTGGAGGGACGATTGTTCGGGTTCATAGTAGCTTCAGGCGGAATCGTGAGGTTTCAGAGAGGTTAGGAGTTTCGAGCGGCGCGATAGCGGCGCACACGACACCAGAAACGAACCGTCTCAACAGCGACGCCGACAAACAGCCCCGCGAACATGGGGACAGCCATAAGCAACATTTTCGGTTTCCCCGCGGCCACTTCGAGGCCGGCCCCCACCAGCCAGCCCACAAAAAGCCCCGCCATGATTCCGATGAATCCGAATTCGGGTTTGGGCGGCAAGAGCTGACGCTCATGGCGAGATCGGTTCATCAGCCCGGGTAAGTCAGTTGCCGTGCGGTTCCTCATGCGCACGAACTTCGACCGACGCCGTGCCCGCAGGTAGGTTGATTGCCTGTTTGAAATAGGCGTGCGGTCGTGGCATTCGTCCCGAGCCCGGCAGGTTATGAGGTCTTACGTTCGCCCGCTCTTCGGCAACTTTCCGACCCGTGCCATCGAGATAGACGATGTCGATATGGGAGTCGGGACTTGTCTGACCTTTGAACTCGCGCATCGCATAGGCTTCGAGCGCGAGTGTGCCTTCGTTGAGAACAAAACGCGGCCGGTAGACCTCCACCGCGGACGACGATATGCCCGCTAGCCGGACGCCTCCTACCTGGGACGGAATGTTGTAGGAAGCGCAGCCCGCCGCGCCAACGACCGCGAAGGTTATGCAGTGAATCGCTTTCATTGAATTGAGTGAGGACTACGCCCGGGTGACGGCGGGCCGTCGTGCGTGGCTTGCCGCCGCGTCTTGGCAAGCGACGGATCGTTTTCGCTTACTTCTTCTTTTTATCGTCGTGATCGTGTTTGTGGTCCTTGCCAGCGTCGTCGCACGTGCACGCGTATTCGGCGCGTTTACACTCGGCGCAGATTTCATCATGAAACAGCACACGGTAGTTCTTTGGCCGTGCGCTCGCGTTGTCGCGGACCTGCACTACCACGGTGTAATCGTCGCCCTCGGGGAGGGCGGTTTTCGAGACCAACGCGCCGTTCTTCTCGGCGAAAGCCAGATTCACTTTACCGCTCTTGGCTTCGGCGGTCGCGCTTACGACCTGACCGGAAAGGGCCATTGGCTTGAGGGCTTTGTCGTAGAACGACACGGTGACGGTGCGGTCCTTCTCTACGAAGAACTCAACATGCGGCGCATCAGTGGTAAGAATCCGCCCGCCTTTGGGGCCGGGAATGGGCTTGGCAAAAAGCGCCACGGCGGAAACCGCGAGCGCGAGGAATGTAGTGGCGATGTATCGGGTAGTTTTCATGGACAGAAAAATTGGTGCACGACGGAGATTTTCTTGCGCCCGGTGCTCAGGGCCGATGCTCCGGTTCGTCGTGTGCCCGCACTTCGATTCGCACCGCACCGGCGGGCAGCGCATCGAGCGGCACGGAATAGTTGCCCTGCCGATTCGGCGCACGACGGGCGTTGATGAGCCGGCGCGGATAAAACTCCACGCGCTCCTCCCGGAGCGCCGCGCCGTTTTGGTCGAAAAATCGAACATCCAAATGCGTCCGCTCGGTAGTCTTGGCTTCGTAAACCTTAACGACGAAGCCAGTCAGTTCGAGGCGCCCGTCACGCACTCGCAATCCGGGCGGCCGGACCACGACACTCTCGGATGAGGCCGGCACCGTGATAAAGTCGCGCGCGTGCGCGGGGAGCGGAGGCGCGCTGGCGCATCCAGCGAGGCCCACGGCCGCGACGAGAGTCCAAAGCACTTTCATACGTGCCCCTTGTTCGGTGATGGCACCACGACGGTCCCGCCATCCCGGTCGCGTTCGGCCCAGCAATAAAGCGTCGGCAGGAGCACGAGCGTGAGAAACGTCGCACTGATGATTCCGCCGATGACTACGGTGGCCAATGGCCGCTGCACTTCTGCACCGGCGCCGTGGGCGAGAGCCATCGGGAGGAAACCGAGGCTCGCCACAAACGCGGTCATGAGCACAGGACGCAACCGCGTGAGCGCGCCCTCGATGGCGGCATCGCGCACCTTGCGACCTTCCTCGCGAAGCTGGTTGAAATAACTCACCATCATCACGCCGTTCAGCACCGCCACCCCGCTGAGGGCGATGAAGCCAATGCCGGCCGAGATCGAAAACGGCAGGTCCCGTGCCCACAGCGCGAACACGCCTCCCGTCACGGCCAGCGGAATTCCGGTATAGACGAGGAATGCCTGTCGCAGACTGCCGAACGTCACGAAGATCAGGAGAAAAATAACGCCCAGCGCGACCGGCACGATGATGAGAAGGCGCGCGCGCGCCTCCTGGAGATTTTTGAACTGCCCACCGAACTCAATGGAGTAGCCCGGAGGAAGTTTGACGCCCTCCGTAATTTTGGCCTGCGCTTCGAGAACGAAGCTCTCCACGTCCCGCCCGCGCAAGTTGATCATGATCGCGGCGCGGCGCTGGCCCGCCTCGCGTGAAATTGCGTTCACCTTCTCGGTAACGACGAACTCCGCCACTTGCCCGAGCGTCAGCATCCCGTCGGTGCCTCCCGCGCGAATGGGCAGACGTTTGATTTCCTCCGTCTTTGCCCGGAGATCGTTCGCCAGCCTGATCACAATCGGATACCGTCGATTGCCCTCGACGATCACGCCGGCCTCGCTCCCAGCCAACGCGGTCGCGACCGCTGCATTCACTTCCGCCGCGTGGACGTTGTAGCGCGTCATGGCCTCGCGTTTGAGTTTGATTTCGAGCACCGGCGCTTTGCCGAGCGCATCGAATTCAACGTCGGCCGCACCGGGCACCTTTTCCAAAATCTCCCTCGCCTCGGTTGCGATGCGCTCGATTTCGGCGAAGTCGTCTCCGAAGACCTTTACGGCGATGTCCGCACGCGTGCCTTCGAGGATTTCATTGAAGCGCATTTCGATGGGCTGGCTGAACAGATACGCCTGCCCCGGAATCTGCACGTTCAGCTCAGCGGTCATTCGGTTCGCGAGTTCATCCTTGGTCGGCGCGTCGCCGTGCTCGTCCACGGGCCATTCCGCGAGCGGCTTGTAGAAGATATAGGTGTCCGAGACGTTCACACCCATGGGGTCGGTCGCAACCTCGCCCGTGCCGATGCGCGAAAACGTATAGGTGATGCCTGGGAAGCGCTGCTTGATTACCTGTTCCGCGCGCTCCTGCATCGCGATGGAGGCATCGAGTCCAATGCTCGTCGTGCGGATCATGTGCGTCGCAAACGATCCTTCATCGAGCTGCGGGATGAACTCAGCGCCGAGTCGATTGAAGACGAACACCGAGAGTGCGAACAGCGCGACCGCGAGCCCGACGAACAACCAGCGCAACCGCAGGGCGAGTTCTAGCACGGGACGGTAGATGCTCTTGGCCGCGCGCAGGGCGAAATTGTCCTTCTCTGAAATCTTGCCGCGGAGGAAATACGCGCAGAGCACGGGCATCACCGTGAGCGAAAGCAGCAAAGCGCCGACGAGCGCGTAGATGACGGTCAGCGCCATCGGCTTGAACATTTTTCCCTCGATGCCGGTGAGCGACAGGATGGGAATATAAACAATCGTGATGATGAGAACGCCGAAGAACATTGGTCGTCCGACTTCCTTCGCTGCCGTCAGGACAATGTGCTGACGCTCGTCACGGTTGAGGATGCGGTTCAACTCGTGTTGCCGCAGGGCAAGGCGGCGGACGATATTCTCCACCATCACGACCGCCCCGTCGATGATGAGACCGAAGTCCACCGCCCCGAGGCTCATGAGATTTCCGCTGAGCTTGGTCTGCACCATGCCGACCATCGCGAAGAGAAACGACAGTGGAATCGCGAGTGAAACGATCAGCGCCGCGCGCCAGTTGCCGAGCAACAAGAGCAGCACCACGACGACGAAGATCGCGCCTTCGAAGAGGTTTTTCTCGACGGTCGCGATCGTGCGATCGACCAATTCCGTGCGATCGTAAACGGTGGTGATGCCGATGCCCGGCGGAAGCTTCGGGGTGAGTTCCGCGAGCTTTTCCGCGACGCGTTTCGCCACAATGCGCGTGTTCTCCCCGGCCAGCATGAGCGCCGCGCCGAGGACCGCTTCCCGGCCGTTGTAGGTCGCCGAGCCCGTGCGCACACTGGAGCCAATCACGACCTCCGCGAGATCCTCCATGAGGAGCGGCTGCGCGACCGCGCCGCGGAACTTCACCGGCAGCTTGCTGATTTCCGCGGCATTCTGCACGCGGCCATCGGCGCGGATGATGATTTGCTCGCCACCAATCTGCACCGCGCCGCCGCCTGCGTTCTCGACGTTTTCTGCGACTACGTCGGCGAGTTCCTTGAACGTGACTCCCGCGGCGAGCAGCGCATCCGTGCGCGGCTGCACCACGATTTGCTTCTCGTAGCCGCCGGAGGCGTTGACTTCGACAATGCCCGGCACCGAGCGAAGCTGCGGCTTCACCACGAAATCATGCACCAGCTTTAGCTCCATCAGTTCCTCGGCGCGCGTGGCGGGCTTGTTCTTCGCGTCAGGCTTGTAGTCCACGACATAGTAAAAGATTTCGCCCAAGCCCGTGGTGATGGGCGCGAGCTTCGGTGACAGCCCCGAAGGCAATTCGTCCGCGGCGTTCTGCAAGCGCTCGCTGACGAGCTGGCGGGCGCGATACAGGTCCGTGCCGTCTTCGAATACCAAGGTGACTTGCGACAGGCCAAACTTGGAGAGCGAGCGCATCTCGGTCATCCCTTGAATGCCGGACATCTCCAGCTCGATGGGGAAGGTGACGAGCTTCTCGATTTCCTCCGGTGCGAGGCTCTTCACCTCCGTGTTGATCTGCACTTGCACATTCGTGATGTCAGGCACGGCATCGATGGGCAGGCGAAAGACGGCCCAGACGCCTGCGCCGAGCAAAGCCAGGGCGCCGAGGAGCACGAACATCCGCTGGCGCAGGGAGAATTCTAAAATTTTGTCGATCATATCGGTCCGAGAATTAGTGGCTGTGCCCGCCGCCCTTGGTCAGGCGCAGCTCAGTGAGCCAGAGCTGTTCGACGGCTGTCGCGGCGACTACATCGCCGCTGTAGAGCCCGTCGGTGATTTCGACAAAGTTGCCGTCGCTCGCGCCCACTTTCACCGCGGTGCGAAGCAGGCTGTCGCCGTTGGCGACAAATACGAATGTGCCGGTCGCAGTCCGCAAAACCGCACTCACTGGCACAGCCGTAACGGTCGCGGGCTCGCCGTTTAGAATCAATGGAAGCGTTTCGCCGACGCGCGCCGTCGTCGGAAGTTCAAACGTCACGTCCACCTGGCCAGTGGCGGCGGTCAGCGTCCGACTCACCGAAACAATCTTCGCTTCCTTCGGTGGATGCTTTTCCAGCGCTTGTGCAATCTCGGGTGACAAAAGCGCATTCGCGCGAGCCTGCGGGCCGGCTTGAAACACCGAGACTCTAAATTCGAGACGATGCGCGATGGGGCGGTCAGCCACGTCGGTGGTGGTAATACCGAGCGCTTTCGTCGTTTCAGGAGTGAGCTGGAGTCCGCGCCCCTCTTTGAACGTTACGGACGCGGCGGCTTCCGCGTGATCATGTTCGCCACCATGCGCATGTCCGTCGGCTGATTTCTTTTTGCCGCAGCCCGCCAACAGTAGCGCACCGACCGCGAGCAACCGGGAATAACAACGGTAGCTCATCATGGCGCGATTTCCACGGCGTTGAAGTCGAGTCCGGTGATCTGCTGAAGCTTGAGGCCGGCTTCGAGGGCCTCGCGTTGCGTATCGAGCAGCGCTTCGACCGCATCCAGGTAGCTGTTTTGCAGTTCGACGTAGGTCGCAATGGGCACGGCCCCGAGCCGGTAATGGCGGTCCGCGAGTTCGGCCGCTTCGCGGAATTTCATCGCGGAGTTGGGCGCCCAGCGGCGCGATTCGGCTACCTTCGTCGAAAACGCATGGGCGGCGATCAGGACTTCGCGCTCGAGGTCGCGTTGCGCGACGAGGACAGAAGTTTCCGCCTGCCGCTGACGAGCCTGGGCGACATCGACGGCACTGCGACTCCGTGACGTAAGCGGCAAGGGCACACTAAGCCCAATGCCGACGGTCGTCTCACGGTCCCCGGCTTTTTCCTGAGAGTAGAATGGGCTGACGCTGAAGCCTGGATAACGTTCGTTGCGGGCGAGACGGACTTGATAGCCTTGCTGCTCCAATTCGATCCGACGAATCCGAAATTCGAAATTGTTTTCACGCGCTGCGGTCATCAATGCATCGGCCGGAAGCGCATCGTTCAACTTCAGCGCGGGCGCCGAGACCCGGAGCGACGCGGTGGCCGGCGTGCCTCGCAGTTGATTCAGCTCGATGAGCGCAGTTTGCAGCGCCAGTTCCGCTTCGCTCGCGCGCCGTTGCAGCGTCAGTTCGCTCGCCTCGATGACTCGGGTTTCCAAAAGCGGCGTCACGCCCGCGGGGTCACGGGCAAGAAACGTTTCTTTCAATGCAGTGAAGCGGTCCGCGACTTCACGAATGGCGGCGGCTTTCACGTTTGCGGCGTGCAGACCGTAGGCGAGCGTGCGGGCGCGCGAGGTGAGAGCGTGACGGAAACGGGCAAGCCCCAGTTCGGCGAGTTCGACATCACGGTTCGCAATGGCCTTCCGCAGTCCGATACGACCGGGCCATTCAATGGTCTGTGTGACCGAAACGGACCAAGCCGTGCCTTCACCCGAGAGCACGCCAGTGGGATCTTTCACGCGTTTGCGTCCCAGTTCGACCGAGAGTTCCGGATCGCTGAGCGCCCCCGTGGCCCGGACGCGAGTCTTGGCGCTGGCGATCTCTGCCTCGTAGAATTTCAGTTCCGGATTACTCGCCGTAATCTCGGTCACGAGAGTCGGCAAAGGCACGACCGCCGCCTCGGGCGACGCGGGCTCCTGAGCGGAGACAAAGGAATGCCCCGCCAGGAGGAGAATGCCGATCAGCCGAAGTTTAAGAGGACGATGGAAGGTGAAATTCATTGGGAAATGCAGGCGCAATGCGGTTGGGAAAAGGGGAACACGGCTGCGCGCGCACAACGGCGCACGTCAGCCACAAACGCTCCGGTCCGCGCAGGGACCGGTTAAGCGATCAACAAATCAGGAGCGTGCGCCGGAGCAGCAGCTCGGCGCTCGAAACTCCACGTAGGCACCCATTCCGGCGGTCGCGCCCCTTCAGGGGCTGCGATACCCGGACCGCTGAGCGCGTCCGGTTCGGGAACTTGCAAACAAATGAAACACGCACAGAGCACCGTGATGGACGGCGCGACTTTCAACGTATCGCTACCACTCTTGTAGAGACCGCTTTCAACGACATCGCAGCCGTCGTTGTGCGCGTCCGTCGGAGCTTGGTCGTGACAGGCATCTTTGCACGATGCGAAATCGATGCCTAGTGCCTCAATTCGGCAGTGCGCCGTCGCTGGCACCCATAACAGGGCCATGCACAAGGCGAACAGGCGATAAAAGCGCGGTATCATCGAATCAACCGACGCTCACCTCTCGTCGGAAGTGTCATTTTGTCAATCTCGCTGATCCCTACTCACTCGGCGCCGGAGGAGGCGGCGGCGTAGTGTGGAGCGAAAAACATCCGATAGATCCCGCCGCCCGCGAGCGCCCCGACAATAGGTGCAAGGACATACACGGTGAGCCAGCCGACCCCGTTCGCGGTGAATGGCACGCTGCCCCAGCCAACCAGTGAGCTGAACAGTCGGGGCGCGAGATCGCGTGCCGGGTTGAATGCCGCCATTGTCAGTGGACCCAACAGCGAAATCAGAATCGTGACGGTGAGCCCAATAGTTGCGGCGGTGAGGATTTGCGGTCGCGACGCATTTTTGGGATTCGTCGCACAGAGGATCACGAGCATCAAAATGGCCGTCCCGACAAATTCGATGAAGAACGCGGCCGGGTGCGTTACGCGCAGCCGGATTTCGTCCGTGAAGGGCTTTCCACCGGGATTCGGAAAGAACTCGCCGAAGATCATCGCCGTCGCCTCGCTGCCCGGAGCACCCCGCACAATCTGATGGGTGGCCTCGTAGGCGACGAGCGTGCCGTGATACATCGCAAAGAGGACGGCGCTGGCAAATAGCGCCCCCGCAAATTGCGCGAAGACGTAACGCGGCACCTTGCGCCACGCAAAACCTCCCCAAGTCGCGAGGCCGATGGTCACGGCAGGGTTGAGATGCGCACCGCTCAAACTGCCGGTCAGGTAAATCGCCGTGGCAATGCCGATGCCCCACACGATCGCCACTTGGAAGATTCCCACTTGGGCACCCGTGAGCACGGCAGTCGCCACGCTCCCGCAGCCGAAGAACACGAGGATGAACGTGCCGAAGAACTCACCCGCAAACCACGCGGGAACCGGCGATTTTCTGGGGGTCATCTCAAGGCTCTTGGTTGGCATTCGCGTGAGGTTAGCATGTTGGTAGGATGAGGGGAGGCATCAGCTCGCTCTCAACGAGACGTCCGGATGCCTATTTTTTGAGGAAGCCGAATTTCTTTAGAATGGCGCGCGCACGATTTTGAAACACCCCAGGACCGAATTCCGCTCTCTCGCAGGCCTTTTCCAGGGGATCGAAGTCTTGCCCGATAATTTGGAAGAGTTCGTTGCGGCTATACGTGAGCTTCGCAGGACCGCTGCCCGCGCGTCGTTCCACGACCAGCGTGGTAAGTCGGCTCAGGATGATTGTTTCGAAATTGGGGGCCTTCAGATTGCAGAAAAAGAACGCATAGGGCCATTGGCGATGGAGCGCCGCTAAAAACGCCCGGACCTCCGGGATTTCGTAGAGGGCGCGGGGCTCTTCTTCGAAGCCTGAGATCTTGATCACGAGAGAGTCGAAAGCCCCTCGCAGCGCATCAGGAGTCAGATTTTCGGGCAAATACGCCCCGGCAAAGTTCGCGACGTCGAGATTCACCACCTGCTCGCGCGCGAAGTGGCAAGTCGTGCCGCCCGTCCAAAATCTGGGATTCTGACGCATCCGGTTATCGAATATACCTCCGCAGGCATAAAGGGTGCATTTCATTGTGCAGCGCAACATTCTTCTTGGAGCATATACCTTTTAAGGCATGGTATTCGCATGCAACTGATCAAAATCTACGAATGTCTCTGCGACCGGACCCGGCTCCGCATTCTAAATCTCCTGCTCGAAGGTCCGCTGTGCGTGTGTCACTTCCAGGGCATTTTGCGCGAGCCACAGGTGAAAGTTTCGAAGCACCTCGCTTACCTCAAGCGCAACGGTCTCGTGGAGGCTGAGCGCTGCGCCAACATGATGATCTACCGACTGCCAAGGAAGCGACCGGCGCAACTCAAGGCAAACCTCGCCTGTTTGCAGGACTGCGTCCGAGAGGAACGGGCTTTCCGGGACGATGCCGCCCGCATGGCCAAGGTTCGCGCCGGCTTTGGCGCGGAAACACCGGCATGTGTTCGTGACCCGAGCGCGTCCTGCGAGGCATGAGTGTCGGCCGTCCATATCGTGTGCTTTTTCTCTGCACCGGCAATTCGGCACGAAGCATTTTGGCTGAGTTCATTCTCAACGCCCGCGCGCACGGCCGATTTGAGGCGTTCAGCGCTGGCGCGCAGCCCACGGGCCAGGTCAATCCCTTCGTGGCGGAAATCCTGAGTCACCAGTTCCGCGCGGACGCGGCAAAGGCACGCAGCAAGTCGTGGCGCGAATTCGAAGGTCAGCATTTCGATTTCATCATCACGCTCTGCGACAAAGCGCGTGAGACTTGTCCGGCATGGCCAGGGCATCCAGTCACCGCGCATTGGGGCTCTCCCGATCCCGCCGCGGTCGAGGGCACCGACGAACGGAAGCGCCATGCAGTATTGGAAGTCGCCACGTTGATCGCGACCCGCATCGGCTTGTTCACTTCACTGCGCGAATCCGACCTCCACGGCATGCGACTCGGCGAGATCGGCGACACCCTCTCGACTTCCTGACCCACTTTCCCATGAAACCGAACGTTCTCATCCTTTGCACCGGTAATTCCTGCCGCAGCCACATGGCCGAAGGCATCCTGCGCGCTGCCGCAGGCGATCTAGTCGAGGTGCACAGCGCCGGTTCGAAACCGGCCGGTTACGTGCATCCGAAAGCGATCCAGGTGATGAAGGAAATCGGCATCGACATCTCAGCCCACACGTCGAAGCACATGACCGAATTCCTGAACCGGGACATCACCACGGTCATCACCGTGTGCGGCAACGCCGATCAGGCGTGCCCTATCTATCCGGGCCAGGTGAATCGCTATCACTGGGGCTTCGAAGATCCCGCTCACGCTCAGGGCAGCGACGAGGAGATCCTCGCGGAATTCCGCCGCGTGCGGGATCAGATCGAAATGGTGTTCAACGCCTACGCGACGGGGTTGCGCGAAGCACGCAAGCTCGCGCCGGCGAGCTGACACGTTCAGCAACAGCCCGAGCCGCTGCAGCACCCGGACGAAGCGGCGGGCGCTCCGGCGGCCTCGATGCCACAGGCTTCCTTGGCCAGGCAGTCCGTGTGTTTGTCCCCGAGGCGAAAAACGATCCGACCCTCGGCCGTCCTCGCTTCGGCCAGCGTGAATTGGGAAATTACGCACCCCTCGTATTCGACCTCGACGTCCAGATCGTCCAAGGGGATGAGCGGCTTGGCGAGATCGATAATCTTCGCCAGTCTGGCTGCGACGAGGCGGTGATGCTCGTCGGTGCCGAGCCACACCTGCAATTGCACGGTCGAAGCGCTGCGCACGGTGCCGCCACAATCGATGAAGTTCTTCGTGATGTGCCCGACTTCCGTCACGTGAAAATGTCCGGGAATCGAGTCACCATCGTCGAAGACGAAACCAACGGGCTTTTCCGCGTTTTCCAAAAGGTGCTGTTTGAAGGCGCTTAATTTCATGGTGACTCAGGAATATACCGGGATGGGAATGTGTCCAACGAAAGCGGGATTTCGCCGTCAGCGTGCCATCTGCCCTTCATCCTGGATTTTGAACTGATCGCCGATGCGCTTGATCGCGATGGGCTCGAGCTTCTCATCGGAGAAGGCGCAGAACAGGCTAATCCGCTGGTAAATTTGGGAAGCCACCTGGATGAAAGCATATCTTTTCTGTGCTTCCGTGCCTTCGGCAGCCGCGGGATCAGGCGAACCCCAGTGAGCAACGATCGGCTGACCGGGCCAGACCGGACACGCTTCCTGCGCCTTGTCGCACACGGTGATCACGAAATCGAATTGGACGCCGGCCGCCTTGAATTCCTCCCAGGATTTGCTGCGGGCGTCGCCGGCATCGATGTCGTAGCGGTCCTTGAGCACCCAGAGCGCAAGCGGGTTGACCTTTCCCGTCGGCGTCGAGCCCGCGCTGTAGGTTTCGAATCTGCCTTTGCCCAGTCTCCGCCAGAGATATTCGGCGATGATGCTGCGGGCGGAATTACCCGTGCAGAGCACGAGCACTTTGAACGGCTTCTTGTCAGGCATGGCGGTGAGTTTGGTGGTTTCGATTTAGCTACCGCACTGTCGGCGGAAGAACATAGCCATAGCAGAATATTCCCGTGTAGGAATATGTGTTCCGTTACGTTCGGGTGACGAAGCCAGGGAGGGGTGATTCTCAAGCGGCCTTGGCCGGCACCGCGTCGGTGAGAGCGCGGAGAACCGTGTCTTGGTTGCGCTGCGCCCGGATTGCCAGCAGCAGGCCGACGCTGCCCACCAAGATCAGCGCGAAAGTGCCTGCAAACACCGCGCGCGGGGAGTCGGCCACCGTCCAGATACCAGCCATCGCTAGCGGCGCGGCCGCTTTCGCGATCACTCCGGGCGCCGAGAGCGCACCGCTCAGCTCCGCATAGCGGCCTCGCCCGAAAACTTCCGCGACAGAGATGCCGCGGAGAATGGTCGTGACGCCGTTACCCGCGCTGTAAAGCGCCGCAAACGCCGGTAGCCATCCCAATTGCGGCGGGACCGCAGGCAGCCATCCGAGTCCCGCGTCAAATGCCGACGATCCGCGGATTTTTTCCGACATTTCGCGGATTTTGACCTGCGTGAGTCTCAGCTCCGATCCCCGGGGCCTCCCGCTGTTAATCGAGCCAATTTTGGGCGACGCGACGACAGCGGTCTTAGGGGCCTTCTAATGCTACTTCCGCGCGTTTTCCCGATTCTGCCACGGCGTCAAGGCGGGCTCCATTCGTCGCCACCTTCCCGCCGCCGGCCTTCCCCCTCGCGCGGAGCACTACGGCCTCCGCGCTCAGCGGCCGGCGTCGTGACTTGCCGTGCCTGAACGGGCCAACGCGCGGGCGGAGCCCGACCACCGGACATGTCGTCCGGTCCGGAGCGACGCACGCGTGCCTGGCACAATGAATCAATTCACGTTCGATTTCGACACCGGTTCGCCGGAGGAGAAATTCACCATGGCCGTCGGCGAACAGCCGCAACAGCGACTCGAAACCTTTGGCGTCAAAGCAGTGAGCGATACCGAACTCTTGGCGATAATTTTACAGGGCAACGGGACGCGCCCGGAACAGGCCGTGACCATGGCATCCAAGCTAATTGCCGACGCCGGTTCGATTGCCGGACTGATCTCCTGGGATGCAATCGACTACCGGCGCTGGAAAGGCATCGGGCAAATCAAGGGACTTCAGCTCGCAGCGATTGCCGAGATCGCCCGACGGATGATGACCGGACCACGAGCATCCGCCCCGATGATCAACCGGGCTGACTTGGCGGCGGCCCACCTCGCGCCCAGCGTGGCGGGGTTGCAGATTGAAAAGTTCTTTGTGCTCTGCCTCAATCGGAAGAACCGGTTGCTCAAACAGGTCGAGATCACCTCGGGGACGGCTACGGCCGCCTTGGCTCATCCAAGGGAAGTATTCAGAGCGGCAATACGTGAATCGGCCAGTGCAGTCATTTGCGCCCACAATCTATGTGCTGCGACACATAGATTGTGTTATGTGTTGCCCCGAGCTATGTGGAGTGAACGTGCATTTTTGCCTTCGCCTCTCTCGGCGAGTGGACTCATTCGCTGCACATAGTTCTCCGTGGTTTACTCCTGTAT
>JAUYAK010000126.1 GCA_030693515.1 Opitutaceae bacterium
CTCGAGGACCATCTCATCGCCGCGGCCCGGCCTTGGTCCACACCCGCGGCCGTCGCAGGCCTGATTCACGGCTGGCTCGCCGATAAAGTAAATATTGGCGCTCCAGCCTAAAGTCTAATTATCAATAGCCACTGGTATAAGGCATGATTGCTGGCAACGCGGCGCCCTCGCCGCGTTGGCCCGGATGCTCAAAAGCCGATCCTGAGGGATCGGCTTTCTTCTTTTTTGCTCGTTGCGGTAGCCTGCTTCGGAAGAAGCGGACGCTTTGTTCAGCGCCTGATGATGCGTGGCGCCACGTTGCTCACGCCCATGTCAGGCATTTATTGGGGCGAGTTTGACGTGCGCATATCGCAAAATCCTGCCGTCCATGGTCACGAGCGGCGCATCAAGAACGCGGGCGGTGGCGACGATCATCTGGTCAGCTGGGTCGCGGTGAAACTCGCCCGGAAGCTGCGCCGACTCGGCACAAATGCGTGGCGAAAGCTCGATGAGGCGGACGCCCGGATACGAAAGCGCTTGCCGCAGCCAATCGAAGACCGGGCAAGGCAACGTCAGCCTGCCGCGCTCGACCAATTTGGCGACCTCCCAGCACGAAATCGCGCTGACGCCAATGCCGGTCGCTTCGGAAGAGTCGAGCAAGGCGCGCACGGACGCGGGCAGTGACGCATCGCCGTGAACCCACCAAATCCAGATGTGCGTATCGAGGACGATCATCCGGCGGCTTCCCAGTCAGCGTCTGCCACGGGCTCGGTGGGCGAGAGGAGTGTGACGGGAGTGCCACGGAGTGGGTAGCGTGAACCTGACGCTGCCGGAGCCGGAAACGGCAGGACGATAACCTCGACCGAGTCGCCGCGGCGAAACGGGATGTCACGCAAGGTGAGAACGCCATCCTCGGACACGGTGGTTTCCGCGCGGTGTGCTTGCATGATTGGAGAATGGAGGGCGTTCGATTGCGGGCAAGCGCGCAAACGCCTGCCGCCTCGCGCCCAAGCGCTCCACGCTCCCGCCGCTGATTGTCGAGCGCGTGGCGTAAGGCTGCTTCAGATTGATTGGGGACGCGGCGCCCTCACTGCGTTGGGCTGAATGCTCAAGAAGCCGACCGGATTCCGGTCGGCCTTTTTCCATCAAATGGGACGAGTCGGGAGATGATACTATGGTTGTGCGGCTCAAACTCTATTGGGCCACTTTGGATGAAGGGGCATGCATCGTGGGGCTATCCAGTCTTGCGGCAACTAGGCGACCGTGCTGCGGTCAGCACATGAACATCTCTGCAACGCACCTCTCAGCGCTGGGAGCCCTTTTTGCGGTAATCGGTGCAATAGTTTCCGCATTCGCGGCGTATAAATCGTCGACCGATCAGGCCGCGAACCGTGAGAAACTTTTGGTGGCGGCGGAAACGAACGTGACGCTCAGCGAGCGCAATCTTCAATTGAGTGAACAACTGCAATTGGCTCTTTCTGGTGGAGACTCATATCCGACTGTGGCGATTCTTCGTTCTGTGCATCTTCAGGATCTCAATTCTCTCGTGATGAGTCTGTCCGTCAAAGGAAAATATCCTCTCTACGATGCACGAATCAATATCTCAAATATCACGACTAAGGTTCCGACTTCGTATGCATCTGACCCGGCCGGATTTTCTCATGCGATTCGGGAGCGAAGCATTGAGCTTCTTCCATCGGTGCGGGCGGTCGATACGTTCAGCGCGAATTCAGACGTGATGATTGCAGTAATTAAGATGGACGAGGCCGCCCAAGAACAAAGATTTCGCGTGTCAGTCCAAGCGAGAAATGGCCGCTTCTCCCAGGAGATTGAGATGAAAAAGAGTGAAGGGAAAGGCTGGCATACAAAAGGCCACAGGATTTTCAAAAGCTCTACCGCTGGAGAAGTTCTGATCGAAGAGTTTCCGTTTGGTTCGCCGCGCTAATAATATTTTGCCCGTGCGACCCTAGCTAGACCGTCTCAATTCCTCGATGTCCGTCCGCACGACGACGATCTTGAGCCGACACCTGCCGCCGCCCCCGCGCCCCCGCCGCCCATCGACCGCTCTGCGTGACCGAAGCCGTGGGCGCAGTTGAAATATTTCACGTTTCAGCCGGCGGTTTTCCCGCGGGTGCTCGGATAGGTCTCGTCGGGCGCGCGGCCGGGCGACGTCGTCAATGTTTACGACCAGAACGGAAACCTCACCGGCGGCGGCCTCTTCAGCCCCCGCGTGATAATCCCGCTGCGCGTCGTCTGCCACTCCACCGAGCCCGTCAGCGAAAGTTATTTCGAGACCGCCCCCGGCACGCGGTCGAGTTGCGGCGCACCCTCTTCAAGCTCGACGAAGTCACCGCCGCCTACCGCCTACCGCCTCATCGGCTCCGATGGCGACGGCCTCAGCGGCCTCATGATCGACCGCTGCGGCGACACGCTGCTCTGCGAAATCTACTCGCTTGGCATCGCGCGCGGCTGCCGCAGTGGCTGCCCTCAACCCGGCCCGCCGGAAATTCGTCCACGCCGATGCCTTCGCCTACACGCGTCAGATGCAGCAGAACGGCGAGAAATGGGACGTCGTGAATCCTCGACCCGCCGAAGTCATTTTCACGCGTGATGACCACGGCAACTGGGAGGGCCGCCAGAAATATGAGGACCTCAACCTCCTCGCCCTCTCGGCTGGTGAAGCCAGACGGCATCTTCGTCACCTGCTCGTGCTCGGGCCTGCTCTCGCTGGAGGATTTTGAGGCCCGCGTGATCAAGGCCGCGCACCGGCAAAACCGCCGCCGCCAGTTTTCGACCGCACCGGTGCGGGGTCGGATCATCCGGTCTACTCGAATTGCCTGGGGAGCCGTTACCTGAAGATCCTCTGGGCGCGCGTGGTGGAGCGCGGGTGGGTAATGGTATCGTTTGAACTTCGTAGGCAGCCCACTTGCGGGCGCTCAGTGGTGAATAGACGAGCGCGAGCAAGCTCGCTCGCCTACCCGGCGGTCGTTCGTTTTCAAACTATCCCACTCCCGCAGGTGTCCCGCCCGCCGTCGAGCTCGAGCTACCTGCGCTTTCGGGCATGATTTGGCTGTGCGCAGAGCGCCCGGCCCCCTTTGAACTTCCGGTTAATCCGGCCGCCCTCGGTGCCGATAGGATCGCTGAATTATCATGCGATCTTCGTTTGCACCCGTTTGGGCGGTAGGCTGCGTGGCCGCGGGCCTCCTGCTTGCCGTCGTCCATGCCGCCGAGCCGCCGCACCCGCTGATAGGCGCGACGCGCGACCATGTGCTGGGCCAGTATGGCGAGCCCAAGGGCGTGATTTCCGCGGGCAACCGCACGGTGCTGAGCTATCCTCACGAGCGGCTCGTGCTCCGCGACAATCAGGTGGTCGAGATCGAACGCCTCGCCAGCGAACCGGTGCGCCGCCCCGCGCCCCCAGCCGCCGAAGCCGCCCCGGCTGCCGCCGCCCCCGCCCCAAGCGCCGCCGGAGCCGCGCCGCCCGTCGGTTCCGATAGCGCGCCCATCGCCGCGCCTGCGCCGGTGGTTGATGCGACCTCGGCTGCACCGGTGCCCGAGCCCAAATTTGAAATCAAACTCGTTCGCCCGCCCGGTTCCCCGGCGCCCAAGCGCGAGTTCATCGCGCCTATAGTCGCGCCCGCCCCGGTGGAGCCTGCGCTCGTCGAGCCGCCGGTGCCCGTGGGCCCGCCCGCGCCCGATCCCGCGGAGGTGGCGCGGAAGGCTGCGCGGGCCGCTCAGGCCGCCCAAGCGGCTGCGGAGGCTGCTGCGCAGGAAAAACGGCTCAAGGCTGCGCAGTCCGCACGCCGACGGCTCGACTTTGCCGATACGGCGGTATCCAACGAGCGCGGTCCCGGTCTCACGCTGTTGCTCGGTCTCGGGGTGCTCGCCGGTGGTGTCGGCGCGCTGGTTTGGTGGCGTCGCCAGCAGTCGCTGGCGCTGGCCGCGACCTCCGTGGCCGCCACGCCTGTCAGGAAAATTTCCGCAGTCCCGGGCCGCGTCTCGGCCCTCGCTGCGGGTCCCGCCGGTGCCGCGAGCCCGACGTTGAAGCCGGGCTTCACACGCGAGTTTATCGGCCAGCTTGCCCCGGGCCGCTTTGAGGAACTGGTGGCGGAGTATTTCACCAAGACCGGGGTGGTCGCCACGCGCACGAAGTCGGGCGCGTCCTCCCCGATTCATCTGCGCATCTCGTGGAAGGGCGAGCCCCGGGCCTTTGCCTGCGCCCAGTGCATCGCCCCGGCACCCGCGCCGATCGAGGCGCGCGAGTTGCATCCCTTTGCCGCCGCGCTCGCGGCCGAGGACCTGCGCCGCGGCTATGTGATCACGAGTGGCATTTTTTCCGACGAGGCCGTGGAGTTTGCCGCTGCGAAACGACTCACCCTGATGTCCATCGACAACCTGATCGAAAAAATCACCGGCTTGCCCGAGAGCGCGCGGCAGGAACTGCTGCAAACCCTCGGCGCGTCGAAGTAACCGCCGCGCGGGGCGGCCCCGCCTCAGTCAAAGGCCGCGTCAATCAGCCGGCAGAAGTGGTGGATCAGGAAAAGGTGCGCCTCTTGCGCCGCCGCGCCGCTCTCCCCGGGCATGATCAGATCGCAGGTCGCGAGGTCCCGGCACTGGCCGCCGCCACGGCCGAGGAAGGCGACGGATTCGAGGCCGAGCTTCTTCGCCTCGTGCAGTGCGGCGATGATGTTGGTGGAGTTGCCGCTGGAGGTGAGCACGACCACGAGGTCGCCCCGCTGCGCGAGGCCGGCGATCTGGCGCGCGAACACGGTCTCGAATCCAAAGTCGTTGCCGATGCAGGTGAGGAGCGAGCCGTCGGCGGAGAGCGCGAGGGCGGGGAGTGAGCGGCGCGTCTTGGCGTAGCGGCCGACGAGTTCGGTGGAGAAATGTCCGGCCTCGGCCGCGCTGCCGCCGTTGCCGCAGATGAGCAGCTTCCCCCCGCGGCGCAGCGTCGCGAGCATGAGCTCGCCGGCGCGGTCGATCTGCGGGCGAATCGTGGCGAGCGCCTGGAAGGTGCGGATGGTTTCGGCGAGTGAAGCGTCGAAGGAAGGCATCGCCTCAGCGTGAGAACAATCGTGGGGAAGGAAACGAAGAAAACGCGCCTGAGTGGGCGGAGCAACGGCGAGCGGCGGGGAAGGCTAAAGCTGGCGGGCGAGGAACGCCGCCACGGCTTCGTAACACTCGGCAGTCTGGCGCCAATCAGTGGTCTGCACCGAAATTTTTCGGGAAATTGGCTTGGCGGAAATGACCTCGAACGGCTTCCCCAGTTTTTTGAGCGGCCCCTCCAGGGTGCGCGCATCCGGAGTGCGGGGGGTGAGATCCACGCCATTTCTAAATTCGGAGTAATAGTGAAACGAGGCCGTGGTCAGTTTCCCAAGGAGATTGAGGGGGTTGGCGTTGTTCTTGTGAGCGACGAAGGCCTTGGTGCCGCCGATCGTTTTCAGCACTTCCTCCGGGTCCCGCTGGGAAGTGAGAAAAATGGACAAGGGCCACTCGTGCGCATGGGTGGGCGTTTCGAGGTTCACGAGCACGCGAGCGAAACCCGGGGTGAGGGCGAGTTGAAAGGCGACGAAGCCACCGGCGCGAGCGCCGACGACCGCGACCCGCTCCGGATCGATCCAGCCCTGAGCCGCGAGCCAGGCCTTGGCGGCGGTGAAGTCATGCACCATGCCGGTGGCGAACTGATAGTCGCCCGCTTCGGCGAAGGTCCGGCCGAAACCATGCGTGCCTCGTTGGTCGATACGGGCGAACGCATAGCCACGCCGAGCAAAAAACTGCGCGAGGCGATCCAGGGCCGGTTCGGAGCGCGGTCCGTTCAGATCGGGGCCGATGAACAAAATCAACGGCGGTTTGGTTATACCGCTGGGCAGGGTGATCCGGCCGGTGATGGTCAGGTTGTCACTGGAAGGAAAGGTGAAGAAACGACTGGCGGCCAGCGACGACGGAGCGAGGCCGCTCAGGCTCGAACGCAAAACCGATATTTTTTTCGTGTTGAAATCAGCGAGGCAAAAGACGCCGGCGGTCCGATCGGTTTCCGCATAGATCACGGCCTTGCTTTGATCGCGAGAGACGCTGCTGACCGTCCAGCGCGTGCCGGGGAGGGCCGCCTCGATCCAGGCCTGTGCGCGGCCGAACTCCGGATCGAAGTAGCGCACTGTGGACTGGCTGCCGTCGTAGCTGACGCCGAGCACTTGGGGGTTGTCGCCCCAGGTCAGGAGGCGGCTCGGCTCGATCTCGGCGGCGGTGAACAACTCCTCGGTCCGGCCGGTCGCGGGATCAAGGTAGCCGATGCTGCCGGTCGCACCGCGCGTGTAGTCGAGGGCGAGGATGCGGCGTCCATCGGGTGCGACGGCAATGGGCACGACGTCGAGGGGCTGCTGTCGAGGGGAGTCCCGGCGCTGCCATTTGCCCCCGGCGGTCGTCCGCCAGACGATGAACCAGCGCTCTTTGCCTCCGTCGTAACCGTAACCCGCGAGTGCTTCGCCCGCACGATTGAGGCACCAGCTGAGAATATCGGCCGGTGCGGCCTCTACGGCCGTTTCCCGGCCCGTGCGGAGGTTGACTTTCATCACCTCCGGCGCGCCTGCCGGTGTGAGCCGGAAAAGCATTTGCTCGGGATCGTCGGGCAGATCGGCCATAAATTCGATGAGCCGATAGACTTCGAGATTATCGAGCGGGTGTAGTTTGTCGTTTTTCAGGTCGACCGACCGGAAGATGCGCCGGCCCCCTTCTCCTTCGAGCATGGCGAGAAGCAAGTCGTCGCCCTTCCACCAGTAATTTATCACGGTCAGTTCTTCTGCCCTGACCACGGTCTTGGCCTGCTTCGACGCCAGATTGATAAGCGTGAGGGCGTAGTGGCGGTCATCAAAGCGGGTAAGGGCGCAGAGCTTGCTTCCGTCCGGCGAAAGTTTCGGCAGCATGAAGGAGGGCGGAGCAAAAAAGACCTCGGACGAGGCCGGAGCGGACGGCTCTGCAGCGGTGGCGCAGACGGCTTTCGCGCCCAGCAGAAGAAGGCCAAGCAGAAGAAAACGGGAGAAAAGGTGGCGGGGGGACATGGAAAAACGACGAGCGGGGGGCGGTGCGCTAAATCAAAATTTAAAAGCGGCAGGACCGTATTGGGTGGACGACGGGTCCGGAAGTTAAAATTGCCGGAATAAGGACAACGGGCGTGATGCTAGAGAAATCCTTGGTTTCCGGAGCGAGCTGCTGTTCATTCGCGCTTCCCATGCGCCTCCGCAAACTCACGCTCCGCCATTTCCGCAATGCGGGGTTTGCGGCGCTCGAGTTCACGGGGCGGCAGCACTTTCTCGTCGGCGCCAACGGCCAGGGGAAGACCAACCTGCTCGAGGCCGCCGGGCTCGTGACGGCGCTGCGCTCGTTTCGCACCACGGAGAACAAGCTCCTCGTCGGCCACGGCCAGCACTGCGCCGCGCTCGCCTACGTGATCGAGCACGAGCGGCAGGGGGAGACGCACGTCACCCTCAAGCTCCGCCACGACGGGAAGGAGCTGTGGTGCGACCAGGCGCGGGTGACAAAGCTCGCCGAACACCTCGGGAAATTTCCCACGGTCGTCTTCTCCTCACAAGACCTGCAGCTCGTGCGCGGCTCGCCCGCGCAGCGCCGGCGCTGGCTCGACCTCACGCTGGCGGCGATGGACGCGGGCTACCTGCGCGCATTGCAAACCGCCACGCGCGCGCTCGCCGAGCGCAACGCCCTGCTGAAGTCGGGCCGCGCCAGCGCCGCCGAACTCGGCGCCTTCGAGCAGACGCTCGCGCCCGCCGCCGCGGAGCTGATCGCGCGCCGCGGCGCCGGGCTCAAGACGCTGGAGAAATCCATGCAGGCGGCCTACGCGCAGATTGCCGATGCCGCGGAGCCGGCCTCGCTCGTTTACGAGCCCAACTTCGCCGAGGCCTCGGCCGAGGCGTTGCTCGCGCGGCTCGAGTCCGGCCGCGCGCGCGACCAGCAATTTCGCACGACGCTCACCGGCCCGCACCGCGACGATTTTCATTTCACCGTGAAGCACACCGCGGCCAAGGACTTCGCGTCCGAGGGCCAGCAGCGATCGCTTGTGCTCGCGCTCCGCATCGCGCAGGCCGCGTGGTTTCACGAGAAAAGCGGCGTGCGCCCCGTGCTGCTCGCCGACGACGTGCTCGGCGAACTCGATCCCGCGCGCCGCGCGCGCTTCTGGTCCGCGCTCGACCCCGAGGCACAAATTATCGCGACGGGCACGCACCTGCCCGCCGCAGAGCTGGGCGCGTGGCAGGTGTTCGAGGTGGCGGACGGGGTGTTTGCGGAGAAGGAGGCGGTGTCGTGAGGATTGCGCTTACATTTCTGCTATCCGCCTTGGCTGCGTTCGCCGCGGAAGTAAAACCAGACTGGAAAATCGAGGAGTTTCTCGGTGGCACGCAGGTTGTGCGGACGATTAGTAGAGCCACGGATGTCCGGATGTGGCGCGTAGAGCGGCGTGCCCCCAAGGTGGCTTCCACGCTGCCCTATCCGAAAGGCGAAGCAGCCGACACGGTTGCAAAATATTGGTTCAATGAGCTACGAGCGACTTACGTGTCGGTAGGGGACGGGACAAAGTTGGATAAATCCCAGACCATGCACTTAGGTGAGCTTCTCACCTCGGTCTCATCCTATCATCGTTCGACCACGACCAGAGATGAATGGCGGTCGGCTAAGATTTGCGGGTTTCACCCTGTGGTGCGGCTTCAATTCACAGCCGAGGATGTTACCGCTGAAGCTTGGGTATGTTTCTTCTGCTCCGACGTGTGGTTTATGAATGCTGACCGACGCACGGGCGCAGAAGATATCCGGGCCATCTCGCGCGAACTGCTGACGCTGGTGAAATCCTTGCTGAAGGGCGATCCCGTGATTGCGAAAGTCCGGGTGCTATGACCCTCGAACCGTGGCAATGGGCCGTCGCGGTGGGCGCGGCGCTGATCGTCGGCATCTCCAAATCAGGCATCGGCGGGCTGGGCATCCTCGCGGTCGTCTTGTTTGCGCTGATGATGCCGCCGAAGCAGGCGACGGGCACGGTGCTGCCGCTGTTGTGCTTCGGCGACATCGTGGCCTCGGCGATCTATGGGCGGCACGCGAAGTGGGTCCACCTCTGGCGGTTGTTTCCGTGGACGGCGGCGGGCGTCGTGATCGGCTGGCTGGCCTTCGACCGGATCAACGACCGGCAGGCGGGCGCCCTGATTGGCGGGATCGTGCTCGGGCTCGTCGTGATGCAGCTCATCCGGCGCAGATACGCCGGGCACGAGGCGGAGCACGGCGCGTGGTTTGCGCCGACGATTGGCGTGCTCGCGGGATTCACGACGCTCGTGGCCAACGCCGCCGGCCCGTTGATGGTCGTTTACCTGCTCGCGATGCGGCTGCCCAAGCTCGACTGGGTGGGCACGAGCGCGGTGTTTTTTCTCCTGCTGAATCTCTTCAAGGTGCCCTTCATGATCAATCTGGGCCTGATTCACTCGACGAGCTTCGCGTTCAACCTCTGGCTCGCGCCGGTGGTGCTGGCGGGCGCGTGGTTCGGCCGGAAACTCGTGCTCAAGATCGACCAGCGGGCGTTTGAGAATCTCGCGCTCGCGCTCAGCCTGATCGCGGGGCTGAATCTGCTCTACCGATCATGGCGCGGATGAACGTCAGGCAGATGTGGGCGGCGAAGCTGGCGGGGAAACCGCTTCCGGCGGCGCTGGACGTGCCGGGCAATGGCGCGGCGGCCGGGCAGGATTCGTTGGGCGTGCGGGCGCGCACGCCGTTCGCCGGGGTTGTGCTGGGCATCGATCCGTCGCTGCGCGGGACCGGGCTCGCGTTGATCGAGTTCGGGGTCGGTCGGGCGCCGTTGCTGCTGCGGTGCCAGACCGTGAAGGTTCACGCCAAACTGCCGATGGCACATGCGCTCGGTGAAATTCACCGCGCGGTGGCGGCGATGCTTGATGCGGCGACGGACGTGCGGCACGTGGCGCTGGAGCAGACGATCTTCGTGCAGAATTTTCAGACGGCGCAGATTCTCGGCGCGGCGCGCGGGGCGGCGATCTCGGCGGCGGCGCTGCGGGACAAGCCGGTCTATGAATACGCGCCGCTGCGCGTGAAGCAGGCGGTGGTGGGCGCGGGTCGGGCGAGCAAGGAGCAGATGGCGCGCACGGTGATGGCGCTGCTCGGCCACGGTCGCACGCTGGCCCTTGACGAGGCCGACGCCGCGGGCGTGGCGCTGTGCCACGCGTTCACTTGGCGGGAGTGACTAGGGTGCGGCGGGCGCGAGGAGCTCGGCACCGCCGTAGAGGTTGAAGGGCGCCCAGTATTGCGGATGGCGGAAGGCCCCGGCCTGGCCGGCGATGAACTCGCGTTTGACCGCGGCCATCGCGAGGTCGCCCGGCATCGCCTCGGTGACATGCAGCCGGTAGAACCGCTGCATGAAGTAGGTCGTGCCGGCGTCGTTGACGGGCCAGAGCGAGGCGAGCACGCGGTCGCCGCCCGCGGAAAGAAACGCGCCGGTCAGGCCGACCACGCCTTCGCCGGCGAGGATGGCGCCGAGGCCCGTCTCGCAGGCGCTGAGCGTGACGAGTTCGGCGCGCATGGGCAGCGCCTGAATCTCGGCGAGCTGGAGGAGACCGTCGCGATCGGCGGGCAGGTCCTTGGTGAAGTGGCCCTCGTAGGAGAGCGCGATGCAGGAGAGGGCGGGCATCGCCGGCAGCGCGGCGCCATGCACGGCAAAGTGCAGCACGCGCGCGCTGCGCAGTTCGCCGGCGGCGGCGAGGGCGCGGATATTTTTCTCATTCACCTCCGAACCGAGCACAATGCGGGAGCCGGGCAGGAGTTCGCCGAGCATCTGGACCTCGGCTTTGGTGCCGGCGAGGTTGCTCATCGGGCCGCCGAAGACGCCGGCGTAGGGACTGCGGTTGGGCGCGAACGCGGCCTGTCGCGCGGCGACCAGCATGGTTCCGAACTGCGTCTTCATGCGCTCGGCCGCGGTCATGTCGGTGGTGTAGCTCTTCGGATTGTAAACGGCGCCGCCGAAGGCGAGGAGCGGGCGGGTGAATGTGGCCGCGGGCCGCGCGGCGAGCGCCATCGTGGTGAGCAGCGAGGGCGTGAGCGTGATCGCGTGGTCGGCGACGAGCATGCGTTGCTCACGGTTGAGGAGGGTTTCAAACGGCAGGTAGGCGAGCAGGCCGCTCGGCGCGATGAGCAGGCGGCGTCGGGCCCCGAGCGCCGGGCGCAGCGGCTCGAACAGAAAATCGTGGAGCAGCCGCATGATGGCGATCTGCGCGGGCAGGCGGGATGCAATCTCCTCCGCGGGGCAGGTGAGGCAGTCGCGGTAGTAGGCGATGAGGCCGGCGAGCGAGACCTCGTCGCCGCCGGCGTAGCGGTTGGCGTCCACGTCGCGGCGCTGGGCCTTGAGGATCTCGGCGACGGGGAGCATTTCGAGGGCGAATTTCAGCCGTCCCGGGTTGAGTTCGATGGCGGTGATCCGGTCGCGCGTGACGACGATGGCGGCGGGAGGTGTGCCGGACCAATCGGCGTTGGCGTAGCTGATGGCGGCGACCTCGGGCGGGAGGCGGCGTTGCAGGGCGCGGAGCTGGGCAAGGCGTTCCTCGGCGGGCGCGTCGGTGCGATCGTGGCCGGGCTGGAGCGTTTCCTGGAGGAGACGACCCTTCAGCGATTCGGCAGCCAGCAGGGCGCCCCACGCGTCGCCCGTGCGCACCTGGGCGGTGGCAAGGCGGCGGTAGCTGTCGGCCTGCAGCGCGAGGTAGTGCCGGCGATCCTCGACGGTGGCGCTGGCGCGGACCTGCTCGACGAGGGTGGCGGCGCGGCTGAGCGTGCGGACGGCGAGAGCGTGGTGTTTCCCCCCGAGAGCTAGTTCGCCGATGGTGGAAAAAATCTCCAGCCGCAGCCGAGCCTCGGGCACGGAGCGATCGTCGAGGGTGGCGAGGGCTTCGAGCCAGGCGGGCGTGATTTCGGCGGCGCGGGGATCTTTGGCCGCGAGTAACGCGCGCGCGCGACCGAGATCGGAGAGTTTCTTCTCGCCGGTCTGGCCGAGTTTCGACGCGAGGGCGGCGGCGGTTTCGTAGTGGGCGAGGGCCGCCGGAAAATCGCGCAGCGCAAGGGCGCAGTCGGCGGCGAGGCGGAGCGAGGCGAGCAGCGAGGCGTCGCCGGCTTCGATCCACTGCTCGCGCGGGCGACGGCGGCTGATGCCGCGGAGGTGGAGGTCCTGCTCCAGCGCGCGCTGCGCCAGCGGGGCGGCGAGGGTCGGCGCGCCGGAGAGGAGGTGGCAGGTGGCGAGTTCGCGGAGGCCGAGGGCGGATTTATCGTCGAGGGCGCGGGCCGCCTCGAACTGCTCAATGGCACCTGTGAGGTCACCCCAGGCGCGGCGATTGCGGGCCTCGGCGAGCGCGAGGGAGCGGGTGGTGTCGGGAGATTTGTCGCCGCGGGCGGCGGCCGCGCGGGTGAGATCGCGGAGCGTATCGGCGGCGAGGCGAAAATCGCCCAGGGCGCGGGCGATGGCCACGCGGCCGAACAGCGCGTTCTCGCGCGAGCGTGGCTCCGTGAGCACGGCGAGGGCGGCGTCGTTGTCGGCGCGGGCCTCGGCGAAGCGGCCGAGTTCGAGGCGCACCGTGGCGCGGCCGTCGCGCAGACCGGCGAGGTAGCTGGTGGGCCGCCCGGCGGCAGTGGCGAGATCGAGGGCCTTGGAGAAGGCCGCTTCGCCCGCGCCGAAACGCCGCTCCGCGATCGTGGCGAAGGCTTCGCTGTAGGCTTGATCGACGGGGCCCCAGGTTTTCGCGAGTTTCTGCGCGGCGGCTTGCGAGGCGGCCCGCGCCTCGGCTCGCGCGGCGGCGTCGGCGCCACGGTGCGGAAGCGCGAGCGCTAGCGTGACGGCGAGCAGCGGGAGCGCGGCAGGGCGCATGTTTATTTCTTTTTCTTCGGAGCGGCCGGTTGCGGGTTGGCCTGGCTGTAGGCGTAGCGTGCGGTAGCCATGAAGTTCTTATCGTCCTTCAGCTCGGGTTTGAGATTCAACGCGAGGTTGGCGTAGTGCGCGGCGGTTTTCCAATCCTTCAGCCCGTAGGCGAGGCTGAAGATGTTCTGCGCGACACTGAGGGTGGTGGGCTTGTCGTTCGCGAAGTCGATCGCGGTGATGAGGTGGCGCAGGGCCTCCTGCTTGCGGCCGGCTTTGAGGGCGACGTTATAGGCGGTGGTGAGGAGGTTGTAGCGCTCGCCTTTGTTCGGGGCGAGGGTGGGCCAGACGACGTCGAGCCGGTCGATGTCGGCCAGCGCATCGGTGACCTTGCCCTCCGCCGCGAGCGAGCCGGCGCGGGCGAGGAGAAACTCGCCGCGGATGTCGTTGTCCGTGGGGAAAAGCTCCATCGCGCGGCGGGCGAAGGCGAGGACGCGGGTGCGGAAGGCGGGCGTCTGGTTTTCGAAAATGGCGCCATTGCCCGCGGCGATGGTCGCGTAGGCGAGGTTGGACGTCACGACGCCGCCGGCGATTTCCTTGGAGCCGAGTTCGAAGGCCTCGAGGCGCCGCTTGTCGCGGCGGAGCTTGTGGACCTGGTCGGTGCGGATGCGGCCGAGCCAATAATCGACGGTGCGGCGCTGGCCGACGGCCTCGACGAGGGCGACCTGCGGGCCGCGCAGGTTCTCGAGGATCGGGACGCGCTCCTCGTCGGTTTTGGCGCCGACCAGCGTGATGAGCGTCTCGCGCACCGGATGAAGATCGCGCTCGGCAGCGAGCGCGGAGGGCGCGGGCAGGGGGGCTTCGCCGGCGTAGGCCGCGAGGTGGGTGCCATCCGCGAGCTTCCAGCGATGCACGGCGGTGCGCCCGAGCGCGACGGAGACCAGATCGTCGCCGATGAGCGCGCAGGCCATGCCGTCCGGTCCGGAAGGCACATCGAAGCGGGCGACGAGCTGGCGGCTTCCGGTCTCCCAGATGCGCACGGCACCGTGCCGCGTGGCGGCGGCCACGCGCGCCGGGGTGCCCGCGAGCAGCCGAACCCAGGTGTAGGATTCGCCATCGAGGGTGAAGATTTGTTGAGCGATTTTTTCCTCGGAGAATTCGTCCAAGGTGACCGCGCCGCCAAACTGGCCGAACCACGCCACGGCGATCTGGCGCCCATCGAGCGAGAGATCGACGGACAGTGCGGCGAGACTGAGCGGCGGCGAGATGCGCTGGGTGGAGATTTTGGTGCCTTCGGCGAGATTGGCTTCGCCTTCGAAGCGCAGCAGATCGACGCCGTAGCTGCGGGTGCCGGTGCCGGTGAGGTTGTCGCCCGCGTAGCCGAGCGCGAGGGTGGTGCCGGCGTCGTCGATCGCGACGGCCGTGATGCGGCTGGCGTTTTTCTCCGCGCTGAAGGTGCTTTCTTTGCCGCCGCGGGACATCGCGGGCATGACGCCGAGCCCGTAAACGAAACGGTCCGCCTTTTCCGCGCCGGCGAGGCGGGCCTCGAGGAAGGCGCTGCGGCGCTGGGCGAGCAGCACGAGGGCCGGCTGGGGACTGGAGGCGTTGGCGCTGAAAAGGCCGGCGGCGGTGAAGATCATCACGCGGCCATCCAGTGCGGAGGCGAGCGAGCGGATGGGATCGGGCGTGGGCAGGGTGGCGCGGACGCGGCCCGTGGCGGCGTCGCGGACGACGAGGGTGCGCTCGTCGCTCACGTGGGCGAACCACGAGCTGTCGCGCGCCACGGCGACGTCGCGGCAGAGCCCGATGGGCGCGATGTCGGAGGCTTTGCCGAGCCAGCGGCGGAACGCGCCCTGGAATTCCTGCATGGCGATCATGTGCGCGACGACTTGGGTGCGGCGCGTGAGCTCGAGGCGCACGAGGTGGCGCTTGAGCACAAAGGTGCCGGGTCGCTCCTGCAGGGCCGGCGCGGTGCGGAGGGCTTCGGCGAGCTGGTCGTTGGGGGTGTCGGCGAACTGCTCGCGGAATTTGGCGAACGATTCCATGAGCGGGTCCATCAGGCCCTCGGTCAGCCCGTCCTTCACGCGGTGCGCGACGAAGTGGCCCTTGGCCAGATCGGCGTAAACGGCGCCGATGGCGGCGGCGTCCTTGAGGAACTGCGCGTCGCGCTCCTCGGGCGACCCGAGCGCGCCGGCGGAGCGGGGTTTGTCGCCGATGCCGAACACCTGAAAGAACCACTGCGGCTCGGCGCCGGCCGCGATGGCGCGCGCATCAAGCTTGTCGTGCAGCGCGATGAGGCGGGGCTTGTGCTCGTCGAGGGCGTCCACGCCCTTGATGATCCCGAAGACCTGCATCATCCGCTCCTGGCCGTCGGTGACTAGGATGGACTTGAACTTGGCGGCGGCGGTGAGCGGCGTGAGCGCGAGATCACAGAGTTTCACGAGACGCTCGCGGTAGTCCTTGTAGTCGGGGCCGAGGTCGGCGACGGGATCCTTGTCGCGGCGGTCGAGGAATTTCTCGAAACGCGAGACCATGGCGCTGATGTTTTCGGCGGAGGTGTCGAGCGGGCTCTGGCGGATGGCGAAGGCGAGGTTGGCGCGGCGGAGTTCATCGAGGTCGCGCTGCAACTGGGTCCAGTAAGCGAGCTCGGCGGGGGTGGGTTTTTCCACGGCGGCGGCCGCGGGTGACTGCGCGGACACGGGCGACAGCAAGACGAAGCTCAGGAGACAGAGGAGCGGAAGGGCGCGAGTAGGCATGGGAGGACGGGCTGAGTTTTGGCCGCAGCGTCAGCCAGAACTCGACCCCGGACGCGTCAACGCCACAGGGCGGGCCCTACGCATGGATGCGTAGATCACGGGCCGCGCGAAGCCGTGTGCCTGGCAATCAGCCGCCGCCGATCACGGTCTTCAGCACGCGGCCGAGGTCGGCCACGCGGTAGGGCTTGGCGAGGTAGGCGCAGAAGCCCTGGGCGATAAACTTCCGGGCGTAGTCGTCGTGGTCGTAGCCGCTGGCGACGATCGCGCGCACCTCGGGGTCGAGTTGCCGGAGCGTCGCGAAACACTCCTCGCCGCCCATGCCGCCGATCACGGTGAGATCCAGGATCACGGCGTCGTAGGGCCGGCTGATGTTGAGGTAGCGCTGGTAGAGGGCGATGGCCTCGGCGCCGTTGCGCGCGAGGTCGTATTTGTAGTCGAGGCTTCCGAGCATTGCCGAGGTGAGATCGGAAATTTTCGGATCGTCGTCCATCAGGAGGATGCGGCCGGTGCCGAAGCGCAGCGAGGGCGCGCGGCGGGCGGCCGTCTCCACGGGATCGACGGCGCGCGGCAGATAGACGGTGAAGGCCGTGCCCACGCCGACCTGCGAGTCCACGCCGATCTGGCCGCCGTGGCGGCGCACGATGGAGAGCACGGTGGCGAGGCCAAGGCCGGTGCCGTGCTTTTTGGTGGTGAAAAACGGATCGAAGATACGGGCAAGGTGCTCGGGGGCGATGCCACTGCCGTTGTCGCGGATCTCCAGCTCCACGTAGGCGCCCGGGGCGAGCTCCGGCACCTGCTGCTCGGCGAGCATGAGGCTGCGCGCGCGCAGCTGCACGCGCGGGCGGTGCGGCGGGGCCGGCATGGCCTGGAGGGCGTTGATGACGAGATTCTGGAGCACCTGCAGCAACTGCGAGCGATCGACGTTCACAGCGTCGGTGCCCTCGGAGACATGCAGCGTGATCTCGGCGTCGGAGCCCGCGGCGGAGATCTTGAGCGCATCCTCGAGCAGCGGGCGGACAGCGCAGACCGTCTGGACGGCCCCGCCGCCCTTGGCAAAGGCGAGGAGCTGCCGCGTGAGGCCGCGCGCGGCGTCGCAGGCCTGCTCGGCGTCGCCCAGCGCGGAGTAGTCGCGGTTGTCGCGCGCGAGGGAGACCGCGCCGACGATGGTGGCGAGGAGGTTGTTGAAATCGTGCGCGATCGCGCCCGCCTTGAGGCCGAGCGACTCGAAGCGGTTGGCGCGGGTGCGTTCATCCGGCGTGAGCGCCATCTCGTCCGGATCGCGAAACACGACCGTCACGCCGAGCACGCGGCCGGTGGCGTCGCGCGCCGCGCGGGCGCTCCAGACGACGGGCACGGCCGGCGCGGCGGAATCCGCGGGCGCGAGGGCGTGCTCGGCGACGAGCGTCGGCGGCCGTTCGGCATGGAGCGCGAGGTCCGCCGGATCGGCGCCGGGGAGTCCGGTCTCGCGGTGCACGAGGCGCAGCACCTCGGCGAGCGGCCGGCCGAGGAGCGCCGCGGCCCCGGTGCCGAGGAGGCGCGCGGCGGCGGTGTTGGCAAAAAGCACGCCGCCCTCCGCATCGCACACGAGCACGCCTTCGCCGATGGCGCCCAAGGTTTCCTCGACGAGCGCCGCGGGCAGCGCGCCGGTTTCTCGCAGGCCGGCGGGCCGCGGACAGGCGAAGCCGACGGCGCGGAGCAGTTCGCCCTTGCGGCTCAACGTGCGATGCACACCGACGATCGCGGGCACCGTCCGCCCGTCCTTGGCGCGCAGATCGACTGCCTCGACCCACGTGACCGTCCCGGGCGCGCGGGTCATTAGCCAAGCGGCGGCACCGTCGTCGGCTTCGCCGAGCGGCAGGGCCGCGACCAGCGACTCGGCCTGGGGTGCGAACTCGCCTTCGGCGTAGCCGAGGAACCGCTCCCACGCCGGTGAAAACCAGAAGACGCCGTGCGAAAAATCGAGCTCGAAGGCCGCGAGCGGCCCGGCCCCGCTCAGGTCCTGCATGCGCGCGTCGTTGGCGGCGAGGGCATCCTCGAGCTCGCGCCGGTCCGTGATGTCGAAATGCACGCCGGCGAACCGCGCCACCTCGCCCGATTCCGCGATCGTCTGCACTCCGGTGCAGTGCACCCACACCCAGTGGCCGCGTTGATGCCGGAGGCGGAACTCGCCGGCAAACGTCCGCTCGCCCGCGCGCACGCGGCGCGGCGCATGGGCGGGCGACGCCGCCGAATCCTCCGGATGAATCAGATCGGCCCACGCGGCGGGCGTGGCGGGCGCCTCGGCGGCGGTGAGGCCGAGCACTTTTCTCCAGGCCGTGGAGACACGAGCCCGACCGGCGACCCAGTCCAACTCGAAGAATCCGATCGCGCCGCTCTCATCGAGGCGGCGGGCGGCCGCGATGACCCCGTCGGTTTCGACGGCCGTGGCGGTTGGCGGCAGGCGCACGCTGGCGAAATAGGCGGCGCTGGCGGCGCCCTGGGCCGGTTCGATGCGCACGCGCACGGCGCGCGGCCGGCCCTCGCGGGGCTGCGCCAGCAGGTCGAGCGGTTGATTGAGGGAGCCGGCGAGCACGGCCTCCCACTGCGCCGCCAGGAAATCCGGGTCGGCCGACACGACCTCGAAGGCGAACAAGGAGACAAACGCTTCGCCGATCATCTCGCCGTCGCCCGTCTGCCAGAACGCCTGGGCCGAGGCGCCGGCCGCCGCGATGCGGCCGTCGGCGGCGAGCGCGAGCACCGCGCAGAAATCCTCCGCGGCTTCGCGGGCGCCGGGAACGTTGGCGGGTTGCGCAGGGGTGGAGGCGGGGTCGATCACGCGTGCGCCGCAGTGAGCCAGCGCGACAGGCGCTTGGCGAGAAAATCGACGAAGGCGGGATGGTCATTCAGGCAGGGGATGGCGGTGAACTCGCCGCCGCCCGCCGCCTTGAAGTCCTCTGCCCCGCGCACCCGGATTTCCTCCAGGGTCTCGAGGCAGTCCGTGACAAAGGCCGGCGTGATCACGAGGAGGCGTTTTTTCCCCGCCTGCGCGAGGTGCACATATTCCGCATCCGTGTAGGGCACGAGCCACGGCTCGCCCCGCAGCCGCGACTGAAACGCGATCGACCACCGCTCCGGCGCGAGTCCGGCGCGCGCGGCGAAGAGGTGCGTCGTGGCCGTGACCTGGGCCTTGTAGCAGGTGGCGTGGGCCGGCGAGCAGGTGGTGCAGCAATCGGGCACCGTGAGGCAATGCGCGCGCGACGAATCCGCCTTGGTCAGGTGGCGCTGCGGGATGCTGTGGTAGCTGAAGAGGAGGTGGTCGTGCGGCTGATCGAGATACGGCCGGGCGCTGGCGACGAGCGCCTCGATGTAGTCGGGGTCGGCGTAAAACGGCGGCTCGCACGCGACCTTCATCTGCGGCGCGATCCGCGCGGCCTCGCGGCGGGCCTTTACGACGACGGTTTCCCAACTCGACATCGCGTAGTGCGGGTATTGCGGAAACAGCAGCACCTCCTCGACGCCCGCCGTGGCGAGCCGTTGCAGCGCCGCAGGGATCGACGGGTTGCCGTAGTTCATCGCCAGCTCGACGGGCGCCTCCGTCCGCGCCTGCAGGAGCGACTGCGCGCGCCGGCTCATCCTGATCAGCGGCGAGCCCTCCGGAGTCCAGATGGTGGAGTAGGCGTGCGCGGAATTTTTCGCGCGGAAAGGGATGATGAGGCCGTTGACGAGCAGGCGGCGGAGAAACGGGGAGGCCGGCTTGTCGATCACGCGCTCGTCGCCGAGGAACTCGCGCAGGTAGCGCTTCACATCGGGCACCGCGGTAGAGTCGGGCGAACCCAGGTTGAGCAGGAGGACGGCGCGTTTCGGCATGGAAGCCGAATTGGTCGGGAAAAACGGGCGAAGTCAAACGGAGCGGGAGCGTGGCCCTGCCCGGGTGCCCGCGACATTCGCCCAGACTCCGTCCTTACGGCACGCCTTCGTAGATCTGCGCCAACGGCACCGTGAGCTTGATGGAGCGGAACTCCACCGGCGCCGCGGCGGACGTGAGGACGACGGGCCGCCACTGTTCCTCGCGTCGGTGCATGGTGATCTCGCGGGTTTCCTGCGCGACGAGCGCGTATTCGTTCAGCGTGGGGATGAGAGTGTAGTTCAGCAGCTTTTCCCGCCGGTCGATGCTCTCGGTGGAGGGCGACAGCACCTCGACGATGAGCGCGGGATCGCGGAGGTAGTGTTCTTCCAAGTGAACCGGCCCGCAGGCGACCATGACATCAGGATAATAGAAAATGTCCTCGCGGTTCACCGCGAGCCGGACCTTGACGTCGTTGATGTAGGCTTGGCACGCACTACCGCGCAGGTGGGTCCGAAAAAGGGAAAGGATATTTACGGCAATGATATTGTGCCGCACGCTGGACCCCGACATCGCATGGATGCGTCCGCCGATGTATTCGTGCCGCACGGTGCCGCCCGCCTCGTGGCGCAGGTAGTCCTCGACGGAAAGAAACAGCGGAGTCGCGGCGGATTCCATGACCGTCAAGTATTCGGGTGGCGCGGGAGTTGGCAAGGACTCGGTGCCGTCGTTGAGTCGGGCGAGCCCAGGTTGAGCAGGAGGACGGCGCGTTTCGACATTGAAGCCGAATTGGTCGGGGAAAAACGGGCGAAGTCAGACGGGCGGTCTCCTCCGGAACTTCAGCGGTCCGACCCTGCGCCGCGGGTCCGGGGGGCTTGCCCGTGCGCCCGTTGCTGAGGCGAAACGCGATCTTGACGGTTGGCTGGCTAGAAATACGAATTTCTTAAGCGCGGTGATTTGGACCCCAGCGTGCGGACGGTTTGCAGGCGCGCAGAGAATCACTTCGCCAAGCCCGGTGTTGAAGTCCGGGTTCCTGCCATGCTTCATGCTATCAACCGCCTTGGCGCCACACCCCATGTCTGAATTGATTTCCAGCGACGGTGTGCGCCTGCATTACAGCGTTCACGGCTCGGGCCCGATGGACGTGATTCTGCTCCACGGCATGGGCGGATCGAGTTCCTCCTGGGGGCTGGTGTTGCCGCATCTCGACCCCGGCGTTTTTCGCGCGCTCGTGCTCGACCTCCGGGGGCATGGTCGCTCGAAGGGCGGCGAGGCACGCTTCACCTATGCGCAGGTGAACGCCGATATATTGGCGGTGGCCGACGCCCTCCGGATGCCGCAGGCGGTCGTGGTGGGATTGAGCGGCAGCGGCAAGCACGCCGTCTGGCTGGCGGCTTCCGCGCCCGATCGGGTGCGCGGGCTTGTGCTGGTTGTCCCCTGCGGCATGGGACCGGTGCCGCTGCCGCGGGAAATACTCGCCGAGGTATTCGACTGCGTCGGTCGCGGAGGTGACACTCCGCCGGCGCTGGCCGCTTTGTTTACCGAGAAGACCGGCGCCCATCGAGAGTTAATCGTCCGAGAGTTTGCGCGGACTTCGCGGGCGGCCCTCGACGCCTCCGCCGAGCTGTGGGTCCACACTTCAATCGAGAAGGAGGCCGCGCACGTCACGCAGCCGACACTGGTCCTCGCTGGCGCGCGTGAACCGCTCTACCACCCGGAATTTCAGCGCCAGACCACGCTCGCGTCGCTGCCCCACGCACGCATGGAGATTCTGGACTGCGGGCACTTCATGACGTTTGAGGAACCTGTTGCGGTGGCCGGTGCGCTCGGGCGCCTTTGCGCGTCGCTTGCGCCGACGCGGCAGAAAGAAACGGCGGCGATACAACGTTCCGCCAGCTGATGATGACCCGTCTCTCCCATTCCGCGCTGATGCGCGCGCACCGCTTCATGGTCGAGATCCATGCGTTGGGTGATCTCACGGTAAAGAGCAGGGCGATTCCGGCAGGCTTGGCGCAGCTCGTGGCCTGCGATCGCGCGGCGATCAACGAAATGGACCTCGTGGCGAAGCAGGTGATTACGCCGCATCCGGTGCCGGCGTATTGGGCAAAGCTCGGGCCCGTTCTTCAGGCCCACCTGCACGAACACGAGATGTTCGGCCAGGAGGCGCGTCTGGAGAATCACCGCGTCGTGACCTTTGGCAATCGCCGGCACGACCCGCGCTGGAAAAAATCCATGCTCTACAACGAATACTACTTGAAAGCTGGGGCGCAGCAGCAGGCGGGGAACTTTGTGTTTCGCGAAACGGAAAGAGGGCTCTTCCTGAACTGCAACCGCTGGGGTCGCGATTTTTCCGCTGCCGAGCGGATGGTGCTCGAACTTGTCAGCCCCCACATCGGGTTCGCGTGGCGCAACGCCGAGCAAGTCACTCGGCTGCGGCGGCTCGAGGGCGAGGGGTTTGGAAACGGAGGCGGACCGAGCCAATGCGTCCTCACGGTGGACGCGACCGGGCGGTGGCTCGGTCCGGTGCCCGCGACGGCGTGTGAGCGGCTCTCGCCGTTTTTCGGCGAAGGGGTGGACGCAGGCCACCCTGTGCCCGAGGCGCTCCGCCGATGGATGCGCGCCCAGCGCGAGCGGATGCAGTCCCCGGAGGCGCTGGGCTTACCGCCGGCGCTTTTCGAACTGCGCTTGCCCTGTGCCGTCCTTATCGCGCGGCTCGGGCAGGTCTTGCCCGACTCGACCATGCTCCTGCTGGAGGTGTCGCGGCCTGCGCCGCGTTCCGGCCGGGTGGAGAGCCTCGCCGGTTTCACGCCACGCGAGAGCGAGATCCTCCACTGGCTCCGCGAGGGAAAGCGCAATATCGAAATCGGCACGATCCTCGGGCTGAGTCCGCGCACGGTGGGGAAGCACGTCGAGCACATCTTGGAAAAACTCGGCGTGGAGACGCGCACCGCCGCGGCGCGGGCGGCGTTTGAAATCGGGCGGGGTAAATCACCGTGAACCGCGGCGGGTTTCGGAAATAATTCCGGGAGCCGCCCGGGCATCCTGCCGGCCGGGCCGCAAATTCCCACGGGCCCAAAACTACGTCATCTGACGTATTCCGTCGCCGCCCGTTTTGCGTTAGTGTTGGCGAGCCCGTTATGGCTCCGCGACGCGACGGGGCCCGAGAGATTCCCGCCCCGGCGTCGTTCGCTCCTATGCTCAAATTTTCCACGAAAAAGAATGCCATTCTAAAAGGTTGGCGCGCTGGATTGCGTTTCGTTTTCCGGCGGCTCCCCCGAGTCGGCAACGTCCCCCACCAGAATGAAAGTCCAGTTCCTCCCATGAAATTACGAATCGTCCCCCCGTTCGCCCTCAGCGCTTCGCTTGCGGCCTGTTTGTTTTGTTCCGCACCGCTCGCGTTCGCCGCTCAAGGCGGCCCAGGCCCAGGCCCGGGTGGCAATGTTCCCACCATCTCGAAGGCTGCGGTGTCTGGCTTGAATACCCCGGCACCGACGATCACGGTGGAAGGCACTAACTTCACGGCCCAGACCACGATTTCGTTTGGCACGACTGGAGGTCAGTTCGTCCTATTGCCCGTTACCTCGGTCACCGCGACGTCGCTTGTCGCAACGCTGCCCACAAGCACGCCAGGCACGTATGCCATTGTGGTAGGCGACGGTGGCGTCGTAGCGCAGAAGGTTGTGATCGATGTTACGATTGGTGCCACGGGTGTCGCCGGTCCGCAAGGTCCCGTCGGTCCGACCGGCGCGACGGGCCTGCAAGGCGTGCCCGGAGCAGATGGCGCGGTAGGTGCGCAAGGCCCCGCGGGGGCGGCGGGTGCCACCGGCGCGACGGGTCCACAGGGGCCGGTCGGGCCGCAGGGGCCTCAAGGCCCAGCGGGCTCGGACGGAGCCCCCGGCGCCGTCGGAGTCGCCGGCCCGATTGGACCGCCGGGGCCGCAAGGCGCGACTGGGGCTGTGGGTCCGCAGGGACCGCAAGGCGTTCCTGGCGTGGTGAGCTTTCCCACTCGCAACACAACGGGTGGAGAATTGGCGCTTCCCACCTCATCGACCGGGGCGGACAACACCGCTTATGGCGCGATGGCTCTCGCGAGCGCACCCTCGGGTAACGGCAACACCGCCGTCGGATCGCGTGCCCTATTTTCAAATACGAACGGCACGCAGAATACCGCGCACGGCGTTGACGCGCTGCGGCAGAACAGCACGGGAGGCGGGAACACCGCGAGCGGGTATGCAGTGCTCCGGAATAATACCGATGGCTACAACAATACCGCCTTTGGGGCTGCAGCGCTGGAGGTGAATTCGATCGGCAACAACAACACCGCCATGGGTGCGAGCGCACTGCGCATGAACACCTCGCACAACAACACGGCAACCGGCTTCTTCGCGCTGTTTGCCAACACGGCTGGCGGGGGAAATACCGCGTTTGGCGCTTACACCATGGAGAGAAACACCATGGGCAACAGCAACGCGGCCTTCGGCACCCAAGCTTTGCGATTTAACGTATCGGGCGAACTCAACACGGCTCTCGGGAACAGTGCGTTGGCCCAAGGCACGAGCGGAAGCGGGAACATGGCGGCGGGATTCGCGACGCTTCTGCGCAATACCTCGGGTGCGAACAATACCGGCGTGGGAACATGGGCGCTCGAAAATAATACCACCGGAGCGCGTAATGTCGCGGTCGGATACCAAGCGGGTCAGAACGCCACGAACGGAAATGACAATATTTATGTCGCCAACTGGGGTGCCGCAGGCGAATCTGGCGCCATTCGTATTGGAACTGTCGGGACACACACCCGCGCATTCCTAGCCGGCGTCAGCGGAGTTACACCGGCGGGAACCGGCATCGCAGTGGTCATCGACGCCAATGGCCAGCTCGGGGTGAATCCCAATCTCGGCGCGACCGGCCCGGAAGGTCCTGCGGGACCGGTTGGTCCACAAGGCACCCAAGGTCCAGCGGGTCCGGCCGGTGCTATTGGACCGATTGGTCCACAAGGAACGGCTGGAATCGCTGGTGCTATCGGACCCGCGGGCCCGCAGGGCATTGCTGGACCTCAGGGTCTTCCCGGAATGATTGGTTTTGGGGAGCGAAATACGTCAGGCGGTGACGAAGCTCTAGCTGCGACTTCAACCGGCGCGGAGAACGCGGCCTACGGATATGGCGCCCTCAAATTTACGACATCCGGTTACGGCAATTCCGCGTTTGGTGCCAACGCACTTAGATCGAACACAACCGGGATTGTTAACACGGCGGTGGGGCAGGGAGCAATGTTGTTCAACACGTCTGGGGCTCTTAACGTGGCAATCGGCGGCTCTGCGTTACAGTCTAACACTAACGGCTCGCTTAACAGCGCAGTCGGCCTTCAATCGTTGTTGCGAAACACATCGGGCGGGCTAAACAGTGCATTTGGTGCCAAAGCTTTACACAACAACACGATCGGTGCCGGCAATACGGCCATGGGCGTAAACGCGCTGATTTTCAACGTTGACGGTAACTTCAACGTCGCAGTGGGAAATTCTTCACTTGAGAACACGACGGGGGTCCGGAACACTGCAATCGGCTTTGAATCCGGTAAAAACTTGACCACCGGAAACGATAACGTCGCGATCGCGCATTCCGGAGTGGCCGGAGACTCCCAAACGACGCGCATCGGCTCAATCCAGACACGGGCGTTCATGGCCGGGATCAGCGGCGTTACGCCGGCCGGATCTGGTGTTCCGGTAGTTATCGACGCAAATGGCCAGCTCGGGGTGAATCCCAATCTCGGCGCGACCGGCCCGGAAGGTCCTGCGGGGCCGGTTGGTCCAGCGGGTCCAGTTGGACCGCAAGGCATCCAAGGTCCAGCGGGTCCGGCAGGCGCGACGGGAGCCACTGGCGCGACGGGGCCGGCGGGTTCTCAGGGCCCCGCTGGCGCGACAGGTGCGACCGGTGCCCAAGGTCCGGCTGGTGCAACTGGTCCGGCCGGAGTAATCGGATTTCCGTTGCGCAACACCACGGGCGGCGTGAACGCGTTGTCCGTCTCATCAACCGGCACTGACAATTCAGGTTATGGCGAGTCTGCGCTCGGGGCCAACTCCACCGGTGCCTTCAACACTGCAACGGGGGCATTTGCTCTGGCCAACAACACCACCGGTGGCACCAATACAGCCCACGGTGCGAGTGCACTGCGCAACAGCACCACTGCGAGCAACAATACGGCTTTTGGAGCGTTCGCTCTCAACTCCACCACAACCGGCTCACGGAATGTCGCGGTGGGAACGTTTGCGTTGCGCTTCAACTCGACGGGCGAGGCCAACGTTGCGATGGGGCTGAATGCCTTGGTCAACAATTCCGTTGGCTTCGGCAATCTGGCATTTGGCGAAACGGCCATGCAGCAAAACACCACCGGGAACGAAAATGTTGCCTTGGGCCGCAACACGCTTCGCTTGAGCGTGAACGGCCAGGGAAATACTGCGCTGGGCAACCATGCGATGAGCAACGCGACGGGCGGAAGCGCGAACATTGGCGTGGGACCGTATGCTCTCGATGCGAACACGACGGGCAACGACAATGTCGCGATCGGACAGAGCGCGCTGGCAGACAACACCACGGGATGGGTGAACGTCGCCATCGCGAATGCCGCGCTCTACAAGAACACGACCGGCACCGACAACGTCGCGATTGGGAATGCTGCGATGTTTGAAAATCTTACCGGCCGTCGAAACACCGCGATCGGCTATCAAGCCGGCTTTTACCTTACCTCCGGCAACGACAACGTGGCCATCGCCAACACCGGGGTTGCGGGAGAGTCGAATACGATTCGCGTCGGCACGAATCATACACGGACGTTTGTCGCCGGCATCCGTGGCCGGACCACGGGCGTGGCCGACGGCGTCGCCGTCATGATCGACAGCGCCGGCCAGCTCGGCACCATTTCGTCGTCCGCCCGCTACAAAGAAGACATCGCCGATATGGACACTGTCAGCGAGCGGCTGATGGCGCTGCGCCCAGTCACATTCCGCTACAAGAGCGAATTCAACGACGGCTCCAAGCCCGTGCAATTCGGGCTCGTAGCGGAGGAGGTCGCACAAGCGTTTCCCGAGCTCGTCGTCGAAAACCAGGAGCACCATCCCGAGACGGTGAAATATCACCTGCTTTCCACGCTTTTGCTCAACGAACTCCAAAAGCAGCACCGCGTGATTCAGGGGCAGTCCGTTCAACTCACCGTGCTCTCCGCGCAAGTGCGTGAGATCGAGGAACTCAAGGCTCAGGTCGCAGCGTTGGCCGATCGGCTGACCAAACCCTGAGGCTCGTCAAACCTCATGGTCGCGCGCCATTCCCCTGACGGGTGTGGCGTTTTTCTTGTTGCGCCGCACCTCATGCCAGCCCGCTGTAAAACCGAATCTGCGCGATCAGACGGTGGACGTTTTCCGGCGCGATGCGGTCCGTGACCACGGAGCGGCGCCGCGTCGAGGTGGGTGTGCTCACGGCCGCACACGCTTGAGAAATTCCGCAGGCGCCAGCGCGGGCACCGGCGAGCGGCGGTAATCGGCGAGGTTGCGCGTGACGATGACATCCACGCTCGCGCCGAGGGCGGCGGCTACTTGCAGCGCGTCCTCGTAGTCCGCCAACGGGAGCGCCAGCGCTTGCCGAGCCGCCACCTGATCGACCGCGGGCACTTCTAGGAAAGCGAGAATCTCGCCAAGAAAGTCGCGCGCGACTCGGCTGCCCCGCAGTCGACCGGCGATGTAGTGGATGTTGGCCAGCGAGTGCCATGCGACCCAACCGGCCCCGGTGTGCAGCTCGGCCCAGCCGAGCACGCCCACGCTGTCGGTCAGAAATGCGGATCGTTCGAGGGCGACATCGAGCAGCACATCGCAATCAATCAGCGCGCGCATGAGGGGCCGGCTTCACGTATTTTGCGAGCAGGTGAGCGAAGCGATGGTCGTGCGGGAAATCGGAGGCAACGGGCAGCTGGGTCGGGGGATGTTTGTTCAGCCAGCGCTCGGCGAAGGCGGGCTTGTGCTTGGCGGATGTGACGAAGGATTTCTCGAAAAGGGCCGAAATGCTGGTGCCCTGCCGACGGGCGGCGCGGCGGGCGGCCTGCACGGCGGCGCGTTCGACGGTGAGGGTGAGTTTTTGCTTCATGCACGTGTTTTCAGGGGCGGCACGTGTGAGGTCAAGTCCACAGCCGGGAGGAGAGAGCCGCGCGCGAGCGGCTTTCCCGAATTCAGGCCAACCCGCCACAGAACTTGAGCTGGGCGATGAGCCGGTGGACGTTTTCCGGCGCGATGCGATCGGTGATGACGGAGCGGGGGTAGTTGGGCTCGAGGTCAAGTCGCACGCCGTCCTCTGTCCCGGGCTTCACGAAATCCTCCACGAAATCCATCCCGCCGCGCGCCCGTATCCAGCGCCAGTAGGGATCGGGGTTGTCGGACTCGATCACGATCTCGGCGTGCAGAAAAATGTGGCAGTAGAGCGTCAGATCCCGGAACGAGGCGAACCACGTGGGAGGCGTCACCAACTGGTCTCGAATGATGAGGGACATCGCTCGTGCTTGGGATTAGCAGGCTTGCGGCCAATATCGGCACAAGGGCGGAGTTTTTGAACCGCAGCTGGCCTTGGCGGCAAACAAATGGATTTTGCCTTTATCCGTGTCCATCCGTGTCCATCTGTGGTTGCTTCGAAATCCATGACCACTCCGCGCCAGCCCGTCCTCCTTGTCATCCGCGATGGCTGGGGCAAGAACCCCGATGCCTCGCAGAACGCCACCAACGCCGTCTTCCTCGCGAAGAAGGCCTGCGACGATCGCCTGCATGCGAAATACCCGCACACGCTCGTGCGCGCCTCGGGCCTTGATGTCGGCCTGCCCGACGGCGTGATGGGCAACAGCGAAGTCGGCCACGAAAACATCGGCGCGGGCCGCATCGTGGATCAGGAGCTGGTGCGGTTGAACAAGCTCTTTTCCGACGGCAAGCTCGCCGGCAACCCCGTGTGGCGCGCCGCCATTGCGCGGGTGAAGTCGCGGCCCGGCGCGCGGCTGCACCTCATGGGCATCGTGAGCGACGCGGGTGTGCACGGCATGCTGGAGCACCTCTATGGGATTTTGCGCGAGGCCAAGGCCGAGGGGCTCGGCACCGGCCAGGTGATGATCCATGCTTTCACTGACGGGCGCGATACGCCGCCGTCGAGCGGGCTCGGCTACGTGCGGCAGGTCGAGGCGCAGTGCCGCGCCATCGGGATCGGGAAAATCGCGACGGTCTGCGGCCGCTTCTGGGCGATGGACCGCGACAACCGTTGGGAGCGCGTGCAGCAAGCCTACGACATGCTCACCGGGCGCGCCGCGGTCGCCACCGCGTCCAGTGCCGAGGGCGCGATCGAGAGCTATTACGCGAAGCCGCTCAGCGAGACGCAGAAAGGCGACGAGTTCGTGCCCGCGACCTGGATCACGGGCCCCGACGGCAAGCCGCTCGCCACCATTGCCGATGGCGATGCCGTGCTCTTCTACAACTACCGCGGCGATCGCCCGCGCGAGATTACCCGGGCGTTTACGATCGACGGGTTCAAGGATTTCGACCGCGGCCCGAAGCTCGACCTCTACTTTGCGACGATGACGGAATACGAGTCCGACCTGCCCGTGCATGTGATCTCGGGCAAGCCGGAGAAATTGAAAAACATCCTCGCCGAAGTCGTGAGCGACGCCGGAATCGCGCAGTTCCGCTGCGCCGAAACGGAAAAGAACCCGCACGTGACTTTTTTCTTCAACAACTACCGCAAGGCCCTGTTTCCGGGTGAGGAGCGCTCCTGTCCGGCCAGCCCGAAGGTCGCGACCTACGACCTGCAGCCCGAGATGGCGGCGGCCGAAGTGACAGCCGTGGCCAAGGCGGCGATACTCTCGGGCAAGTTCGGCCTCGTCGTCGTAAATTTTGCGAACCCCGACATGACCGGCCACACCGGCTCATTGCCCGCGACGATCAAGGCCGTGGAGGCCACGGACCGCGGCGTGGGTGAACTGCTCGCGGCGCTGGATAGTGTGGGCGGCCGAGCGGTCGTCTGCGCGGACCACGGCAACGCGGAGCAGATGTGGGACCCGACCGTCAACGGCCCGCACACCGCGCACACGCTGAATCTCGTGGAGGTGTTTGTCGTCGGCGAAGGTTTCGCCGCGGGCATAACGAAGATGCGCGACGGCGGACGCCTCGCCGACATCGCGCCCACTGTGCTACACCTGATGGGCCTGCCCAAGCCGGCGGAGATGACGGGCGAGAGCTTGATCGCCTGGTGATTTCGCCCGGCGGGGCGCGTTGAAATCAACGCGCTCCGCTTTAGGCCGTCCGCGACCGGTGCCGGCGGCGCCAAGCGATGAGGACGACAGTGCCGAGAATGGACACCAGGACGGCGGTCACGACGAGCGTCCAGAAATGGGTGTCGGCGACCGCTTCGCTCAGGGCTTCGAGATTTTCGGCGAAGCGCACGCCGATCCAATGGCCGAGAAAGACAAAGACCGGCACGCTGACCAGTGCGGCGAGACCATCGTAGCAGAGAAAGCGCAGATAGGGCACGTGCATGGCGCCCGCGGTGCAGAAGAACGGCGCACGGATGCCAGGCAGGAAGCGCGCGAAGAAAAGCCCTTTGCGCCCGTGGCGCTCGAAGCGGTCGCGGGCGCGCTGTTGCTTTTCATGAGGGAAAAGCCGTTGCAGCCACGGCATCGTGAGCAGGCGCACCCCGAAACGTCGGCCGACCAGAAAAATGATGGAATCGCCGATCATCACACCGGCATACATGAGCACGGTGGTCGTCACCCAGTTATGGCCGATGCTTGCGCTGCAAATGCCCGCCGCGATGAGGACGATGTCTTCCGGCATGGGAATGCCGAGGCCGCAGCCGACCAAAATGAAAAACAGTCCCCAGATGGCCCAAGAGGAGCCTTGAAAGTGGGCGAGCAATGCTTCGATCATCGGGGAGGGGAGCTGCGGACAAAGCGGAGTTCCCGCCTGCCGGGCAAGCATCAAACCATGCGGTTTCCGCGGAGCGTCCGATGGCTGCGAGGCGGCAGAATTAGTGTTTGCCCCGGCCGCGGGCGTCGCCCTTCCTGATCCGTTTCTCCCGAAAGTCATCCTCATGAAGCGCACCCATCACTGTGCCCAGCTCACTTCGGCCGATATTGGCGCGAGCGTCTCCCTCCTCGGCTGGGTGGACACGATCCGCGACCAAGGCGGCATCATCTTCGTCGATTTGCGCGACCGCAAGGGCGTCACGCAAATCCAGCTCGAGCCGCGCGATAATGCGAATCTCGCCGAGCAGCTGAAGCACCTCAAGCCGGAGTCCGTCATCGGCATCGCGGGCAAAGTCGTGCAGCGGCCGGCCGGCACCGAGAACAAGAACCTGCCCACCGGCGAAATCGAGATCGTGGCCTCGTCGCTCGACATCCACAACATCTCCGAGACGCCGCCGTTCCCGCTCGACGACGCGGGCGGCGACAAGGTCAACGAGGATCTCCGCCTCACCTACCGTTACCTTGACCTGCGCCGGCCCAAGATGCGGAAGAACCTCCAGGTGCGCCACAAGGCCGCCAAGTCGATCCGCGACTACTTCGACTCCCAGGAATTCATCGAGGTCGAGACCCCCGCGCTCTTCAAGAGCACGCCGGAGGGGGCGCGCGAGTATCTCGTGCCGTCGCGCATCCACGCGGGCCAGTTCTACGCGCTCTCGCAGTCGCCCCAGCAATTCAAGCAGATCCTGATGGTGGCGGGCGTGGAAAAATATTTCCAGATCGCGCGCTGCTTCCGCGACGAGGACCTGCGGGCGGACCGGCAGATGGAGTTCACCCAAGTCGACGTAGAGGCCTCGTTCGTGACGCGTGAAGACATCTACGCGCTCTTCGAAGGCATGCTGAAGAAGCTGTGGAAGGATGTGCTCGGGACGGACATCCCGACGCCTTTCCCGCGGCTGCCGTTTCACGATGCGATGAACCGCTACGGCGTGGACAAGCCCGACGTGCGTTTCGGCCTCGAACTTGTCGACCTCTCGGCGACGTTCAAGGACTCGGCGTTCAAGGTGTTTCAATCCACCGTCGCCAGCGGCGGTGTGATCAAAGCGATCAACGCCAAGGGCCTCGCCGATCTCACGCAGGGCGAGCTGAAGAGCCTCGAGGAGATCGCAAAATCCCTCGGTGCGAAGGGCCTCGCCTTCATCAAGGTCGAGGGCGGCGAATGGAAATCACCCATCGTGAAATTCTTCTCGGACGCCGAGAAGGCCGCGCTCACCGAGAAGCTCGGCATCGCGGAGGGCGACCTCGTGTTTTTCGCCGCGGCGCCCTGGGAAAAAGCCTGCGCGATCCTCGGCCGGCTGCGGCTTGAGGCGGCGCAACTCCTCGTGAAGCGCGGCAAGATGACGATTCGCCACGACGACTGGCGTTTTCTCTGGGTGATCGATTTTCCGCTGATGTCGCACGACGAGGCGGAGAACCGCTACGTCGCCACGCACCATCCGTTCACCGCGCCCGTGCCGGAAGATGCGCAGTATCTCGACAGCGATCCGAAGAAAGTCCGCGGCCAGCATTACGACGTTGTGCTCAACGGCATGGAGCTGGGCGGCGGCTCGATCCGCATCCACCAGCCGGCGTTGCAGAAGAAAGTCTTCGAGGAGGTGCTCAAGATTCCGGCCGATGTCGTCGAGAGCCGCTTCGGCTACATGCTCAAGGCCTTCACCTACGGCGCCCCGCCGCACGGTGGCATCGCCTTCGGCCTCGATCGCATGTGCGCGCTGCTTTGTGGCACGACGAGCATTCGCGACGTGATTGCCTTCCCCAAGACGCAAAAGGGCCAGGATCTCATGGCGCAGAGCCCCACGCCCGTCACGCCCCGGCAGCTCAAGGAACTCCACATCGCGACGGTGATGCCGGAATAGGCCGGATTGATTTCGCCGCAGGCAAACGACGGCGTTTGTTCTGCGCGAAATCGTATCGAATCCGGGTCAGCCGGACTTTTTCGGCTGGGAGAAAATCGTGCGCAACATCTCGAAGTTGTCGTCGCGATCCAGCGTGAAAAATTGCGCGAAGAGATCCAGAGCGGCCAGGGCGTTCTTGTCGGCATCCGCCCGGCAATGGATTCGGATGCGTTGGATGAAGCATTGGTTGAGCGTCTTCACTGCTTCGTAGCGACGATCGGTTTGCGCGATGCAGTCCGCGAAGGTGGAGGTGGAGTCGGCCAGGAAGGACCCGACCAACTCGAGCCCGAGCACGCGAAAGAGCGTCTCATCCGGATCGGCAAACGGGAGGTGAAAACGTGCCAGCGGTCGGAGCCAATCCAGATGGGGGCAACCGCTGCAGGCCATGATGAGCCCGAACAAGGAGCGCAATCCATCCTGGGTCGCACACTCCAGCGAATAGGTTCGCTCCGGGGTATGGACCGTGACGACGGCGCGGGTGTAGGATACGGTGTCCTCCACGATATGATCGATGTTCTGCGCGACGGGGCAAAGCGGAGAGTCTGCGGACTTCAGGGGGCAGTTGCTGCACTGCTGAAATTCCAGCTTGGTCCACGCGGCCGCGGGTGCCGCTGAGGGCCGGGGCAGCAGGCGGTGCTGATCGTCGAAGTCCAGCTCGTAGCGTCGCGTGACGCCGTCTTGAAAAGTGAACACGTAGGTGATCGAGCGCGCCATGAAACGAGGTGGTTTGAAGGATGCCTATTCCTGCCGGATGAGTTGCGACTAGCGACGCTTGAGGCGACGCAAAGGTTGCGCACGAGCTGGCGGAAGATGAAGGCGGCCGTGGACTTGACGGGCGCGACCCCACGCTGACTAAGCCTCCGCCGCTGTGCGGGCGACAGGATGTTTGCAGATTTTCGGGTTTCGCGCACACCGGTGCGGGCGTGGTGCGATAGCGCGAATGCCGGGGCGTGGCTGGGCGGGAGCGGAACAAGGCTTGCTCCGCCCGGCACCCGACGTAGAACCCTAGCACCCAATTTTTTTGCATGAAACTCATCATCGCCATCATCAAACCGTTTAAACTCGAGGAAGTGAAGGAGGCGCTCGCCGCCGCCGGCATCGAGGGTATGACTGTCACGGAGGTGAAGGGCTTCGGCCGGCAGAAGGGCCATACTGAGATCTACCGCGGCAGTGAATACACCGTGGATTTCCTGCCGAAGGTAAAGCTCGAGGTTGCCGTGGCGGACGATGTAGCCGGCAAGGCCATCGAGGCTATCCTCAAGGGCGCCAAGACCGGCAAGATCGGCGACGGCAAGATTTTCGTGATGCCCCTCGAGGAAGTGATCCGCATTCGCACCGACGAACGCGGCGAGTCGGCGATTTGAGCCGCGGGTGAGGGGCGCGCGTTCGAGCGCGCGATGAGGCATGTCATAACCGCCAAGCCCGTGATTCACGCATTGTGTGCGCTGAATGAATCAGGCTCATTCGGGTCTCCCCTGCATGCATGCCCTGTCCCTGCTCCTCCGTTGCGCCGGTATCTCGCTGGCTTTGATTGTTTCCGCGGCCGCCCAAACACCACCGGCCGCCGCTGCGCCCGCGCCGACGCTTGAACAGCGGCTGGCGAGCGTTGAGGCCTATCTCGCCAACGCTGACCCCTCGGCGCCGCTGAAAACCGGGCCGAAGGACAAGGCCGGCCATGCGACGATTCCCGCCGGCCTCACCACGCCCTCGGTCGGCATCCCGGGGCCGGGGCACAACACGTGGCTCATGGTGAGCGCCGCGCTCGTCATCTTCATGACGCTGCCGGGCCTCGGGCTTTTCTACGGCGGCCTCGTGCGGACGAAGAATGTCCTCTCCGTGATCGCGTGGTGCTTTGGAATCATGAGCCTCGTCACCGTGCTGTGGTGGGCGGTGGGCTACAGTTTGGTTTTCGGGAAAAGCTTCGACAGTCCGTTTCTCGGCGGCACGGAGTTCTTCTTTCTCCGCGGAGTCGGCGCGGAGCCCAATACCGATTATTCGTTCTGGGTCTCGCACAGCGTCTTCGCGACCTACCAGCTGGCGTTTGCGGTGATCACGCCGGCCGTGCTCATCGGTGCGGTGGTGGAGCGGATGAAGTTCTCGGCGGTGCTGGTGTTCTCTGCCCTGTGGCTGCTGCTGGTTTATTGCCCGCTCGCGCACATGGTCTGGGGCGCCAACGGCTACATGAACGGTCTCGCCAACGCCGGCGCGGGCATCCGGGCGATCGATTTTGCGGGCGGCATGGTGGTGGAGATGGCGTCGGGCTTTTCCGCGCTGGTGCTCTGCATCGTCCTCGGGCCGCGGCTCGGGCATGGCAAGACCCCGATGCCGCCGCACAGCCTGGTCGTGACCGTGATTGGCACCGGCATGCTGTGGATCGGCTGGTATGGCTTCAACGCGGGCTCCGCGCTCGGATCGGATGGCGTCGCGGCCAATGCCTTTCTCACCACCACGCTCGCCGCCGCGGTGGCCTCGGGCACGTGGGCGGCACTCGAGGCGCTGACGCGTGGCAAGGCCAGCGTGCTCGGCTTCTGCTCGGGCGCGGTGGCCGGCTTGGTCACGATCACGCCGGCGTGCGGCTACGTCGATGTCACGGGCGCGATGGTCGCGGGGGTGCTCGGCGGGCTCGTGCCGTTTCTGGCCTGCACCAAGTTGAAGGCTTGGCTGAACTATGACGACGCGCTCGACGTGCTGGGTATCCACGGCGTCGGCGGGCTCGTCGGCTTGCTCATCACGGGGGTGTTTGCCTCGACGACGGCGAATCCGAATCTCTCCAACAACCTCGCCGCGCTCGTCGGCCAGTCGCTCTGGCGTGAGCAGCTCAAGGGCATCGGCGTGACGCTGCTCCTCACGGTGGGCGGCACGGCGCTCATCGCGCTGGCGGTCAAGGGCATCATGGGCCTGCGGCCGACCATCGAGGCCGAGGTCGAGGGGCTCGACATCAGCGAGCACGGCGAGGAAGGCTACATCTACGATCCGAAGTCCTGAGGCTCCAAACCCCAACACCCGCCGCCATGAAACTCGTCATCGCCATCATCAAACCCTTCAAGCTCGAGGACGTGAAGGCCGCCCTCACCGCCGTCGGCATCTCCGGCCTGACCGTGACCGATGTGAAGGGCTTCGGCCGCCAGAAGGGCCACACCGAGATCTACCGCGGCAGCGAATACACGGTCGATTTCCTGCCCAAGCTCCGCATCGAGATCGCGGTCGCCGATGAACTGGTCGGCGCCACGATCGATGCGCTGCTGCGCTCCGCCCACACGGGCAAGATCGGTGACGGAAAGATCTTCGTCATGCCGCTCGGTGAAATCGTGCGGATCCGCACCGGCGAGCAGGGCGAAGCGGCGGTCTGAGTGCGGAGTAGAGGCGTGGCCCGCGGCGCTGGGGCATGCCTCACGCAGCCTCGCGCTACCTTCGGGATGCGGGCGGCCCGGCTGAGGTCTTCCGCTTTTCACGCACCTGGGAAATCACGCAAATCCCCTCATGCGCGGGCGAAAGGTGCCCGCCGAAAAGTTTTTCGGGTTTTCCATGCATGACGCTCATCCGCGGCATCGCATCTGCTAACTGGGTGTGTCCTCCACTATGAACACACTTCGACTTAAACCCCTCCGTTCGATGCTCGCGGCGGGCGTGGTTCTGATGACCACCCTGTCCGCTTTTGCCCAGGCGCCCGCGGCGCCGGCCGCCCCCGCCCAGCCGGCTGAGCCCACCGTGGAGCAGCGCGTCGCCGACCTGGAAGCCTACATCAACAACGGCGCCCGCACGGCCAACGTGGCCTCGAAGGTCGCGGGCCCGGGCCCCGGTCACAACGCGTGGATGATGACGTCCACGGCGCTGGTGCTCTTCATGACGCTGCCCGGCCTGGCGCTCTTCTACGGCGGCCTCGTGCGCCGCAAGAACGTGCTCTCGGTGCTCGCGCAGTGCCTCGGCATCACCGGCCTCGTCACCATCCTGTGGTGGGCGGTGGGCTTCAGCCTCTCGTTTGCGCCGGGCAACGCCTTCATCGGCGGCCTGGACTACGCCTTCTTCAAGGGCGTGGACAGCAACCCGAGCACCCTCCCGTGGGTGTCGCAAAACGTCTTCGCCATCTACCAGCTCACGTTTGCCATCATCACGCCCGCGCTGATCGTGGGTGCGATTGCCGAGCGCATGAAGTTCTCGGCGGTGCTGCTCTTCGTCACGCTCTGGATGTTTGCCGTCTATTTCCCGCTGGCCCACATGGTGTGGGGCGGCGGCCTCATGGCCGGCGCCGCGGGCGCGATCAAGGCGATCGACTTTGCCGGTGGCACGGTCGTCCACATGTCGTCCGGTTGGTCCGCCTTGGTGCTCTGCCTCATCGTGGGCAAGCGCCTCGGCTTCGGGAAAACCCCGATGCCTCCGCACTCGATGGTGCTCTGTATGGTCGGCACCGGCATGCTCTGGGTCGGCTGGTATGGCTTCAACGCCGGCAGCGCAGGCGCGGCCGACGGCATCGCGGCCAACGCCTTCATGACGACGACGCTGGCCGCCGGTGTGGCGTCCTTCACCTGGGGCCTGCTGGAATACTTCGTCCGCAAGCACGCCTCGGTGCTCGGTTTCTGCTCCGGCGTGGTCTCGGGCCTCGTCGTCATCACGCCCGCCGCGGGCTTCGTGGACTCGACCGGTGCCGTCATCATCGGCGTGCTGGCCGGCGCGATTCCCTTCATCTTCTGCATGAAGCTCAAGGCGATCTTTGGCTACGATGACGCGCTCGACACCTTCGGCATCCACGCCGTGGGCGGCACGCTCGGCGCCATCCTGACCGGCGTGCTGGCCACCCCGGCCGTCAACTCCGGTATCGAGCCGGTGATGAAGGGGCTCGTCGGCGAGCAGCTCAAGGCCGTCGCCCTCACCATCGTGTGGAGCGTGGTCGCCACCGCTGTCATCGCCTACGTCGTCAAGGCGCTCATCGGGCTCCGTCCCTCGGTCGAATCCGAGCAGGAGGGTCTCGACCTCAGCGACCACGGCGAAGAGGGCTACATCTACGAGTCCAAATCCTGAGCCCCACTCCCACCTAAACTCCCGCTCCCATGAAACTCATCATCGCCATCATAAAACCCTTCAAACTCGAGGAAGTGAAGACCGCCCTCGCCGAAATCGGCGTGGAAGGCATGACCGTCACCGAGGTCAAGGGCTTCGGCCGCCAGAAGGGCCACACCGAGATCTACCGCGGCAGCGAATACACGGTCGATTTCCTCCCGAAGGTGAAAATCGAACTCGCGGTCGCCGACGGCGTCGCGGCCAAGGCCATCAGCGCCATCGTCACCTCCGCCAAGACCGGCAAAATCGGCGACGGCAAGGTGTTCGTCGTGCCGCTGGAGGAAGTCATCCGCATCCGCACCGACGAGCGCGGCGACTCCGCCATCTGAGGTCGCCAGGAAAAACTTCGAGCCCTCCCGCTCCCAAGCCGGCGCCGTGCAAACGGCGCCGGCTTTTTTACGATGGGGGCTTTGGTATGGCCTGTAGAGGAGCCTGCAAGTGGCTCCTACAGGAAAAAAACCGGCGTGGGCACAGCGCGCCTGATAAACTTACGCGAGACGATGGCGCGAGAAAGCCAACAGACCAAGGAAACTGGCCGAGAAAAAGACGAGTGTAATTCCGTGATCTGATACTTGGTAGGTGTAGGTGATCGAGGCAGCCAACGTGCCGTTGGCTGTGACATTGCCATAACCTTCTTCACCGTAATATCTCGTGCGGAAATCAACCGGGATGCCGCTGTGCGGCACGTTTACGTTGTCGACCCAAGGCGTCAGGCGCTGCCAGCCGGCGAGAGACGCGGCGTCGGTGATGGTGGCAGCGAGGCTGTTTGAGAGTTGAGTGGTGAAGAATCCATACTGCTGGTAATTTAATGACTGAGTAGAACCAGTAGCTGAGGCGAGTGCACTGCTCGCGGTGCCGATCGAATAGCCCATGGTTGACTGCATCGTTGCAATCGGAGTCCAAATCATAGCTTGATTTGGGAAGAAGGCGTTGTTTTCGACGACAGTGAGAGTCTCGTTGATCAGTGCCGTGATCGAAACTGACAGCAGCGTGCCGAGCTGAGGATCGAATCGGTTCGATTCCCAAGTATAGCCGAACGTGTTGAAAACCGGGCTTCCTTGGTAGGAGCCGCCATAGTTCACGTTGAGATTTTGCGTGATCGTAAGCGCGTGCGCAGATGGCACCGCTGCAAACAGGGCGAGCACAGCAAAGCTATGCGAGAGGACGGGTTTCATTGCGATTTGAGGAAGCGGAAGCGCGAGCGAAGTGCGTTCTCAGCCGAGATCAACTGCGTTTCGGTTTTTGCCAGATTGTTGCGGGATGCCGGCATATACATGCGCCACGCTGAAATCCTAAGCGTAGGAGCCGCTTCAATTGCCGGTGTGCAATCGCGGCGCCTTCCACTCCTCTGTTTTATTCTCGGCGTTGCGGTCGGGGTGTGAGGTCGGCGCGGCTATGTCTTGCTTGGTCTGACGGCGCGCGTGGTCATCGCGCTACCACGGATGTTAAATATGCATCTCGCGTCGGCACGAAATGCTCAGGCCGGCAATACTGACCACCGCAATTAAGCTACTGATACTTTAGATATGACGAGTAGTATCTTGATATTGATTAGGGCTTCGCCGCCGGCGCCACGATCACGCGGCTGGCGCGGTCGGCGCCGAGGTAGGTCTTGGCGAGGGCGTTGAGGTCTTCGACGGAGATGGCTTCGTTGTCGGCGTAGCGGTGGCGGCACCAGTCGAGGACCTCGGGTTTTTCCTGCGCGCGGGCGAGCACGTTGCCGAGCCAGTAGCCGTTGGTGCGGGCGCTCTCGCGGAGGCTCGTGAGCACGGGCTCCTTGGCGCGCTTCAGCTCGTCCTCGGTGATGCCTTTCTCGACGAGCGTCTGGCCGATCTGCACGATGGTGTCGGTGACGAGCTTGGCCTTGGCGGGCTCGACGGTCGTGCCGGCGAGGAGGTAGCCGTAGCCGGGATAGACGTCGCTCGCGCTGAGGCCGGCGCCGGGGCTGTAGGCGTCGCCGAGTTCCTCGCGGATTTTCAGGCGGAGGCGATCGGTGAGCACGGAGGCGAGGAGGTTGAGGCGGCGGGTGCGGCGGATGTCGCGCGAATCGGTCGCGGGCCAATAGACGCGGACCTCGCTCTTCTGAATCTCGGTCGCGACGGCGTAGTCCTTGGCAAACGGCTCGCGCGGAAAGGCCACGCGGCGCAGTTCGTCGAGCGCGGGCCGCGCGTCGCGCACGGGCAGGGCGCCGAAGGTGCGCGCGACGGCGTCGATGGCGGCTTCGGGATCGAGGTCGCCGACGATTGCGATCTCGATGGCGCCGCGGGCGAGCTGCGGGGCGAGCCAGGCGCGGACTTCGGCGGTGGAGCGTTTCATCATTTCATCCTTCGGCGGCAGGCCGAAGCGGTGGTCGCCGCTGGCGAGGAGCGGCGCGACCTCAAGCGTGAACGGCCCGCCGGCGGTGTGCTCGAAGCGCGCGTAGGTTTGCTCAAGGCCCTTGAGCGCCTGGCGCGCGGCCTCGGGCCGGTAGCCGGGGTCGGTGAGGAAGGCGGTCATGAGCTGGAGCTGGAGCAGCAGATCCTCGCGGGTGGTGCCGCCGCCGAGGGACAGAGCGTCGTCGCCGATGCCAAACAGGGTGCCGACATTCTTTCCAGCGAGCAGGCGCCGGAGATCGTCGGAGCTGTGCTGGCCCAGGCCGCCGGCGGTGAAGATGCGGCTCGCGTAGTGCGCGAGGCCGGGCAGGTCCTTGGGCTCGGTGAGCTGGCCCGTGCCGATGCGGGCGTTGAGAATCATGCGATTCGCCTCGAAGTCGGTTTTCTTCAGATTCAGCCGCACGCCGTTGGCGAAAGTGACGAGCGTGATGTCGAGGTCCTCGACGCGCTCGCGCTTCGCGATTTTTCCCGGTGCGCCGAAATCGGTGTAGGCCCACTGCAGCTCGGCCTCGGCGGCGGGCGCAGTGACGGGCAGGGCGCGGGATTTTTCAAACGCGTCCGTGATCTCGGCGAGGGCGGCCGCGCCGGGGGCGAGCTGGGCGTTGCCGGTCACGAGCACGAGGCGGTGCGCGGGGCTCCACGCCTCGCGCAGGCCGGCGAGGCAATCGGCGACGGTAATTTTTTCGAGCGCGGGACCGTAGAGCGCGAGGTCGTCCTCAGGCGAGGTCCACACATCGCGCTCGAGGAGCGACTCGGCGAGTTCGTCGGCGATGTCGCTGGAGCGGCGGGTGGGCGCGGTCTTCACGGCTTGTTCGAGGCTGTTGCGGAAATTGGCGATGACCTCGGCGAGCTCGGATTTTTGGAAACCGTGCTCGAGCGCGCGGCGCAGCTCCTGATCGGCGACGCCGAGCGCGGCGCGCCACTGGTCGGCGCGGCAGGTGAGCGAGATCTGCGACTGGCGGTAGAAACTGTAGGCCTCGTAGGCGCTGGCGCGGCCACCGGAGAAGGGCGCGCCTTCCTGCTTCGCGAGGATGGAGAGGCGGCGGTTCAGGATGCGATGCGCGATGTCGCGCGGCACAGTCTTGAGGCGCTGGGCGCTGGTGTCGGTCGGCTTGGTGTAGGGCGTGACCGTGGTGAGACTGACCTGCGTGGTGGGCGCCTCGGACTCGTGATGATGGAAGGCGCGCACGCCGGAAAACGCGGGCAACGTGCCGTAGTCCGGCGTGGCGCGCGCGGGGCCGAGCGGCTGGAGCGGGGTGAAGGCGGCGGTGAGTTTTTTCACGAGCGCGGGCACGTCGATGTCGCCGACCACGACCACGCTCATCTTTTCCGGGCGATACCATGTGTGGTAGAAATCCTCGAAGCGATCGCGGCCGGCTTTTTGGAGCACCTCGTTGGGCCCGATGACGTCGCGCTGGGCGAAGACCGTGCCGGCGAGGAGAAAATTGTTCACCGCGAGCCGCGTGCGTTCGCCGACGGAGTCGCGGGAGCGTTTCTCGCTGAGGATGATGCCGCGCTCCTTTTCGATCTGCTCGGGATTGAGGAGGAGGCCACCGGCGTAGTCGCCGAAGATTTTGAGACCGTCGTCGAGGGTGGTCTCATTGGTGTCGGGGAGTTCCAACAGGTAGAGCGTGCGCGTATACCAGGTGCTGGCGTTGGTGTCGGCGCCGAAGCTCATGCCGAGGCGCTGGAGTTTTTCGATGAGGGTGCCGGGGGCGAAGTGCTTGCTGCCGTTGAAGGCGAGGTGCTCGAGAAAATGGGCGAGTCCCTGCTGATCGTCGGTCTCGTGCACGGCGCCGGCCTCGACGAGCAGGCGCAGGGCGACGCGCTGCTTGGGTTCCTGGTTGGCGCGGACGGCATAGCGGAGGCCGTTGGGCAACGTGCCGAACGCCACCTTCGGGTCCATTTTCAGATCGCTCGTCTCATGGGGAAACGGGATCGGCGTGGCGGCAAACGCGACTGCGAAGGCGAGGGGGGCGAGGACGAGGCGGGCGAGGGGACGCATGGTGGGAGTGCTGCAAAAGCACAGGTGGGGCGCAAAGGCAAAGTGACCGCAGGCGGCGGGCGATTGCGGTAGCGGTGGGCGTCCCTGCCCGTCGCTGCCGCTGATTTCCTTTGCGCCGGCCGCGCGTTTTCCGGCCAATGGGCGGCGACCGCGATGATTTGGGTTTACCGTTTCCTCTTTTTTCCCGCGCTGCTCGTGCTGGCGCCGGTCTATCTCTGGCGCATGCGCCGGCGCGGCGGCTACGGCGCGGGCTTCAGCCAGCGCTTCGGCGCCGATCCGGGCTTGCCGGCGAAGACACCGGGCCGCCCGCGCGTCTGGCTGCAGGCGGTGAGCGTCGGCGAGATGCTGGCCATTGCACCCATCCTCGAGGCGCTGCGCGGCGATGGCGCCGAGGTGTATCTTACGACGACCACGAGCACCGGCCATCGTCTGGCGCGCGAACGCTATGCGGCGCTGACCATCGGCATCGGCTATTTCCCGATCGATGCGTGGCCGTTTGTGGCGCGGGCGTGGCGGCGCATCGCGCCCGACCTCCTGATCCTCGCGGAAGGCGAGCGCTGGCCCGAGCATTTGCGCGCGGCGACGACGCGCGGCGTGCCCGTTCTCAGCATCAACGCCCGTCTCTCAGACCGCAGCTTTGCGCGCCTGAAAAAATTCCCGCGCGCGGCGGCGCTGACGTTGCGCGGCATCACGCGGCTGCTCGCCGTATCGGCGGACGATGCCGAGCGCTTCATCGCCTGCGGCTTGGCGCGCGACCGCGTGACCGTGACGGGCAATATCAAGCTCGACGTGACCATCCCGCCCCTCGCCGACACCGAGCACACGCAACTGCGCCGCGAACTCGGCCTGGCCGCCGGCGACCTGGTGCTCCTCGGCTCCTCCACCTGGCCCGGCGAGGAGGCGGCGCTGGTGGCGGCGTTGCAAAGCGCGCGCGCGGCCGGTCTGCGCTGTGCGCTGCTGCTCGTGCCGCGGCACGCCGAACGCCGCGCCGAGATCGAGGCGGAGTTGAATGCGACGGGCCTGCGCCATCACTTCCGATCCCGCGGGCCTGCGGCCGGCGCGGTCGATGTGGCCGTGGCGGATACGACCGGCGAGCTGCGCCGGCTCACGCAGCTGGCGGACGTGGTCTTTGTGGGCAAGAGCCTGCCCCCGCACACCGAGGGGCAGACCCCGGTCGAGGCCGCGGCGCTGGAGAAGCCGATTATCCTCGGGCCGGGCACGAGCAATTTCCGTCTCATCACGCGCGATCTCCTCGCGCGGGGCGCGGCGCGCGAGGTGTCCGATCCGGCGGCGCTGGCCCGCGCCGTCGGCGAATTGCTGGCCGACGGCGCCGCCCGGGGGGCGCTGGCCAATGCCGCCGCCCGCTGGCACGCCGACAACGCCGGGGCCGCCGCGCGCACCGCGGCGATAGTTCACGAGGAACTTACACGGCGGTTTTGAGGTCACCGGGCGATGCGATTACGAGTGAGAAACCGATCCTTGGGCGTGATTTCGAGCGAGCGCCGCCTCGATAAAATTGGAGATTGCCCCAGAGGGTGCCGATCCTAGGTTTCACCCTTTTAGTCTGATGCAGTCGCACGGCCCCAAGCGCGTCTATACTCCACATTCACTCGAATTTTGGTTCGGCAAGCTCGAATCCGAATGGGCTGAATCCTTCACCTCGTCGCAACTCGAACAGGGCCGGAAGATCTATGTGGATGGCGAGGTGCGCGAGCTGGAGCTGACCGACAAGGACGCGATCGTCCACCGCCGCATTGAGAAGCGCGACGAGTATGCCGTCATTGAGTGGACGGACAGCCGGCTGAGTGTCCGCTCCTCCTCGACCGACCAGGAGCTGGCTCATGCGCTGGCCGTGGCGGGTCTCCACGAAATTGAGGAGCTGGTGGCGGATGAGATTTCGCCGTTGCCGAGCGATCCGCCCAAGCCGCCCCGTGCGCCCGAGCGCAACGGCCATGCGCCTGCGCCCGCGGCGCCGCCCGCCCGCACCTGGGGCGGGGGCATGGCCAAGAGTTCCGCGCCGGTCGCGGGCAACGGCCACGGCAAACCGGGCGGCGTGTCCGCGGTCGCCCCCGCCGTCCCCGGACGCACCCTCGTGCTTGTCTTCAAGACCAAGACCGCCGGCCTGTCGTTTCAGGCCGTATGGCTCGATGCCGACGGCGAGACCAAGCACCCCGCCCTCGGCCCCGACGCCCACGGCAACGGCAGCGGCCATGTCTCCTCCAGCGAACGGGCCAAGCTCATCGGCCTCGCCGCCTACGCACGCAAAGCGCATTTCCACTACAATCAGGACAGCGGCGTCTATCTGATGGAGTCGCTCGTCGAGATTCCGAACTTCCTCAAGACCGTCCTGCCCGCGTGGAAGAAGCTCTTCGCCGTCGAACTCGACGAAAAGTCGCTCAACCTCCTCAAGGGCACGCGCACGATCGAGATCGAGGCCGTGGCCGAGCGGGTGGCGGCGCCGGACGGCGGCGGCCCCGATCATGCGGGGCTCAACCTCCGCTGGATCTTTCGCGCCGGCGAACGGATGCTCACCGACAGCGAAGTCAATTCGCTGCTCAAGCGCGGTGGCCAGCCCGTGATTCTGCCCAACCTCGGCATCGTCGCGCTCCCGGCCGACAAGTGGCAGACGTTCAGCGCCTGGCAGAAAAACGTGGAGGAAACCCATGGCGCCGGCGATGCGCGCGAGGCGGTGCTCTCGCCCTATCTCGTCTTCTCCCTCTTCAGCGACACGCGCCTGAAGCTCACGCTCTCGCCCGAGATCGAGGCGTGGCGCCAGATGGTGCTCGCCCCGCCTGTCGAGCCACCTCCGCTGCCTGAACTGCTGCGCCCCTACCAGCGCCGCGGCGTCGAGTGGATGCACCACCTCGGCCGCGTCGGCTGCCACGGCCTGCTCGCCGACGAGATGGGCCTCGGCAAGACGATCCAAGTGCTCTCGCTGCTCGCTGCCCAGCCCGCCACCGATCGGCCGACGCTGATCGTTTGCCCGGCGAGCGTCGTCCCGGTCTGGCGTGAGGAGATTGCCCGCTACTTTCCGCACCTCGCCGTCGATGTGCTCAAGACGGGCCACGATTTCACGCAGCGGACGGATCCGGTCGTGTGGCTCGCCAGCTACACGCAGCTCCGCAAGCACCGGGCGATGCTCCCCGGCGTGGAGTTTGCCTACGCCGTGCTCGACGAGGGCCAGTTCATCAAGAATCCCGACGCCAAGATCACGCAGACCTGCTTCGCCGTCCGCGCGGCGCGCCGCATCGTGCTCACCGGCACGCCGCTGGAGAACCGCCAGCTCGATCTGTGGAGCATCTTCCGTTTCCTGCTGCCGGGCCTGCTGGGATCGCGGGCCTCGTTCGAGGCTGCGCTGGCCTCCGACCGCGAGGGCACTTTCACCCGGCTCCGCGCGCAGCTCGCGCCCTTCATCCTACGCCGCACGAAAAACGAGGTCGCCACCGAGCTGCCGCAAAAGCTGGAGATGGATCTCCTGTGTCCGCTCACCGATGTGCAACGCACCGAGTATGCGCGCATCTGCTCCGAGGGGCTCGATCGCCTCGGCGACGATGTCGGCGCCGCGATGCGGGAGAAGAGTTTCGGCTTCCTCGCCCTCCTCACGCGCCTCCGCCAGACCTGCTGCGACCCGGACATGCTGCCGTGGCTCAAGGCCCCGCTCACCGATTCGGGCAAGATCCAGCTCCTCGTGGAGAAGCTCACTGAGATCGTGGGCAGCGGGCACAAGGTCGTCATCTTTTCCCAGTTCGTGATGCTGCTCGATCGCGTGCGCGAAGCCCTCGCGCAGCATTTCCCGGAGCTGCCGCGCTACGAACTCACGGGCATGACGCTCGACCGCCAGAAGCCCGTGCAGGGTTTCCAGCAGGCGAGCGGCGCCGCCGCGATGCTGGTCTCGCTCAAGGCCGCCGGCACCGGCATCACGCTGCACGCGGCCGACTATGTGTTTCTCCTCGACCCGTGGTGGAATCCGGCCGTGGAGGCGCAGGCCGTCGATCGCGTGCACCGCATCGGCCAGACCAACACCGTGTTTGTCTACCGCATGATCACCGCGGGCACGATCGAGGAGCGCATCCAGGCGCTGAAGGCCTCGAAGAAGGATCTGTTCGACAAGCTCATCGGCGGTCTCGGCGGCGATTTCGACCTGAGCCAGCATTTCACGTCGCTCAAGAGTCTCGTGACGCTCACGGCCGGCCAGGTCGAGTCCGACGAGGTGCAGGAGCCTTATACGATCGATTGAGGGCGCTCGGCTCTCCGGGTTTTGGAAACCACTCGGTGAAATCGGCGCGGCCGCCAAGTCGGCGAAATCAGCCGGGGGTGGGGTGAGTTTTCCTTTGCGCCGGGCACGCGCATTTGCGGCGATGCCGTTGCCCCCATGATCACCTCCCGCCTTGTCCGTCTCGTCTTTGCTCTCGGTGCCGTGCCGGCCGCCCTCTGCGCCGCCACGCCACGCCCGCCCAATATCGTTTTCCTGTTCGCCGACGATCTCGGCTGGAGCGACCTCGGCGCCTACGGGAGCACGTTCTACGAGACGCCGCACCTTGATCGGCTCGCGAAAGAAGGCGCGCGTTTCACCTCGGCCTACGCGGCGTGCCCGGTGTGTTCGCCCACGCGCGCGAGCGTCATCACCGGCAAATATCCGCAGCGCACCGGCATCACCGACTACATCGGCGCGCCGCAGCCGCCGGCTTGGAAACGCAACACCCGCCTGCTGCCCGCGCCCTACACGACCGAACTCGCGCTCGCCGAGACGACGCTCGCCGAGGCGCTGAAGCCCGCGGGCTACGCGACCTTCTTCGCGGGCAAATGGCACCTCGGCCCCAAGGGCCACTGGCCCGAGGATCAGGGCTTCGACGTCAATCTCGGCGGCAATGACAAGGGCGGCCCCTACGGCGGCGACAAATATTTTTCCCCCTACGGCAACCCCAGCATCCCGGATGGCCCGAAGGGCGAGCATCTGCCCGACCGCCTGGCGCGCGAGGCCGCGGCCTTCATCGCGAAAAACAAGGCGCAGCCCTTTCTCGTCTATCTTCCGTTCTACGATGTCCACACGCCCTTGATGGCGCGCGCCGATCTCCGCGCGAAATACGAGGAGAAGCGCCGTCGCCTCGCGCCCACGACGCAGTGGGGCCGCGAAGGCGAGCGCGATGTGCGCCTCACTCAAAACCACGCCGTCTATGCCGGCATGGTCGAGGCGATGGACCAGGCCGTGGGCACCATCCTGCAGGCGCTCCGCGATCACGATCTCGAGCGGGATACGCTCGTCGTCTTCACGAGCGACAACGGCGGCCTCTCGACGAGCGAAGGCTGGCCGACCTCCAACCTGCCGCTCCGCGGGGGCAAAGGCTGGCTCTACGAGGGTGGGGTGCGCGAGCCGCTCATCGTCCGCTGGGCCGGCCGCATCGCCGCCGGCCAGGTGATCGACACGCCGGTGAGCAGCCCGGATTTTTTCCCGACGTTTTTAGCCGCCGCCGGTGTGAAGCCCGCCGCGGACCTGCCGCCCGATGGCGTGAATCTGCTCCCGCTCCTCACCGCTCGCGCCGTGGCGCCGGATCGCGCGCTGTTCTGGCACTATCCGCACTACGGCAACCAAGGCGGCGCGCCCGGCGCGGCGGTGCGCCGGGGCGATTGGAAGCTCATCGAGTGGTTCGAGGAAGGCGCGCTGGAGCTCTACAATCTCCGCACCGATCCCGGTGAGCAGAAGAACCTCGCCGCCGCCGAGCCCGCGCGCGTGCAGGCCCTGCGCGCCGAATTGCAGGCGTGGCAGAAAAACGTCGGGGCAAAATTCCCCACGTCCAACGCCGCCTACGATCCCGCGAAGCCCAGCGGCCGCTTCTCGGCGCGCCCGCCCGAAGCGGGCGAGGTGCGCTGAGAGGCCAGCCTCCGGTGAAACCATCGAGCGCCGCCCTTGGGCGGCGCTTTTTTTTGTCCGAAAATCGGCCAGCGCGACCTTACGGGATGCCGAGTGGTGCCCTCCGGGGCGCCTGCGGCCTCGCATTTCCCCATTATGATTCGCCCCACCACCCACCCCGTCGCGGCTGCTTGCCGCACTTTCCACCCCTGCGCGCTGCTTCTCGCCGTGGTGTTCTTCACTGCTGATCTCGTCGCACAAACGCTTCCCGCGGGCGGTGGCGCACCTCGGCCCGCGGCGACCGGTGGCGACGAAGCCATCGTCCTCTCGCCCTTCACGATCACCTCAGACAAAGACGTCGGCTACGAGGCGAGCGAGTCGCTCGCCGGCACCGGCCTGCGCACCAAGCTCACTGACCTCGGCGCCTCCGTCTCGGTCATCACTTCGAAATTTCTCAAGGACACTGGCTCCAAAAACCTCGGCGACCTGCTCGTCTACCAGACGAACATGGAGGTCCGTGGCTTCGGCGGAAACTACTCCGGCGTCACTCCGGCCGGCGGCGGCTTCGCCTCCGAACCCACCCTCGGCAACGGCCCCACCGGCACCCGCGTGCGCGGCCTCGCCGAGGCCACGCAGGCGCGCAATTTCTACCGCTCCCTCATCCCGATGGACGGCTACAACACCGACCGCGTCGAGATCAACCGCGGCGCCAACGCCCTCCTCTTCGGCGTCGGCAGCCCCGCGGGCATCATCAACACCTCCACCGTCGCCGCGGAACTCCAGCGTTCGCGCGGCGAGGTCGAGGCCTCTGTCGGCAGCTACGGCAGCTATCGGCTGACCTTCGACTACAACGCCGCCCCGCGCCGCGGCGAGTTCGCCGTCCGCGTCGCCGCGGTGAAGGACGACGAGAAATACCAGCAGGAGTTCGCCTTCACCGACACCGAGCGCAAATACGTCGCCGCCACCTGGGACGTCGCCCCGCTGCGCAACCGCGGCATCTTCGACTCCACGGTCATCCGCGCCTCCTACGAGCGCGGCCGCATCGTCTCGAACAATCCCCGATTGCTGCCGCCCGCCGACCGCCTGTCGTCGTGGTTCGACGCCACGCTGCCCGACAGCCTCAAGGCGCTCGGCGCCCGCGCCAAGGTCACCTACGATCCCGGTATCAATCCCGGCCTGTTCAACGCCGCCCTCCGCACCGCGACGATCGGCACCATCCAGCAGGTCAACCGCTCCGCGACCTTCGTCTTCGCCAACCCCGACGCCACCGCGCCGCGCGACACTATCCCGACCTCGCCCGCGGGCCAGACCGTCCTCGGCCGCGTCATGGTCTCCAACAACGTCTTCTTCCCTTGGTCCGGCCTGACCAACACCGCGCAGCACGCCGGCTCCCGCGACATGGCCCGCATCCGCCTCGACTACGCCTTCCCCGACCAGGCGTTCTACACCTCCGAGAGCCTGACCGACCCGACCGTCTTCGATTTCTTCAACCAGCTCGTCGTCGGCCCCAATTCCGAGCAGAAATCCCGGCTCGAAGCGATCGACGTTTCGCTGCAGCAGCTCCTCTTCCGCGGCACCCTCGGCTTCGAGGTCGCGTTCAACCGCCAGCGCTGGACCGAGAGCCTGCAGAATCTCCTCAACGAGGCCGCGCCCTACATCTCGATCGACGTGAACACCCGGATGTGGACCGGCGAATCGAATCCCAATTTCGGGCGCCCGTTTATTTCCGAGGCCGGCGGTGCCAGCTACAACCGGCAGGAGATCGAGACCTCGCGCGCGAAGCTCTTCTACGAACTCAATCTCCAGGAAAAAATGCCCGGCCGCTTCGGCCGTATCCTCGGCCGGCACGTATTTTCGCTGCTCGCCCAGCGCGAAGAACTCTCCACCCGCAACCATTCCGGCGGCGGCTTGTTCTACACCCCCGATTTCTGGGTCAACGGCAACAATCAGAGCCGCTCCGCCCCGCAGAGCAAAGAGCCCGTGGCCTGGATCTACCTCGGGCCCTCGCTCGCCAATGCCGCCACTCCCGCCGGCGCCAATCTGTCCGGCCTGCGGGCGAACCTCATGAATTTCCACCAGGCCGTGACCGGCCAGGGCGTCGTCCTCACCCGCACGCCCGCGCCGTCCGCCGCCGTCGCGCAGCAGGCGCAATACGCTCCCTTCTACACGCCCATCGACCTCCGCCGCGAAGACGAGCGCGTGACCAACACGGCCACCGGCGCGGGACTCAACCGCCGCATCCTCGATTCCCAGGCGTTCTCGTTCCAGAGCCACTGGCTCTCCGACACGCTCGTCTCCACGGTCGGCTGGCGCAAAGAAAAGTCCTCCATCCGCGGCATCAACGCCCCGATCATCGCCAACGGCGAAAACTATGCGCTCGTCGACGACCCGGCCTTCTCGATCGGGAATCCCTCGATCGTCCCGCAGAATTTCGAGGAGACGCTCTTTGCCTGGAGCGGCGTCGCGAAGACCCCGCAGAAATGGCTCCGGCGCATCCCGGTCGTCTCCGCGTTCAACGTCTACTATGGCGAGTCCGAAAACTTCAGCCCGCCCGCCGGCCGCACCGTCAATGCCTTCGGCGCCGCCATCGCCCCGCCCGCGGGCATCACGAAGGAAAAGGGCCTCTACCTCGAGGTGTTCGACGGCAAGCTCAGCGCCCGGTTCAACTTCTTCGAGACGACGCAGACCGGCAGCTTCAACGGCTCGGTCGGCGGCCTCGCCGCGCAGATCGTCGGCATGCACACGGCCGCCTACAACGCCGTGTTGAATCGCTGGATCCCGGCCGGCCCCGGCGGGTTCCCCGTTGGCTACGTCGCGCCGCCCGCGGAACTGCTCCAGCTCTTCAACTGGCGGCTCAACAACGGCACGCCCGCCTCCACCAACCCCGGCGTGCAGGACACCAGCGACTTCGTCACCAAGGGCACCGAGGTCGAGCTCATGTTCCGCCCCACGCGCGGCCTCTCGTTCCTCTTCAACGTCTCCGAGCAGAAATCCGTCCGCAGCAACACCGGCGCCGTCACCCGCGCCCTGATCTTCAACACCCCCACCGCTTCCGGCGATCCCCTCGCCACCGAGTGGCGCAAGGACTGGACCTACCAGATCCCGCTCTCCCAGGTTGCGATCAATTTCCTCGGGAGCCGCACCGACATCAACATGTTCGGCGTGGCCTTTCAGCGAAACGTCCTCAATCCCTATAACATCGCCGCCTCCGCCGACGGCGCCGCCGTCCACGACCTGCGCCGCTGGCGCGCCAATTTCGTCGGCAACTATGAGTTCCAAGGCGAACGGCTGAAAGGCTTCGGCGTCGGCGGCGGCGTGCGCTGGCTCGACAAAACCGCGCTCGGCTATCCGCTCGCCAACTTCCGCGCCGACCTCACGCCCATCCCCGCCGGGGCCGCGCCGCAGCCCGGCGACATCCGCATCTCCGACGTCCGCAACCCCTACTACGGTCCGTCCGAGACCCGCTACGACGCCTGGGTTTCCTACGGCACGAAGATTCTCCGCGGCAAATACGGCTTCAAGCTCCAGCTCAACGTCCGGAATCTCCTCACCGAAGACGACATGGTGCCCGCCGTGATCAACCCCGATGGCACCATCCCCGTCTGGTCGATCGCCGAAGGCCGCAAATACACCCTCACGGCGCGGTTCACGTTCTGAGCGCGGCCAATCCCTGCCGCCCACGGAAGGGCGCCATTCTCGCCGCCCTCCCTCGCGGCACGGATGCCGCACGGTCGCACGCCACTCGGCTGGAGTCCCGGCGGCGACGCTCGTTCGGCGACGGTGCATGCACGCCGGAAATCGTCCGCCTTCCGGCGATGGCGGTCCCGTCAAGGTTGACTCGCTCCCGCTGAGCAAGCAGTGAGGGCCACCGCAATCCGCCTGGTGCCGGTGCGCCCAAGAACGTGCCCCTCGATCCCACCCTTTCGGCTTCCAATGTCGCCGTGCTTGCGGCGGCCGCCATCGACCGCGCACTCTTGGAGGAGCTGTTCGATCACACCCCGGATATTGCGTTTTTCATCAAGGACGCCGCCGGTCGCTACACCACGGTGAACCATTCGTTGGTCGAGCGCCACGGCCTGCGCAGCAAGGCGGAGATGATCGGGCGACGCCCCGCCGACGTGTGCGCGGGCAGCTTCGGACGCATCCCGACCGAACAGGACGCGGATGTGCTGCGCACCGGGCGCCCCATCGTCGAGCACCTCGAGCTCCATTGGCTGCTGCCCCACCGCCCGGTCTGGTGCCTTACGACCAAACTGCCGCTGCGCGATGCGGCGGGAAAGATCCGCGGCCTCATCGGCATCTCCAAGGACGTGCGCGCGCCGCTTCCGCCGCGGGAAATCCAGCCGGAAATCGCCGCGGCCCTCCTGCATTTGGAAACCAACTACGCGGAGCCCATCTCGCCTTCGCGCCTCGCCCGCCTCGCCCGGGTGCCGCCTGCGAGGTTCGGCCGCGTCGTCAAGCGCATCTTCGGCCTCACCCCCGTCCAGTTGATCGCCAAGACGCGCATCGCCGCCGGCTCGCTGGCCCTCCGCGATACCCCTCGCGCCGTCGCCGAAATCGCGCACGCGTGCGGCTTCTCCGATCACAGCGCCTTCACGCGGGCCTTCCGCGCCGCCACCGGAGTGACGCCCACCGAGTTTCGCAGGATCCACGGCGCGGCCCCAGTCGGCGGCGGGCCGGAAGCAGTCCGCAGGGCCGCGCGTCGGCGTTGACATGCACCGTCGTCCAGGGCGGCGTGCGCCGCCCGCTGCCGGCTTGGCGCGAGCGGACGCGCATGACCGGCGGCTGTGCCAACTTCGCCGATATCGCGCGTTTCCTGGTCAAGACGCCGCGCCGCCGATGGGATAAACTCTCGCCGCGCCAATGCCCCCATCCCGTGCTGATGAACCAAAGAGCGAACAATGGGTTCACTCGCGAGCCGAGTCCCCGTGCCGAGAAGCACGCGGGCAGGCGGCGCGCCGGGTCTGACCGCGATCGGCTTCGCCCAGCATGAAGATCACCCGCATCCTTGCTTATCGCGTCGAACTCCCCCTCCGGGAAACCACCTACCGGTGGAGCGGCGGCAAGTCGGTCACCGTGTTCGACAGCACGATCGTGCGCGTGGAGACCGACACCGGGCTCACGGGCCATGGCGAAGTCTGCCCCCTCGGGCCGTTCTACCTACCCGCCTACGCGGAGGGCGTCCGCGCCGGCCTGCGCGAACTCGGCCCGCACCTCCTCGGCGCCGATCCGCGCCAGCTCGCGAAACTCAACCGCACCATGGATGCCGCGCTTCAGGGCCATCCCTACGTGAAGAGTGGCATCGACATCGCATGCTGGGATATCCTCGGTCAGGCGACGGGCCTGCCCGTCTGCGAATTGCTCGGGGGGCGCTACGGCGAGGAGGTGCACCTTTACCGCGCGATCTCGCAGGAGTCGCCGGAGCAGATGGCGGCGAAAGTCGCCAGCTATCGTGCGGAGGGCTATCGTCGGTTCCAACTCAAGGTCGGCGGCGATCCCGACGTGGACATCGCGCGCATCCACGCGGTCGCCGCCCAACTCCAGCCCGGTGATCGCCTCGTGGCCGACGCCAACACCGGCTGGCTGCAGCACGAGGCCGTGCGCGTCGCCAAGGCCGTGCGCGACTTGGATGTCTATCTGGAGCAACCGTGCCGGACCTACGAGGAGTGCCTCGCCGTGCGCCGGCAGACGCCGCATCCGCTCGTGCTCGACGAAATCATCGACGACCTCGGCATCTTGCTCCGGGCCCGGGCCGACCACGCGATGGACGTGGTGAATCTCAAGATCAGCAAACTCGGCGGCCTGACCAAGATTCGCCTCGCGCGCGATCTTTGCGTGGGCATGGGTATCGCCATGACGCTGGAGGATTCGTGGGGCGGTGACATTGCCACGGCCGCCATCGCCCACCTCGCGCACAGCACACCGACGGAATATTTGTTCAGCACGACTGACTTCAACAGCTACGTCACGGTCAGCACCGCGGCCGGCGCGCCGCAGCGCGTGCAAGGGCGCATGGCCGCTTCCAAGGCACCTGGCCTCGGCATCGCCCCAAGGTGGGATGTCCTCGGCGATCCCGTGGTGGAAATCCCATAGAATTAAATCCTGTTTCCAGCACTCAAACTACCCCCAAGAACGCCATGACCAGAACAGCATTCCCATCCCTAGCTGCGGCCATTGCCGGATGGCTCGCCGCCTCGACCGCCACCACCGCCCAGACCGCTGCCCCCGCGCCGAAGGAGAGCGCCGTCGTGCTCAGTCCGTTTCAGGTCAGCACCGACCGCGACTCCGGCTACGTCGCCTCCAGCACGCTGGCCGGCACGCGCTTGAATTCAGAACTCTGGGACACGCCCGCGGCGATTTCCGTTTTCACCTCGGAGTTCCTGTCCGACATCGGCGTCCTCGACGTGAAATCCTCGCTGAATTTCGCGCTCAACTCGTCCGAGGACACAAGCAACTACACCGGTAATTTTCTCGTCGCGAACGACGTCAACATCCAGATCCGCGGCTTCGTCGAGGCCGCCGTCGGCCGCAATTACTTCACGTGGCGGCTCTCCTCCGATGTGTTCAATGTCGAGCGCATCGACTTTTCCCGCGGCCCCAACTCCGTGCTCTTCGGCGTCGGCGCCCCCGGTGGAATCGTCAACACGTCCAGCAAACGCGCCTCGATCGGCCGCGACTCCTCCCGGCTCCGCACCCGCATCGGCAGCTGGGATGACTACCGCGTCGAATACGATTTCGGAAAAACGTTGGTGAAGGACAAGCTCGCCGTCCGGGCGAATCTGCTCTGGCAGGACAAGAACGACTGGCGCGAGTTCAAGTCCTCCCAGCGCCGCGCCGGCGCGCTCGCCGCGACGTATCGGCCTTTCAAGGCCACCGAGATCCGCTTCGACGGCGAATACGGCGACGTCGATCAGTTGCACGCCCAGCCCTATCCCGCCCGGGAGGGCTTCGTGGGCTGGGAGGCCGCGGGCCGGCTCATTGCCAGCACCTACGGGCAAGCGGTTAACGGCACGACGGCCAACACGGTTGCCCCGGTCGTCTGGGATCCGTTTTCCGGCGGCCCGCCGGTGAGTTGGAGCGGCAGCCGGATCGCGAGCGTCGGCCCCCGGGCCAGTGCGCTCGCCAACATTGGCGCCTCGGTGCTCGACGAATCCAAGCATCCCCGCTGGGCGGCGATCACCAGCCCCGGCTGGACCAACAATTTCTACTACTACAACTACGCCGGGTTTCTCGAGCAACGCCTCGGCGATAATTTTTCCATCGAAGCCGCCTTCAACCGGCAACGCGAGTCGCGCTCGCAGAACCGCCCGACCGGCTTTGGCGAGGTCGTCCTGCGCGTCGATCCCAACGCCGTGCGCCCTACGGCCAGCAATGCCCTCGGCGTCGTCACGGCCACCGCACCCAATCCGAACGTCGGCCGCTATTACATCGAGGGCCGCAATTACGGCCTGCTGATTGCCGATCGGACGATCGACGATTACCGCCTGACGACCTCCTACCGGCTCGATCTCACCGCCCGCAGTCGCTGGCTCGGCCGGCACGATCTCGCCGCGCTCGTCAGCCGCACCGACACGCTCAATCGCGACGACACCCTCGACAACCGCAACACCACCCCCGTCGGCAACGCCACCTTCCCGCTGGATATCACCAACGGCAACAATCAGATTCTCCGCCGGACGTATCTGGATTTCTCGAATCCCGATCCCCGCTGGCACGGGCTCGCCGATCCCGACCGTTACCGCCTCCTCGGCCAGCACGGCATCACCGAGGCCATGGTCCGCGTGGGCGACGCCGGCCGCGATTTCCTCACCCGCGCCGACACGTCGATGCTCGCCACGCAGAGCCGCTGGTTCGACGGCCGCGTGGTCGTGACCGGTGGCTTTCGCCGGGACCGGCTGCGCGTCTGGACGGACACGATCGACACGGACGGCGACGGCGATCTCAACGAGCACCGCGCCCCCGTGACGCGCGTCTATCCCCGCCGGCAGCAAAACGGCCGCAAGAGTTTCGATCAGGGCGACACCAAGACTTTCGGCACCGTCGTGCATCCGCTCCCCTGGCTCGCGGCGTTCTACAACCAGTCGAACAGCTTTCGGCCCCAGTCGAACCAGGACATCAACGGCGCCCTCATCGGCAACCGCAAGGGCGAGGGCCGCGACTACGGCCTGCGCTTCCGCCTTTGGGACAGCAAGGTCAACGTCTCGATAGCGCGCTACACGACGGATGACGCCAACGCCGCGGTCGGCTACGACAATAACTTCAACAATTTCATCAACTCGATCTGGCGCGCCATCGGCCAATCCAACCTCCAGCGTCCCGCCGCTTCCGACAGCCAGGACCTGAGCGGCAAGGGCACCGAGGTCGAGATCACCGCCAATCCCACGCCGAATTGGCGCCTCGCCATCAACGCCGCGCAAACCCACCAAGTCGCTTCTTCCCTCTACCCGCGCAACGGCGCTTACCTGGAGAGCAACCGCGCCCTGTGGATGCAAAACGCTACCCGTCCCCTCGGCAGCGAAATCGTCGCCAGCATCCCGAATCCCGATCCGGTCACGGGCGGCCCGGCGACGGTGCTGACCGCGCTGCGCGAAGTGGACATCATCTATCGCGCGATTACCGCCGGCGCCGGCTCCACGCGGCGGCAGTTGCGGGAATACACTGGGAATTTCTTCACCGCCTATTCGTTCCGCGGCGGCGAAGGCCTCGTGCGCGGCCTCACCATCGGGGGTGGGGCCAACTACCGCGGCAAGGGCGTCGTCGGCTTCGATACCACGAGGAGGAACGCGATCATTTACGGCCCCGCCTACACGCTCGCCAACGCCATGCTCGCCTATGAATGGCGCCTCAAGAAATCCCGCACGATCAAGCTCCAGCTCAACGTCGACAACCTCCTCGACGAATCCAAGCCGATCCTGACCGATGCGAGCGAGACCCAGGAATTCAGCTACGTCTTCCAAACCCCACGCAGCTTCTCGGTCACGACGACATTGACCTTCTGAGCTGCCCGGCCAGCTCGGCCACCGACCGCCCAACCATCATGCACTCTGCAACGCCGACCACCCTGCTCGGTCTCGTCCTGCTGGGCGCGTCGGCGTATGCGGCGGCCGCATCGACCTCCGCACCCCGGCCCAACGTCGTCATACTCCTCACCGACGATCAGGGGACGCTTGATGCGGGCTGCTACGGCTCGACGGATCTCAAGACCCCGAACATCGACCGGCTCGCGTCCGGCGGCATCCGCTTCACGCAGGCTTACGCGCACACGGTGTGCTGCCCGGCGCGGGCCGCATTGTTCACCGGGCGCCACCCGCAGCGCGGCGGCGTGAGTCACTGGACCCAGGGAGATCGCAAGGGCACCGACCGCCCCAGGATCAATCTGGCGCTCCATGAGGTCACCTTGGCCGAAGTCTTGAAAGCCGCCGGGTATCGCACCGCGCTCTTCGGCAAATGGCATCTCGGCGCGAAGCCGGGTCACGGCCCTCTGGATCAGGGCTTCGACACCTACTTCGGCCACCTCTCCGGGTTCATCGACAACTACCGGCATTTTTTCCTCCACGGCCGCGGCTTTCACGACCTCTACGACGGCAACGAGGAGATTTTCCGCCCGGAAGCATACTACCCGGAGCTGCTGATCGAGCGCGCCGGAAAATTCATCGAGGCCAACAAGGCCGCGCCGTTCTTCATGACGGTGGCGTTCAACCTGCCGCACTATCCCATGCAACCGGGCGCCCGGTTCCAGGATGCCTATGCCGACTTGCCCATGCCGCGCCGCGCGTATGCCCGGATGATCTCGACGATGGACGAACACATCGGCCGCGTGCTCGACAAGCTCGACGAAACCGGCCTGCGGGAAAACACCATTGTGATCCTGATGAGCGACAATGGCCACTCGACCGAGAATTCCGCAGGCATCGCGGTGGATGATCACAACAGCGGCTATCCGCGCGGCCACTATTACCTCGCGCACGGCGGCGGCGGAAACACCGGGCCCTGGGCCGGCCAGAAAGCCACCTTCCTCGAAGGCGGCATCCGCGTGCCGGCCATCCTCCGTTTTCCCGCCAGGCTTCCCCGCGGCCAGACGCGCGATCAAGTCGTGACGATCATGGATTGGTTTCCAACCGTGCTCGATCTCTGCGGGATCAAACGGGACGCAGGTGCCCCGCCGCTCGACGGCCGCAGCATGGGCGAAGTCATTGCCGATCCCAAGGCCCCGAGTGCGCACGAGGTCCTGCACTTTGCGTGGGGCAACAACTGGGCGGTGCGCCGCGGCGACTGGAAATTAATCGGCACGTTCGACGCCAAGACGAACCTGGTGCGCCCCTCCCTTCACCACCTCGCCGAGCCGAACCCGGAAGTGAAGGACCACGCCGCCGAGCAGCCGCAGACTGTGCGTCAGCTCACCGCGCTGCACGACGCGTGGGAGAAAGACGTGGGTCCGAAACCAGAATGATCGCCCGCCGTCCGGCGACCCCACGCTCGCACCGTTCGCCATGCAGGGTTGCCGCGGCCAACCGCACTGCGGGCTCCACCAGCCCATCCCCTCCGCTGCGCCCAACCGCCGCGACACGTTCGACGTGAATAACGTGCTCGGCGAATACGAGACCGGCCAGGACTGGGCCCGCGCCCCGGCCGGCGCCGGGTGCCCCGCCGCGCTTCTCCTCTCGCGCCGCATCCTCGATCTCGCCAATCTCCGCTCGTGCCTCCCCGCTTCCGCTGTCTTTCCTTCGTCGCCGCGTTGCTCGGTTTCGTCCTTCTTTCCCGGCTCGCACTCGCGCAAGACGCCACCCTCCCACCCGGCGCGCCGCTGCTCCCCGAGTCCGCGCTGCCCGAGTATGAAAAGACGATCGACCACGCGCGCCTGATCCGCGGCTGGGACAAGGCCTCGCTCGCGCGCGGCGAGAAGATCTACCAGTTCCACTGCCACAGCTGCCACGGCGACCTCAACCTCGCCGGCTCAATCCCCAACGCCCTGCGTTTCGCCGAGGGCAGGTTTTCCCACGGCGCTGATCCGCTCACGCTCTACCGCACGCTCACGCAGGGCTGGCGCCTCATGGCGCCCCAGACGCAACTCGTGCCGCGCGAGAAATACGACGTCATCCATTACGTCCGCGAAACCTTCCTCGCGAAGCACAACCCCTCCCAATACGTCGCCGTCACCGACGCCTACCTCGCCACGCTGACGCCGGGCGATTCCACCGGCCCCGTGCCCGTGAAACGCGAGCCGTGGCGCGACATGGACTACGGCCCGTTTCTCATCGGCACCTTCGAACTCGCCGACGCCGCCCGCCGCGCCGAGGCCGCGAAGCTCCCGTTTGCCAAACTCGATTCGCTCACCCCCGACGCCAACGTCGCCTACAAGGGCATCGCCGTCCGTCTCGACCCCGGCGCCGGCGGCGTCTCCGCCGGCAAGGCGTGGGTCGTCTTCGAGCACGACACCGCGCGCCTCGCCGGCGCGTGGACCGGCGAAGGCTTCATCGATTGGGACGGCATCAACTTCAACACCCGCCACGTCGTCCACCCGCGCACCATCGGCGAGCCGCAGTTCGAGACCGCCGACGGCCCCGGCTGGGCCAATCCCGCCACCGGCACCTTCGACGACGCCCGCGTCGTCGGCGCCGATTGCCGCCGCTACGGTCCGCTCCCGCGCGCGTGGCTGCGCTACCGCGGCGTCTTCCGCCTCGGCCAGCAGACCGCGGTGCACTACACCGTCGGCGACACCGCCGTCCTCGAGAGCCACGACCTCGAGTCGCTCGCCGGCCAGCCCGTGATCGTCCGCACGCTCAACGTCGCCAAATCCTCGCGCGATCTCATCCTGCGCGTCGCCAACGCCGGCACCGTCGCCGCGGCCTCGGGTCCGTCCGCCCTTGTGCTCGGCGGCGACGAACGCTTCGTCACCCTAAAAATTCCCGCCTCGGCCACGCCCGCCCGCATTGCGCTCCGCCTCGCGAAGGCCGGCACGGACCGCGCCCCGCTCGAGGCGCTCGCCGCCACCGCCGCCGCGCCGCGCGACCTCGCGCCGTTCACGCGCGGCGGGCCTGCACTCTGGACCGAGAAGATCGAGACGCCCGTCGTGCGCAGCGACGCGAAGGGCGCCTTCGCCTGGGAGCGCTTCACGCTGCCGCAGAGCAACCCATGGCGCGCGCGCGTGCGCCCCGGCGGCTTCGACTTTTCTCCCGACGGCAAGACCGCCTACGTCTGCACGTGGGACGGCGACGTATGGCGAGTCGACGGTATTGACGCACCCGATGCCGAGACCGTCTCGTGGCGTCGCATGGCCTCCGGCCTTTTTCAACCGCTCGGCCTCAAGGTCCGCGGCAACGAGATCTTCGTCACCTGCCGCGACCAGCTCGTCGTGCTGCGCGACCTCAACGGCGACGGTGAGACCGACTTCTACGAGAGCGTGAACAGCGATCACCAGGTCACCGATCACTTTCACGAATTCGCGATGGGCCTGCAGACGGACGCCGCGGGGAACTTCTACTACGCCAAGAGCGCGCGCCACGCCCGCACCGCGCTCGTCCCGCAGCACGGCACCCTCCTGAAAATCTCCGCCGACGGCGCGACGACCGAAATCCTCGCCAACGGTTTCCGCGCAGCCAACGGCGTGTGCCTCAACCCCGACGGCTCGTTCTTCGTCACCGATCAGGAGGGCCACTGGATGCCGATGAACCGGATCAACCGCATCACGTCGCCGCAGTTTTTCGGCAACATGTGGAGTGGGGGAGCACCCGCCGACACCGCCGACTCCGCGATGGCCCCGCCGCTCCTCTGGGTGGATAAGGCCACCGACCGCTCGCCCGCCGAACTCCTCTGGCTCAACCACGCCGCGTGGGGCCCGCTCGACGGCGCGCTCCTTAATCTCTCCTACGGCCAAGGCCGCCTCGAAATCGTCGTCACCGACGGCACCGGCGCCACCGCGCAAGGCGCGCTCTGTCGCCTGCCGATTCCCGATTTCCCCACCGGCATCATGCGCGGCCGCGTGCATCCGACGAACGGCCAGCTCTACCTCGCCGGCCTCTCCGCGTGGGCCACGTCGCAGACCGAGCAGGAAGGCGGCTTCTACCGCCTGCGCCCCACCGGCAAACCCGCCGTGCTGCCCACCGCGTGGCGCGTCCTCCCCGGTGCCCTCGAACTCACCTTCAGCGAACCGCTGTCGCCTGCCACCGCGGCCGACGCCACGCGCTACGGCGTGAAAGTCTGGGATCTCAAGCGCTCCGCCAACTACGGCAGCCCGCGCCTCAATCAACGCCCGCTCCCCGTCACGAGCGCCGAACTCCTCGCCAACCCCCGCACCGTGCGCCTCGCGATTCCCGACCTCGCGCCCACGCACATCATCGAAATCACCTGCCGCCTGCCGGACGCCACTGGTGCCGAAGTCGAGCGCGTGATCAGCGGCACGATTCATCGGGTGCTGGCTGCACCCTGAGGCGGGGCGATTTCCCGCTTTCTCCCAGTGGTGGCACTCATCCGTGTGGTCGTGGTTTCGGGCTCTCGCTCCAACGGCTGCGCCGAGCGGCTCCGGTGCACGGTCAAATACGGTGAGGTGACTTATTCGGGCTCCGAACCAATTCCTCCTTTGTGGGCATGTAGGGAATGAGTTGTGGCAAAACGTGTGCCGTTTCGAGTGCTCAAGGCTGCGGGGAGCCGCGCGACGACGTTGCATTCTTACCGTCTCCGATTCCGCAAGTCTGAATCCGTGCGAACGAGCCGTGGCGCGACTGCCGGAAACTGTCAGGGCCACCCTGCCTCAGCGGCTAGTTGTAGAGACCACTGTGCCGCCATCGCCGTAGACGGTCAAAAGGCTACGGATGATCGGGTGATTATCGTAGGCGGTGGCTAGCGTTGCGTGCGCTTGGTCGGCGCGAATGGCAACCGACAAGGCCGGATCGGTTGCGAGAAAGTATCCAAGCCACTTCGCGGCTGGACGAATGTCGAGGGGCCAGGGTGCAGCAATTACGCAATCGATGTCTCGTCGAAGGAGAGCACTGACGAGGCCTTTTGCTTCCTGAGTGAAAGGTTCGCGGTCCACTTGGCCAGAGTGGCAAATAAAGAGTATGACGCAGCGGCTGCCCGCGACCGTGGCAGCGAGTTCATCTGGCGTAAAAGTTTCTTCCCGGTCGGTGACATGGCTAAACGTTTGGAGAAGCCCTTGAGCGCCGTGGGAGCCGATCAGTGCCAGTTCGGCCCCGTGGCACTCTGTCGGAATTACGCCTGAGTCGACGGTGAAGCGTCCGGCAGCGAGGACGGGTGTCAGGCGCGTGCGCAATTCCACGAGTATCTCGTCAGCCGAGGTTGGCCCGCCCAACCATGCCACGCTTCGCGGTGCGATCGCGGTGCGAGTCGCACGCCGTCGGGTGAGCCAAATGGCGGAGGGTGCGATAGACATTGCGGCGTCGTGACCGTGTTCGCGGAGGGCCAGCGGGAAGGTAAAACCGAAGAGCTCGGTTGACGGAATGACGATTAGGTGAGGTTTTCCGATGGGACCAACGGGGCTCAACTCGCTGAGCGAAGCTGCGACGTCTGTAGGCGTGGGCTTCAGGACGTGCCGGTCTTCGTAGAGCCAGAGATCGTATGCTGCAGGGTATATTACCCGCCAACGTTCATAGGCGTCGTGGCTCCATAGTGGCGACTTCGCGGGGGACTGCCAAGTCCCCTCCAAGCCGATCATGACCAGGACAGAGTTGGCGTTTCCTTTGCCGACAAGGACGATGGCTTCGTTGGGGCTGAGATGCTGCTGCCACTCTGTGACGGGGGAGTCGGAGAGGGAGGCAAAGCTGAGAGGAACCAGCTTATCGCTGGCGGCGCGCTGAAGCTTGACGGCGTCGAGTATTCGCTCTGGCGAGGCGTTTTGTTCGATTTGCTTGCTGAGCCATCGGGCGTTGCCGATAGCAGAGTCCTCGTGCCGCGACTTTTCCCGGGCAAGCTGGGCCAGTGCAATGGCGGGCTGAGCAAGGATGGCATGGCCGAGAGCGAAAAGAGGTGTGTGGCGTTTGACGACAGCGGCCTCGAGGGCGCGGTGAGCCGGGAGCAATGCAGGGCGGATTTGATTCGGGATGTCTGATGCGTAGCGGGCGGTGGAAAGCGTGCCGAGTAGGTGCTTCAGGCTGCGAACGGATACGTTGGCGCCGGCCGAGTTGCTGAGCTGCGCACGGTGAACGGCGGGAACGCGCGGAAGGTTTGTATCAAAAATTAGCTGCAGGTCGGGTGGCACTTGCCAACCGTAAGTGCGGAGTTGGCTAATGGAGTTGCCGATGATTGAGAGCGACGGAGCGACATGCAGATCGTCATCCTCTTCACGAAGAATGGCAGCCGCATCATGGCCAAGTTGTATCAGCTCTGCTTCGTCGGGTTCGTCGGCAAGTTCCGCACAACGAACCGAGAGAGCCATCTGTTCGACTTGGATGCGGCGGAACGCGAGGTGATGATTCCGAGTGACGATGGCTTGTTCCGTCGCGATGGCATGTTTGGCGGAGGAATAGAACCCAAGATCGCGGAAAACCTGGCCCAAGGCGCGGAACAGATCGGCCGTGAGTCCCGGGTGCGTGGGCGGACTGGTGATCAGGAGGCAGGCATGCGCGATGCAGTTAAGGGCTTGTCGCGGATTGTGAGACCGAAGCCAGTTGTCGGCGAAGCCGGTCCAAAGAATCGCACGGCGCCAGTCCGCGACGACCGGTTGCTTCCCGGGGACCATTAGCAGCATCTTCTCGGCCACATCGCGCCCCCGCTGGGCTTCTCCGGCGGCGGACATGCGCATCAGGAGTAGCAGAATGGCGTGGAGGTCAGCGTGAGCATCACCCAGAACCTCGGCGAAGAGGATGATCCAGTGAGTGAGCATTTGCGCGGTGTCCCAGTCGCGCTTGTTGACGGTCTCCAAGATGGCGTGCATGAGCACGGCAATAAGCTGCGGCGTGACTCGCGATTTGAATTCTGCAGGAATTGATCCGGACCCAATCACGATGTTCGGTTTTGGACCGAGCCGGATCATACAATCCTCGATGAGCGCCATGGCCGCTTTACCGTCGGGACCCGTTTTAAATTTTGCTTCACTGGCGGCAAGCGGGTGAGCGAAAGATTCCGGGATCAGGCCCGTGACGCGGCTCATCTCCAGCGTGGTTATGTGCAGGAGGCTGGCGAAGGCGACCGGGCCTGAGATTTCGGATTCCAGGGTGCGCTCGACGGAGAACCGGGCGCGGAGATGCGCCGGATGTGCGGCACAGTAGACCATGAGTTCGCGAAGCTCGGGTTCCAGCTCCTCAGGGGTGAGCGGTGGGATAGCGTCGCGGAGACATTTTGCGCGCAGTTCGATTGCTCGCTCAACCCACTCGGTTGACGGGTCGACCATCCGTGCATAGCGACTCGCACCCGCGAGATCGTTGTTTCGAGCGAGGTGACGAGCGATTTGCCAAATGGCGTCTTGGGTGCGGCCGAGAGGCTTTACCTGTTCTACGAAACGTCCAGGATTGAACGGCTTCACGCCCCAGTATTGCGCAAGGGCGATTCGGTAAGCGTCGCCAGCAGCTTGGGCGAGAGAAAGACAAGTCTGGATATCGGCCTGCTCAGCCGCGGCCAACCACTGCTGTTCCCTAGTAAACGGATGGCTTGGGAAGCTTGCGGTCAATTCATGGCGAAGGCGTGCAACCCAGTCGTCACGGTCCAGCTTGTCCGCCGTGATGATAGCAGTGCGAAGTCCCTCGAATCCGAGCGAATGACTTCGGAGGGCAGTCTCCATGAGCCGGGTAGCTTCTTCGCGATCTCCCGCGAGGAGCGCGGACTGAGCCAGACCAAGGAGCATGAGACCCTCGGCTGGGGCCTCGATTTCGGCCAAGTGAGGTTTGAGCTCCTCAAAGGCGCGGACGTGGAGACCCTCGGCGGCCAGAAATTGGGAACGCTGCACGGCCTTGTTCACTGGATCGAGGCCCGAGCTTTCAATAAGGGCTAGCGCTGCGTTAATGCCTTGAGACTTGAAGGCAGCAGTTGCGTGGTTCCACGAGCCAAGGAACGCGGTTTCGACCTTGCTGGGTTGGGGATAAATTACTGAGAGGTTCGGACACTCTTCGACCGCCTGAGGGATTTCGGTCGGGATTACTTCGCCGGAGCATACCAAGAGAATATGAAGGTCGCGTTCGGCAGCGATGGCGGCGGCCCTCAGGCCCAATTGAAAAATGTGCGCGAGGGGTAGCGTCGCCCCGAGTTGGGGCCGAACGGTGACATCTTCCGAGGATCGGGATTCCAAACCGTTAGAAATATCTAGGTTCGGGAAACGCAGGTGCGCAAGATCGAGGATTGCGACGGAGGATCGCGGAGGGAAGGCGGCCAGGCGCGTGGAGAGGCGTTCGCTATCTAAGCTCTCGAAACGTTCGGAGGGAATTGAGCCACCAATTACCTCGATGGAAAAGATGTAGCCGGCGGTCGCTGATCCAGATCGCAGAAACCATGCCTCGGCGAGTTCCGCAGCGGGCAAGTCGCGACCGAACACGAGGTCGACAAAACCGGGCCCCGGGGATCCAACCTCCTTCCAGAGATCGCAGATACTTTGCCACGCGTTGGAGCGCGGGGTTAGTGATGACAGGGAGTGGTCCAAGGAGGCAGAGAGTGCGACGGCTAACGTGATTATAATAAGCGGCCTCTATTACCTTGCTCCTTAAAATTGACGCACATCAGGTAGCAGGCAACCGCGGGGAACGAGAGAAGCGGGACGGACAAATAAGGTCAGGCTTTGTAGTCTGTAGTGAATCCCGATTTCTTCCCGAGCGCGACATCGGATTCTCTCAACCAGCGCCCACCTGTCGGCTGACTTCGTGTAGGCCGCCCATGTTTGGTGCTCACCCCGCCAGCGGTTGGTTGCGCTCGAATGCGCTTTCATCGCAGCGCCGCCAGCCCGGCTTTGTCGGTCGGGAAGATGGCGTGACCGAGCATCACTTCAGGCGTTTGACCTTGTTGGCGGAAAGGAGCGTGCGCATCTGGTCAGGCCGTCTTGAATTCTTGTCCCGTCGAAAGCGACGGGATTAGGGACACGGATGGATTACGGCCAATCCCATCGAATTCGATGGAATTAGAATTACTGGCGAGAGAAAGTCGAATGGCCTCGAATGCGAGAAATCCGATTCTGATCGAATCGCCGCAATAGAATCGGTGCCGGGTCGGATTCATGGCTCAAGCGCGATGCGGCCAGTGGGTGCCAAGCTTGGCAATCCAAAGCACGGGGTTTCCAGCCGTTTGGCTGACAACGCGCGCGTCCGCTTGAATTTCCGGCGCAACGGCCCGATGCTCTCCCTCGTAAGCCCCGTGCTTCCTTCTCCCGTCCTCAGCGGCGGTGCCAGGGACCGGGGTTTCTTCGTTTTCGGAGGGCGACATGGCGGCGCGACGCTGACGCTCACGCGGCGAACGGGTCGGCTGCGACGGCCGTGGGGGCGACGAAGAGCGCAGACGTGAGAGACTTGGTGCGAGACATAGGGGAGCAAGAAAGCGGGAGATTTGGGCTGCGTGAGGGGCGATGCGGGAGGTGCGCAACGTGCCGGATGCAGGACCCAAAGGAACGGCGGCCGAACGGTTGTGCAATCTGCGAATCAGGGAGCGAGCGCCTCGTGGGTCCAACTCTCGCTGGGTGCTTCGCTTAATCGGGTTGGAGTGCTGTTGGTTTTCTCGGAGCGGGAGCTGGAAAGCCGCCCCTCCGTTCGCGATCCCGCCCGGGCCCGATTTTGTTGTCCAAAAATCCCCGCAGCGGACCTTATCTGTTGCCCGCTCCCGTCACCCCATGGACACGCCCCCGCCCTCCGACTCCCCCGCCCGCGACGAGGCCTACCTGCGCCTCCTCGCCGAGCATGAGCGCGCGCTGAGCGCCTACGTGTTCAGCCTCGTCGGCAGCGCGGCGGACGCGGCCGACATCCTGCAGGAGTGCAAGCTCGCCCTCTGGCGCATGTTCGACCGCTTCCAGCCGGGCACCCACTTCCTCGCTTGGGCGCGCACCGTCGCGCTGCATCAAATCCTCAACCACCGCCGCGCCGCCAAGCGCCGGCCCGAGTCGCCGCACGAACGCGAGTTCATCGAGGCCGTCGCCGCCGAGATCGACCGCCGCGGCGACGATCTTGATCGCCGGGCCGAGCTGCTGCGGCATTGCCTGAAGAAACTCCCCGAGCGCCACCGCGCGATTGTGCTCTGGCGCTACTACGAGGAGTGCGACGTCGAGACCATCGCGGCCAAGAGCGAGCGCTCGGTGCTCGCGGTCTATCGGCTCCTCAGCCGCATCCGGGAAACCCTCAACGGCTGCATCAGCCGCCAGCTGGCCGCGAGCCGCACGCCATGAACTCTCCCTCCCATCACGAGTCCGCCGACCGCATCGCCCGCGCGATCGAGGGCTTGTTGTCGCCCGAAGAACTCGCGGCGTTTCATGCCGACGTGGCGCGCGACCCGGTCCTGCGCGCCGCCTACGTCGATCGGGCCTGGCTGCACGGGGCGTTGCGCGCGGAGCGCGAGTGCCTGCCGGAGCTTTTGCGCGCGGAGGCCCGCGCGGCCTCCGTGGTCCGCTGGCCGTGGATCGCGGGCTTCGGTCTGGCCGCGGCGGCGGCTGTGGCGATGGCGTTTGTCGGCGGCCGCCGCGTCGCGCCCGCGCGGCCGGTCGCGACCTTGGTGCAGGCCGACAACACGAAGTGGGGCGGCTCCACGCTCCCCACGCTCGGCCAGTCGCGCCTGGGGCGGGGCCTGCTCTCCTTGGCCGAGGGCATCGCGACCGTGCGTTTCGAGAGCGGCGCGGTCATCACGCTTGAGGCGCCGACGAAGCTGGAGATTCTCAGCGCCATGCGTTGCCGGCTCATCGAGGGTTCCCTCACGGCGGACGTGCCGCCCTCCGCGCATGGTTTCGCGGTCGAGACGCCCGATTTTCAGGTCGTCGATCTGGGCACGCGGTTCGGCGTCACGGCGAGCTCGACGGGCAACTCGCACGTCTTTGTCTTCGACGGCACGGTGGAGGTCGCGGATCCCCGGCGCGCCGGGGTGCAGCAACTGACCGCCGGGCGGAACTATCATGCCGGAGGCGGCACCGGCGTCGCGATCGTCGAGCCGAACCGGGTGGAGCCCCTGCAACTCATCGATGGCTGGACCTCCATTTCCACGGCCTTCGGGCGGGGACGCGACGGGTTTGTGCGGCGCAATTATCCCGAACTCATGGGCCGGCATCCCCTGCTGATGGTAAAGCACACCGAGCTTGAGAAAGGCCGGACCAACGAACGCCGCGCCATCCTGACCTTCGATCTCGCGAAGATCAGCCCGTCGGAGATCGTCGAGGCGCAGATTGTGCTCGATCCGGAGCCGAGCGGCTTTGGGTTTGTCACGATGGTGCCCGATTCGCGCTTCGCCCTCTACGGCGTCAGCGCCCCGGCGGCCGACACGTGGGACGAAGCCTCGCTCGCCTGGGGCAATCTGCCGGGCTGCGACGATGCCGGCGTGATCCCAGGGCAGGCGGAAAAGCTCGCCGAATTCTGGCTGCCCCGCGGCGCTTCCGGCGATCCGCTCACCGTCCGCAGCGATGCCCTCGCGGCCTTCGTGCGTAGCTCCCGCAGCGGCCTCGCGACCTTCCTCATCGTCCGCGAGACCGGGGAGACCGATCCGTCCGGGCTTGTGCATGCGTTCGCTTCCAAGGAGCATCCCACCGCGCGGCCGCCCACGCTGCGGGTCCGCTGAACCACTGGAGTCCGTGATGAAATCCCCGCTATCCCTTCTCTCCCTCGCGCTGCTCGCCGCCGCGCCCCTGGCCGCGGCTGACGACGCGGCGGTGCGCGCGCAGCACGCGTTTTTCGAAAACGAGGTCCGCCCCCTGCTGGCCAACCGCTGCTACGAATGCCACGGCGAAAAGAAGCAGAAGTCCGGCCTGCGCCTCGATTCCGCCGCGCGCTTTGCCAAGGGCGGCGACACGGGCCCGCTCGTCGCCACCGGCAAGCCGCTTGGCGAGTCGCTCCTCATTCAGGCCGTGCGCCGCACGGATCCCGACCTCGCGATGCCGCCCGAGGATCCGCTGCCGGCGGCGGAGGTGGCGATCTTGGAAAAATGGGTGGCCATGGGCGCGCCGTGGCCGGCGGGACCTGAGCCGGTCGCAGGCGCGGCGGTGGACGAGCACGGCTTCACCGCGGAGCAGCGCGCCTACTGGACGTTCCAGCCGCTCGCGAATCCGACTCCACCCGCCGTCGCCGCCACGGCCGCGAAATGGGTCCGCGGCGACATCGATCGCTTCATCGCCGCCAAGCACGCCGAGTTGAAACTCACGCCCGCGCCTGAGGCCGGCCGCGAGGAGTTCGCGCGCCGGATTTATTTCGATGTGCATGGCCTGCCGCCGACGCACGAACAGCTCGCCGCCTTCGTCAACGACCGCCGCCCCGACGCCTACGAACGCCTCGTGGACGGCCTGCTCGCCAGCCCGCGCTATGGCGAGCGTTGGGCGCAGCACTGGCTCGACCTCGTGCGCTACGCCGACAGCGATGGCTACCGCGCCGATTTTCTCCGGCCCGCCTCGTGGCACTACCGCGACTGGGTCATCCGCAGCCTCAACGCCGACAAACCCTACGACCGCTTCGTGCGTGAGCAGCTCGCCGGCGACGAGCTCGCGCCCGACGATCCCGAGGTGCTGGCCGGCACCTCCTACCTGCGCGCCGCCATCTACGAATACAACCAGCGCGATGTGCGCGGCCAGGCCACGCTCATCACCGACGACCTCACGGCCAACGCCGGCGAGGTCTTCCTCGGTCTCAGCTTCCAGTGCGCGCGCTGTCACGACCACAAGTTCGACCCGATTTTGCAGAAGGATTATTTCGCGCTCCGCGCCTTCTTCGAAGGCGTGCTCTGGCGCAGCGACCTCAAGCTCGCCACGCCCGCCGAGCGCGCGCAGTTCGCGGAAAAACAGGCCGCCTGGGAAACCGCCACTCAGTCCCTCCGCGCCGAAATCGAGTCGCTCATCGCCCCCGCGCGCGACCTCCTGGTGAAGCGCGCCTACGACAAGTTCACCGAGGATTTGCAGGCGATGCTCGACAAGCCCTTCGCCGAGCGCACGCCGCACGAGCGTGTGCTCGCGGTGCTTTGCGAGCGCCAGCTCGACTACGAGATTGAGCGCTACGAGCCGCAGAAATCTTTAAAAACTCCGGAGGCCAAGCAGCGCTATGCTGAGCTGCAGGCGGAGTTGAAAAAATTCGACGCCCTCAAGCCCGCGCCGCTGCCCGAGGCCTTCGTCGCCACCGACGCCGCGCGCACCGCGCCGCCCACGCTCATGAAGGGCCGTCGCGGCGGCGAGCGCGAGGTCGCGCCCGGTTTCCTCACCCTCATCGCGCCGGAGGCGCCGGAGATCACGCCGCTGGAAAATTCCACCGGCCGCCGCACCGCGCTCGCGGCCTGGATTACGCGGCCCGACAACGCGCTCGCCACGCGCACGATCGTGAACCGCGTGTGGCAGTATCACTTCGGCCGCGGCCTCTCCGGCACGCCCAACGATCTCGGCAAGCTCGGCGAAAAGCCTACGCATCCCGAGCTGCTCGACTGGCTCGCCCGGCGCTTCGTCGCGCAGGGCTGGAGTTTTAAGCAGCTGCACCGCGAGATTCTCCTCTCCGCCACCTACCGCCAGACCGCGCGCGTCGCCATCGCCGGCAACGCCGCGCTCGTCGATCCGGCGAATCACTTCCTCTGGCGCTTCAGTCCGCGCCGCCTCGACGCCGAGCAGGCGCGCGACGCCATGCTCGCCGCCTCCGGCGAACTCGACCTCGCCGCCGGCGGCGCGCCCGCCGACGCCAACCTCTCCGTGCGCCGCACGATCTACACGACCAAGCGCCGCAACGCGCCCAACGAACTCCTGCGCGTGCTTGATGCCCCCGCCGGTTTCTCGAGCATCGCCGATCGGCAGACCACTTCGACGCCGTTGCAGGCGCTGCTGTTTGCCAACGGCGACTGGCCGCTGGCCCGCGCGCGCCGGCTTGGTGCGCGCGCCGAGAGCGTCGATGCCACCTGGCAGGCCGTGCTGGGCCGCACCCCGAGCGACTCCGAGCGGAAAAATGCCGAGGACTTCATCGCGCGCCGCCTCGCCGCCAGCCGCGCGCCCGCCGATCAAGCGTCGCCCTCGCTGACCGTCGCCGATGCCGCGCTCGCGGCCGGCCGCTTCCATGAAAACACCGCGCGCGAGCGCCTGCTCGTGCGCAGCGCGCCGCGCGAGGGCGACGACTTCACCATCGAGGCCGTCATGCAGCTCGACAGTCTTGATGCCGCCGCCTCTGTGCGCGTGATCGCGTCGCGTTGGAACGGCGAGCGTCTGTCGCTCGACTCGCACGGCTGGTCGCTCGGCGTGACCGGGAAAAAATCCGCGCTCAAGCCCGGCAGCCTGATCGTCCAGCTCGTGGGGGAGGACGACAACGGCAACACCGCCTACGAAGCCGTCCCCTCCGGCCTCGTGCTCGAGCTGGGGCGGACGCACCACGTCGTCGCGCGCATCTCCTGCGCGGAGGGCACGGTGTCGTTCCAAGTCCGCGATCTCGCCACACCCGAGGCGCCGCCGCGCACGGCCACGGCGAAGCATTCGCTCGTCGGCAAGCTCGGCGCTGGCGCCGCCTCGCCCGTGATTGGCGGACTCGCGCGCCGCGGCCCGCATCAATTTGACGGCCGCATCGACGCCGTGCGCGTTGCGCCCGGCCTGCTCGACGACGGGGCGCTGTCGGCCGAACCGTCCCGCTGGCCCGCGCTCGGCGCGATGACGTGGGACGCCCGCCGCCCGCTCCCCGCCGGCTACGAATGGCAGGCCGGCGCGAGCAACGCCGAGAGCGCCGAGCCCAAAATCCGCGCCATGACCGATCTCGCCCACGTGCTGCTGAACTCGAATGAGTTTCTGCACCTGCATTGAGCCGAAAAAATTTAACCACGAATGGACACGAATAGACACGAATTGAAATACGGTGAACACCGCGCCTCGGCTGCTGATTCGTGTTCATTTGTGTCCATTTGTGGTTTCTCCGGATTGGGATCCGTTGACGAACTATGAAGACCACAGCCACGCCCGTCGTCGCGATCGAGAAGGATGATCTTGCTGAGGAAGCACGCCGAGCGTTGCGCATGCTTCGCGGCAAGGCAGTGAAGAAAGTGTGGCGTCATCGCGCGACGGAACTCGGAATCGAATTTGACGATGGATCGCGACTGTTCGTGGACTCAAAGCCGCGCGGATTGGAGATCAGTATCACGTAGATAGATTTCGTTCTTCGCTAAGATTTACAGACACATCCCATGCCCTGCCACAACTACACCCCCGTCGCCTCCCGCCGTGATTTCCTCCGCACCGCCGGCTGCGGGTTTGGCGCGGTTGCGTTCGAGGCGCTCACGCGGTCGCCGTTGCTCGCGGCGTCGGGCGGGCTCACGCGCGCGAGCGCGGCGCTGACCGGCCGCGCGGGTCGTGCGAAAAACGTCATCTTCCTCTTCATGGAGGGCGGGCCGAGCCACCTCGACACCTTTGATCCCAAGCCGCTCATCAACGAGCTCAACGGCCAGCAGCTCCCCGCGAGTTTCAAGCCGCCGATCCTAGCGATGGGCGAGTCGAAGTCCCCGATCATGGGCAGCCCGCGGAAATGGGCGCAGCACGGGCAGAGCGGGCTCTGGGTGTCCGACTGGTTCCCGCACGTCGCCACGCACGCCGACGATCTCGCGGTCATCAAATCGTGCGTGTCCGACGGCATCAACCACGCGGGCGGCGTCTGCCAGATGAACACGGGCTCCGTCTTCGGCGGCCGCCCCTCGCTCGGCGCGTGGGTGGACTACGGCCTCGGCACCGAGAACAAAAACCTCCCCGGCTTCGTCGTCATCAAGGACAGCGAGAAGGAAGTCGTGAACGGCGTGCGCAACTGGGGCACGGGCTTCATGCCCGCCGTCCACCAGGGCGTGGAGTTCAGCGCGACCGGCTCGCCGATCCGGAATCTGCAAACGCCCAAGGGCCTCGACGACGCGCGCCAGCGCGACAAGCTCGACCTCCTCGCGTCGCTCAACCGCGCCCACGCCGGCACGCGCGCCGACAACACCGAGCTCGAAGCCCGCATCCGCAGCTACGAACTCGCCTACGCCATGCAGGCCGAGGCCCCCGGCACCGTCGATCTTTCCAAGGAAACCGCCGCGACGAAAACGCTCTACGGCCTCGACGAAAAAGAGACGGCCGTATTTGGCCGCAACTGCCTGCTCGCGCGCCGGCTCGTCGAGCACGGCGTGCGCTTCGTGCAACTTTACAGCGGCGCGGGCAGCGGCTGGGACAGCCACACGCAGCTCGAAAAAAACCACAGCGCCCTCTGCCGCTCGGTGGACAAGCCCATCGCCGCGCTGCTCGCCGATTTGAAAGCACGCGGCCTGCTCGACGAGACGCTCGTCATCTGGGGCGGCGAATTCGGCCGCACCCCGATGGCCGAGCAGACGGGCGGCCGCGACCACAACCCCGGCGGCTTCACGATGTGGATGGCCGGCGGCGGTGTGAAAGGCGGCCAGAGCATCGGCGCGACCGACGACCTCGGCCTCTACGCCGTGAAGGACAAGCTCCACGTCCACGATCTCCACGCGACGATCCTGCACCTCCTCGGCGTCGATCACACCAAGCTCATCTACCACCACCAAGGCCGCCCCGAGCGGATCGATCTCAACGAGGGGAAGGTTTACCGCGGGCTGGCGAAAGTAGTGTAGCGCGAGGCTTGGGGTAGGGCGGGTCTGTGACCCGCCCTCGACCACTCAACGCGCGAAAGGGCGGGTCACAGACCCGCCCTACCTCCGCCGCTCCCATGAAAGGGAAAAGTTTACCGCCGCCGCGCGACCTGATAGGGTCGGCTTCGTGCAAGGCTCCGCCCCGGCCGCTGCCGCCGACATCCCCTGTGCCGAAATAGAATCGTCCCTGCCTGATCGGTTCCGCGCGCAGGTCCGCGCGCAACCGGAGCGGTGTGCGGTCGAAGATGGCGCTCGCCTGCTCACTTACCGCCAGCTCGATGCGGCCGTTAACGCCGCCGCCGCCGCTTTGCTCCGGGCCGCGCCGCTCGCCGGCGAGCGTGTCGCACTCATGCTGGATCAAGGTGCGGGCGCGATTGTCGCGACGCTCGCCATCTTGAAATGTGGCGCCGCCTATGTGCCCCTCGACCCGCGGCTGCCAGCGGAGTTTACCCGCGCCATGGTCGGGAGTGCGGCGCCGGCGCTGATGATCGCCGCGCGCGCGCACCTCGCCGCCGCACGGGGTCTGCTCGCCGAGCCATCGCGCACGCTGTGCTGGGAAGAGCTTGAACAGGCCCCGGCCGCGTCCGATCCGCAGATCGCGGTCGCGCCCGAAGCGCTGGCCTACATTTACTACACCTCGGGCTCGACCGGCGCGCCCAAGGGCGTGTGCGACAACCATCGCAACGTGCTCCACAACGTGTGGCGCTACACGACCAACCTCCAAATCACCCGCGACGATCGGCTCACGCTCCTGCAGGCGCCCCATTTCAGCGGAGCGGTCTCGAGCCTGTTCGCCGCGCTGCTCAACGGCGGTTGTTCTCTGCCCTACGACGTCCGCCGCCACGGCCTCGCCCCGCTCGGGCCCTGGCTGCGGGAAAAGCGCGTGACGATGTTTCACGGCGTGCCGGCACTTTTCCGCGAGGCGATGGACGGCGGCGGGTTTCCCGCGCTGCGCTGCGTGCGGCTCGAGGGCGACCGCGCGACGGCGCGCGATCTGGACGTATTTCGCCGCCACTGCGCGCCCGGCACCGTGCTGGCCAACGGCCTCGGCGCGACCGAGTGCGGCCTTGTGCGGCAGTGGCGCATCACGCCCAGCACGCCCGTGCCCGACGGTCCCGTGCCGATCGGCACAGCGATCGCGGACATGGATATCGTGCTGCTCGACGACATGCACGCCGCGACGCCGCCCGGCGAGACCGGCCAGATCGCGGTGCGCAGCCGCTACCTCGCGCTCGGCTACTGGCGTCAGCCCGGGCTGACGGCGAAACGCTTCCTGCCCGATCCGCGCGATCCGCTGGGCCGCATCTACCTGACCGGCGACCTCGGACGGATGCGGCCCGACGGCACGCTGCAATACCTCGGCCGCGCCGACTTCCAAGCCAAGGTCCGCGGCCAGTGGGTCGACACCGACATGGTCGAGCGCACGCTCCGCACCGCGCCCGGGGTGGCCGACGCCGCCGTCGCGATCCGCGCGGATGCCGCGGGCGAGCCGCGGCTCGTGGCCTATGTGGTGCCGGCCGCGGGCGGCAC
>JAUYAK010000127.1 GCA_030693515.1 Opitutaceae bacterium
GCCCGCGCCTGAACCTCGCGAACAATCCTTCGCTACTCCGCTCATTCACGTTCCGATTGCCAACGCACCCTTTTGAGACGGTCTCACAGACCCCGCCCTACTTTTCAGTCGTTCCCGTTGACCACTTTGTAGGTCAGCGCCGCCACCACTGCGCCCACGAGGTCGGCGCCGAGATAGAGCCAGAACTGGTTCAGTTTTTCGAGGCCCATCGTCACGACGCCGAGGCCGACCGCGGGGTTGAACGCGCCGCCCGATATGCCGCCGACGGCCACTGCCCCCGTCATCACGGTCATGCCGATGGCGAGGCCATAGAAGGAATTATTCAGGGTGCCCTTGGCGGTGGCGGTGTTGAGCACGACCCACACGAGCGCAAAGGTGAAGAGGAACTCGACGATGAGGGATTTCATCGCGTCATGCGTGGCGGGTTCAGTGGGCCGGCCGATGAGACTGACGACCAGCAGCGCCGCAACGAGGCCCGCCAGCAGTTGGGCAACCCAGTAGGGCACGACGTCCTTGGCGTCGCATTTCCCGCGGAGCCAGACGCCGAGCGTGACCGCGGGATTAAAGTGGCCGCCCGACACATGGCCGCCGGCGAAAATCATGACCATGAGCGAGGCGCCAATCGCCAGCGGCGCCAGCGGCGAGCCGCTGCGCGACGCCATGCCGACGGTGAACACGAGGAAGAACGTGCCGATGAATTCGACGAGGTATTTTTTCATAGGAGGGAGCTAACAGAGCTAGGCGGGGTCGAGGGGATGACAATGAGTTTTCCGAACCCGGCCCGCAAACGTCAGGCTCTCACCTTGCAAACCAACGCAGCCTGACGCCCCAGCTTTTCCGACCAAACAAGCCCCGCAGGCTATGAGTTTGCTTCGCCGCCAACGCGGCAACAACCCACGACGCCTATTGATAGCTGCAGCAAACTCTTCACATTATGGTTAAAATCCGCCGAACGGCCAAAAGTGTGAATCCGCATTTTACTACCGCGACAGATACCCGAAACTCGAAACGATGAAATCTCTCGGAATCACCTTCGGCTTGCTCATTGCGACCGTTGTCTATTCGGCCGACGTAATTCCCTCCAACCGCCGCTACAACTGGCAGGCCGGCACGAATGTCGGCGTGCCCGGAGGCATCTGGCAGTATCGCAGCCGCACCATCGTCAATGTGACCGGCCTCGACGCCACCGGCGCCACCGATGTGCGCAACGCCCTCCAAGCCGCCATTGATGCCGCCCCCGACGATACCTGCCTGCTCCTCCCCGCCGGCACGTTCCGGCTCAACAGCGGCATCAACGTCGGCATCAAGTCCGACAACTCCGCCCGCAAGCGCATCACGCTCCGCGGTGCGGGCATGGGTCAGACGGTGCTCAAACTCTACGGTAGCGCCGCCGTGTCGGTCTCTGGCGGCGGCGGCTTCCCCACGGGCTACCCCTACGCGGCCACGCTCACGGCCGATGTCGCCGCTGGGGCGACGACGGCCACCCTGAGCGAAGCCCCGGACTTCGCGGGCGGCTTCGCCAACCTCGAAGGCATCGAGGATAATTCCCTGCCGGTGGTCGGAGCCATCCCCTATGCCCGCCCCGTGCTCGTCTATGTCACGGGCCACAGCGGGAACACCTTCACGTTTGAACCCGCGTTGCCTTTCCCGCTCAAGGCGGGGACGAAGTTCACCCGCGAGACCGGCACCGGCGCGCCCTACTACACGATCCACGCCTACCGCTGCGGCCTCGAAGACTTGACCGTAGACGGCGAGAACAGCACGAGCGTCATCACCCTGGGTTTCTTCACGGCCCGGCAGTGCTGGCTCTACAACGTCGAGGTGAAGAACATCACCAACTACGGCATCAACTCCGCTTTCACCTACCAATGCACTATCCGCCACTGCGTGGTGCGCGACCAATTCGACAGCTACCCGAGCATGAGTTCGCGCAACCTCGTCTTGATTGCCGAGAGCACGAGCCTGCTCTTTGCTGACAATCTCCTCTACAACGGCTATTCGTCCATGGAGCTGAATGCGGGCGTCATCCTCAGCGCCTTCGTGCATAACATGTCCGACCGCATCAACGGGCGCGACACCATCGGAGCGGACTTCCTTATCAACCACGGCTCGCACAATTCGTGGAATCTCTACGAGGGAAACATCCTCTGCCGCCTCCAGTCCGACGGCTACTTTGGTTCCTCGTCCAACGAGACCATCGCGCGCAACTGGATTCACGGCACCTCCGGGGTTTACTCGACCGATTGGAGCGCGGGCGGCGGCGGCGTGGCGGTGACGAATAATCGCCTGCCCCTCACGCTCAACCGCTACTCCCGCCAGTTCAACATCGTGGGCAACCTCATCGGCCGCACCGTCTCCGGCGTCACGTGGGAATACAGCAACGCCGGCCGCGGCTTCGACACGACGAGCACGAGCAACGTCAACCCCACCTTAGGCAGTGAACCCGTCTTCACCCTCGCGCCCGGCCTTCGCTACAACAACAACGGCACTTACGCCATCCTCTACTCTGCGAGCAACCCCTCGCGTTGGGTGCTCGGCAGCGTGCGCAACTACAATCCCGCCACGGGCACCATGTATCTCGAAAGCGTCAAGCGCATGGGCGGCACCGGCGCGGCGAGCGATTGGATCGTGAAAGGCGGTGGCGGCTACGGGAACAACAACCTGTTTTCCCTCGGCGGGCCCAACATCGGCAACGGCGGCGTTTGGTGGGGTTTCGGCGGCATCGTCGCCCCGCAGACCCTCGGCATCTGGTGGCCGGCATGGGACGGCAAGCTCAAGGTCTGGCGCGGCAACTACAACAGCGGCACCGCCTACTCGATCTCCGGCAACGGCTCAAACGGCACGGTCGATGCGGTCTATTACGTCGCGAATGGGCAGTATGAATACAACAACGGCGGCGGAATCCTCAACTGGCTCGCGAAAAACCCCGCGAAGAACGGCCTGACGACGTGGGACACGCCGGGGCCGAATTCCGCCGATTGGGCGCCGATTGGCCAGAACAGCAACCAGGAGCTGGACTACGATGTTTACGGCACCGCGCTCATCAAGGGCAATTGGAACCCGCTCGACAACGCCATCCCGAGCATCGAGGCCCTCGGCGGCGACACCGTGGCGACGAGCTATGTTTACAGCGCCAAGCCCGGCTATCTCGGAAACAAGAGCTGGCCGGTCTTCGACCCCGCGAGCCCCAACCAGAGCTTCACCGCCATTCCCGCCGGCCACCGCTATAATTTTTTCAAGGCCAACGGCACGTGGGCCGGCTCCGACGTGAGCGGCTACAACCCGGACGACTCGCCCGGGCCACAAACGAACCGCATGCCCTCCATCACCCCCGTGCAAGGTGTTGTGCAGTGACATTCGTCGCGGGCCCTAGAAGACTCCCCGTCTCCGCATGAACGAAATCACCCTCGAGGCCGGCCGGGCCGACAAGCAATACTGGCGCGATCTCTGGCGCTACCGCGAATTATTCTATTTCCTCGCCTGGCGCGATCTGCTGGTGCGTTACAAGCAGACGGTCGTGGGGGTGGCGTGGTCGCTGATCCGCCCGCTGCTCACGATGATCGTGCTCACGGTCATCTTTGGGAAGATCGCCGGCATGGCGGCCGGCAGCGACATCCCCTACGCGCTGATCGTGTTCTGCGGCATGCTCCCGTGGCAGTTCTTCTCCACCGCGCTCTCGGAAAGCGGCAGCAGCCTCGTCACCAATTCCAACCTGATCTCCAAGATCTACTTTCCGCGGCTCGTCGTGCCCGCCAGCAGTGTGATCACCAGCTTCGTCGATTTCCTCATCTCGGCCTTCTTTCTCGCCGTGCTCATGGTGTGGTATCGTTTCCTGCCCTCGCCCAACATTGTCTTCCTGCCGTTGTTCATCGGGCTCGCCTTTCTCGCCTCGTTTGGCGCCGGTCTCTGGATCGCGGCGCTCATGGTCAAATATCGCGACTTTAGGTTCATCGTGCCGTTTGCCGTGCAGTTTGGCCTCTACGTTTCTCCCGTGGGCTTCCTGAGCACCAAGGTCCCCGAGGAGTGGCGCCTGCTCTACTCGGTCAATCCCATGGTCGGCGTGATCGACGGCTTTCGCTGGTGCCTGCTGGGCGGCC
>JAUYAK010000128.1 GCA_030693515.1 Opitutaceae bacterium
GCGGGCACGTCCCTGTACCCGCATGAGTGAGTTTTTGGCGTGGCCAAATGCGGGCACAGGGACGTGCCCGCCCACCCTTGGCTCGATTGTTTCGCGTATCCCGCGATGACGTTACGCGGACGGGCGAAGAGCCATCCCTACCCCAGCGCCTGCTCGAACTTCACCGCGTCCGCGGGCGTGTCCACGCCGATGCCGGGGTCGTCGGTCGTGCCGACCAGGATGTCGAAACCGTTTTCCAGCACGCGCAGCTGCTCAAGTTTTTCGATCTGCTCGTAGCGGCCGGGCGGCAGGGCGGCGAATTTCTCCAGCAGGTCCGCGTGGTAGGCGTAGAGGCCGAGGTGCTTCAGGCAGGGGTTGGCCGCGATCCACGCATCGTCGATCGTGAGGCCGAGGTCCCGGGAGAAGGGCAGCCGCGAACGCGAAAAATACAGCGCGCGGCCGTCGCGCCGCACGACGACTTTCACTTGGTTGGGATTATAGAAATCGACGATGCGCCGGAAGGGCGTCGCGAGGGTCGCCATCGGCACCGGGCCGGTGATGAGCCGGGCGAGTTCGCGGAGTTGCGCGCCCGTCACGAGCGGCTCGTCGGCCTGCACGTTGATCACAAAATCCGCGCCGATCGTGCGGTTCGCCTCGGCGATGCGGTCCGTGCCGCTCTGGTGCGCCTCGCTCGTCATGATGGCGTGGAAGCCCGCACCGGCCACAACGTCGCGCAGCAGTGCGTGATCGACGGCAAAGTGCAGCGGGAATTCCGGCGCCTCGCGCGCGATGCGCTCCGCCACCCAGAGCAGCAGGGGCTTGCCGCGGATGGGGTGCAGGAGCTTGCGCGGGAAGCGCGTCGATTCGAGCCGGCAAGGGACGACGATGGCGGTGCGCGACGAGGGCATCGGGTCGCAGACTGGGGCCGGGTTTTTGGGTTGCAAGCCGCCGCCACGGACCGGACTTTGCGCGGCTGTTTCCTGACTTCATGAACAAAAGCGACGCCGCATCTGCCAACACTTCCCTGATCAAGGAGCTGATCGTGCAGAACAAGATGGGCATCCACGCCCGCCCGGCCGCCATGATCGTGCGCATCACGAACAAGTTCAAAGCCGAGGTCTTCGTCGAAAAGGACGAAGAGAAGGTGAACGGCAAGAGCATCATGGGCCTCATGATGCTGGCCGCCAGCTCGGGCTCAAAAGTGCGCTTCCACGTGAACGGCCCCGACGCCATCGCGATGGTCGCCGAGCTCGAAGCACTGTTCACCCGCAAGTTCGACGAGGCTTAGGACGGAGCGGAGGCCGGGCGCAAAGGCGGGTTCCCCCGAACTTCACGCCTTGGCGTTTCAAAATCCGAAAAACCGCCGCGCGTTGTCCGTGCTGATTTGCACGAGGGTCTCGTAGCTCACGCCGAAGACCTCCTGCGCGGCAAACTCCGCGGTGTGGCGCACGAAGGCGGGCTCGTTGGGTTTCCCGCGGTGCGGCATGGGCGTGAGATAGGGCGCGTCGGTCTCGAGCATGAAGCGCGCGAGTCCCTGGGCCTTCGCGGCGGCACGGATGTTTTCCGCCGTCTTGTAAGTCAGGATGCCCGTGAACGAGCCGTAGCCGCCGCGCCGCGTGAGCTCCGCCATCTCCGCCGCGCCCTCGGTGAAGCAGTGGAACACCACTCGCCGCCAATCGACGCCGCTTGCGTCGATCATGGCGACGCACTCGGCAAACGCCCCGCGCGAGTGCACCACCACCGGGCTCCCGAGCCGCTTCGCGATCGCGAGCTGGGCCTCGAAGGCGGCGCGTTGCCAGGCGAAGGTTTTTTCCGCTTCCGCCGCGTTCTTGGGCAGGTGAAACCGGTCGAGCCCGCATTCGCCGAGGGCGACAGGGATGGGCGTGGACTCCGTCCGCGTCCCGGCGGCGAGCGGAGTCGCCGCCCTACCCCAGTGCGCCTCGATCTGCGCGACAGTGCTCTCCCAGCCGGCATCGACCGAGCAGGGATGCAGTCCCACGGTGTGCCGCACGAAACCGTCGCTCGCATGCTCCCGCGCCAGGTTCGCGTAGAGGGCCCAGTCGTCGGGCGTGGTCCCGATCGTGATCAACGTCTCGACGCCGGCCGCGCGGGCTCGCTCCAGCGCCCCGGCGAGCGTGCCGTGGCGGACAAATGATTCGAGGTGAGTGTGCGTGTCGATCAGGCCCATACGAAGTGCCGAAATTGAGCGGGATTGGGGTGGGAGCGAGCTTGCTCGCGACTCGGACGCGAAGTCGCGAGCAAGCTCGCTCCCACCCCAACCGGAAAACCCGTTAATCGAGATACAACCCGCCATACCGCTCCCGCAGGTAGGCCACGAGATGGTGGGGCGACAGCGGCTCGCCGGTCACCCGCTGCACGAGTTCGGTCGCGCTGCATCGCCGGCCCTGCGCATGGATGTGCTCGCGCAGCCAGCCGAGCAGCCACGCGAAATCTCCGCGCGCAAATTCCTCCTCAAGGCCCGGCCGCACCACGCGCACCCGCGCCCAGAGCTGCGCCGCGATCATGTTGCCGAGACAGTAGCTCGGGAAATAGCCAAAGGAGCCGTCGCTCCAGTGCACATCCTGCAGCACGCCCTCGCGATCGGTGGCCGGCTCGAGGCCGATCAGCTCACGCGCGGCGACTCGCCACGCGCCGGGCAGATCACCCACGGCGAGTTCGCCGGCGAAGAGTTTCTTCTCGAGCTCGAATCGGAGCACGATGTGGAGGTTGTAGGTCACCTCGTCGGCATCGACGCGGATGAGCGTGGGCTCGACGGCGTTGACGGCCAGATGCAGTTCCTCGCCGGTCACACTCGCGCTCTGCGCGGGAAACAAGGCGCGCCAGCGGGGCTCGAAGTGCCGCCAAAACGCCCGGCTGCGCGCGACCTGGTTTTCCCAGAGCCGGCTCTGTGACTCGTGCACCGCCATGCCCGCGTGCAGGCCGAGCGCCGTGCCGAGGTGCGCGGCCGGCAGACCCTGTTCGTAGAGGCCGTGGCCGGTCTCGTGAATCGAACTGAACAGCGCGTCGAGCGGCTGGTCCGCGTTGAACCGCGTGGTCATGCGCACATCGCTGCCCGTGCCGGAGCAAAACGGATGCAGCGACACATCGATGCGGCCGCGCGCGTAGTCGAAGCCCAATGCCGCCGTGACCTCGCGCAGAAACGTCCCCTGCCCCTCCACGGGAAACCCCTTCAGCCGCGCCGCAATCTCACGCGCCTGCGCCGCGCGCGGCGCCGCCGCGATCGCGCGGACCAGCGGCACGAGGTCGCGCTTTAATTCGGCAAACAGGCCGTCCACCGTCGCGGCGGTCAGGCCGGGGTCATGCTTGTCGAGCGCGTAGTCGTAGGCCGCATCGCCGCGCCCGAGATAGGCGGCCTCGCGCCGGGCGAACTCCAGGTTTTTTTCGAGCACCGGCGCGTAGCTCGCGAAGTCATTCCCGGCCTTGGCCCGCGCCCACGCATGGTAGCCACGGCTGCCCTGCGCGGCTTTTTCCCGGACAAACTCCGCCGGCAGTTTCGTCGCGCGATCATAGTCGCGGCGCGCGTGGGCCACGACCGCGCTTTGATCCGGGGTGAGCTTGCCGGCGTCGGCCTCAAGGGCCCCGAGCAGTTCGCCGATCCGCGGGTCCGAGGCGGCGGCGTGCTGCACCTCGGCGAGCGCGGCGTGCTGGGCCGCGCGCTGTTCGGCGGCGCCAGGCGGCAGATTCACCTGCTCGTCCCACTGCAAGAGATCGGCGACGGTGCCGAGCGTGTGCGCCCGCGTGAGGCGCGGCACGAGTTGACCGAACAAGCTTCCGGTTGGCGTCATGCCCCATTCGAGGCAGCCGCGCCGCGGCGAGGCGAGCGCGGTCTGACGGAAAAGCACTTGCCGCGCCCGCGCCCGGACGCGACACATCCCGCGTGGACACCTCCCGCCCGCCCAACGACGCCCCGGCGCGCCTGTGGTCACTCGACGCACTGCGAGGGGTCTGCGCCGGCATCGTTTTCCTCAGCCACTGGCACCTGTGGTCGCATTTCCCCCCCGTCGGCGCGGCCGAGCGCGCGGTGCGCACCATAGGCGAGGGGCTGCATGATGCGGTGGCGCTGCTCACCTGGCCGACGGGCGGCCAGCATCCGGCGGTCATCGCGTTTTTCGTGCTTAGTGGTTTTTGCATTTATTATCCGACCGCCCGGCGCCAGCGGCTCGGCGAACCGGCCACGGGCTGGCGGAACTATTTCCGGCGCCGTTTTCTCCGGATCGCGCCGGTCTATTGGGCCGCCAGCGTGCTGGGCCTGGGGTTTGTCGCCGCCGAGGCCTGGCGGCCTTCCGCCGATACGCTGCTCACGTTGCACGCGATCGCCTCGCACGCCGAAGTGGGGGCGCGGTTCCTCGGCGTGGCCGGCGCCTATCCGCGCGAGATTCTCGCGGGCAACTACATCCTCAACACCGTCAGCGGCGAGATTCTGATGTATGCCGCCTATCCGGCGTTTCTTTTCTTCGCCACCCGCAGCCGATGGATCCTGCTCAGCGCGGCGTTTCTTGGTCTGCAGGTGGTGGCGGTCGCCTCGCTCAAGCATCTGAGCCCGTATTGGGTTTTCAACAGCGTGCTGATGCTCGGGATTTTCTGGCACGCGGGCGCGCTGGCCGCGCACCTGTTCCTGACGCGGCGCGGCCACGTGACGGCGCTGCACCTTGTCGCGGCGTGGGTCGGATTTCTCGCTTTGAAGTCGGTCCCTCATTTCAGCGGCTTGAACCTGCTGAAACAGGCCGCTTGGGGCCTCGTCTGCTTTCTTGGTCTGCTCTGGGCGGTGCGCTTCGAGCTACGCCATGGTGCGCTGGGCGAGCATCGCGTCATCGCCGCGCTGCGCCGGCTCGGCGGCATCAGCTACAGCCTTTATGCTGTGCACACACCGGTCATCATGCTCGTCAGCTGGGCCCTGATCCAAGGCGGCTCACGCAGCTACACGCTGCAACTCGCGCTGACGCTGACGGCCAGCCTGCTCGCGACGTGGATCGTGCACCGGTGCGTCGAGCGGCCGTTTCACCGCGCCCAGCACGCCTCGTGATCGCACCGCCGGCGCATGCTGGAAAAATCATTCCACCCGCACGCCGATCCCGCCGCCACTCGAGCGGAGCTTGAGCACGGGGCCGCCGCCATTGACCGCCCCGGCCAGGCGGCTGCGGTCCCGGCCAGATTTTTCGAGCGTGATCGCCAGACCGGAGGCATCGACTCCGCCGCCGCTCGTGGCCGCATCAAGCTGGAACGCCGCCGTCCGGCTCACGTTCACTTTTACACTGCCGCCTGAGGTGCTGAGCGAGCAATCGTCGCTCAAGGCGCCGGTGATGCCGGCGCGAATGCTGCCGCCGCTCGTGTGCGCCCGGAGTTTGCCGCCGACCGCCTCGATCACGATGCCGCCGCCGGAAGTTGACAGATCTGCCGCGCCCGCCACGCGCCCCGCCGTAATGGAGCCGCCGGAAGTATGGAGGGTCGCCGTGGCGGCCCCGCCCGCGAGCGTGATGCCGCCACCCGAGGTCTTCGCGACGACCGCGCCGCCCATCGTCCCCAGCTTGATCGCGCCGCCCGACGTCCTCGCGTCGCATGCACCCCGCAAATCACCGACCACGATGCCACCGCCCGAGGTTTGCAGGCGCGTGGCAAACTCCGCCGGCACCGTGACCTCGAATTCCACCGTCACCGGCGGCCACGAACCGAAGCCCCAGCCTGAGCGCTTCTCGTAGCGCGCCACGGCGCTCACGTCGTTGCCGCTCTGCTCAAACGTGAGCTCGAGTTTCTTCAGCAGCTCGTCGGCCTCGGCTTCCGTGGCGGCGCGGATCTTCTGGCGCGCGACGACGCGCACGGCGGAGGCCGCGCCCGGCTGCACGCGGATACCGCCGCCTTGCGTCTCGATGCGCAACGTGCCGGCTCCGGCAACCGTGAAGGTTTTTTCAACCACTCGCTCGATGGCGGCGGGCGCGGGCGAGGCGGACGCGGCGAACAGGCCGCCGGAAAGGATCAAGCAGGAGGCAAACGCGGGCATGGGGGAGCGCATGCCCCCACAACCCACGGCCGGTTGAGAAAGTTACAGGCTATTTTTTCTTCCGCGCCTTGCGCACCGGGGTGCGCTTGGCCGGCGGCACGACCAGCACTGGACAAGGCGCGCGCCGCAGCACGCCGTGGGTCGTGCTGCCCACGAACAAGTCGTAGAGCGCCGTGTGCCCATGCGAGCCAATCACGATGAAGTCGGCCCCCAGCGTCTTGGCCTGCTCGGCAATCAGGGCGACGACCGAGCCGGTGAACTGCCGCGTATCGACCGTCAACCCGCGGCGCTCGCACGTCTTCTGGAGACGTTCGAGCATCACGCCCGCCGCTTTTTCGCCAGCGACGCGAATCTCGTCGATCCGGCCCATGAGCGCGCCGTATTCGGCGACCATCACCGGGGGCAGAATGATATGCAGCAGGACGACACGGGCGGAAACCGCCTCGGCCAAATCAACGGCCTGAGCCACGACCGCATCGGTCGCGCGGGAGAAATCCACGGGGACAAGGATGGTTTTCATACAGCCTACCCTACACCCGTCCGTCCCAACACGCTATGCAGTTCTTGGCCGAGGCAGGGCGAAAATTGCGCGGCGACTCAGCCCCCAGTTCGTTGAGAGCATACTTCCCTCCTGCGACCCCGAGCGCTATCGCATTCATCTCATGGCCACCCCGCCATCCCTGCCCAACGTTCTCCCTCCCGAACAACCGGCCGCTCCGCCACGCACGTCGGGCCTCGCCATCACCTCGCTGGTCCTCGGCATCCTCAGCCTCCTCGGCGGCGCGCTGCTGCTGGCGCCCCCGGTGCTCGCCGTGGTGTTCGGACACATCTCCGCCGCCAACTGCAAAAAAGATCGGTCGCTCTCGGGTGCCGGACTCGGAATCGCGGGACTCGTCATGGGTTATGTCGCGTTTGCCGTGCAGTTTGGCCTCTACGTTTCTCCCGTGGGCTTCCTGAGCACCAAGGTCCCCGAGGAGTGGCGCCTGCTCTACTCGGTCAATCCCATGGTCGGCGTGATCGACGGCTTTCGCTGGTGCCTGCTGGGCGGCC
>JAUYAK010000006.1 GCA_030693515.1 Opitutaceae bacterium
GCCATCTTCTGCGAGAAGGCGGCCGACGTGAAAGATACGTCCCTAATCGTCCCGTCCGGTGTCACCGTCATCATCATGGACGTGAAGGTTTCGTCCCGCATCGACAATCAGGAGGAGAAACTTTCTCCCTCTGATCGTCGCCGCCAGGTGAAGCAAATCCAGGAAGAGTATAAGACGCAGATGGACAAACTCCGCGAGGGTTTGACCGAGGCGCTCTCGAACATCCTCCTCGGCGAAAAGATCCCGCTCGACGTTATCAACGGCGAGTCCGGCGAAATCATCATCCCGGCCAACCGCAAGATCACCAAGACCCTCCTGCGCAAACTCGCGGCCGTCTCCAAACACGTCCAGATCGACCCGTCCCCGGTTCGTATCAAGATCATGGAGATCATCGGCAGCTACCAGACGAAGTTCGACGAGCTTGAGACCGACCGTGAGCGCAAGATCGGCAGCATCGAGGCGGGCGAAGGCTCGGCCGATGGCGCCATCAAGCAGGTCAAGGTTTACATCGCCACCAAGCAGAAGCTCGAAGTCGGCGACAAGATGGCCGGCCGTCACGGCAACAAGGGCGTCGTCGCCAAGATCGTGCCCGAGGAAGACATGCCGTTCCTTCCCGACGGCACACCGATCGAAATCTGCCTCAATCCGCTGGGCGTGCCTTCGCGCATGAACATCGGACAGGTGCTCGAGACGCATCTCGGCTGGGCCTGCAAAAAGCTCGGTCTCAAAATCGCGACACCCGTGTTCGACGGCATTCCGGAAAAGAAAATCCGCGAATATCTCAAAGAGGCCAAGTTGCCTGCCACCGGCAAGAGCCCGCTCCTTGACGGCCGCACTGGCGAGAAGATCGACCAAGAGGTCGTCGTCGGCTACATCTACATGATGAAGCTGAACCATCTCGTGTCGCATAAGATCCATGCGCGCGCGGTCGGTCCCTATTCGCTCGTCACGCAGCAGCCCTTGGGCGGCAAAGCCCAATACGGCGGCCAGCGCTTCGGCGAAATGGAAGTGTGGGCGCTCGAGGCCTACGGCGCGGCGCATACGCTGCAGGAACTGCTCACCGTCAAGTCCGACGACGTGCAGGGCCGCACCAAGATCTACGAGTCGCTCGTCAAGGGCGACAACACGCTCCAAGCCGGCACGCCCGAATCGTTCAACGTGCTCATCAAGGAAATCCAGTCCCTCGGCCTCGACATCAAACTCCAGAAGCGCGACGCGCTGAGCTACGGCGCCTAAGCCGCAGTTCGGTTTGCCTTCATCCTTTCACATAAATTCAGGGAGCCACTAAAATGATTCAACCCAACGAGACCGCCGCCGTCACCCGGAACGAAGCGCGCGACGCCATCGGCGAGGAGACCTCCGCCTTCGACTGCGTTTCCATCACCGTCGCGTCGCCCGAGACCATCCGCAAGTGGTCGAAGGGCGAGGTCAAGAATCCCGAGACGATCAACTACCGCACCTTCAAGCCCGAGCCGGGCGGCCTCTTCTGCCAGAAGATCTTCGGGCCAGTGCGCGACTACGAGTGCGCCTGCGGAAAATACAAGCGCATCAAATACAAGGATGTCGTGTGCGATCGCTGCGGCGTGGAGGTCACGATTGCCCGCGTCCGCCGCGAGCGCATGGGCCACATCGAGCTGGCCGTGCCGGTGGCCCACATCTGGTTCCTGAAGTCGATGCCGAGCCGCCTCGGCCTCCTGCTCGACATGACCGCGCGTTCCCTTGAGCGCGTGATCTACTACGAGAACTTCATGGTCATCGATCCGGGCAAGACCCCGCTCGAGATGAAGCAGCTCCTCACCGACAGCGAGTATCGCCAGGCCCTCGAGGAATACGGCGACGACTCCTTCGTCGCCAAGATGGGCGCCGAGGCCGTGCGCGATGCGCTCGTGAAGACCGACATGGAGGCCACCGTCGCCGAGCTGCAGGAGCAGATGCGCGCCACGAAATCGAAGCAGATCAAAAAGAAGCTCTCGAAGCGCCTGAAGGTCATCCAGGGCTTCATCCACTCCAAGAGCCGTCCCGAGTGGATGGTCCTCGAGGTGCTGCCCGTCATCCCGCCGGACCTGCGCCCGCTCGTCCCGCTCGAGGGCGGCCGCTTCGCCACCTCCGATCTTAACGATCTCTATCGCCGCGTCATCAACCGCAATAATCGCCTGCGGAATTTGATGCAGCTGAAGACGCCCGATGTAATCATTCACAACGAAAAGCGCATGCTGCAGGAGGCCGTCGACGCGCTCTTCGACAACGGCCGCCACGGCCGTCCCGTCACCGGCGCCGGCAACCGTCCCTTGAAGTCCCTCTCGGACATGCTCAAGGGCAAGCAGGGTCGTTTCCGCCAGAACTTGCTCGGCAAGCGCGTCGACTATTCTGGCCGCTCCGTCATCGTCATCGGTCCCGAGCTGAAGCTCCACCAGTGCGGCCTGCCGAAGAAAATGGCGCTCGTGCTCTTCGAGCCGTTTATCATCCGCCGCCTCAAGGAACTCGGCTTCGTGCACACCGTCCGCGGTGCGCGCAAGATGATCGAGAAAAAGTCTCCGGAAGTCTGGGACATCCTGGAGGAGGTCACGAAGGGCCATCCGGTGCTGCTCAACCGCGCGCCGACGCTCCACCGCCTCTCGATCCAGGCCTTCGAGCCCACGCTGATCGAGGGTGAGGCCATCCGCATCCATCCGCTCGTCTGCACCGCTTACAACGCGGACTTCGACGGCGACCAGATGGCCGTGCACGTGCCGCTCTCGCTCGAAGCGATCATGGAGTGCAAGCTCCTCATGATGGCGACGTCGAACATCTTCTCGCCGTCCTCCGGCAAGCCGATCCTCACGCCGTCGCAGGACATCGTTCTCGGCGCCTACTACCTCACGATCGAGCCGCGCACCAAGCCGACCAAGAGTCAGCGCGTGCCGCTGCTCTCCGGCTTGCAGGAAGTCCTCTACGCGAAGGCCGACGGTGCGCTCAAGATGCACGACTGGGTCGATGTGCCGAACCCCGATTTCGGTCGGGAGACGGTGTTTGGCGACACCAAGCGCCGGACCGTTCGCACCACCGTGGGCCGCGTGATCTTCAACCAGATCTGGCCGATCGGTCTTGGCTTCGTAAACTTCCCTGTTCCGAAGGCCAAGTTGGGTGACCTCATCCTGAACACCTACAAAGTTGCCGGCGCACCCGTCACAGTCGAGACCCTCGACAAACTGAAGGACCTCGGGTTTGCGACCGCCATGCAGGCGGGCATCTCGATCGGCATTGACGACATGATCATTCCCGACGCGAAGAAGGACATCGTGTCCGAATCGCGCAAGAAGATCACCGAAGTCGAAGGCCAGTTCAACAAGGGCATCATCACCGATGGCGAGCGCTACAACAAGGTGGTCGATATCTGGACCAGCGCCACCGACCAGATCGCCAAGCAGGTGTTCGCGAAGCTCGAGAACAACGACGGTCGTCCCGAGGTGAACCCCGTCTACATCATGATGGACTCGGGCGCCCGCGGTAACAAGCAGCAGGTCCGCCAGCTCTGCGGCACCCGCGGCCTCATGGCCAAGCCCTCCGGCGAAATCATCGAGCGCCCCATCCTGTCCTCGTTCCGCGAGGGCCTCACGGTCCTCGAATACTTCATCTCGACGCACGGCGCCCGCAAGGGCCTCGCCGACACCGCGCTCAAGACGGCGGATGCCGGCTACCTCACCCGCAAGCTCTGCGACGTGGCGATGGACGTCATCATTGCCGAGGACGATTGCGGTTCCCGGGACGGCGTGTGGAAGAAGGCCATCTTCGAGGGCGACGACGAAATCGTCGGCCTCAAGGAGCGCATCATCGGCCGCTTCTCCAGCGACGACGTCATCAACCCGATCAACCCCTCAGAGATTCTCGTCGGCTCCGGCGAGCTCATCTCCGAGGAGACGGCGGCCAAGATCGACGAACTCGGCATCGAGCGCATCAAGGTCATGTCCCCGCTCACCTCGGTGAGCAAGGGCGGCATCGACGCCAAGTCTTACGGCATCAACCCCGCGACGAACAAGGTGGCCAAGATCGGCGATTCCGTCGGCATCATTGCCGCGCAGTCCATCGGCGAGCCCGGCACACAGCTCACGATGCGCACGTTCCACATCGGTGGCGTCGCGTCCGGCGGCTTCAAGACGCCTGAAATCCGCGTCCGCGCCACCGGCAAGGTCAAATACAAGGGCCTGCGCCTCGTCGAAACCGCCGACGGCGGATCCATCGTGCTCAACAAGACGGGCACCATCCAGGTTCTCGACAGCGAGGACAAGGAAGTCGAAGTCTACAACATCGTCGTCGGATCGTATCTGCACGTTGGTGACGGCGAGAAGATTGAGAAGGGCGCCGTCCTCGCGCAGTGGGATCCCTACAACGTCCCGGTTCTCTCCGAGAAGGGCGGCACGCTGCACTTCAAGGACATGATCCCCGGAGTCACGGTGAAGCGCGAACTCGACGAAGCCTCGGGCCGCATCGCCACCGTCGTCATCGAGCACAAGGAAGACCTCAATCCGCAGATCGAGGTCCGCGACGCGAAGAACAAGCCGCTCGCGGCCTATTCGATTCCCGTCGGGGCGCAGATCGCGGTCAACGAGGGCGACACCATCGCCCCCGGCGCGCTGCTCGCCAAGACGCCCCGCCAGGCCTCCAAGACCAAGGACATCACGGGCGGTCTGCCGCGTGTGGCCGAGCTCTTTGAAGCCCGGCGCCCGAAGGACGCCGCCGAGATGTCCCGCATCGACGGCATCGTTTCCTTCGAGGGCACGGTCCGTGGCAAGCGCAAGCTCGTGGTCAAAAACGACGAGACGGCGCAGGAAGAGGAACATCTGATTGCGGCCGGCAAGCACATCATCGTCCAGCCGGGCGATGTCGTGCACAAGGGCCAGCATCTCACGGAAGGCTCCGCCGATCCGCACGAGATTCTGGAAATCCTCGGGCCGTCCGCGCTCTACGACTTCCTCATCAGCCAAGTGCAGGAAGTCTATCGCCTCCAGGGCGTGACGATCAACGACAAGCACATCGAGATCATCATCCGCCAGATGCTCCGCAAAGTCCGCATCACCGATCCGGGTGATACTGAGAACTTCTGGGGCGAGCAGGTTGATCGCGCGACGTTCCTCTTGGAAAACAGGCGCATCGAGGAAGCTGGCGGCAAACCCGCTGAGGCTGAGCCGATCCTGCTTGGTATCACCAAGGCGTCGCTGGAGACCGAGAGCTTCATTTCCGCCGCGAGCTTCCAAGAGACGACACGCGTCCTCACCGACGCTTCGACGCTCGGCAAGGTCGACCTGCTGCGTGGCTTCAAGGAAAACGTCATCATGGGCCATTTGATTCCGGCGGGCACGGGCCTGCCGACCTACAAGCAGCTCAAGATCACGCTGCCCTTTGGCGCCGAGCTGCCTGTTGACGACGTCAAACCCGCCGAGGCCGCCACGGCTGGCTGACGCGCCACGAAACTCACTTCAAGCCGCGGTCTAAACCCCCGCGGCTTTTTTGTGCTCCGGCGTGAAGTAAGCCGCTCGGTCTAGGGCGGACTTTGGTGCGCCGTGGGACAATGCGGCGGTGAGACTATCGCCTGCGGCAGTGGGCGCTCTGAGAAGGAAGAGGGGGAGGGTGCTGCCGGTTCTATTGCGCATTGCACAGGTCGGCTTCGGAGTGCTGGCGATGCGGCGCAAGCCACGTCGCCAACACATAGCCATGACTGCTCGAAGATGAACCTGCACTGCGATACGAGCGTATATTTACATGAGGCGGCCAGCCCACGATCACGTCACCACGGATGATCGCCCTCGGTGTGGTGAAAATAACACACGCGAACGTGCCTGGACCGCGAGTTCATGCTTGTGATCTTTTTTTGACGGGCAAGTCTCCCTCTTCCTCCTGTCTGCCACACGCGTTGCCGGCTTTGCCGGTGAATGCTTTTCACTCCGTAACCGCGGGTATTCTGCCCGCGACCGCGGCCAATTCCACTTTTCGCGAGAAAGTTCTTGCCGAGTTTTCCGCGCAAAGTAGCGTCGTCCCCTTTTCGTCTCTTCTCACTCGCAAGCTTTCATCTTCGTATGCCGACCATCAACCAACTCGTGCGCAAAGGCCGCCGCAAGGTGACCACCAAGTCGAAATCCCCGGCTTTGGATGGCAACCCCTTCCGCCGCGGCGTGTGCGTGCAGGTCATGACCCGCACGCCCAAGAAGCCGAACTCGGCCATCCGCAAGGTCGCCAAGGTCCGTCTCACGAACGGCAGCGAAGTCATCTCCTACATCCCCGACGAAGGTCATAACCTCCAGGAGCACTCGATCGTGCTCGTGCGCGGCGGCCGCGTGAAGGATCTCCCCGGCGTGCGCTATCACATCGTCCGTGGCACGCTCGACGCGACCGGTGTCGAAAAGCGCCGTCGCTCGCGTTCCAAATACGGCGTCAAGCGCCCGAAGGCTGCCAAGTAATTTTCCTCCTTAACCGATTTCGCCATGTCACGCCGCCACAGAGCTGAGAAACGCAAAACCGTTCCGGACGCCCGCTATAACAGCGTGCTCGTCGCGCACCTCGTCAATGTCATCATGAAGAGCGGCAAGAAGAACCTTGCCCAGACCATCGTCTACGGTGCGTTCGAGAAGGTGTCCGAGAAGCTGGAGAAGGGTGACCCTGTCGATTTGATGCTCGGTGCGCTGGAGAATGCGCGTCCGCGCCTTGAGGTGAAGAGCCGCCGCGTCGGCGGCGCCACCTATCAGGTGCCGGTCGAAATCTCTTTTGAGCGCCAGGAGTCCCTCGCGCTTCGTTGGATTGTCGCCGCCGCCGATGGCCGCAAGGGCATCGCGATGAAAGACGCCTTGGCTGCCGAGATCATCGATGCCTACAACAACACGGGCTCGGTGGTGAAGAAAAAGGAAGACACGCACAAGATGGCGCAGGCCAACCGTGCCTTCGCCCATCTCCGTTGGTAATTTTCTAAGGGTCCATATCCATGTCCGCTGCCGCTGCTCCCATCAAGATTACTGTCGTCACCGACAAGGCGAAGGTCTCGCCGGTGAACCACAAGGACCGCCCGTTCCCGCTAGAGTGGACGCGCAACATCGGCATCGCCGCGCACATCGACGCGGGCAAGACCACTACGACTGAACGCATTCTTTTCTACTCTGGCGCGGTCCACAAGATGGGCGATGTCCATGAGGGTAACACAGTCACCGACTGGATGGAGCAGGAGCGCGAGCGTGGCATCACTATCACCGCCGCGGCCATCTCCTGTGCATGGAATGCCTCTTGGGGCCCGTGGAAGGGGATCAAGCAACGCATCAATATCATCGACACCCCCGGCCATGTGGATTTTACGGCCGAAGTTGAGCGCTCACTTCGCGTGCTCGACGGTGCGGTCGCTGTCTTCTGCGCAGTCGCTGGTGTTCAGCCGCAGTCCGAAACCGTCTGGCGGCAGGCGAATAAATACAAGGTTCCGCGCGTTGCTTTCATCAATAAGATGGACCGCACCGGCGCGGATTTTTTCCGCGCCGTTTCCGAGATGCGCGAGAAGCTCAAGGCCAACGCGCACCCGATTTTTCTGCCGATCGGCAAGGAAGAGGGATTCTCCGGCCTCGTGGATCTCGTCCAGAACGTCGCCTATTCCTTTGACGAAAGTCCGGACGATCAGCTCGGCCTGAACCCGGTGACGATTCCGATTCCTGAGAACATGGTCTCTCAGGCCAAGGAGTATCGCGACAAGCTCATCGAGGCGGTCTGTGATTTCGACGATGTCATTGCAGAGAAATACCTCAATGGTGAGGAAATTTCGGTCGAGGAGCTTCTGCTCGGCGTGCGCAAGGCCACCATTTCCCTCCAGTTTACGGGTGTTATCCCCGGCTCCGCCTATAAGAAGAAGGGCGTCCAGCGTCTCCTCGACTGTGTAGTCAACTTCTTGCCGAGTCCGATCGATGTGCCGCCGATGGTAGGTTTGGACGTCGACGGCAAGGAAGTCTCCGCCATCGTGGACGACAAGGCCAAGATGGCCGGTCTCGCTTTCAAGCTTTGGAATGATCCGTTCGTGGGCCGTCTCGTGTTTTTCCGGGTTTACACCGGAAAGCTCCCGCGCGGCATGCCGGTTTATAATCCCCGCACTCGTCGCACTGAGCGTGTTTCGCGTCTCGTGCTGATGCGCGCCATTGAGCGCGAAGAAATCGATTTGGCCTATTCGGGCGACATTTGCGCCGTCGTCGGCGTCAAGGATGTCATCACCGGCGACACCCTGTGCGACGAGGATTTCGATATTCGTCTTGAGCCGCCGTCTTTTCCCGAGCCCGTCATCTCGATGTCGATCGAGCCGAATTCGAAGGCCGACCAGGAGAAAATGGGCATGGCCCTGCAACGTCTCGTCGCCGAGGATCCGACGCTCCGCGTTAAGACGGACCAAGACACTGGCCAGACCATTCTCGCCGGCATGGGTGAGTTGCACCTCGACATCATCCGCGACCGGATGAAGCGCGAATTCAAGGTCGAGGCCACCGCAGGCAAGCCGCAGATCGCTTATCGCGAGACCGTGCTTAAGGCTTCGGAGGCCGAGGGTAAATTCATTCGCCAGTCCGGCGGCAAGGGCCAATACGGCCATGTCGTCGTCAAGCTTGAGCCGAACGTGAAGGGCAAAGGCGTCGAGGTTATCAACGAGACCGTCGGCGGCTCGATTCCGAAGGAATTTATCAAGCCTGCGACCGATGGTATCTACGAAGGAACCAACAACGGCGTGGTCGCCGGTTATCCGGTGGTCGATGTCATCGTGCGCATTGTCGACGGCTCTTTCCACGAGGTCGATTCATCCGAACTGGCCTTCAAAATGGCCGGTATCTTCGCCTTCAAGGAAGCGATGAAGAAGGCCAACCCGATTCTGCTTGAGCCGATCATGGGCGTCGAAGTCACCACGCCCGAGGAATACCAAGGCGACCTGATGGGCGACATCAACCGCCGCCGTGGCCAGATCCAAGGCATGGAGAACAAGGTCGGTGCCTGCATCATCACCGCGTTCGTCCCGCTTGAGCTGCTCTTCGGCTACGTCACCGACATCCGCTCCCTCTCCAAGGGCCGCGCTAGCGCCGGTATCACGCCTTCGCACTTCGAGCAGGTGCCGAACTCGCTTCTCGCCAAGATCGTGGAGACTTCCTCCAAGGCTCCTGCCCGCACCTGATCCTTCGTTCTTTTTACGCCATGAAAGGCCAACGCATTCGCATCAAACTCCAGGGCTTCGACTATCGCGTCATCGATCAGTCGGCCCAGGACATCGTCGAAACCGCCAAGCGCTCAGGCGCGCGCGTCTCCGGCCCGATTCCGCTGCCCACCCGCATCGAGAAGCTGTCCGTCAACCGCTCGCCTCACGTCGACAAAAAGTCGATGGAGCAGTTTGAGACCCGCACGCACAAGCGCCTCATCGACATTATCGAGCCCACCGCCCAGACGGTCGATGAGCTGAAGAAGCTGAATCTGCCCTCGGGCGTTGACATCACGATCAACGTGTGAGGCCGCTCGCCAACCCGCACCTTTAACCATCCGCACCCGGATTCCTCCACACTACAGTTAGCAGTTGCCTGTGTCCCGCACCCGCGGGACCGCCAGGTCCCTCGCTAAAGTAGGTCCGCTCAAACGGAACTCATCCACCTACCGCTTAGCCCTATGCTCTCAGAAATTTTGGGAAAAAAAATCGGCATGACCCAGGTCTACGATGCACACAACGTGCTCGTGCCCGTCACCGTGGTCGAGGCCGGCCCCTGCGCTGTAGTGCAGGTCAAGACCGCCGCCAACGATGGCTACGATGCCGTCCAGATTGGCTTCTCACAAAAGAAGCTCAAGAACACCGCTAGTGGCGAACTCGGCCACGCCAAGAAAGCCGGCCTTGAGGCGGCGCCTCGCGTGCTCGCTGAAGTCCGCCTCAAAGCCGCCTCCACCCTCAAGGTGGGCGACATCGTCACCGCCACCTCCTTTACCGAAGGTCAGCTCGTGGACGTGGTTGGCGTCTCCAAAGGCAAGGGCTTCCAAGGCGTCGTAAAGCGCTTCCGCGTTGCCGGCGGTCCGGCCACGCACGGCTCGATGTTTCATCGTCGTATCGGTTCAGTGGGTATGCGCCAGACGCCCGGGCGCGTATGGAAGAATCAACGCATGCCCGGCCACATGGGCAGCGACCGCCGCACGGTGCAGAATCTCCGCATCATCAAGGTCATTGCGGAAAAAAATCTCATCTTGGTCAAAGGGGCCATCCCCGGTTCCAACGGATCAGATGTGATCGTCCGCTCCGCCATCAAGGGCCAATGGTCGCTGCCGGTTCCGGCTGCCGCCGCGCCCAAGGCCGAGAAAGCCGCCAAGCCCGCCGCTGCGGCCAAACCCGCCGCCAAGAAGTAAGTAAAGGAGACGAACCGACATGAAACTCACCATTTTCAGTTCCGACGGAAAAACCAGCAGCGAAAAAGATTTCGCCGGCATTCCCACCTTCGAGGGCGACAGAGGCCTTCAGGCCGTCAAGGAAACCATCGTCGCCATCGACGCCAACAACCGTCAAGGCACCCGCTCCACCAAGACCCGCGGCGAAGTCCGCGGCGGCGGCAAGAAGCCGTGGCGCCAGAAGGGCACCGGCCGCGCCCGCGCCGGTTCCATCCGCTCGCCCCTGTGGTCGGGTGGCGGTGTCGTCTTCGGTCCTCGCCCGCGCGATTTCTCGAAGAAGACCAACATCAAGGTCAAGCAGCTCGCTTTTAAGCGCGCTCTCTTTGATCGCGCTGTCGCTGGCGAGATCGCCGTCATCGAGGCTTTCGATCCCGCGATGAAGAAGACCAAGGCTATCAACGAGGTCCTCGGCCGCATCGCCCCCAAGGGAAAACTGCTGCTCGTCGACGCGCCCTTTGCGGTCGAGACCACCAAGGCCTCGCGCAATATCGAGCGCGTCTGGCTCCGCGAAGCCTCCAACCTCAATACCCGCGACCTGGCGCACTACGCCAAGATCATCGTCAGTGCCAAGGCGCTGGACACCATTATCGCCCGCGCCAACGGAGGTAAAAACTGATGCATCCCGTCAAGATCCTCAAACACCTCCGGCTTTCGGAGAAGTCCAGCAAACTCTCGGCTGAGCTTGGTCAATACACCTTCGAGGTCGATACCAAGGCCGATAAAGGCCAGATCGCCAAAGCCGTCGAGGAGACCTTCAAGGTCACCGTCCGCCGTGTGAACACCATGATCATTCGCGGCAAGAACAAGCGCGGCCGCTCCGGCCTCCCGGGCGTCACGTCCGACTACAAGAAGGCGATCGTGACCCTCAAGGCCGGCGATAAGATCGAACTCGTCTGAGGCCCCGCGCCCAACCGGAGAAACCACCATGCCTATCCATTCCTTCCGCCCGCTTACGCCCGCTGGTCGCTTTACCCAGCTCAACAAGCAGCCCGAGCTGAGCAAGAAGCGCCCCGAGCGCAACCTCACCGAGAGCCAAAAGAAGTCCGGCGGCCGCAATTGCTACGGTCGCATCACCAGCCGCCATCGCGGCGGCGGCCACAAGCGGCTCTACCGCATCATCGACTTCCGCCGTGACATCCGGGATCAGCCCGCCACCGTCATCGCCCTCGAATACGATCCCAATCGCTCCGCCAATATCGCGCTCCTGCGCTATCCAGACGGCACCAAGACCTACATCGTGGCGTCGAAGGACCTGAAGGTGGGCCAGAGCATTGTCTCCTCCGACAAAGCGACCACCAACGATTTTAAGATTGGGAATAATTTCCCGCTGGAAATCATTCCCCCTTCTACGCTCCTGCATTGCGTGGAACTCGTGCCCGGCCGTGGCGCCAAGCTCGCGCGCAGCGCCGGTTCCAGCCTTGAGCTCGTTGCGATCGAAGACGGTCGTGCGACCCTCAAGATGCCTTCCGGCGAGCTTCGCTACGTGAATGCCCGTTGCCGCGCCACCATCGGCGAAGTCGGCAACGGCGACCATAACCAGCAGTCTCTCGGCAAGGCTGGCCGCCGGCGCTGGCTTGGCATCCGCCCGACCGTTCGCGGCGTGGCGATGAATCCCGTCGATCACCCCAACGGTGGTGGCCAAGGCAAATCCAAGGGTGGCGGTGGCCGCCAGCATCTCGTGTCGCCGTGGGGCCAGCTCGCCAAGGGCTACGTCACGCGCCGCCGTTCCAAGCCCTCGAACGCCCAGATCATCGTTCACCACAACGGCCGCAAGCCGCGTGGCCAGAAGTAATCCCGCCCCTCCTGCACCATGGCACGTTCAATCAAGAAAGGTTTCTTCGTCGACCACCACCTTCTCGAGAAAATCGAGAAGGCGATCAAAACCGGCGCCAAGAAACCCATCCAGACCTGGTCCCGCCGGTCCACCATCACGCCCGACTTCATCGGCCTCACCTTCAGCGTCCATAACGGCAAGGCCTTCATCGCCGTTTACGTCACTGAGAACATGGTCGGCCATAAGCTCGGCGAGTTTGCGCCTACCCGCGTCTTCAAGGGACACGGTGGCATGACTCGCAAGGAAATCTAAGGCACCACGCCCTGCGCCCGCTCCAGCCCACCCGCCCGATGTTCAACGTTGCACCAGTCTGCTCCCGTTTCCGCCGCCTCCGCGCCGCGGCGGTGCTGGCCATGGGCGCTTGGACCTTGGCGGCGCCCGGCTTCGCGGCTGCGCCTGCCGCCGTCGTTGTCGCCGTCCAGCCGACGAGCGTCGCAGACCTTATTGTGCTTGGCGGCGGCTTCGATGCCGGCCTGCGCCAAGGCATGGTCTGCCGGGTCACCCGCGGCTCGTCGGAGATCGCGGAGATCCTCCTCGTTGATCTGCGGCCCTCGTGCAGCACAGCGCTCATCGTGAGCGTGGTGCCGCACCAGTCCATCCGTGCCGGCGACGTCGCCAGCACCAAACTCATCAAAACCTAAGTCCGAACGAAACCAAAAGGGTAGGGCGCGACGCCGTCCGCCGCTATCGCCGGCCCCGCCGGAATCCTCAAACACGAACATGGAAGTCCAAGCCATCACACGCTACGCGCGGATGTCCCCTAAAAAGGTCCGCGAAGTCGCCCGCACCATTCAAGGCCGCAAGGCCGCCGAGGCTGTGGAGTATCTCGCGCTCGTCCCGCGCAAGAGCTCCCGCCTGATCGCCAAGACGCTCAAGAGCGCCATCGCGAACGCGGAGAACAACAACAACCTCTCGGCCGACTCCCTCACCGTGAAGTCCGCCATCGTCGAGCTCGGGCCCGTGCTGAAGCGCTTCAAGGCCGGGGCCCGCGGCACCGCCATGCCCCGCCGCAAGAAGATGTCGCACATCCGCATCATCCTCTCGGACGGCCAGACCAACTCCTAATTCCACTTCCATGGGCCAAAAAACCAACCCGATCGGTTTCCGTCTCGCCGTCCGCCGCAACTGGCAGTCCCGGTGGTTCGCCACGAAGAAGGATTTCGGCAAGCTCCTTGCCGAGGACCAGCTCATCCGCTCCAAGCTGATGGAGAAACTTAAGCAAGCCTCCGTCCCGCGCATCTTCATCGAGCGCGCGTCGAACCGTGTCCGCGTCAAGATCTATACCGCGCGCCCCGGCATCGTCATCGGCCGCAAGGGCCAGGAGATCGAGAAGATTAAGGAGGAGCTCGCCAAGCTCACGGGCAAGGAGATCCTCCTCGACATCCAGGAGGTCAAGAAGCCCGAGATCGAGGCCGCGCTCGTCGCCGAGAACGTCGCTCTCCAGCTCGAACGCCGCATCGCTTTCCGCCGTGCCATGAAGAAGGCCGTCGAGATGGCCATGGCCCTCGGTGCCGAAGGCATCCGTATCCAGTGCTCCGGCCGCCTCGGTGGCGCGGACATCGCCCGCCGCGAGTGGCAGCGCAAGGGCCGCGTGCCCCTTCACACCCTCCGTGAGAATATCGACTACGGCTTTGCCGAAGCGCTCACCGTCTATGGCAAGATCGGCGTCAAGTGCTGGATCTGCAAAAAAGAGTCCGACAACAACTGATTCGGACGCCGTTTAAACCCTCTCACGTAGGAGACACACTCCCATGGCTCTAGCACCCGCCCGCACCAAATACCGCAAGTCGATGAAAGGCTCCCGCGCTGGCAATGCCAAGCGCGGCAACACGATCGCCTTCGGCGAATTCGGCCTGCAGTCTCTCACCCGCGGTCCCATGACCGGACAGCAGATCGAGGCTGCCCGCGTCGCCATCTCTCGCCACTTGAAGCGCAAGGGCAAGCTCTGGATCCGCGTCTTCCCGCACAAGCCCGTCACGAAGAAACCCGCCGAGGTCCGCATGGGCCAAGGCAAAGGTCCGGTCGAATATTACGTCGCCGTAATCAAGCCCGGCGCCGTCCTTTTCGAACTTGCCGGCGTGCCTGCCACTATCGCCAAGGAAGCCTTCCGTCTCGCCGACGCGAAGCTTCCCTTCCACTGCCGCTTCATCCAGCGCGCCTGAGCCCAACCCTCACGCCACGTCCGCCATGACTTCCAAAGAAATCCGCGAACTCTCGCCCGCCGAGATCAACACAAAGGTTAAGGAGAAGCGCGACGAGCTGCTCCAACTCCGCCTTCGCAAGCAGACCGGCCAGGTCGAAAAGCCCCATCAGTTCCGGGTCCTCCGGAAGGACATCGCCCGTCTCCTCACCATCCTCAACGAAAAGAAGCGCGCCGCCACTCCGGCCGCCTAACCGCTCAATCTCCATGTCCACTGCCCAAGCAGGCCAGCGCGCCAAACGCAGAACCCAGATCGGCCTCGTCTCAAGCCGTTCCGGCAACAAGTCGATCAAGGTCACGGTCGCCTACAAGAAGCCGCACCCTCTTTACCAAAAGGTCGTGAATCGCCAGACGGTGCTCCACGTCCACGACGAGAATAACGAAACCAAGGTCGGCGACCAAGTCGAGGTCATGGAGACCCGCCCCCTCAGCCGCCTCAAGCGCTGGCGCGTCGTCTCAATCCTCAAGAAGGCCGTCGTCGCCGAAGGCGTCGCCATCACCGAGGCCGATGTCGCGGCCGCTGTGCCCACCAAGACCACCAAGCCCACCGAGGCTCCCGCCCCGCAGGCCTGAGCCTGCCCAACCCAACACTCCACAGGAGCTCCGCCATGATTCAATTGCGTTCCGTTATCGAAGTCGCCGACAACACCGGTGCCCGCCGTGCCGCCATGATCTCCCGCATGGGCCAGATCACCAACACGGCCGGCGTGGGCGACATTATCACCGTCCACATCAAGGAAAGCACCACCGATGCCACGGTGAAAAAAGGCGAGGTCGCGAAAGCCGTGGTCGTCCGCACCAAGGCCGCCGTGCGCCGTGCCGACGGCAGCTACCTCCGGTTTGACAGCAATGCGTGCGTCATCATCGACGCGAGCAACAATCCCCGCGGCACCCGCATCTTCGGCCCGGTCGCCCGCGAGCTCCGCGCCAAGAATTTCATGAAGATCATCTCGCTCGCTCCGGAGGTTCTCTGACCATGAAGAAGTATTTCCACGTTAAGCGCGGCGACATCGTCGTCGTCATCGCCGGCGCCCACAAAGGCAAGTCGGGCAAGATTCTCGAGATGCTCACGCAAAAGGACCGCGTCCGCGTTGAGGGTGTGGCCATGATCAAGAAGCATGAGAAAAAGTCCGAGAAGAACCCGCAGGGTGCCATCACGGAGCGCGAAGGCAGCCTCCATGTAAGCAACCTGATGCTCAAATCAGTCTATGATGCGAGCCCGCGCCGTCAGGCCGCCCTCGCCGCCAAAGCCGCTGCGCCCAAATCCTGAGTCGTCCTGTGCGTGAAAGCGCGCTTGCCAATCCGGCGGCGAGCCTGCGTTACTCGACCCTTTTCCATCTGACATCACACGTTTTCGCCACCGCGGTCGGTAATCGCGGGGCCCATCCACATGAGCTACACTCCCTCACTTAAAAAGATCTATCTCGAGCAGGTCATCCCTGAGCTTAAGAAGATCCATGGCTACACGAACCCTCATCAGGTTCCGAAGCTGGTCAAAATCAGCATCAACAGCGGCATTGATGCCGAAGCCGATAAGAACCAGATCGCCGATGTTGGCCGCGACATCGCCGCCATCGCCGGCCAGAAGCCGATCTTCAACCGCACCAAGCGCGCGATCGCCAACTTCAAGCTCAAGCCCAACCAGGTGACCGGCTGCAACGTGACGCTGCGCGGCAACAATATGTGGGAGTTCCTCTACCGCATGTTGGCGGTGGCGCTCCCCACCATCCGCGATTTCCGCGGGGTGTCCGCCAAGCTCGACGGTCAGGGCAACTACAATCTCGGCATCACGGACTTCACCATCTTCCCCGAGATCACGGTGGAGAATGTCAAGAAGACCATGGGCCTCGACATCACGATCGTCACCACCGCCGGGACTGACGATGAGGGGCGCGATCTCCTCCGTCTCCTCGGCATGCCTTTCCGTCGCCCCGAGGCTACGGTCGCCAAGTCCAACGCCGCCTAATCCCCCTTTTCCGTCATGCCGAAGACCTCTGCCATCGAGCGCAATAAGAAGCGCATCAAGCTTGCCGCCAAGTTCGCCGTCAAACGCGCCGAGCTGAAGGCCATCCTCATCAGCCCTGCGACGACCGACGAGGAGTTCCACGCCACGCAGAAGAAGCTCCAGAAGCTGCCGCGCAACTCCTCACCCACGCGCATCCGCAACCGCTGCTCCCTCAGCGGCCGCCCGCGCGGCTACAAGCGCAAGTATGGCGTCTCCCGCCTTACCTTCCGCGAACTCGCGCTGGCCGGAAAAATCCCCGGCGTCATCAAGTCCTCCTGGTAAAATCCTTTTCGCCGCCGGGGGTAGGTGCGCTTCGTGCGCACGGGATATGACCCGCGCGGCTCCTGCAAAAAATACGCCCATCCGACCATGACCGATCCGATCAGTGATTTTCTCACGCGTCTTCGCAACGCGTCCAAGGCTCGCCTCGACGAGTGCGTAATGCCGCACTCCAAGCTCAAGGAAAGCCTCGCCGGCATTCTCAAGACCGAAGGCTACGTTTCCGACGTCACCACCGGGAATGATGCGCGCGGCCACCGCACCCTCGTGGTGCGCATGAAGTATGTAGACGGCGCACCGGCTCTCACCGGCCTCACTCGCGTCTCCACGCCCGGCCGTCGCCTCTATTGCAGCTATGCGGACATCCCGCGTGTGCTCAACGGCCTTGGCATCGCCGTTCTCTCCACTTCGCGCGGCCTCCTGAAGGATGCCGATTGCCGCCGCCTCAAGGCCGGCGGTGAAATCCTCTGCAACATCTGGTAGTCGCCCTGCGCGACAACCATCAGCCACTTCGCAATATGAGCCGCATCGGCAAACAACCCGTTTCCATCCCAGACAAGGTCAAAGTCACCATCAATGGTGGCACCGTCCTCGTCGAGGGCCCCAAGGGCAAGGTCCAGAAAACTTTCGCCTCCGCCGTCAAGGTGAGCATCGCTGATCAAAAGGTCATCTTCGCTCCCACTGACGATTCTCGCTTCGCCCGCGCCATGTTTGGCACGGCCCGCTCGATCGTGGCTGGCATGGTCAAAGGCGTGACCGACGGCTACGTGAAGGAACTCGAGATCCAAGGCGTCGGCTTCAAGGCCAACCTCAAGGGCACCACCCTCGATCTCGCCCTCGGCTATTCGCACCCGATCCTCATGGAGGTTCCGACGGGCATCAAAGTCACCGTCACCGATCAGACCAAGCTCAAGGTCGAGGGCGCGGACAAACAGCTCGTCGGTGCTGTCACGGCCGAGATCCGCAGCTACTACCCGCCGGAGCCCTATAAAGGCAAGGGCGTGCGCATCGTCGGCGAGCGCGTTCGTCGTAAAGAAGGCAAGACCGTCGCCTAAGGAGACCACCCATGAGCAAGAAAACCATTACCAAAGCGCGCCTCCTCCAAAATCGCCGTTGGCGCATCCGCAAGAAGGTGAACGGCACCGCCGCGTGCCCGCGCCTCAGCGTGCGTTTCACCGCCAAGCACATCTACGCCCAGGCGATCGACGACACCGAGGGCCGCACGCTCGTGTTCCTCTCGAGCCTCGATGCCGACCTCCGGGCGCAGAAGCTCAAGGCCAATATCGCCAGCGCCAAGGTGCTGGGCACAGCCTTCGCCGACAAGGCCAAGGCCGCGGGTGTCTCCGACGTGGTCTTCGACCGCGCCGGTGCTCCCTACCACGGTAAAGTCAAAACGTTTGCCGAGGCCGCGCGCGAAGGCGGTCTCAAATTCTAATCACCGCATGAGCACAGAAAATTCCGCGCCCGAGACCGTCACGCCCGCCCCTGAGTCAGCTGCGCCCTCCGCACCTGCGGCCGCTCCCTCCGAACGCCCGCAACGCGAACACCGTGGAGGCCAAGGCGGCTTCCGTGGCCAGGGTGGCCGCGGCCCCGGCGGACACCGTGGTCCGCGCCGCGACAACCGCGACAAGCCCAAGGAAGGCGACGGCCCGACGATGATTGAAAAGGTCGTCTTCATCAACCGCTGCGCCAAGGTCGTCAAAGGCGGCCGTCGCTTCTCCTTCGCCGCTCTCGCCGTTGTGGGCGATGGCAAGGGCAAGGTCGGCATCGGCTACGGCAAGGCCAATGAAGTGCCTGATGCCATCAAGAAAGGCACGGCCAATGCCCACAAGCATCTCGTCAACGTCAAGCTCAAGGGCGACACCATCCCGCATGACGTCTTCGGCCAATACGACGGCGGCAAGGTTCTCCTCAAGCCTGCGTCCCCCGGCACCGGCCTCATCGCCGGCGGCGCCGTGCGCGCCGTCCTCGAAGCGGCTGGCGTGAAGAACGTCCTCACCAAGTCGATGGGCTCGTCCAACCACATCGCCGTCGTGCATGCCACGCTCAACGGCCTCCTCCAGCTCCGTCTCGCGGAGAACATCGCGGCCCTTCGCAGTTCGACCTGAGCCATCGTCTGATTATTTCCTCCGAGTTCTGCCGCCGTTCCGGCGCGCAGGGCGCACCCAACCAGGACCCACTATGAAACTCCACGAACTCAAAAACGTAAAAGGCGCCGTCCACCGGCGTAAACGCGTCGGTTGCGGCGAAGGCGGCGGCCACGGCAAGACCTCCGGTCGCGGCGGTAAGGGCCAGAGCGCGCGCTCCGGCAGCAGCATCCGCCCGGGCTTCGAAGGCGGCCAGATGCCCCTTTACCGCAAGCTGCCGCACCGCGGCTTCAATAATTACAACTTCCGCGTGGAGTATCCCATCGTGAACCTCGGCGATCTCACTCGCCTTGATGCTTCCATCACCGAAGTCGGACTCGAGCAGCTCATCGCGGCCGGCTTGGTCCGCCCCGGCGAGACCACGTTGAAGGTCCTCGGCGATGGCGAGCTCACCCGCGCCTTGAAGATCACGGCCACCAAGTTCTCCGAGTCGGCCAAGGCCAAGATCGAGAAAGCCGGCGGCCAGGCCATCGTCGCCTGAAGCAGGCGTATCGGATTTGCGAATAACGAAGCACGACGGGGAGCGTCCGGCGCATCCCTTTCGGCCGTTTCCAATCGTAAGTCGTAAATCATAACTCGTAATTCTCACCGTGTTTTCCGCCTTCACGAACTCCCTGAAGATTCCCGAGCTGCGCTCGCGCATCTTCTACACCCTGTCGCTGCTGTTCGTTGCACGCGTCGCATCGCACATCCCGCTGCCGGGCATTGATCCGCGCCCGCTGCAGGCTTTCTTTGCGGAGCAATCCGCGGGCGGGGCCGGGGCCCTCATCGGCCTCTACAACATGTTCACGGGCGGTGCGCTCATCAAGGGCGCCATCGCTGCGCTCGGCATCATGCCCTACATCAGCGCGTCGATCATCTTCCAGTTGATGACCGCGGTCGTTCCGGCCCTCAGTCGCCTCCAGCAGGAAGGCGATGTCGGGCGGCAGAAGCTCACTCAATACACCCGCTACGCGACCGTGCTGATCTGCGTGATTCAGGGCACCCTGTTGCTCCTCGCGCTGCAGAATCCCGGCCAGCTCTTCCCGGGCTACAACGTGGAGCAGTTCGGCCCCATCGTGATTGTGGGCAAATGGAGCTTTATCCTCACCTCGGTGATTTTCATGACAGCGGGCACGATGCTCCTCATGTGGCTCGGCGAGCAGATTACCCAACGGGGCATTGGCAACGGTGTGTCGTTGCTGATCACCGTCGGCATCTTGGCCGACATCCCGGGCGCGGCGTCGCAGACCTACCAGATGTTCGTGCGGCCCGTCGGCACCGGCACTTCGCTCGGTCTGCCCCAGGCGGTCGTCATGATCGCGCTCTTTGTGGTCGTGACCATGGGCATCATCATGGTGGTGCAGGGCCAGCGTAAGATCCCGGTGCAATACGCCAAGCGCGTCGTGGGCAACAAGGTCATGGGCGGCCAGAGCTCGTTCCTCCCGCTTAAGGTCAACTACTCCGGCGTCATGCCCGTCATTTTTGCCAGCGCGATTCTGCTTTTCCCTCAGCAGATTTTCTCCTGGCTGGGCGCGCACCTCCAGCTGCGCTTCCTGACCGACCTCTCAAATCTCCTCATCCACGGCAGCTTTTGGTATTATTTCCTGAACACCACCCTCATCCTTTTCTTCAGCTATTTCTGGGTGTCGGTCATGTTCAAGCCTGTGCAGATCGCCGATGACCTGAAGAAATACGGCGGCTACGTCCCGGGTGTCCGGCCTGGTGATCCGACGGCGCAGTTCCTCGACTTCATCATGACCCGGCTCACGTTGGCCGGCGCGATTTTCCTCACGATCATCGCGATTATGCCGGACCTCCTGCTCTTCCAGCTCGATGTGCCCACGCGCATCGCCTACTTCTTCGGCGGCACCGGCATGTTGATCACGGTGGGCGTCATCCTCGACACGATGCGCCAGATCGAGACTTTCCTCTTGCAGCGCCACTACGACGGCTTCCTCAAGAAGGGCCGCATCCGCTCCCGCAGCGCCAATCCGCAGCAGGGCAGCACGGGCGAGGCATTGAGTCACGAGGCCGTCATGAAGCTCGCCTATCCGATGCTCGGCCTGCTCCTGCTCGGCACTGCAATCTGGGCCTACAAGGCCTTTCTAAAATAAGTTCTTTACTCCCGTGACGGCGGCTGGCATCTCCGACCCTCTCCGGGGTCATGGCGCTGCCGCCAAGGCCAAGATCATTCTCCTCGGTTCGCCGGATTTTCTAACTGAAAACCTGATGCACCGGGCCCGTTCTTTGAACATTGAGCACGTCTCTCCTCAGCACCTTCGGGCGCCGGAGATTTCGCGCCGCGCGGCCTCGGCCGTCGCGGATGAAGCCCGCCGGCTGGCGCTGATGCGCCGCTGGTTCTTCGCGCGCAAACCTGATGCGGGATTTCTCCTCACGGGGTTCCCGGCTACGCTGCTCCAAGCCATGGTGCTTGACGAATGGCTCGACGCCCGTGACGAGACGCTTGACCGCGTTTTCGCCAGCCCCGGTGCCGATTTCGTCGTCGTCTCGCACTATCGCACACTCGGCCTCCTCCACGAGGAGGCCGTCCTCGCATGAGTAAGATCCCGATCAAAAACCGGGAAGGCATCGCAAAGATGCGCGAGGCGTGCGCTGTCGCCGCCACGGTCCTTGAGCATATCAAGCCCCTCGTGCGGCCCGGCGTCACGACGCAAGACTTGGAAGAAGCCGGCCGCGAAATGATCGCCCGCCTCGGTGCCCGCAGCGCCTGCTACGGCTATACTCACGGCGCCCGCCGTTATCCCGCCCACACCTGCATCTCGGTTAACGACGAGGTGGTCCATGGCATCCCGTCGCTCCGCCGCGTCATTCGCGAGGGCGACATCGTCTCGCTCGACGTCGTCGTCTGGCGTGACGGTTATGTCGGTGACAACGCGTTCACCGTCGGCGTCGGCCCCGTTTCTCCCCTCGGCGAGAAACTCCTCCGCGTCACCCGTGAAGCCCTCGCCCTCGGCATCAAGCAGGCGCGCATCGGCAACCGCATCGGCGACATCTCCAGCGCGATTCAGGACTACGTCGAGTCGCACGGCTTTAGTGTCGTGCGCGACATGGTTGGCCACGGGGTAGGGGCCGCGATGCACGAGCCGCCGGAGATTCCAAACTTCGGCCGCCGCGGCACCGGCGACAAAATCAAGCCCGGCATGACGCTCGCGATCGAGCCCATGGTCAACGCCGGCGCCTACAAGACCAAGACGCTCTCCGATGGCTGGACGATTGTGACCGCCGATGGCGCGCCCTCCGCGCACTTCGAGCACACCGTCCTCACCACCGAAGACGGTCCGGAAATCCTCACTGTCCCGCGCCCTGTCACTGCTCATGTTCCCGTCTGATTTTCATTTTCCCAACTCTCAACCAACAACTCTCAACTAGAACCCAAACACCATGCCTCGTCTCCTCGGCGTAGAAATTCCCGCGAAGAAGAAAGTCGCGTATTCCCTCCGTTACATCAACGGCATCGGACCCACCCGGGCCGACCTGCTCGTCAAAGAAGCAGGCATCAACCCCGACATGCGGGCGCAGGATCTTACCGAAGAGCAGCTCAATAAGATTCTCAATCTCATCACCGACCATAAGTGGGTGCTTGAAGGCGACCTCCGCCGCGAGATCGCTGGCAATCTGAAGCGCCTCCAGGCGATCAACTGCTACCGTGGCATCCGCCACCGTCGTGGTCTGCCCGTCCGCGGTCAGCGCACCAGCACCAACGCCCGCACCCGCAAGGGCCCCCGCAAGACCGTGGGTGTCACCAAAGCCAAGGAAGCGTAAGCCTCTAACCAATTCCCAACATGGCCGAAGAAAAGTCTGCTCCGAAGAAAGAAAAACCCGCGAAGCCCGCCGCCGAAGGCGCGCCCGCTGCCGCGCCTGCCGAAAAGAAGGCCAAGACGCCCAAGTCCGCTGCGCCCGCTGCCGCGGGGGCCGAGGGTGCTGCGCCTGCCGCCGCCCCTGCGGGTGATGCTGCCAAGCCCGTCGAGCTGGTTCACGGCGTCGCCCGCCAGCCCACCGCCGAGGAACTCCTCAAGGAGGAGCTTGGCGTCATCAAGGTCCGCAAGGCCAAGGGTTCGAAGAACGTCACCTCCGGCTACGCCAACGTCCTCGCCTCCTTCAACAACACGATCGTCTCCATCACCGATCCCAAGGGTGCTGTGATCGCGTGGTCCTCCGCGGGTAAGTGCAATTTCCGCGGTTCCCGAAAGTCCACCGCCTACGCCGCCCAAGTCGTGGCCCAGGACGCCGCGCGCAACGCGATGTCCCACGGCCTCAAGGATGTTCAAATCCGCGTCTCCGGTCCCGGCCTCGGCCGCGACTCCGCCATCCGCGCCCTCCAGGCCATCGGCCTCGAGATCACTTCCATCGTCGACGTGACCCCGATCCCGCACAACGGCTGCCGCCCGCGCAAACGCCGTCGCGTGTAATCTGTCGGCATAGTCGAAAATCTAAAATCGAAATTTACCAATCTCATGGCTCGCTATACCGGCCCCACCACTCGCATCAGCCGCCGCTTTGGCCAGCATCTGCTCGGCTCCGGCAAGGCCTTCGAACGCCGCCCCTTCCCCGCTGGCGTCCACGGCGCCAAGATGAAGCGCAAGGTTTCCGAATACGCCACCGGGCTTAACGAAAAGCAAAAGCTCCGTTACATCTACGGCCTGCTTGAGCGCCAGTTCCGCCGCGTCTTCGAGAACGCCAAGAAGGAGCGCGGCGTCACCGGCGAACGCTTCCTTCAGCTCCTCGAGACCCGTCTCGACAGCACCGTTTACCTCCTCGGCCTCGCCAAGAGCCGCGCCGCCGCGCGCCAGTTCGTCAACCACGGCCACATCCGCGTCAACGGCCACAAGGTCGACATCGCCAGCGCCAACGTCCACCCCGGCGATGAGATCGAGGTCAAAAACTCGCCCGCCTCCCGCCAGCTCGCCACGCGCTGCCTCGAGGAGAATCGCATCCGCAACGTCCCCGGCTGGCTCGCCATGAATGCCGAGACCTTCAAGGCCACCGTCGTCCGCCTCCCCACGCGCGAGGAAATGACGCAGGACGTCAACGAGCAGCTCATCGTCGAGTTCTACTCGCGCTTCTGAGCCGCCCATCATCCAACCATCTCAATCCTCAACTTCTCCGCCTCCTGCCATGCCCAAACGCCTCGGAAAGTTCGAACTGCCCAGCAAGCTCACCAAGATCGAGGAGGGTTCCTCACCCACCTACGCGAAGTTCATCGCCGAGCCCTTCGAGGCCGGCTATGGCCACACTGTCGGCAATTCCCTTCGCCGCGTGCTCCTCAGCTCCATTGAGGGCGCCGCCATCTCGTCGATCAAAATCTCGGGGGTTAACCACGAGTTCCAGTCGATCGACGGCGTGGTCGAGGATGTCACCGACATCGTCCTCAACCTGAAGAAAATCCTGCTCGTCTCGACTAAGCGCGAGCCGATCAATCTTCTTATCAAGGCCACCAAATCCGGCGCCATCACGGCCGCCGATATCCAGGCCGATGCGAACATCACCGTCGTCAATCCCGACCAAGTGATCTGCACCCTCGACCACAAGAAAACGTTCGAGGCCGAGATCGAGATTAAGACCGGCCGCGGCTACTATCCCGGCGAGGCCAACAAGAAGGAAGAGCAGGCCATCGGCGTCGTCTCCATCGACTCGCTCTTCTCGCCCGTCCGCCTCGTGAAGTATGCCGTCGAGGCGACTCGTGTCGGCCAGATCACCGATTACGACAAGCTCATCCTTGAGATCTGGACCGACGGGCGCATCACGCCCGACGACGCCCTCAAGCAGTCCGCCTCCATCCTCAAGCACCACCTCGACGTGTTCGATCGCGTCTCGCAGGAAGAGTATGAGTTCGAGAACCAGCAGTCCGAGGTCAGCGAGGAGCAGAACAAGCTCCGCAAGCTCCTCAACATGTCGGTCAACGAAATCGAGCTCTCTGTCCGCGCGGCCAACTGTTTGAACAACGCGAACATCACCACGGTCGGCGAACTCGCGATGAAGACCGAGCAGGAGATGCTCAAATATCGCAACTTCGGCAAAAAGTCGCTCAACGAAATCAAGGAGAAGCTCGAGGCCCTCGGTCTCTCGCTCGGCATGAAGTTCGACGAGCGTCTCCTCGAGGCCAAGAAGGAAGCCTAAGCCATTTCAACCATTTCGGCGCTCGCGCCGTCCGCTGTCGCGCCACGCTGTGCGACCGGATTGCCGATCGGGCGTCGCCTAAAATAAGCCACCATGCGTCACAATAAACATCACGCTTCCCTGGGCGTCACCCGGGAGCATCGCGCTGCGATGCTCTCCAATCTCGCCTCGTCGCTCATCGAGCACGGCCGCATCACGACCACGCTCACGAAGGCCAAGGCCCTCCGCCCCTGGATCGAGAAAATCATCACCAAGGCCAAGCGGGCCGGTGCGATTCCGCGCGTGGAGAAAAACGGCCAGCAGGTGCTCGCGCCCCGCGCGCTGCATCTCCGCCGTATCGCCCATCGCGACCTCCGCAACGAGGACATGCTCACCAAGCTCTTCAACGAAACCTACAAGGAGTTCGAGAAGCGCCCCGGTGGCTACACCCGCATCTACAAGCTCGGGCCGCGTCTCAGCGACGCCGCCCGCATGGCACTGATCGAGTTCGTCAAAGCCGACGATCCGGGCCACGCTAAGCGCAAACGCAGCACCAAGGCCAAGAAGGCCCCGGCTCCGAAAGCAGCCGCCGCCAAGGCTGAGGCCGCCGTCCCTGCCGCCGAGCCGGCGACCGGCGAAGCCAAGGCCTGAGCCTGCTATTCCCCTGCGGTTTGTCCGCGACGCGCCGGAGTTTTCTCCGGCGCGTTTTTTTTGGCACTCGGCGCGCACCACGGCATCCCCTAGCGTGCCGCGCATGTTCGAACTCGCCACCGCCACCGTGATCTACTCCGTCCTCGTGGCGGCGGTGTTTCTTGGACTTTGGCTCTACTATGATCGACGCGATCATCGGCGCTTCGAACTGGAGCGCCGCCGCCGCACGTTCCACTGCATCCGGTGCGATACGCTCTACACCGCGCCCACCGGCACCGAAGTCTGCCGCTGCCCTTCCTGTGGCCACGAAAACGCCCGGTTGAAATTCTGACGCCAGGCCGCCGATACGGGCTGCGATATGGCCGCGCTTGCGCGTCTGCCTAAGGTCCGCCTTCCTCGTCCGTCATCTCCCGCGTGATTGCCGATTCTGCCACTGCCGCCCTCGATCCCTATGAACCGCGCCCTGGGCTGCTTGAGCGGCACGGTGCGCGCTTTGCCGCCGCGGCTGTGTTTGTCTTCACGGTGGTGCTGGCCATCGTGTCGTTTCCTCCGTTCTCGGCTCCGGAATTTGCCTATGCGATGCTCGTGCCAGGCACCTTCTGGGCCTACACGGGGCCACGGTTCAAGACCTTCGCATGGACGATCCTCGCGGCGCAGGCCCTGGCTTGGACGATTCTTCTCGGGTGGTTGCACCACGTCACTTGGGCGGGCCTGCTGCTGCTGGGGCCATTCGTCGGCGCGTGGGTCGGCCTCTGGTATCTCGCCGCGTGGTGGGTGCTGCCGCGCATGATCGGCCGGCCGACCTCGGTGCGGCTGCTCGCGATGCTTGGGCTCGCCGGCGTATGGGTCGTGATCGAGTGGACGCGCATGTGGTTTCTCGGCGGATTCCCTTGGCTGCCGCTGGCCGCGAGCCAGTGGGAGCGTGTGGTGATTCTACAGGTGGCGGAATTCACCGGCGCGTATGGCGTGTCCTTTGTGCTGGTGATGGTGAACCTGGGGTTCGCGGCCTACGCCCACCGGCTGTTTCGCGAAGGCGCGAATGGTCTCTCCAAGCGCAGCCAGGAGTTCTTCCTCGCGCTTTTCCTCCTGCTCACGTGCGTGGCGTTGCACATGCCGGAGGCTTTCAACCGCCGCGCGTTCACGCAGCCCCTGGCGCGGGTCGCCCTCGTCCAGCCGGCGATCCCGCAGGATGTGAAATGGGATCCTGCGCGCGCGACCGGCATCCTCGACGCGTTGCGCGAGACCACCATCGAGGCGGCCGCTTCCCGGCCCGACCTGATCGTGTGGCCGGAGGCGGTCACGCCGCTCGCCGTGCGCGACGATCCGGCGATGAAGGATTTTGTCGAACAGCTGACCCGCCGCACCGGTGTGCCGCTGATCCTCGGCTCCATCGCGGTGGAGAACCGCAACCAGCCGGCCGAGCTGTGGCGCAATGGCGCCTTTGTTGTGACGCCCGCGGAGGGCGTGGCCGAGCGCAGCTACGCCAAGCGCCACCTCGTGCCCTTCGGCGAGTATGTGCCGCTGCGGTCTGTGTTGGGGTGGCTCGAAAAATTCGTCCCGATCGGCGGTGACTTCGTGCCGGGCGAGACCTCGTCGCCCTTGCTTGTCTCGCTGCGCAACCAAGTGGCGGTGGTCGGTCCGCTCATTTGTTACGAGGATATCTTTCCCTCGCTTGCGCGTGCCAGTGCGCTCGGCGGGGCCAATCTGCTCGTCGTCCTTACCAACAACGGCTGGTTCGGCGAGGGGGGCGCGGCGTATCAGCATGCCGCGCATGCCGTGCTGCGCGCGGTCGAGACGCGCCGTCCCGTGCTCCGCTGCGGCAACGCCGGCTGGAGCGGGTGGATCGACGAGTATGGCGCGGTGCGCGCCACGGTCACTGATGCGCGGGGTTCGATCTATTTCCGCGGCACGCGCACCATCGAGGTCAGCCGCGATACGCGGTGGGCCGAGCGCACGACGTTCTACACCGAGTATGGCGACTGGTTCGTCGCCGTGGCCGCGGCGTTCGCTCTCTTCGGCCTGACGGCGATCAAGTTCGGAGAGTGAGCCAGGGGGGTGGGTTGCGGCCGGACCGTCAGGCCACGGGCGTGTTTGCGGGCCGGTCGGCGTCGTCTTCCCGTGGGGCCATTCACCCCGGTTCCGTGCGCTGCCCGATGGGTTGCGTGCGTTCCCGCCGACCCCGCCTCAAGCCAACCCTGCCGTCCCTGCCATGAAAACGTCCGCCCGTCTCTCCTGTTTGCCGCGGCTCGTGCTGCCGCTTTTCACGCTCGTTGCTCTCCCGGTCGGCTGGTCGCAGACCGCGCCGGCTGCGACGGCCACGGAGCTCGCGAAATACGATCGCAACAATAACGGCCGCCTCGATCCCGATGAGGTTGCCGCGATGCAGGCCGACGCCCGCGCGGCCCGTAGCGCCGACATCGTGCAGCTCACCCCTTTCCAAGTCTCCACCACGAAGGATTCCGGCTACTTTGCCGAGAACACCCTCGCGGGGAGTCGCCTCAACACCAACCTCGCCGATCTCGCCGCCTCGATCACCGTCGTGACGAAGCAGCAGATGGAAGACACCGCCTCGATCGACATCAACGATGTCTTTCGCTACGAGGCGAGCACCGAGGGCTCGGGCACCTACACGCCCTCGATCACCGATCGCGGCACCGCGAAGGACACGATCGCCGGCTACACCTTTGGCAACAACGGCGACACCACCACCAATGCCCAATCCAACCGTATCCGCGGTCTCGCGGCGCCCGATGCCGCCATCAATAATTTCCCCACCAACAACCGCATCCCGTTCGACTCCTACAACACCCAGTCGGTCGAGATCACGCGCGGGCCCAATTCCCTTCTCTTCGGCCTCGGCACACCGGCCGGCATCGTCAACCAGACCTCCGCCCAGGCGTCGCTCAACCGCGACACCAATCAGGTCGTGCTCCGCACGGACCAATACGGCTCTTTCCGCACCTCCCTGGCTTTCAACCGCGTGTTGGTGAAGGACAAGTTGGCCGCCTACGGCGCGTTTCTCTACAACGACCAGCAGTTCCAGCGGCAGCCCTCGCGTGATCTCACGCGCCGCCAATATGGCGCGATCACCTACAAGCCATTTTCAAAAACCATCATCCGTGGTTTTGCCGAGAATTACCTGAACAACGCCAACCGGCCCAACTCCCTCACGCCGCGCGATTTTGTGAGTCCGTGGTTTGCCGCCGGCCGCCCCGCCTATGATCCCACCACGCGCATGATCACGGTGCTGGACACCGGCCGCACCTACGGACCCTACGTCGTCAACGTCAATTCCCCCGGCTACGCCGCCTCGGTCAACACCATCCTCGGCGCGGGTGCTCCGAGCACACTCAACAATCCGCTCTTCGTCCCCGGCATCCAGTTTGAGGACACGTCGCGCCCGCTGCGGCTGATCGATGGAGGTCGATCGGTCGCCTTCTTTCAGCGCAATCCGGTCGTCGCCGGCGTGAACTATCCGACGGCACAGACGAGTCCCGCCACGCCCACGGTCGGCCTGGCCACCCTGTGGCCCGCCGGCGATCCCCGTTACCTGATCGCCGATCGGCAGTGGTCCTCGTCGATCAGTCTGCCCATTCCCACCGCAAACATCGGCGGCCGCACCTTCACCTACGGCAGCTACCAGCTCCCCGGTGTGACCAACAAGTCCATCTACGATTGGACCGAGTATAACCACCTCCAGACGAATTTCGCGCGGCTCCGCGCCGCGAACTACAATTTGGAGATCGAGCAGCAACTCCTGCCCAACCTCTTCTTCAGCGCTGGCTGGCTGCGCCAGGATCTTGATGGCGTCGAGAATTACACGATGAACCAGCTCACGGGCGCCACCATCCAGGTCGATACCAACCAGAAGCGTATTGATGGCACGCCCAACCCCTATTTCGGCATCCCGTTTGTCTCCGAGGGCGTGGGCGGCGGCCTTGATACCTTCTTCTCGCCGCAGACCGACGACAATTACCGCGCGATGCTCGCCTACGACCTCGATCTCACGAAGCAGTCGAGCCTTCTCAAGTGGCTGGGCCGCCATCGCCTTCTCGCACTCGGCACCAAACAACACGTGAGCCGTGCCGTTGAGCGCTGGCGCAATAATTTCTCCGACGGCGACGCCGACGCCCGCCTGCGCTACGTCTCAAACCCGAATCTCCCCGGCATCCAGCAGGCGCTCAGCACGGCGCTCATGCGCAAATACTACCTCGGCAGCCCCGGTGGCCCCCAGGGCCGGGCGACCCAATCGGCCGGATTCTACGGCAACCAAGGCTGGAAGGATCCGTTCACTTCCCAAGTGCAGGTTTACAACTACGCCACCGGCCAGTTTCAGAACGACAGCGTCACCGAGCAGATATTGTTTTCGAGCGCGGGCAGCTTCCGCACGCGTCGCGAGGTGAAGAGCTGGACTCTCGCCGCGCAGAGCTATCTGTGGGAGGACCGCCTGGTCGCCACGTTCGGCTGGCGCCATGACGACTATCGCGCGCGCATCACCACACCGGGCGCGCTCACGGATGTGAGCGGCCGCGTCACCTCCCCCGCGCTGACCAATGCCGAGTTGTTCAGCACCAACTCCACGGGCTTGATCAACTACAACCGGGTCATGAATCGCTGGGCGCGCTGGGATGCACTCCAGGGCGATACCAAGACCCTCGGCGCCGCTTTCCGTCCGCTCAAAGGCCACGCCTTCGTGTCGCGGCTCGGCGGCACCGACTCGCTGATCTCCGAACTGCTCGGCGGCCTGACGCTCTACTACAACAAGTCCGACAACTTCAATCCGCCCGCCACCTACCAGACCGACTATTTCTTCAAGCCCCTGGCCAAGCCCACCGGCAAGGGCCAGGACGGCGGCGTGGGCTTCAATCTGCTCAAGAGCAAACTCGTCGTCCGCCTCAACTGGTATGAGAACGAAAGCCAGAACGAGCGCACCGGCGCGGCCAACACCCTGCTCACGCGTCTGGCCTATGCCGATACCACCACGGGCCTGCCTTGGGCCAGCGCCGTCCAGCGCATCCGCAATGGCATCGCCGGCGGCCGCACCCTCCAGCAGATCATCGCGACGCCCAACTGGAATACCGATGCCATCAACAACGTCTCGGACTCGGCGAATCAGCAGAAAATCTACGACCTCATTCAGCTCCCCCTGAACTACTACAGCGGCCTCAGTTCCGGCGCTACCCAGGACAGCAAGGTCAAGGGCACCGAGCTGCAGGTCACATTCAACCCGACCAGCAACTGGACTATGAAGCTCACCGGCAGCAAGGGCCAGAGCACCTACAAGAACATCGCGCCGCAATACGACGCGTGGCTCGCCGAGCGCCTGCCGAAGTGGACGAGCAGCGCTGCGCCCGAGATCCCCGATTTCGTCGATCCCAACACCAGCCGCCGCTGGTCGCTCTCCAAATTCTGGACCGGCTACGGCTATGCCGGTGTCGCGCAGATCGAAAACACGGATGGCAACACCAGCGCCCAAGCCTACCACAACAACGTCGTCGTCTCCCAGGTCGCGCTCGCCAAGGCCCTGGAGGGTGCGCGCTCCCCGCTTGAGCGCCAATACCGCGGATCGTTTCTCACCAACTACTCGTTCCGCGAAGGCCGGTTCAAAGGCTTCGCGATCGGCGGCGCCCAGCGCTGGGAGTCGCGCGCCGCGATCGGTTTCTTTGGCAAGGTCGGCGACCCCGTAAATTCCCCCACGGTGATCAACCTCAACGATGTCACGCGGCCGGTTTACGATTCGGGCAACTACTTCACCGATGTGTGGTGCTCCTACTCGCGCCGGATCTTCAACGACCGCATCGGCTGGAAACTCCAGCTCAACGTCGAGAATGTGACCGAGGGCGGCCGGCTCATGCCCACGCAAGTCAACTTCGACGGCACGCCCTGGGCCTTCCGCATCATCGATTCGCGGAAATTCACGCTGACCTCGACCTTCAACTTCTGATCCGGCGGGCGTCCGAGGTCCGCGATTGTTCCGCAGCACTCCCCCGCGACCGGAGGAGTGCTTTTTTCTGGCGGCTGCCTCGCGCTTGATCGGAGCTTTCGCTCCATGGCTTCGGTCCGTCTCCCGCAGTTCCTTCGCGCCACGGGACTCGTCGTCGCCATCAGCTTCGCCTACTGGGGCAGCCTTGATTCGCCCTTCCTCTTCGACGACGCCGATGCGGTCGTGAACAACGCGACGCTGCGCGGCCCAAGTCTGCTGTCGGCGCTCGTGCCGCCGGCGGACGGCAGCGCCACCACCGGTCGCCCGCTCGTGAACCTCTCGCTGGCCATCGATCGGGCGCTTTATGGCGACAACGTCCGCGGCTACCACGTGACGAATCTCGCGATTCACGCGGGCGCCGCGCTCGCGCTGTTTGGCCTGCTGCGGTGGATCTTCAAGCGCGACGAGAAGCTTTCTTCCGTTGATTCGCTGGCATGGCTCGGCGCGTTGCTCTGGGCGGTCCATCCGCTGCAAACCGAAACCGTAGTCAGCATCGCACAGCGCACGGAGTTGCTCTGCGGGAGCCTTTACCTCGCCACGCTCTATGCCTTCCTGCGCGGCGCCGCGGCTTCCTCGCGCGTCTGGCTCGCGGCTTCACTCGTCGCCTGCCTCGCAGGCATGGCCGCCAAGGAAGTCATGGTCACGGCTCCGGTCGTGGTCCTCCTGCTTGATCGCACATTTATGGCCGGGTCATTCGCCGCAGCGTGGCGGGTGCGTCGCACATACTATCTCCTGCTCGCCTCGACGTGGCTGCTGCTTGCCGCCCTCGTGCTTTCGCGCGGCGGCATGCGCGGCGAGGCGGCGGGTTTCGGCCTCGGGGTCACGCCGTGGAGCTACCTGCTCACCCAAGCCGATGCCATCGTGCTCTACGTGCGGCTCGTCCTCTGGCCGTATCCGTTGGTGCTCGATTACGGCAGCGAGGTGGTGCGCTCACTCAGCGATGTCGCGTGGCAGGCGGCCCTCGTCGTCGGTGCGCTCGGCGCCATGATCTGGGCGCTGGTGCGGCGGCCGGTGGCAGGCTTCTTTGGCGTGGCGTTTTTTCTGATCCTCGCGCCGAGCTCGAGCTTCGTGCCGCTGGTCACGCAGACTATCGCCGAACACCGGATGTATCTTCCGCTCGCGGTGCTGCTCACCGGCTTCGTGGTTTCGCTCCGGGGCCGCCTGCGATGGCTCCTTGTCCCTGTCGCCGTCGCGTGGGGCGGCCTCACCGTGCTTCGCATGCGCGACTATCGCGACCCCGTCACGATCTGGAGCGACACCGTGGCGAAGCGCCCCGCGAACCCGCGCGCGCACCATAACCTGGCGCTCGCCTATCAGGCGCAGGGCGACGCGGCCGCCGCGCACCAACGGTTCGCGCGCGTAATCGACCTGCGGCCCGACTACGCGCCCGCGCGCTACAATTGGGGCGTGGCGTTGCTCGCGCGCGGGCGCCGCGTTGAGGCGGCGGAGCAACTGGATGCCGCGGCGCGCGTGTCCCCGGCGCTGCGCCACGAACCGAAATTCACCGAGGCGCAGTTTGAACTGGGCCGTCTCGCTGAGCGTGAGGGCGATTTGGCCGCGGCCGAGTTTCGTTGGGGCGAAACCGTGCGGCTCGCCCCGTCCCACGCCGCCGCCCGCGCCCGGCTCGGTCTGCTGCTTGCGCGCTCCGAACGCCTGGAGCCGGCGGCCGAGCAGTTCCGCGCCCTGATCGCCGCGCGACCCGATGATGCCGATGCGCACGCCAATCTCGGTAATATCCTTTTGCTGCTCGGCCGTCCGAGCGAGGCGATCAGCCATTACGAGGAGGCGCTGCGACTGCGTCCTGGCGACCCGCGCGCCGCGGAGAATATCCGTCTGGCTCGCGAGGCGCTGCGCTGATTATTTTTCGCCATGTCCCAACGCCCGGCTGCGCCCGCGCTCATTGCTTTTGCCAACGACCTTCTGCTGCGCGCCGGGCTCGAAGCCGACAAGGCGGCGGCGGTGGCGGCGATTCTCGTCGAGGCGGATTTACTCGGCCACACCACGCACGGTCTGGCGCTGCTCCCCGCCTATCTCGGCGAGATCGAAAAAGGCTCGATGATGAAAACGGGCGAGCCGCGCGTCGTCGCCGATTTCCCTGCGGCCGTCACTTGGGACGCCCAGCGGCTGCCGGGCCCGTGGGTGATCCTGCAGGCGCTGACGCTCGCGATGGACCGTGCGGAACAGCAGGGCGTCTGCACGGTGGCGATTCGCCGCAGCCACCACATCGCCTGTCTGGCGGCTTATCTGCAACGAGTGACCGAGCGGGGCCTGATGGTGCTGCTCACGTGTTCCGATCCGAATGTGTGCAGCGTGGCGCCGTTCGGCGGGCAGCGCGAAGTCTTCACGCCCAATCCGCTCGCCGCCGCCTGGCCGACCGACGGCGACCCCGTGATCCTCGATGTCTCGATGTCGATCACGACCAACGCGCTCACCAAGCGCCTGCACGCCGCGGGTAATAAATTTCCCGGCCCGTGGGCGCTCACGGCCGCCGGCGAGGTCACCGATGATCCGGGCGCGCTCCACACCACGCCGCCCGGCACGCTGCTCCCGATGGGTGGCCTCGATCACGGGCACAAGGGCTATGCGTTGGCATTGCTCGTCGAGGCGCTCACCGGTGGGCTGGCCGGTCACGGGCGCGCCGATCCGAAGGAGGGGTGGGGTGCCACCGTGTTTCTTCAAGTGATGAACTCCGCATGCTACGGCGGCACGGCGCAGTTCGTCCGGGAGACGTCGCATGTCGCCGCCACTTGCCGCGCCACGCCGCCGCGCGCTGGGGTCGAGCGCGTGCGGCTGCCGGGTGCGAACGGCCTGCGCCGCCGCGCCGATCAGCTCGCGCAGGGCGTTGAATTGCACCCTTCGATCTTGCCCGCCCTCGCGCCGTGGACGGTCAAGCTCGGTGTGCCCTTGCCGTAGCGCCGCCGAGCCGTCATCGCTTTTTGTCCATGACCTCCGTCCAGCTCCGCCGCGCCCGCGAGGCGCTTGATTCCTTCGCAGTTGAAACGCCCTCGTGGGGCTTTGCCGACACGGGCACCCGCTTCGGAAAATTTTTCCAGGACGCCGCCGCGATCGATCTGAGCGACAAGCTCGCCGATGCTGGCCATGTCCACGCGCTCACCGGTTGCTGCCCGACGGTGGCGGTCCACGTGCTGTGGGACTTCAAACCCGGCGAGGACCCGAAGGCCGTCGCCCGTCTCGCCCGCAAACACGGCGTGAAGATCGGCGCGATCAACCCGAACCTCTTCCAGGACCAGAGCTACAAGTGGGGCTCCTTCGGCAACGCCGATCCGGCGGTGCGCGCCCGCGCGATCCAGCACTGCGTCGATTCCATCGCGATCGGCCGCGCGGTGGGCAGCGAGTATCTCTCTCTCTGGTTTGCCGACGGCACCAACTACCCGGGCCAGGAGAGCATCCGTGATCGCAAGGCGCGGTTTGAGGAGGCGCTCCGCGCGTGCCACAAGCAACTCGGTCCGAAGCAGAAGATGCTGATCGAATACAAGCCCTTCGAGCCCGCTTTCTACGCGACCGACATCGCCGACTGGGGCATGGCCCTCCTCCTCGCGAAGAAGGCCGGCCCGCGCGCCAAGGTGCTCGTCGATACCGGCCACCACTACAGCGCCCAGAACATCGAGCAGATTGTCGCGTGGCTGCTCGACGAGGATATGCTCGGTGGCTTTCACTTCAACGATCGCCGTTACGCCGACGACGACCTCACCCTCGGCTCGATCGATCCGTATCAGGTCTTCCGGATTTTCCACGAGATTCACTTCTTCGCTGCCGACCGCGGCCGGAGGCCGAAGATCGCCTACATGATCGACCAGTGCCATAACGAGAAGCCCAAGATCGAGGCCACCATCCAGACGGTGGTGATGGCGCAGGAACTTTACGCCAAGGCCGCGCTCGTGGATCACGCCGCGCTGCGGCGGGCGCAGGCGAAAAACAATGTCGTCGATGCCGAGTTGATATTGAAGCGCGCGTTCTTCACTGACGTCGCCCCGGCGCTCGCCGCCTGGCGCCGCGCGCAAAAGCTGCCGCTCGATCCGCTCGCCGAGCATCGCCGCCGCGGCTACGCCAAGATCGCGGCTGCCGATCGGGTCCGGCGTCGCAAAGAGCTCGGGCTGAAGCGTGGCGGCGGTTTCGCTTGAACCTCGTGGGGCAGGGGAGGCCGGACGGCTGCCGGCACTCCTCATGGTGCCCGGGAGCGGACTCGAACCGCTACGCTGTTAGGCACAGGCTTCTGAGACCTGCGTGTCTACCAATTCCACCACCCGGGCGGGAGGGGACGGGCAAGAGACACGCCGGCTTTGGCGGGCGCAAGAAAATTGATTCCCCTCGGCCCGGGCGGCCGCCACACTGCGCGCCCCATGAAAAAGGACGCCATCCTGTCGAAAATCAAAGCTGAGAAAGTCATCGCGCTCATCCGCGCCGATTCGCCCGACGGGCTGCTCGATTGCGCGCGCGCGCTCGCCGCCGGTGGCCTCACGAGCATCGAGCTTACCATGACCACGCCGGGGGCCATCCGCATGCTGGAAAAGGCGACCTCGGAACTGCCGGACTTCCTGTTTGGTCTTGGCACCGTGCTGGATGCCGAGACGGCGCGCGCGGGCATCCTTTCAGGCGCCAAGTTCATCGTCACACCCGCGCTGCGACCCGACGTGATCACGTTGTGCAAGCGCTACAGCGTGCCGGTGTTCAGCGGAGCCTTTACCCCGACCGAGATTATCAACGCCTGGGAAGCGGGCGCGGACGCGGCGAAGATTTTCCCGGCGGAGTTTTTCGGGCCCGGCTACATCAAGTCGGTGAAGGCACCGCTCCCGCACGTCGAGATGGTGCCGACCGGCGGGGTGAACGAGAACAACGTGGGCGAGTTCCTGAAAGCGGGGGCGTTTGCGACGGCGGCGGGTAGCTCGCTGGTGGACGCCAAGGCGTTCAAGGAAAAGAACTGGTCGGTGATTACCGCGAAGGCGAAGGCGTTTGTGGCGGCGGTGGCGGCGGCAAAGTAATCGCGGTCGTTGCGCGCCATGCCCAGGCCGCCCGATTGCGTGGTCTTTGTCGCGCGCACGCATTGGATCGTGGCCACGGTGATCGCCGTCACCCTGGTCCCGCTGCACCTGCTTGGATCGCGACTGCCTGGGTTCGAGTTTGGCCTGAGAACCTATGCGATCACGGTAGGTCTGGCGCTACTCTACGGATTGGCGGGCACGCTCGTGTGGCTGGGCGTGCCGCCCGGGCGAGGTTTGAGCCGGGCTTGCAGCCTGCTCTACTTGCCTCGGATCCAGTTCGGAACGCTCGTGTGGCGGACGATGGATCGCGAGGATTTTAAGGCGCATTTCCGCCGACGGTAGAATCCGGGCGGAGGTAGGCGGCGATATCCGGGAGCCGCTTCACGCGTCGTCCCGCGGCGTCGCGGGCGAGGTAGGGATCCTCCTCGGGCTTGGCCTCGACACCTTCTTCGCCGCCTTCGGCTTCTTCCTGCTCGTCAATCTCGTCGCCGTCAGCGTCCGTGAAAATCCAATTCGGCTCGGCTTCGAACACATGCGATACGCGGCGCGCCTCGGGCTCGAGGACGAGAGCCGGATTCTTCACGTGCCCATCCTTCACGGACTCGAAGAGGCAGGGTAAAAACTGCTTCTTGAAATGGCCGGTGAAGTCGCTGAGCCATTTATTTTCGACGCTCTCGCGATGGGTGAGCAGCACGACGTCAGAAAAATGGATGCAGGCTTCGAACCACGCGAAGAGCGGGGGGTGGAGCGCCGCGAGACGGCAATCGACGACACACAGGACGCGGGCGAGCGTGGCGTTTTGGCCTGCCAGCCAGGCTTGGAAGGCCTCGATTTGATCGACGGGGTTGTGGGTGCCATCGGTCACAAAAAAGATGCGAGTAGCCTCGGGGTCCAAGGTGGCGACGATGGCCTTATCGTCCCACTGCCAGCGGTGCATGCAGGGCAGGGCCCCGTCGTCGGATGAGGGCGTTTCGGTGGTGCCAAGCAGGACCGAGGTTTTTTCCGATCCCTCGATTTCGAGTTCAAGCAGATCGAGGATGATTTTTCGCCGCCCTGACGCGGCGGCACCGAGGACGAGGTAAACGAGTGGAGAACGCGGGTTCACGCGATCAGTATCGACGGCCGCGCCGTCCAAGGAGAGAAAAATATCGAGAGCCGTTAGCCCCTTCAGCCGCCCGCAGCGGCTGAGAGCTGGCGGCGACGATAGCTGAAGACGGCCAAAACGGTGGCGCCGACGAAGAGAGCATAGGTTTCCGGCTCAGGGACGGGAGTCACGAAACCACTGCCGTCGATTTGCGCGCCGAAGCCATCGAAGCTGATGGCCGCGAGCTGTGCGCCGCTGAGAGCGCTGCTGCTTGTGCCAAAGCGCAGGGTGTCGCCGCCGGCGGTGCTGAAATTCGAGACCAAGAGTGTGCCCGTCCACGTCTGGCCGCTGGAGTTTCCGAACGCGACGGCACTCGCGCCGAAGCCGCTGCCGAAATTAATTGTGCTGCCGGCCGACATCGCGAGCGCGGTGCTGAACGATTGGTCGAACGCACCCGTCATGGCGAGTGTTCCCCCTGCGAGGGTTAGAGTGGTCGAGGTCGGGAGTGTGGACGATGCGCCAAGCTGCAGGGTGCCACCGGAATTTATCGCAGTCGGTCCGATGCTCGTATTGGCGACGTTGAAGCGCAATGCCCCGCCGCTAATGGTCGTGCCTCCGGTGTAGTTGCTGGTGGTAGTCACTGTCATGGTGCCCGAGCCGGTCTTCACCACCGAGCCCGGGCCCGAGCCCGAGTCCGTGATGGTGGCATCAAGATTCGAATGGGACGCCGAATCAAAAGTGAGGGTGTTGCTGCCGATATTGACGGTCCATGTGCCGTTTACCACGCTGAGCGTTCCCACGGAAATGTTGCCGCCCAGAAACGCGGTTGAGGCCCCGACGCTGGCTCCATTTCCGAGGATGGCATTGCTGGCGGGCGTAGCATTGCTCCAAGCAACTTGGCTGGAGTTCCCAGATGAGTCTGTTGTCCAAACGGGAGAAAACGTGGCCCAAAGAAAGGAATTCGGGTTGTTGCCGAAGCCGCCGCCATTTTCGGTGTCCAAATAGAAGATGGATTGGGCATGTAGCTGACTAGAATTTACCGAGACAAGGGCGAGCCCTAGCAACGCGGATGCGCGCGTAAAAAAACGAAAACCTATGGCAAGAAGGTGATTTTTACGTGTCACGTGGAGCGTAAGAGACGCGGGCAGCGAAACGGACTTTGTTGGACCATGATGGTTACAAGGTCAGCAGCTGCAAGTTTTCATCACGAACGTTGACGGAAGGTTCGGCACCAAGGCAAGTGATCATGAGTTATCGGCACGATCGAGAGGTGGCTGGCGTGCAAAGCAAAAAAGACGGCAGGACATAAAGTCCTGCCGTCTTAGGATGAAGCTTTTAAAGTTTAGCTGACGAACTTACGGCGGAGGCCGGCGAGCGCGATCATCGCGGCACCGAGGAAGGCAATCGTGAGACCGCCGTCAGGAGCCCGGACAACAGTCGAGGACGAGAAGGTGAAGGTCGCAGAACCTTGAGCGTCACCGCTCCAAGTCCAGTCGCCGACGCCATCGAAGCCATTGCCAGAAACCAAACCAGAGCCACTCAGAACGAGGGTCTGGAGGGCGCCACCCGTATTGCGGACCGGGGCGTTGAACGAGTTCAGGGCGAACGTGAAGCCACCCACGCTCCAGAGCGGGTTATTGGCAAACGGATTGGCGAACACGAGCGGAGTGCCCATGGTGACGGCGCTGCCCGCCGCTACCGTGGTGAACGAGCCGCCACGAGCGTCGACCTTGACGGCACCAAATGAGGTTACTGAGGTGTAATCGGCAACACTGGTGCCGCCGCCGCCGGTCCAAACGCTATTGTCGCTGCTCATCGAGATGAACGAGCCATTGGCGAACGGCACGGCTTGGGAGACGAGGGCAGAACTGGCGAAGGCCAGCACGCCGAGGAGCTTAGTGAATGAGTTTTTCATGGGAGTATTCTTTTTTAGAGAAAGGTTGGATTAGTTAGGACAATATCTCAAAGCGATGTTCATGCCAAGTCTTAAATGTCCTCATGATTATAACGTAAGTATCTTTATGTGATATAAATGAGTATTTGATGGATTTCACATATCGAGCTTGGGTAAATCGAGAAATGTAATGTTTTCCGACGATATTTGCGTATGGCGGCATTGGATCGGCAAGGATGCTTGTAATCGCTGCGCCGGTGATACCAAGCGAGCCCCGGAGCGTCTCGACTGACCTCAAGCGATGTTCGCCCCTTGACCCAAAGGCAAACGCATGGCGTCTTTTCACCCCGAACTGTCTATTTCGCTCCTAATCCTATCCCCGTATCCATTGAAGAGTCCCGATGAACAGCGCCACAAATTTACTTTATTCATTGTAGGGATTATATTTGTGAATTCATGAAGTGTCTGCTGCGGTGCCCGACATTGGCTTGTGAGCGCCAAAGCAACCGGCTCCTGCTCGATGGTCACGATGATCACTGGCTTGAGTGAGGGCGTCTCTTACCGATTGCCCTAGTAGCAGCATCTTCGATTTATCCGTTTTCTCATTCATTCTTTGTGGCAACTCTTCGGTCCAGCACTTCCCCCAGCAAAACCTACCAGCGTGTGGCTGACCCGCTCCCGGTTTGGAAGCGCGGCCTCGATCTCGCATGCTGCTGCGTGGCGCTGCCTGTTTTGGCAGTGCTCACGCTGGTGATTGCGAGTGTCATGTCACTAGTGTCTCCCGGCCCAATTTTCTTCCGCCAAGAACGTGTCGGCTATCGAGGTCGGCGATTTCGTTTGTTTAAGTTTCGCACCATGCGGGTAGGCGCCGAGACTTCGAACCATCAGGCGCATTTCAGCGCTCTCATGGCGACGAACGTTCCGATGCAGAAATTGGACGCCAAAGGTGATTCACGGTTGATTCCGGGTGGGTGGTTGATTCGAGCGCTCGGGTTGGATGAGTTGCCGCAGGTCATCAACGTCTTGCGCGGCGAGATGAGCATCGTCGGCCCACGGTCCTGCATTCCTTACGAGTTCGAGAACTATACCATCCTGCAGAAGCACAGGTTTAGGGCTGCACCCGGCCTCACCGGACTATGGCAAGTCTCCGGGAAGAACCAAACCTCGTTTGGCCGCATGATTCAACTGGACGTCTATTACGCCGCACGAAAGTCGCTGTGGTTGGACTTGCGGATAATTATGATGACTCTGCCGGCCATCGTGCGGCAGGTGATTGAAACGTGGCTCGCGAAGCGGCGGTCGGCCCGAGACTTTGGAGCTGGGAGCGCAAACACCCCCAAAGTAATCGGTCGTCAAGTCAGCGGTCCGCCTAAAGGCGAGGCGACATCGCCGCTTTAGTTTTATGCCAGTCATGAGGCGACAATCTGGGCTGGCCGCTGTCTCTCTCACCATTTCTCGTCTAAAGGCTTTAATTTTTTCCTGCGTCGAGACACGGCGATTTGTCGGCGTGTCGTTACGTCGCCGATAGATTGTAACATTCGATTCCATGCTACCTTAAATCGTGGAGCTCTTGGTAAAAGAACTTTGAGTCTACGGAAGACATAGGCCACCTATTCAGGCCTGCTGGGTGGTATCCGATACGATATTCTTCCAAGAACCCTCTTCAACCATTAGCGTTTTCGCACAACTCGAAATTCCAACCTTGGGTCCGCAGTCTGCGGCCGCGCTGGAGCGTGCCCAGTCTGGACCTGCGACTAATTGCATGAATATCCACCTTGTCGCCACTCGCGCTGTCATGAGCGCAGCAGCAGCGGCATCGCGGGTGAATCCCGGCCAAGTTTCGGAATGGGATCAGCGCGTGGGTGCTTTCAAGGAGGTGAGTTTCTTTCATAGTCGTGCTTGGGCGCGGGTGCTCTCGGATGCCTACGGATTCCAACCTGCTTATTTCGAGTGCGCTGTCCCTCACGCTGCTGGTTTGCTGCCGGCCATGGAGGTTTCAAGTTGGTTTTCGCGCAGGCGCGGCGTGTCACTTCCCTTCACGGACGAGTGCAGTTTTTTGGGGGAAGACGCTGAGGCGGCCAAAGTCGCAGTATCTGCGATGCTCGGCCACGCGGTAGCGCGATCGTGGAGTTCCTGGGAGTTTCGCGGTGGGCGCGCGCCGTTTGGCGATGTGCCGGCTTCGCAAACGTATTTTGGCCACACCCTGCCGCTGGATGGCACGGTCGAGGCGTTATTCGCCCGTCTCGACGGCAACGCCCGCACTTCCGTGCGCAAGGCGATGCAGTGTGGAGTAGCAGTGGATTTTGCCACGGACCTCGGTGCGCTGCGGATATTTCACGACCAACTTTGCCGGACTCGGCGGCGCCATGGGTTGCCCCCGCAACCGTTTGGCTTCTTCGAGGCGATTCATCGGCATGTCCTGTTGGCGGGGCTAGGCGTGGTGGCCATCGCGCGCCACAATGGGCAGCCTGTGGCGAGTGCGATCTTTTTTCATTTCGGTCGCTCGGCGATCTACAAGTTCGCTGCTTCGGAATTTGAGTCCCGTAACTTGCAGGCCAACCACCTGGTGCTGTGGCGCGCGATTGAGCGATATGCGGCGCAGGGATTTTCCCGGTTGGATTTCGGCCGAACCTCCTCCGTCAACAAGGGCCTTCGTCATTTCAAACTCGCATGGCGCCCGAAGGAGCACGCCATCGACTACGTTAAATACGATTTCCGGCGCGCCTGCTTTGTCGAGGCCGAGCCCGAGCGCACGACGGGTTGGCACAACCGCGTTTTTCGCCTGCTCCCTGCGCCTGTTTCGAAACTCATCGGCACCGCCATCTACCGCCATTTCGCCTAGGGTGTGCCGCCACTGATAACTCACAACAATGAACAATCCGCCGATCCCAGCCGCCCAGAACCTCGACCTCGGGGACATCTACTACATTCTCTTTCGCCACAAGTGGAAGATCATCCTCTGCTCGCTCGCTGGTATCGGTGCGGCAGTGGCGCTCTATCGCACGGAGAATCCTCCCTTCCAGTCCGAGGCGAAGCTCTTGGTGCGCTACATCGTGCAAGGGACGACGCCGACCCGGGGCCCCACCGAGACCACCAAGAGCACCGACGAACGCGGCGGCTCGATCATGAACACGGAGATGCAGATTCTCCAGAGCACCGATCTCGCGCGGGATGTCGCCGAGGCCTACGGCGCCGAAAAGATTCTGGCCAAATTGGGCGGCGGCAAGGATGTCGCCCTGGCCGCCAGCCATGTGCGCAACGGCCTCTCGGTCTTTGTCCCTCCCTCCAGCACCGTTTTGCAGCTCTCGTTTCGTCATCCCGATTCGGATATCGTGCAGCCCGTGCTCCAAACCGTGGTCGAGCGCTACCTGAAGCGGCACCTGGAGGCCCATCGTTCCAACACGATGCTCAATAGCCAGCAGACCCAGGAACTTGAATCGCTGAAACTTCGTCTGAACCAGACCGAGGATGAGTTGAGGCGTGCCATCAATGCGGTCGGCGTCATTTCATTCGATGGGACCAAGGATAATCTCGCCAATCAAATCATGGCGAATCGGCGGGAGGTGCTCGGCTACGAGGCTGAGGTCGCCGGCCGCGTGGCTGTCCTCGAAGAACTCAAAAAACGCCTCTCCGCCGCTGCCGGTTCGACTCCAGAAGCGCCCGTCGAGCCGGAGATTCCGCTGGCGGTGCTGGAAGAGCACCGCAGGCTGGCGCTCCGCGTCAACAGTCTGCGCATGTTGGAGCAGGATCTCCTGTCGCAATATACGCCCGAAAACATCCGGGTGAAAAACGCCCAGGGCCAGCTCGCTGAAGTCGAAGCCACACTTGAAAAACTGCGTCAGCAGCACCCTCGGCTTACTAAGCTCACGCCCACCCAATCTTCACCCTCAGGCCCTGATTTTGAAGCCAACGAAGCCTATGCCGCCGCCATCCAAGTCACCGTCTACCGGGCAAAGATCAAAGAGCTCGATGCGCAGCATGAACGCCTGAAAGCCGAGTCGGCCAAGTTGGATCGCGCCGAAGGCAACATCATGGACCTGCGGCGGAAGAAGACGCTCGAGGAGAAACAGTATGAGAATCTCAGTGCCATGATGGAGGCGCAGCGTTTCAGCGATGCGCTGGCCGGCAGCAAGGTTTCCAACATCAGCGCCATCCAGAACCCGTCGCCACCCTTCCGCGAACCCATCAACACCAAGAAGGCCGGTCTCTTCGCGGTGGCCGGCATTATCGCCGGTTTTGCCTGGGCGTTCCTGGTTGAACTCTACCTTGATCGTTCGGTGCGGCGGCCGGCTGATCTCACCCGGATGCTGCGTGCTCCGCTCTTCCTCACGATTCCCAAGCTGAAGCTCCAAGATGAAAAATTGGCGCTCAAGGAGGCGGAGAATGCGGTGCCGGCCGACGCCTCGGGCTCGACCAGCCTGGTGCCTGTTGGCCCACCCAAACGCCCGCGTCGCGCCTCCTCGCTGCAACCCTTCCACGAGACGTTGCGCGATCGCCTGATCGGCTACTTCGAGAGCCGCAACCTCACGCATAAGCCGAAGCTCGTCGCCGTGACCGGTCTTAGCGAGGATGCTGGCGTCACGACGACGGCTGCCGGACTCGCGCGCAGCCTTTCTGAAACCGGCGAAGGCAAAGTGCTCCTGGTCGACATGACGGTCGGCGAGGGGGCCGCCAAGCAGTTCGTCAAGGGCCGCGAAGCCTGCGGACTTGATGAACTCCTCGAGGCGCGCAGCCAAGGCCATGTCGGCGACAACCTCTACGTCGTTAGGGAGAACACCAACAGCAACAGCGAACGCCTCTCGCGCAACATGCCGCAGCGTTTCGCGCGCCTGATCCCGAAGCTCAAGGCGAGCGATTTCGACTACATCATTTTCGACATGCCGACGGTGAGCCAGCTGAGCATCACACCGCGGCTCGCCGGCTTCATGGACATGGTGCTGCTGGTGGTTGAATCCGAGTCTGATGATCGCGACGTGGTGCAGAGCGCCTGTTCGCTGCTGGCGGAATCCAAGGCCCACGTCGGCGTCGTGCTGAACAAGACACGCAGCTACGTCCCCGGCCGCCTGAATCAGGAACTCGTGTCCACGTGATGCGCCCGAGCAAGCACGACTTGGCCAAAGATCGCCCGGTCATCCTCCGCTCTCATGGACCCCGTGGACCGCGATGCTGACGAAAAGCCAGAAGCTCTACTATGCGCTCAAGCCCGTCTTGCCGTGGCGTCTGAGATTTGCGCTGCGCCGCTTCGCAGCGCGCAGCATCGTCGCCAACAGCCGGACCACTTGGCCCATTGATCCGGCCACGCGGTTTGCCCCGGAGGGCTGGCCGGGCTGGCCGCAGGGCAAGAAATTCAGCGTTGTGCTCACGCATGATGTCGAGGGCATGGCGGGCCTCGCGAAATGCCGCCAGCTTGCCGACCTTGAGGAGTCGCTCGGTTTCCGCAGCTCGTTCAATTTTATCCCCGAGGGCGAATACCGCGTGACGCCCAAGCTTCGTGAGGAACTGTCGGCCCGGGGGTTCGAAGTCGGCGTGCATGATCTGCGCCACGACGGTAAACTCTTCCATTCGCGCGACCACTTTCGCGCCAACGCCCCCGGGATTAATCGCTACGTCCGTGAATGGGGTGCGGTCGGTTACCGTTCTGGATTCATGATGCGCAACCTCGACTGGTTGCATCAACTCGACGTCCTCTACGATTCATCGACCTTCGACACCGATCCGTTCGAGCCTCAGCCGGACGGCGCCGGCACGATCTTTCCCTTTTGGATCGGCCAGGAGGATGGTGAGGGTGAAAACTCCCGCAGTCCCCGCGGCGGCTATGTCGAGTTGCCCTACACGCTGCCGCAGGATTCCACGTTGTTTCTCGTCCTGCGCGAATCCTCCCCCGAAGTTTGGATTCGCAAGCTGGATTGGGTCGCCGCCCAAGGTGGTATGGTGCTCATGAATGTGCACCCGGACTACATCCGCTTTGATGGCGATCCGGCGTCATCTCGCACCTATCCCGTGGGATTCTACGTGCAAGTGCTCGAGCATCTGAGGCGTAATTACGCCGGACAGTATTGGCACGCCCTCCCGCGCGAAGTCGCGGCGTTCACGGCCGGCCTGCCGCGTCGGCCAGCGCGGAGAAAATCGCGCCGCGTATGCATGGTCACGCACTCGTTCTACGAGAGCGACAACCGCGTGACGCGCTACGCCGAGTCGCTTGCCGCGCGGGGCGACCATGTGGATGTCGTTGCCTTGCGCCGTGCGCCTCATTTGCCGACCCACGAATTCATCGAAGGCGTGAACGTCGTCCGTCTGCAGGACCGCTTTGGTAAAAACGAGCGATCAAAACTCGCCTTTCTCTGGCCTCTCTTGCGCTTCCTCGCCGTTTCGACGCGATGGATCACGCGCCAAAGCTGGCAGCAACCCTACGACTTGGTGCATGTGCACAACATGCCCGACTTCCTCGTCTTCGCGGCGTGGCATCCCCGCCTCACCGGAGCGAAAATCATCCTCGATATCCACGACATCGTGCCCGAATTCTACGGCAGCAAATTCGGCAATGGCGAAGGCTCGCTTACCACGTGGGCGCTGAAGGTCGTCGAGCGCTGGTCCGCGCATTTCGCCCATCACATCATCGTGTCGAATCACCTCTGGCTCGAGACCTACCGTGAGCGCACCGGCATGGAGGGCCGCTGCTCCGTTTTCATCAACAACGTCGATTCAGCCGTCTTCCAGCCGCAGCCGCGCACGCGCACCGACGACAAAGAGATCGTGATTTTTCCGGGCGGACTCCAGTGGCACCAAGGCCTCGATATCGCCCTGCACGCCTTCAAGATCGTCAGCGCACGCCTGCCCAAGGCCGAATTTCACATTTACGGCGACGGCAACATGAAGCCCTCCCTGGTTGCGCTCGCGAGTGAACTCGGTTTCAACGGCAAAGTGAAATTCTTCGAGCCTGTCGGCGTGCGCCAGGTGGCGCGCATCATGGCCGGCGCCGATCTGGGCATCGTGCCCAAGCGCGCCGACTCCTTCGGCAACGAAGCCTACAGCACGAAAATCATGGAGTTCATGTCCGTTGGCATCCCCGTCGTGATTTCGCGCACCAAGATCGATCAGTTCTATTTCAACGACTCCGTGGCGCGTTTCTTCGAGTCTGGCAACGCCGCTGCTCTTGCCGAGGGCATGATCGAGGTGCTCGAAAATCCCGAACTTCGGCGTCGCATGGTCGCCAACGCCTCCGCCTATGCCGACGCGCATAGCTGGAAGCGCCGCCAGATGGACTACCTCAGGATCGTCGACGAGTTGATCGCCGGCACCGTGGAGGAAACCTCACTCGGAACCGACGGGCAGGACTCGGACTCCAACTTCCCCACCTCCGCCACTGCGCCATGAGAGATCGCATCGAACACAGCCTTCGCCGCGTGCAGCAGTGGGTCGAGGACCGCGGTTACCGCGGCTACGATCCGGGCGATGGGCTGACGTCTTTTCTCCGGCCGCTCACGTTCGGCAATCTTTTCGCCGAGCGTCTCCTGCAGCAGGCGATTTGGAAATCCCCGATCAACGTGCGCCCGCTCGTCGGCGTGAAGCCGCTCGATTCCACCAAGGGCCGCGGCTTCATGGCCTGGGGTTACGCGCTCCGCCATGAATCGACGGGCGACGACACCTTCCGCCAAAAGGCCGCGCATTGCCTCGAATGGCTCGATCGGGCGCGCGAGCGGGATCAAGCCGGGCACTGCTGGGGCAATCATTTCGATTTCTCCACCCGTAGCGGCTGCATGCGAGCCCACACGCCGACTATCGTGTGGTCAGGTCTCATCGGCCAGGGCTACCTCGCGGCCTACGAACGCTTCCGCGAGCCCCGCCATCTTGAGATTTGCGACAGCATCTGCCGCTGGATTCTCACCCTGCCGCGGGAGAAGACGCCGACGGGAAACTGCCTCAGTTACACGGGCGTGTTTCAGAACTCCGTTCACAATTCTAATCTCCTCGGCGCCGCGCTGCTCGCCAAGACCGGTCGTCTGACGGGCAACACGCACTATCTCGAAGTCGCGCGCGACGCCGTGCGCTACAGCTGCACGCGCCTCCGGCCGGACGGCTCGTGGTGGTATGGCGAGGATCCGAAATACCACTGGATCGATAATTTTCACACGGCCTACAACCTCGACAGCCTCCGCCGCTACATTGATGCGACCGCCGACCGCTCCTTCGACACCCATCTCGCGCGCGGCTACGAGTATTTCAAAGCGATCTTTTTCGAGCCTTCCGGCCGCCCGCGCTACTACCACGACCGGACCTACCCGGTGGACATCCAGTGCGCCGCGCAGGCGATCGACACCTTCGCTTATTTTTCCGACCGCGACCCCGCCGCGCTCTCGATCGCAATGAAAGTCGCCGATTGGACCATCGCCAACATGCAGGATCGCACGGGTTATTTCTACTACCGCGAATATCCGATGATGAAGGCCCGCACGCCGTATTTCCATTGGGGCCAGGCGACGATGTTCAAGGCGCTCGCCCATCTGCTCGTGAAGCTGGGCCCGCCACAGCCGTTCCGGCGCGAGCCCGCGCATGCTGGCGTCGCCTCATGAGTTCGCCCCGCCTCAGTTATGTGCTCGTCACGCCCGCGCGCAACGAGGCGGCCTTCATCGCAGGCACGATCACTTCCATGATCGCGCAGACGGCGCGCCCGCAGCGCTGGATCATCGTGAGCGACGGCTCGACTGACGGCACCGACGATATCGTGCGTCGCCATGCCGCGCAGCATCCCTGGATCGAATTGCTGCGCATGCCGGAGCACCGCGATCGCACGTTTGCGGCCAAGGCCAATTGTTTCGCCGCCGGTTTCGCCCGCCTGCAGAACCTTGAGTTTGATCTCGTGGGCAATCTCGATGCCGACATCACCATGGGCCCGGACTACTATGAGTTTCTGCTCGCCCGTTTCGCCGAACGCCCCCGGCTCGGCGTGGCCGGCACGCCGTTCGTCGAAGACGAGTCGCAGCCCGGCAACCACAGCTACGCCCACGGCTCAGCCAACCTCACGCACGTCTCCGGTGCCTGCCAGATTTTCCGCAAGCAGTGCTTCGCCGAGATCGGCGGCTACGTGCCGATCAAGGGTGGCGCGATCGACTGGATCGCGGTGACGACGGCACGGATGAAGGGCTGGGAGACGCGCACCTTTCTTGAGCGCGTGTGCTTCCACCACCGCAAGATTGGCACCGGCAACCACAGTCCGCTCATGGCGCGTTTCCACTACGGGCGGAAGGCCTACTACGTCGGCGGCCACCCGCTTTGGGAAACGCTGCGCGGGCTCTTCCAGTTTCGCGAGGCGCCGTTCCTCATTGGTTCGATCTGGTTTGTCGCCGGCTACTGGTGGGCCTGTGTCACGCGCATGCCGCGTCCGGTGTCGCGGGAGCTGATGGCGTTTCATCGCGGGGAGCAGATGACACGGCTGCGGCAATTGCTTCGCCTCGAAAAGAAACCGGCGCCGCCGGCCACTCCGCCGGCCGCCTCGGGCCATCGCGTCTGACGAATCCATGCCGTCCGGCGCCGCCCAATCCGTCACCTCTGCGCCCGATCGCGCTCGTCCGCATCTGAGCGTCTGCATCTGCACCTACAAGCGGCCCGTGCTGCTCCGCCGGTTGCTCGAGGAATTGGAAAAACAGGAGACCGGCCGGGACTTCGATTACTCTGTCGTCGTCGCCGACAACGACGCGGCGCGCTCCGCCGAGGCGCTAGTCGGCGAGTTTGCGGAGCGGAGACCAGGCCGCGTCACGTATTGCTGCGAGCCGCAGCAGAACATCGCCCTCGTCCGCAACCGCGCGATCGCGCACGCGGGCGGCGATTTCATCGTGTTCATCGACGACGACGAATTTCCCGTGCCGACATGGCTCGCCGATTTGTGGCGGGTGTGTGAGCGCTTCGGTGTCGCGGGCGTGCTAGGCCCTGTGCGGCCGCACTTCGATGCCTCTCCGCCCGGCTGGTTGATCAAAGGCCGCTTCTGCGAGCGTCCGGAATTTCCCACGGGCACGCCGCTGACGTGGTCGCAGTGCCGCACGGGCAATGTGCTTTTTCGCCGTGCCATCCTGCCGGCGGGAGAACCGCCCTTTCGCGAGCAATTCGGCACCGGCGGCGAGGACGTGGATTTTTTCCAACGGATGACCGCCCGAGGCGCGAAGTTTGTCTGGTGCAACGAGGCCGTGGCCTACGAGACCGTGCCGCCCTCGCGGTGGACGCGACGTTACGCGCTCCAGCGCGCCCTGCTGCGCGGCAAGAACAGTCTCAAGATCGCGGAAGGCCGGTCCCTGCTGCTGGCCAAGTCGATCCTCGCGGTGCCCCTGTATGGGATTGTGCTGCCGTTTTCGCTGTTGGCCGGCCACCATCGCTTCATGAAACTCTCGATCAAATGCTGCGACCACGTGGGGCGGCTTCTCGCTGCGGTGGGGCTTCATCCCATGGACACGCGGCCGATGTGAGGACAACCCGATGACCATCGAAGGTAAACAACTCGTTGTCCGCGGGATTTTCCCGCGTATCGCCTGCCTGCGCCATGAGTGGTGCGATTTTCTCGAGAATCCGCCACGGGCTGTGCAGGAAATCAAGCAGGCGAAGGTGCGAGCGGATGTCTTCACCTACGTCGATGATATCAATTCGTCTAATCCAGACTTCGGTTATCCAACGGAGCCACTGGGCATCGCAGTGTTGCGCCTGACGACCTTCGAGCAGTGGTGGAATGGGATCGGGTTCAAAGCTCGCAACAAGATTCGGAAAGGCCAGAAGAGTGGGGTCGATGTGCGAGTCGTCAAACTGGACGATGCGTTCGCCGAGGGCGTGGAGGCTATTTACAACGAGTCACCGATCCGGCAGGGGCGGAAATTCTACCATTTCGGAAAAAGAAAAGACGCGATCAAGGATGAGCTTCGCTCCTTCATCGATCGGAGTATCTTGCTCGGCGCCTATCTCGATGGGAAGCTGGTCGGCTTCACCAAGCTTTTCCAAGCCGACAACGTCCTGCGCACGGTGCACATCATAGCGACGCTGGAGCACCGAGAAAAATGTGTCATGGACATCATGATGGCCAAAGCCGTTGAGCAATGCACGCAGCTCACGATTGCTAACCTGCACTACGGATCCTGGACTGACGGCGGCGTGGGCGCGTTCCGGACCAAGCACGATTTTCAACGCGTGGACACGGTGCGTTATTTTGTGCCGCTTACTTTGGCAGGAAAAATCGCGCTGGGGCTTGGCCTGCACGTGCCGTTGCGGACGCGCATCCCGAGCGAATGGCTGGAGCCATTGTTGAAACTGCGCGGGCAGCTGAATGCGCTGCGTTTTCGTCGAGCGAAAGAGCTTGTCGAATAAACTCATGTGCCGAATGAATGTTTCGATTCTTCTGGAGAGGTGGCTGAGTGGTTTAAGGCAGCGGTCCGCAAGGACTGCTATGTGGTTAATAGCCGCATCGGAGGTTCGAATCCTTCCCCTCTCCGCCAGAATTATCCGGCCTAGCCTGCCTGCGCAACGATCTAGCAACTGCGGCTGGTTGGCCATGGCGATCTGTATGGAGTAGAGCGCGCTATTCATGTCCGGACTTGTTGGCATCGTCGGCCCTCGCTCTCGCAATCCCTCTTCGGCCACCGAAGTCGGCCTGATGGCGCGCGCGATGGCGCGGGCGATGGAGGCCCCGGCGCAGACGCATGAATGCACCGTCGAGCGGGAAGGCGCGCGGTTGGCGTGGGTGCAGCGGGCCGACAATGGAGACTGCGCGGCGTGGAACAGCACGCGCGATGTCTTCCTCGTGTTTCACGGCCGCGATTTCGATCTGGAGGAGAAGGCGCGTGCCCTGCGGTCGCGCGGGCTGGCCTTTCAGACCGAAGCCGAGTGCCTGCTTCATTGCTACGAGGCGGAGGGCGAGGCCTTCGTGCCGACGCTCAACGGCCGTTTCAGCGGCCTGATCATCGACCGGCGCAAGGCGAAGGTGCTGCTCTTCAACGACCGTTTCGGCGCGGGGCGTGTGTATGTGCGCCGCAGTCCGGACGGGCTGGCGTTTGCATCCGAGGCCAAGGCTTTGCTCGCGGCATTTCCCGAACTCCGGCGCGTCGATCCGCGCGGGCTGGGGGAATTCTTGTCGCTGGGGTGCGTGTTGCAGGACCGCACCCTGTTTCCTGATGTCACGCTGCTGCCGCCGGGTTCGTTGTGGACCCTTTACCCGGACGGGAGGGTGGAGCAGCGCCGCTATTTCTCGCCGGAGAGTTGGGAACAGCAGACGGCGCTGGAGCCGGAGGAATTCTGCGAGCAACTGACGCAGCTTTTTTCCCGAATCGTGCCGCGCTACCACCGGGAGGCCGGATCGGTGGCGATGTCGATGACCGGGGGCCTCGACAGCCGCATGATCCTCGCGTGGGCCAAGACCACGCCGGGGGAGCTGCCGTGCTATACCTTTGGCGGCCCCTATCGCGATTGCGCCGATGTGCGCATCGCCCGCCGTCTGTCCGGCCTCGCCGGGCAGCCTCATCGCACAATCCCGATCGGGCCGGATTTTTTTCCGCAATTCCTCGCCTTGGCCAGGCGCACCGTGGAGCTGAGCGATGGGACGATGGATGTCTCGGGCGCGGTTGAGCTCTACGCCAACCGTCTCGCCAAGGACCTCGCGCCGATCCGACTGACAGGCAATTACGGCTCTGAGATCCTGCGGGCAAATGTGGCCTTCCGTCCGCGTTCGCTCGACCCCTCGCTGTTCGCGCCTGAGTTCCGGCCGCAATTGGAGGCGGCGGCTGAGACCTATCGCGGGGAGGCGGCGGGTCATCGGCTTTCGTTCATCGCGTTCAAGCAAGTGCCATGGCACCACCACGCTCGGCTCTCGGTCGAGGCGGCGGTGCTCGAACCGCGCTCACCGTTTCTCGACAATGCCCTGGTGGCGCTCGCCTACCGCACGCCCGCGGCTTGGCAGGGCAGTGCGGTGCCCGCGTTGCGAACCACGGCAGCGGGGAATCCAGCGTTTGCCGCCGTGCCGACCGATCGGGCGGTGCGGCTGAAACCGGTGCCGGTGTTTGGAGCCGTCGCGCACCGCTGGCAGGAGTTCACCGCCAAGGTGGAATATGCCTGGGACTACGGCATGCCGTCGTGGCTGGTTGGGGTTGTCCGGCCGTTCCGTCCACTGCATCCGGAGCGGTTATTTCTGGGGCGCCACAAGTTCTACCACTTCCGCACTTGGTATCGGGAGCAACTGGCCGACGCGTTGTCTTCGCTCCCGCTTGATTTCAATCATCTGCCAGCTTGTTACGCTGCGGGTGTCCCACGGCACCTCGTCGAGACGCACGTCGCTGGCCGGGCCAACCGCACGCTCGACTTGCACCGCCTGCTTACGCTGCACTTCATCGATCGCCAGATTTCCAGCACGCCATGCAGCAATTGATTCTTTTCGGATTTCTGCTCTTCGCTGCGTGGCTCATCCGGCGGGACATCGCCATGCGCCCAGGCCTGTCGCTGGGCCTTTGGATTCCGACGCTGTGGGTGGGCATCATCGCGTCGCGGCCAGTCTCAGCCTGGATCGGATTCGGCGGATCGGCGGACACCTTGGACGGAAGTCCGGCCGATCGGATGTTTTACCTGACGATGATTGTGGCGGCGTTCATCACGCTGTCGCGGCGAGCATTCAGCATGCAGTGGGTTTTGGCGCGCAGCTGGCCGGTTGTATTATTCTATGCCTTCCTGCTGCTGAGCGTGCTGTGGGCGAACTCCCTCGAGTCCTCGTTCAAGCGTTGGTTCAAGGAAACGGGCAACATCATGATCGCGCTCGTGATTCTTACGGAGGCCAATCCGATGCAAGCCATCCGGGCGGTCTTTGTGCGCTGCGCATTGGTGCTGATCCCGCTGTCGCTGATCTTCATCCGCTATTTCCCGGATTTGGGCCGGCGCTACAGCCAACACTCCGGTCAGATGGAGGCGACGGGCGTGACCTTCCAGAAAAACTCACTTGGCACGATGCTGCTGGTTTGCGGCATCGTCTTCATCTGGGATTGGATGGAAAGGTCCCGAACCAACGATAAAAATTGGACGGCGATCGATCGTGGCGTGGCGCTGGCCATCATGGGCATATCGGTCTGGCTTTTTTTCCTCTGCGACAGCAAGACGTCCATGGTGGCTTTGGGTGTCGCCGCCATCCTCCTGGCTGCGATCCGGATGCCTGCATTTCACCGTCGAATTAGCGCCTTTGGCATATTCGGCGTCGCTGCGGTGGCGGCACTGATCACGATGGATAGCCTCGTGGGTGTGACGCAGACGATCGTTACGGCGCTCGGACGCGACATGACCTTCACCGGTCGCACGGAGGTGTGGCGCGAGCTATTCGCGGTCGGCACCGATCCGCTGTTCGGCACCGGCTTCATGAGTTTCTGGGACGATCGCTTCTACCAGGCCAAGTTGCCCAACTGGATCGCGTTCTCCGCTCACAACGGCTACATTGAGATTTACCTGGCCGGCGGCATGATCGGCGTCGGATTTCTTGGACTCATGTTGTTGGGCGTCGGGGTGATCATCAACCGGGACCTCAAGCGCGGGGGAAGTTATGCTTTGGTGCGTTTCGCGGTTTTCGTCGCCGTGCTGATCGCAAATATCTTCGAGTCAAACTTCGCCTGCATGACACCTCTGGGCTTTCTGTTTCTCGTGGTGGCGATTGGCTATGCCACGCCGCAGGCCGAGTTCACGGAGGACGCCTCTCACCAGCCGGAGGAGTCCGCGCTGCAACCCCTCCCCGATGGCCAGGTGATCGGCCGGCCGCATTACCCATGAACGCAGCGGGGCCGATTCCGAAGCGCATCATCCAGACCGGAAAGACCCGGGAGCTTCCGCTGCTGGAGCAGGCGGCGTGGGTGAATCTCACCCGGCTCAACCCAGACTTTGAGCACGTCTTTTTCACGGACGCCGACATCGAGGCGTTCATGGATCGCGAGTTTCCTCAGTATCGCGCGGTGTTCGACGGGTTTCCTTTCAAGATTCAGCGGTTCGATTTCTTCCGTTATCTCGCGGTCTATCGGCTCGGTGGATTCTATTTCGATCTCGATGTCTTTCTGGCGCGCGGGCTCGCCGATCTTTCCAGTGCGTCGTGTGTGTTTCCCTTCGAGGAGCTGACGCTCAGCCGTTTCCTGCGCGACCGCCATGCGATTGACTGGGAGATTGGCAACTACGCCTTCGGTGCGTGCGCCGGACATCCTTTTCTCAAGGCGATCATCGACAACTGCGTGCGGGCGCAGCAGGAGCCGCGCTGGGCGGAGGAGATGTTGGGAGACATTCCGCGGTGGTTTCGCGACGGCTTCAATGTGCTGCACACCACCGGTCCCGGTTTGGTCACGCGCACGCTGGTCGAGCAACCGGAAGCGGCGCAATCCGTCACGATCCTTTTTCCGCCCGATGTGTGCGACCAGCGGGCGTGGCACAAATTCGGCGACTACGGTGTGCACTTGATGGCGGCGTCGTGGCGCGGTCGCGGCGGATTTCTCAAGCGGAGGCTGGCGATGATGTGGGAAACGCGCCGGCGGGAAAAATTCATGGCCGAAAGCCAGCGGCTGGGCCCCCAGCGATCGTTTCCCGCGCGGCCTTCGGTGGCGTAGTCATGCGGAACATTGTCAGACGAATCCGTGGGGCCTCGGCGCGGCGCATGGCCAAGTGGTTTGCCAAACGGCCCTGGACGGTCCCCGCCGACCGCCCGGTGATTTCGTTCACCTTCGACGACTTTCCGCGTTCGGCGTTGACGCAAGGGGGCGCGATGCTTGAGCAGCACGGGCTCGCGGCGACCTACTACAGCTCGTTCGGTCTGATGGGTCGCACGATTGAGACCGGGTTGATCTTCAATCAGAATGACATCCCGCGGCTTTTTCGGGGAGGGCACGAACTCGGCTGCCACACCTACGATCATTGTCCGGCTTGGGAGACCCCGCCGGCGGACTACCTGGCTTCGGTGCATCGCAATGCGGCGGCACTGGCCGCGCTGGCCGGCGAGCGTGGGTTTGAGACTCATTCCTACCCTATCAGCTATCCGCGACCGGCCACGAAGCGCGGCCTCGGCCGGATTTTTAGTGGCTGCCGCTTCGGTGGCCAGGTGCGCAACACCGGCATCGTCGATCTCAACTGCCTCGCGTCCTTCTTTCTTGAGCAGTGCGGTGAGAACATCGGCAGCGTGGAACGGATCATCGGTGAAACCGTGGATTCGGGTGGATGGTTGATTTTCTCGACCCATGACGTGGAGCAGGCCCCCACGCGCTATGGATGCACGCCCGTATTCTTCGAACGCGTAGTGGCGTGTGCGGTCCGCTCGGGGGCCGCGATCCTGCCCGTGAGTCAGGCACTGACGGCATTTGGAACCAGCCGTTGACGAGAGAGCGAGCGAGCCGTCCAATCCGGGAATCTCCGTGAGCACCGCCAAGCCTTCGTCATCGCGCCTCGACTACCTCGATCTGACCAAGGGGTTGCTCGTGTGCGTGATGGTGATTTATCACAGCCTCAACTACACGAACCAGTATCATCTGGGGTTCCGGTTCTTCTCCTTTTTGCCGCCCTCGTTTGTGCTGATCACAGGGTTCCTTCTCGCGGTGGTTTATTTTCCCCGCTTTCAGCGAGGCGAACCCGGCTTGGCGTGGCGGCTGGTCTTTCGCAGTCTCCGCCTGCTGACGCTGTTTGTCGGCTTGAATGTGATCGCGCAGTGGGTTCGCAGCCCGGCCTATGGCCAGAAGGTGGGCGTCGCGGAGTTTTTTGCGCACTGGCAGGAGGTGTTTCTTCAGGGCGGCGCGAGGCTCGATGGCGGCGCCCGGATCGCGGCCTTCGAAGTGTTGCTGCCGATTGCCTACACCATCGCGCTCGCTCCGCTGCTGCTCATGCTCGCCGCCAAGGTCCGCTGGTTCCTGCCTGTGTTCTGTGGGGCGTTCGTCGGACTCTGCGGGTGGCTGGGGTATTACGACTATCCGTTCATCAACCTGCTGTTCATGGGTGCCGGGGTGATTGGAATCTTCGGCGGCTGGCTGGTGCGCGATCCCGACACACTGGAGCGATTTTTCTGGCCGGCACTCGCCGCGGCCGTGGCCTATGCGGTGCTCGGAACCGGGCGGGGCTACGTCTATGCGCTGCAGATGGCGGGTTCGATCATCGCGGTGGTCTTCCTTTGCGGGCTGAGCATGAAGCTCGCGAACCGTTTCGCGGGTGCGTGGCTCATCCGGCATGCGATCCGCGTGGGCCAATACTCGCTGGTCGCCTATGTCGGCCAGATAGCGTTGCTGCAAATTCTCGTGCGGCCGCTCGGGCGGCCGGACCCGGTTTCCTGGGGGGCGCTGGCGATGTTCGGCGGCACGCTCGTCGGGATGTCCCTGCTCGTTGAAACCACGAAGTGGCTTCGCGGGCGATCTGCGCTGGCGGATCGCGCCTACAAGCTCGTGTTCGCCTAGCCGCACCCATGCTCTTCAATTCGCTCGAGTTCGCGATTTTCTTTCCGGTCGTCTGCGTGTGCTACTTTGCGCTCGGTCGCCGCGGCCAGACCAACCTGCTGCTGGTCGCGAGTTGCGTGTTCTACATGGCGTTCGTGCCCGCCTACATCCTGATCCTCGGGGTCACGATCGTCATCGATTACTTTGCCGGAATGTGGCTCGAGACAGCCCGGGGCCGCGACCGCAAGGTTCTGCTCGTCGTCAGTGTGGTCGCGACGTGTCTCGTTCTGTTCATCTTCAAATACTACGCGTTCTTCACCGGGTCGTTCGTGGGCCTCGCGGGGCTGCTCGGATGGAAGGTGTCGCCGCCGATGCTCGAAATCATCCTGCCCATCGGGCTCTCGTTCCACACGTTTCAGAGCCTGAGCTACGTGGTGGAGGTCTATCGGGGGCACCATAAGGCCGAGCGGAATTTTGCGGCTTACGCGACCTATGTGATGTTCTTCCCGCAGCTCGTCGCCGGCCCGATCGAGCGTCCGCAGAACCTGCTCGACCAGTTCGCGATTCGCCATGGTTTCGACTACGCGGGCGTCACGAGTGGCTTGAAGCGCATGGCGTGGGGTTTCTTCAAGAAACTCGTCGTGGCCGACCGGCTGTCGCTCTACGTCGGTGATGTCTATGCGAATCCCCAGGCGCACAACGGCCTTCAACTCACCATCGCGACGGTCTTTTTCGCCTACCAGATCTACTGCGATTTTTCGGGCTACTCAGACATCGCGATCGGCACGGCCCGCGTGCTCGGGTTCAAGCTGATGGAGAACTTCAACACGCCGTATGCCTCGACCTCGATTTCCGAGTTCTGGCGGCGCTGGCATATCTCGCTCTCCACCTGGTTTCGCGACTACCTCTACTTTCCCTTGGGCGGCAGCCGCGTGGGTCCGCTCAAGCATACGCGCAACATCCTGCTCACCTTCGGCGTCAGCGGCCTGTGGCACGGCGCCAACTGGACCTACGTCATTTGGGGCCTGCAAAATGGCCTTTATCTCATCTTCGGCTGGCTTACGCAGCCGTTTCGGTCGCGGGTCTACGCGGCCGCGGGATTGCCGGAGCGGCACCCGCTGCGCCTGTTCGTGGGGATAACCTGCACGTTTGCCCTGACGTGCGCGGCGTGGGTCATATTCCGGGCGCATTCGCTCGGGGATGCCTGGCACATCTATACCCATCTGCACCTGGACTGGGACTGGAGCCGCATCACGACGCAGCAATTCAGCCTGAAACACTTTGTGCCGGCCCTCGCGGCGATCGTCACGCTTGAGCTCGTGCAGTTCGCCGGGCGCCGGCTCAATCTCGCAGAGTGGGTTTCAACCCTGGCGTTTCCCGTCCGCTGGTCCTTCTACCTCGTCGCGGTCTATGTGATCATCTTGTTCGGCGTGTTTCGCTCGCACAGTTTCATCTACTTCCAGTTCTGACGCTGTCCGCGCTTACAGCCGCGCCGGATTGAACCCTGTGGCTGGTGCGTCGCCCCTGGCGCGGCCTTCGAAACGTGCCCGCAGCTCCACGCGCACCGCCGTGTGGACAGGATCGGCGGCGAGATTGGTGAATTCATGCGGGTCGGTGGTGTGGTCGTAGAGTTCCTCGCCCGCCGCTCCGCCCGCCCATTCGGTGTAGCGCCAGCGATCGGTCCGCACGCTGCGGCCCATCACGGGCGTGCCGCCGCCGGGGCGGAGAATCTGCGTGAATGCCGCGCCGGCCCATGTGCGCTGCGGATCGGCGAGCAGCGGCGCGAGGCTGCGGCCGGCGAGGCCCGGCGGCGCAGTGAGGCCCGCCAGCTCCGCGAGCGTGGGGTAGATGTCCGTAAACTCGACGATGGCGGCGCACGGCTGGCCGTTGCCCGCGAAGCGCGGAGCGCGGATGAGCAGCGGCGCGCGCGCGGATTCCTCGAAAAGCATGCGCTTCTGCCACACGCCGAGGTGTTCGCCGAGATGATAGCCGTGGTCGCTCCAGAACACGACGATGGTGTTCTCCGCGAGCCCGAGTGTATCAAGCGCGTCGAGCAGGCGACCGACCTGGGCGTCGAGGAACGACACGCTCGCGTAGTAGGCCTGCAACGCGCGCCGGCAGGTCAGTTCGTCGAGGCCGTAGTGCGGCGTCGGGTTGTTGTGCGCAAACGCGATGGCGGGGATGTCGGCGCGATCATCGGCCGGCGCGCGGGGGAGCTGGATTTTCTCCAGCGGATAGAAGTCAAAGTAGCTCTTCGGCGCGACGAACGGGGTGTGCGGCCGGAAGAAACCGACGCCGAGGAAAAACGGCCGGTCGCGCTTCTCGCCCAACAGGCGAATCGCCGCCGTGGCGATCATGCCGTCGGTCTGCTCGGTGTCGTCGCCGTCGGCGGCGAGCCAGCTGAGCGCGGCGCTGATGGGGCGGGTGGGCGTGGGATTGGTGATGAGTTTCTCGTCGGCGACGTCGCGGCCCTTGGGATTGACGACGAGATCCCACGACGGCGGGTCGTCGTGGCCGTTGGTGCCGATGCCGGCGGGCACATCGTAGTGGTAGATTTTCCCGACCCGACCGGCCCATCCGCCCGCGCGGCGAAAGGCCTGCGGCAGCGTCACCACGTCGGGCGTGGTCTCGCGGAAATGCCGCGCGAGATCGTAGACGCCGAGCGTGTCGGGGCGCAGCCCCGTCATCACGGAGGCACGGCTTGGGTTGCAGAGGGGAATCTGGTTGTAGGCGCGGGTGAAGTGGACGCCGGTGCGTGCGAGTCGATCAAGGTGGGGCGTGCGGACCAGCGGGTAGTCGGGGTTGCCAATCACATTCCCGAGATCGTCGGCGGCGATGAAGAGGATGTTTGGGCGCGGCTCGGCACCACGCGCGATGAAGGCGAAAACAGCGGCGACGAGCAGAGTGTGAAGCGGAGGGGCGCTCATGCGGAGTGAAGAGAATGTGTCGCTGTCTACGTTGGCGTCGGGGTTTGATCCACCGCCGTCCCCTCGGCGCGGAGGCGCTGGAGTTTGTAGGTGAGGGCGCGGCGGCTGATGGCGAGTTCCTTGGCGGTTTCGGTGCGGTTGAAATTATTCTTTCGCAGGGCGCGCAGGATCGCCTCGCGCTCGATTTCCTCAAGGCGCTGCGACTCGGCGGCGGCGGGCGCGGCGGTGGCCTCCAACATCCGCGCGGGCAGGTGCTCGGGCAGCACGATCTCGCCGCGGGAGAGGAGGGCGGCGCGTTCCATCGCGTTGCGGAGTTCGCGGACGTTGCCGGGCCAGGGATGGCGCGCGAGGCGGGCGGCGACGGTCGCGGAGAAGCGCGGTTTCTGCCGCGAGGCCTGCGCGATGAAGTGCGTCGCGAGGGGCAGGATGTCCTCGGGGCGCTCACGCAGGGGCGGCACGTGGATCTCCATCGTGTTGAGCCGGTGGAAGAGGTCCTCGCGGAATTTTCCGGCCGCGATCTGCGCCTCGAGGTCGCGGTGGGTGGCGACGATTAGGCGGGCATCGGACGGCTGGTCGCGCGTGGCGCCGAGGCGGCGGAAGGTGCCGTCGTTGATCACACCGAGGAGCTTGCCTTGCACGGCGGCGGGCAGATCGCCGATTTCGTCGAGGAAGAGCGTGCCGCCGGCGGCTTCCTCAATGCGGCCGAGGCGGCGCTGCGTGGCGCCGGGAAACGCGCCACGCTCGTGGCCGAAGAGTTCACTCTCCAGTTCACGCTCGGGCAGCGCGGCGCAGACGACCTTCACGAACGGGCCGGCGGCGCGCGGGCTCCAGGCGTGGATCACCCCGGCGATGATCTCCTTGCCGGCGCCGCTTTCGCCGGTGAGGAGCACGCGGGCCTCGGTGCGGGCGATCACGGCGGCGTTGCGCAGGACGGCGTGCATGAGCGGGCTCGCGGCGATGACCCCAGCGGGCAACGGTGGGGTCGCGTGCTCGCCGGTGCGCGGTTCACCGCCGGGGTCGAGGGCGAGGCGGACGCTCGTGATGAGTTCGTCGAGGTCGATGGGCTTGGCGAGGTAGTTCACCGCGCCGTCGCGCATCGCGGTCACCGCGCTGCGGATATCGGCGAAGGCGGTGACGAGCAGCACGGGCAGCGCGAGATTATTCTGCCGCACGCGGCGCAGGGTCTCGAGGCCGGAGAGACCGGGCATGCGCACATCGCTGATCATCATCGCGAAGGTCTGCTCGGCCAGGAGCTGGAGCGCGGCTTCGCCCGAGGCGGCGGACTGGGTGTCGTAGCCGTGGCCACGGAGGAACGACTCGAGCACGCTGCGCTGCCCATGGTCGTCATCGACGATGAGGATGCGCGGCGGCTTCACGTCGCGCCGGCTCCGCCTGCGGTGATTTTCAAGTGGCTCACGCGAAAGACCGCGCCGCGCGGCGTGTTCTCGGTGCAGGTGATCTCCCAGCGGTGGGCGGAGACGATTTGCTGCACGATGGCCAGGCCGAGGCCGGCGCCCTTGGGCCGCATCGTGACGTAGGGCTTGAAGATGTTGGCCCGGTCGCCCTCTGGCACGCCCGGGCCGTCGTCGGCGATCTCCAGGGCGGCCTCGCCTGTTGCGGTGGCGGTCCAGTTGACCGCGATACTGCCGCCGATGTCCACCGCCTGCACGGCGTTGAGGAGAAGATTGAACAAGGCTTGGCGAAGCAGCGCGGCGTCGGCTTCCACCTTGAGCGCGGCGGTGCCGCAGGCGAGCCGGACTTGCTTTTCCTCGAGGTCGGGCTGGAGCGTCCGCGCGACATCGGCGACGAGAGCGGAAAGGTCGACGGGCGCGAGGTGGGCCTCGCGGGGCTTGGAATAGTGGATGAACTCGTTGAGTTGCACGGTCACGCGGTCGGCTTCCTCGATGATGGTGGTGGCGTGTTCCTTCAGCTTGGGCGAAGTCTGCGGCTCCATTGTGATCATGTGGGCCAGTCCGCGGATGAGGTTGAGCGGATTGCGCGTCTCGTGGGCGAGGCCGGCGGCGGCGAAATTCATGCCGCTGAGATGCGTGTTCATCTCGACCGCCTTGACGAGGCGGATCTGGAGTTCGGCGTTCTTGCGCAGATTGCGCCAGGCGAGCGCCGCCCCGAGTGCCGCGCCGGCGGCGAGCAGGCTGACGAGCGTGCGCAGGAGCAGATCGTTGCGCACGGCCGCGCGCATCTCGGCGGTGGAGAGCGAAATCACGAGGCTGTGCACGCCCTGTTTTTGGATCACCGCGTCGTATTCTTCGCGGCTCATCCAGGCGGGCCGGCCGAACGGTGAGCGCGGGGTCGCGGGGGGTGCGGCGGGTTCGCCCGTGTGCGGCACGGCGCCCTCCGGGATCCGGCGGTTGGTGCCCGGGCGAAAAGCCCGCGGATCATTGACGACGATGGCTGCGGGCGGCCGGGGACTGTCCTCGGTGGTGGCGGTGCCGAGGTCCATCACGTTCATCAGGGTGAGGGTGCTGTCGCGCCAGACCACGCCGGGGGCGTGCAGCGTCTCCTTGGTGGGCTCGAGATGCAGCCCGGCGCTGGCGATCGTCTCGCCGGTGGCGCCGAGGATGGCGATGGCCTCGAGTTCGCCGGGCCGCACGAGATCCTGCAGCGTGGCTTCGAGGCGATCTTTGGAAACGATGCCGCCGAAGCGGCGCTGCGAGCGGACGACGACACCCAAGGTCGAGGTGATGTCGCGTCCGCGGTTGATCAGGGCCTGGGCGGCGGCGCGCTCGAAGCGCGCGTGCTCCTGCGCTTGCCAGCCGCACACCGCCAGCACGGCCGCAATGAAAAGCGCGGCCAGCGCGAGGCGTTGATTGGCGGCAAACGGACCCATGGGGCTGGCTTGGTTATCGGGCCAAGACCGCCCCTGTTCCAAGCTTCAATTCTTCTGGGGCGCGATGAACCGGTTGAGCTCGGCGGTCTCGAAGGTCTTGGGCGTCATCTCGAGCCGGGCTTTCTCGCTGTCGCTCACTTTGCCGAGTTCGTCGGGCGTGGCGATGACATGCGGGGTGAGGAAGATGAGGAGTTCGGTCTTCACCTTGCCAGTGGTCGTGCGGCGGAACGCGGCCCCGAGCAGAGGGATGTCGCCCAGGAGCGGAATTTTGTTCACGGAATCGCTCTTCTGCGCCGAGATGAGTCCGCCGATGACGATCGTCTGGTCGCTCTGGGTGACCACCACCGTGTCGGCGGAGCGTTTGTCGATCACGGGCTGGCTGTTGATGGTGGTGACACTGAGGGAGGAGATCTCCGGTGAGACGATCATTTCGACCAGGCCTTGGCTGGTGATGAAGGGCGTGACTTTCAGGATGATGCCCACGTCCTGGTAGTTCACCGTGGTCGTGATCGCGTTGGAGTTGGTGTTGGTGGTCGAGCTCGCGAGCAGCGGAATCGTCTGGCCGACGAGGATGGTCGCCTGCTGGTTGCTGCGCGTCATGATCGAGGGGCGGGAGAGAATCTCGGTCTTGGCGATGCCGGAGAGGGCGTGGATGGTCGCGTTCACATCACGGCCGACGAGCTGATAAAACGCGCCGTAAACGGTGCGATCCGCCAGCTGCTGGGCGACGCCGAAGCGCGAGGTGGCGATGCCCTCGGGGTTGGTCTTGATCGCGATGGGGCCCTTGTAAACCGCCTCGGCCCCGAGATCGAAACTGTTGTCGTGCGTGACCTGCATGAAGACCACGTTGATGAGCACTTGGGGCTTCGGCTTGTCGAGGTTGGCGATGATCGTCCGGATGTTTTCGTTGGTGGCATCGTCGGTCACGACAATGAGCCGGCGGGTGTCGACATCGCTCGAGATCATCGCGTCGCCGACCATCGTGGTGTTCTGATACGAGCGGTTGGCGCCGGAGGTGGCGCCGCCGCCCCCGCCGCCGGTAAAGCCGCCGCCACCGGTGGTGGTGCCGCCGCGGGCGCCCGTTGTGCCCTGGGCGTGCACGTGCACGGTGCCGAGGAGGAGCGCTGCCGCCATGGTCGCGGCGCACGGGTGGAATCGGAGTTTTCGGAAATTCATGTTCAGATCAGGTTTCTTTCCAGATGGGAAGGTGAGGCGCTCGGGTTAGTTCGCGCGGGCGCCAGCCGCGGCGTTGTTCGTGCCGAGCTGGAGATTTTGCGTCGTGTTTTGCTGCGCGTTTTGGGTGGCGCGGGTGGTCAGCGCGTCGGGCTGATTGTTGGTGGTGGTGCGCCCGGTGCTGCTTTGGAAGAGGTTCTTCAGGACGGTCTCCACCTGTTTCACGTTCGCGTTCTCCATCGTGTAAACGAAGACCTTCTGCTTCCGCGCGGAGCTGGAATCGAGTTGGGCGACCATCTCGGTGATGTCCGGCATCACTTCCTTGGCCGCGGTCACGATGACCGAGTAGGTGCGGGGGTCGGCCACCGCGACCACAGGCACGTTGCGCACTGACGTGGTGGCGCCGGTGCCACCGCGACCGCCTCGACCGCCGCCAGGACCGCCGGTCGTTCCGCCTCCGCCGCCAAAGGCCGCCGCGAGACCGGGGGGCAAGCCGCCGCCGAAACCCGGGAACCCGCCGGTGGTGCCGCCGCGGCCGCCTGCGCCCTGCGTCGGCGACGCGTAGAGATTCGTGAGCAACTGCGCCATCTCGTAGGGATCGGCGTTGACCAGCTTGAAAATCTTCATGGTCGAGACCGTGTCGCTCGAGCTGTCGAGGGCGTTCACGAGGGTGACCACCTGCTTCAGGTTGATGTTGGTGTCGGTGACGAGCAGGGAGTTGCTGTCGGTGTTGGCGGTGATGGCCGAGGAACCCGGCAGCAGGGCGCCCAGATCGCGGGCGGCGGTCGTGGCGTCGAGGCGGCGCAGCGGGATGATTTGGATGAACATCTCCGCGGTGAGCGGGATTTCGTCCGGATTATTGCCCGTGCGGATCGGGAGGTTCTTCTTCTTGGCGTCGTCCTTCGAGGCGATGACGATCGTCCGGCCCTGCACGACGGCGGTGTAGCCGTTTTTGTTGAGGGCGATTTGGAGGAGCTGCACGGCTTCCGCCTTGGTGACCGGCTGGGCGCTATACATGTCCACGGTGCCGCGCACGGGCGTTTCCATGACGATGATGAAGCCGGCGGCCTCGCTCATGTAATTGAGCACCGTTTCCAGGGGCGCACCGCGGAAGTTGAACTTCAATTCGCCGGGCGCGCGCTCCGTTGAGGCAGCGGCGGCGGTGGCAGGCGCGGGGGTCTGCGCCCAAGCGCCCACCGTCAGGGCGGCGAGTCCGAGGCAGAGGGCTGGGGTGAGGTGGGTGGTATTCATTGTTTCAAGTCTTTGTTGCGTTTTTCCATCAGGCGCCGGGTGACCTCGTCGGCATTTGCCGGGATGACCACCGGGGCGGTGGGATCAATTCTGCCAGAGCTGGCTTTGGCGGCGGCGGCCGCCGCTTCGCTGCGCACGACATCGGCGGAGATGAGATTCCACTCGCCGCCCTCGGGGCGGCGGAGTTGCTGGCCCACGCGCAGCGACAGCGTCTTGCCGTCGCGCTCGAGCTCAACGCCGGAGGGAGAGACTTGGGTCACCTTGAACGCATCGATCGATTCGCCGTCGCGCAGGGCCTTGCGAAACGCAGACGACGAGCCGTCGAAAAACGCGCGCAGGCCGCGGTCGGATTCCATGGTGCCCACCAGGCTGATTTGATCGAGGCGCGGGGCTGGTTCCTCGCTGCTGCGCTCCCGGCGGCCGGTGCGGTTGGAATTGAAGATATTCCGATCGGCGATGAGGCGGAACGTCTCGAAGGATCCGGTCTGCGTCGCGGGCGCCTCGGCGCGGGCGGGGGCCTTGGTCGAGGGCTCGGAGCGGGAACGGCGGGACGGCGCGGGCGCTGGTGTGGCCGGCGCGGACGAAGCGGCCGGGGTGGCGGGCGCGGCCGGGGCGGGGGCGGGTTCTGCAGCCGGGGCGACGGCTCCGGTGATCGCGAGCGCGGCGAGAAGGGTGAGGCGCGGCATCATGGTTGTTTGCGCTCCAAGGGTGAGAGGCGAAGGCCACTGACGATGAGGCCGAGGGTGAGTTTCTGACCGTAGTCGTCGCGCGAGGTCATCTCAACCGAGTCGACCCGCAGCGCAAGCGGTGAGTGCTCCAGCTCGTAGATGAAACGGCTGAGCGTGGGCATGGTGCCGGTGGCATCGACCCGGCATTCCAGCAGGGAATAGGTGTCCTTGGCCCCGCGCTTCCACTGCGGGCGGATCGAGCTGAGCTCGATGTTGTTGGCGCGACCCCAACGGTCGACGGCGGAGATTACATCCTGCTCGGCCTGGGAAGGATCCCGCGGCAGGGCGTTGCCCTTCATGTCCTCCCAGGTCTTTTCCGTCTGCTTGGCGCGGGCGATGGCGTTGCGACCGCGGGCCACATCCTGCTTCAGCTTGGCGATCTCGGCGGCGTGCGCCTTGAAGGTGTTGTAGAGCGGCTCAAACAGGACGCTGTTGAGCACGTAGAGCGCGACCATGACTCCGGCGCCGATGATGAGTCCGCGCTGGCGGTTGGGCAGGTTGAGTTTCATAGGCCGGCGCTGGATTTCCAGCGGAAGTTGAGGGTGAACTGCATCGGCGTCTTGCCCCGGATCTGCTCGATCTTGAGGCCTTGGATTTCCTTGGCTTGGCGCAGCAGCTCCTGCACGCGCAGCAGCGAGGCGTTGTCCCGGGCGGTGCCGCTGATGCTGACGAGCGTGGTGGTGCTGCCGCGCACCTCGAAGGTCTTGGCGGTGACGCTGCCGTTCTCAGGGAAACACTCGGTCACGCGCATCAAAATGCTCAGGCTGCGGTGGGTGGTGTCATACCAAGGTTTGAATTCGTCGATTTGGCGCTGCACGCCGTCGAGTTTCAGGACCTGCGCCTGCATGCCGCCCCACTCGGAGCGGAGCGACCAGCGTTCGTATTCCTGCCAGCCAAAGGCCGCGAGGACGGCCAGGGCGGCGGCGCCCAGGACGAAACCGGCCGTCGCGAGGCGCTTGGAATTGTAGCGCGCCATGAGCAACGCCCATCGGCCGGGATGCGGCGGCAAAAATTCCAGTTCGGAGGCGTCGTGCTCCAGCCACCGGCTGGCGAGCTTCTCCGCGATCTCGGCCGAGAGATTTTTTTCCGGCAGATCGCCGCGCACGAGGGCGAGCCCCGTGCCTTTGGCCCAATCGGCCAGGCTGCCGGCGAGTTGCCGGGCCATGCCGGAATCGCCGGTCACGTAGAGTTCCCGCAGCTGCGACCGGAGATCGGCCGGCACCTGCTCCAGCGTGATGCGGAGTTCACGGGCGACGGCGGCGCTGTGGACGACGCTCTCGCCGGCCTCCGAATCGATGTTCACGTCGAATGTCCGGAAAGCCGCGATACCGCCCCCGGCGGCGACGAGCAGCGTCACGCCCGCGCGGTCGACGGCGACGATGACGCGGCCGGCCCCGTCTGCCACGTGCGCCGCCGGCAGCACGGCCAGCCCGAGGGAGAAGCTCACCGGCTTGAGCCGGGCCGCGCGCAACACGGCGACGAGCTGATCGACTTGTTCGCGACGCACGGCCAGCTGCGTCACATGGGTGCCCGCGTCGGTCTTTTGGAACGACCGCGCGATCTGGAGCTGCGCGGGGTCGACGGGGAAGCCCTTCTCCGCCTCGATTTGCAGGAAGCTCGCGGTGTCCTCGGGCGAAAGCTCCGGCACCTGCGTGTGCTGGCTCATCACCCACCGCGGCGGGATGCGCACCACGCAGAGCCGCTCGCGAATGCCCGCGGCGTCGAGGTGGTTCCTGATTTCGCGCCCGATCAGCTCGGGCTCGGGGTGCATGAGGTCGAGCGACAGGGCGGCGCTCGCAGACTTCACGACTTCGAGGCCGCCTTTGGCGCGCGTCACATGGAACGCCCGCAACTGGCCGTCGCTGAGCGACAGGCCGAGGACGGACTGGGCGCGCTTTTTGATTTTCCTCTTCATGCTCATATGTCGATCACTCCGTTCAAGGCGCGCCGGACCACGGAGCCGAGCGCCCAGCCAAACGCGGTGAGGTCCTGGCGATAAACGATGCGGGGTGTGCCGGTGCTGGTGTCGAAGACAACTTTCTCGCGGCAGTAGCCGCGGCCGCCGGCCCCCACGGCCGCGATGTCGGCGCTAAATTGGTAAGATTGGTCCGTGATGTAGCGGCCCGCCTGGCGGATCTGCGCGTTGGTGAGGACTTGAGTAAGCCAGGCCATCGAGGTGAGCGCGGTCGGATTCGAGCGGCGGTAGGCCACCAGCGCCGCGGCGCGCTCGGCGCCGATGCCCGGGAGGCAGGCGAGGACCACCTCGCTGGCGGTGTTGACGTTGACGAGGCCCGACGCGGCACCGTTCGCAGCCGAGAGGTCGGTGCGCACGAGCGCAAACTCCTCCGCAGTCATCTGGGTCGTGACCATGAAATCGGCGACGCTGGTGATGGTGCTCGGATTATTGGGGATGCGCGGATCGAAGGGGATGCGCGCCATCATCTGCGTGGCGCGTTGCGTCGAGATGCCGCGTTGTGTGAGCCGCGACTGCATCTGCTGGCGGGCCTGCTGCGTCGTGAGCGTGGTGACATTGATGCGCCGCGAGCCGGAGGCGGACGTCGCCGGCACCCGGCTGTAAACAGTCAGGTATTCCAATAGCCCGGCGAGCAGCTGGCCGTTCTGATCGTCGCGGGGCGCAGAGAGATCGCCATCGTCTTCGTTGGCATCAAGCACGCCGTTACGGTTCGTGTCCTCGCCGAGGAGCACGTCGAGCATGGCGCCACTGATCAGGCGGACTTCATCCACGGTCTCGTAGGCTGCGCCCTTGTTGCGGCGCGCCGGATCGAGCTGTGAGTAGTAGTTGTCCAGATTGGCGGCGTTCTGGCTGGTGGCGCTGCGCCAGGCCACGATGGCGTCGGCGAATTCGGCCGTCATGCCCGGCAGCGGCAACGCCTGCAGCATCGCGGAGGTGGCGGTGTTCAGGTTCAGTTTCGACGACTCATCGACGAGTGCGAAATAGGGCTGGTTGATTTGGGGTTGGGGCAGGTCGTCGGAGTTGCGGCCAATGAACCAGAACGTGGCGTCACCGACGGGCAGCGCCTCGGCCCTGTAGTCGTCGATGGTGGGGGCCGCGCCGCCGGTCGCGAACTGCTTGAGCACGTAGGTTGCGTAACGAATGCCACCGGCGATGGCCTGGCGGGCGGCGACTTCGGTGATGCGGTTGTCGGCCGCGCGCAGCTCCGAGCTCATCGAGTTGCCGAAGTAGAGCGTGAGCGTGACCAGCCCAAGGCAGATCCACATCACGATGACCAGCACCGAGCCGCGACGGGACCCCGGGGGCAGGGTGGAAACTGGGCGCGGCGGAATCATAGCACGGGCGCAGCGAGCGCGGCATCGGCGGCCAGTTGGGCGCTGGTCGGGGTGGTGACGTAAACCGGCACGATTAGCTCGACCGGGCCGGGGTTGGCGGAGGAAATGGCGTTGCCGCGAGGAGCCAGGACGAGGCTGAACTTAAAGGCCGCGGGCAGTGTGCTGGTGGCCGTGGAGTCCCAGGTCTCGGCCCAAAATTCCCCGTCGAAATAAGCCAGGGACGCGGAGTCGACGCCGGACAGCAGCGTGTAGGTGTCCGCGATCGGGTCGGCGGCGGACAGGAGGTTACGGGTCACCACGCGCACGAGGTCCTTGGTCGGGCTGCCGTCGGCCGCGGCGGTGAGATAATAGGCGACCGTCTGCACTTCGGCGAACGGCGTCCAACCGTCGATGTGGCCGGAGGAGGTGGTGATGTCAGGGGTGACGCGTTCGCCCATGCTGTCCATCGAGTGGGTGCTGAAGCTGTCGCTCATGAGCTGGCCCGACAGGGTGTTGGTCGTCGCCTGCGGATTGGCCGGGAGCATGATGCCGGCGAGATCCTTGCGCACGATGCCGAGCGTGCGCTGGAGCACGAGATCCTGATCGATCTTGTCGTGCGTGGTGTTGTGCAGGCGCAGGGCGCCGAAGAACGTCGTGTTGACCACCAAGAGCACCACTGCGCCGATCGCCGTGGCGAGCAGCAGCTCAAGCAGCGTGAATCCGCCCTCGCCACCGCTGCGGCGGATGGAGGTGCGGCGGGCGCGACGAGCGTGGTGGCCGGCGGCGATCATGGGGTTAAGCCGGCCAGACCGCTCGACGTGGTGGTGATCGTCGGGTCGTAAAGCGTGTTGGCGGCGACCTCGAACGTCGACCCTTGGACGTCGAACGACACCCGCACGGTCAGCACGGTCATCGCGTCTTCCGTCCAAGGTTCGGAGACCATCGTCCAGGGGTAGGTCGTGTCGCCATCGACCACATTGCCGTAGGGCGTGGCGGTGGCGATCTGGCCGGAGGTGATCTGCTCGTTGAGCACGCGCTCGGCGATCCGCATCGCGGTGGCCTTGCGCTGGCCGAGGATGCCCGCGCGGCTGGCGACCGCCACGCCGTGCATCGTGACCGGAATCAAAATGGCCATGAACAACAACGCCGCCAGCACTTCGGCCAGGGTGAATCCGCAGGTGCGCGCTTGGCGCTGGCCGTCAGTTGACATGGGTGGCGGGGCGCACCTCGTAGCCGAGGCGGTTGGCCATGGGCACGAGTTCGAGCGCGATTTCGGTGCCCAGGCGGATGGTGATCTTGGAAACGCTGGAGTCGTCAAAAAACCCGTCGGGCGTGAAGCGGATGAAGGCGAGATTCTCGTCAGGCAGGCCCAGTCTTTCGTCATCCTGCTCCGAGATCGGGACGGTGATGCCCGATGGCGTCTCCAGCGTGAGCCCGGCCTCGACGACGTAGCTGATCGGGCGAAGGTCGGTCTCGGTGTCGCCGAAACCGGACTGCACCGAGAGGCCGTAGGTCGACTCCGCCGGATTGATCCAGAGGATGAACGGCACGCCCTCGGACACGGCGCGGCTTTGCGCATAGTGGGTGAGCGAAAGCATGCGGCGGGCCTCGAAGTTCAAGGCGCGGCCGCGGAAGAACGACCCCATGCTCGAAACGACGAACACCGCTGCGATGGCCAGTAGCGCGAGCACGAAGATCAGCTCGATCAACGTGAAGCCGCGGCGAGGCGCGGAAGGATTACTTTGCCGTGATCGATGCATTCATCACGTCGTCTGCCGTGCCGGCCTGGCCGTCGGGCCCCATCGAAACGATGTCGTAGCCTCGCACGTTCACGCGGCCGGGAAATTCGTAAACGTAGGGGCGGCCCCAAGGATCGAGCGGGATGTCGCTCTTGAGATAAGGCCCGCGCCAGCCGTTGACATCAGGGGGGGCGATCAGCAATTGCGCGAGGCCATCGGAGCCGCGCGGATAGGTGCCGGTGTCCACCTCGAAGGCGTCGAGCGCCGTGCCGAAGGTGGAGATTTGGGTGACCGCCGCGGTGATGCGGGCCTGCTCGGTGCGGCCGGTGAATTTCGGCAGCACGAGCGCCGCGAGAATGCCGAGGATCACGAGCACCAGCAGCAGCTCGACGAGCGTGAAGCCGCGCCGCGAGCGGAGATGGGACGAGGGACGGTGGAGGCGGGAGGATTTCATGGAGAAATTATTTGATGTGGTCCTGCAGCGAGAAGATTGGAATCACCATGCCGATGAAGATGGTGCCGATGAGGGCGGCGATGACGAACAGCATCACCGGCTCGGCGAGCGCGACGACTGACTTGAGCTGCCGGTCGAGGTCGCCCTCGGTGACGGTGGCGATGCGCATCAGCTCGACGTCGAGCTTACCGCTCTCTTCCGCCACCGAAATCATCTCGACGATGGCGCCGGGAAAGAGCGAGCGGTTCTGCGCGAGGCTCTTGCCGAGCGGCTTGCCCTCCTTCACGCGATCGATCGAGTCGGACACGGCGTCGATCAGCACCTGGTTGCCGATGGAGCGGCGGGCGACGTTGAGGGCGCTGATGAGCGGCACGCCGGCCTGGAGCAGCGTGCCGAGCATGCGGCAAAAACGCGCCATCGCGAACTGGGCCACGAGCGGTCCGATGAGGGAAATCTTGAGCATCAGTCCCTCCCACCAGCGCCGGCCCTTCGGCGAGTTAAGCCAGGTGCGGAGCAGGAAGAAGGCGACAATCGCGGCGGCGCCGAGAAACAGGCCGTAGCCGCGCACAATCTCGCTCGCCTTCACGATCACCTGCGTGATGAGCGGCAGCTCGGCGTTGAAGCCGGCGAAAATCGTCTGGAAGCGCGGGATGAAGAAAACCAGCAGGAAGATCAGCACGCCCCCCGCGAGGATGAGCAAGATGACGGGATACATCAGCGCCGTCATCACCTTTGATTTCAGCTCCTTTTCGCGCGCCTGGAAATCCGCGATCTGGGCGAGCACGACATCGAGGAAGCCGCCGGTCTCGCCCGCCTCGACCATGGCGACATAGACGCGGGGGAACGTCTCCGGCGAACGCTCCATCGCCTTCGAAAGCGACATGCCGTCGATCACGAGATCGTGGATTTCCTTCCACTTGGCCTTCGCGACCGGCTCGGCTGACTCGCGGTGCAAAATCACCAGCGCGCGGCTGAAGGGCACGCCCGCCGCGAGCAGGCTCGAGAGCAGGCGGGTGAAGTTCTCCAGCATGCGCGGCGTGATCTTGCCTTTGCCACCGAACGAGAGGGCCGGTTTGCCGGATTCTTCGGGCGCACTCGCGCTGCCGCCGGATTTTTTCACGGGGGCGACCGCGGCGGACTCGGCGAGCTTGATCGGGCGCAGGCCGCGGCCCTCGACCTGACGCATGGCTTCCTGACGGTTGCTCGCGTCGAGGAAACCTTCGGTCATCACGCCGTTGGTTTGGACGGCTTTGTAGGCGAACTGCGGCATGGCGGCGCGATCAGATCAACGAGCGCGGGAGCACGGCTTCGGCCGCCGGGGCGGCGGTCGCGGCCGGTTTCACCTCGGTCGTTTCCATCTCGTGCACTGTGGTCACGCTCAGCACTTCTTCAATGGTGGTGATGCCTTCCTCGACGAGACGACGGCCGTCCTCAGCGAGCGTCTTCATGCCGGCGCGGCAGGCGGAATTGCGGATGGAGTCCGTCGAGGCGTTTTTCAGGATGAGGGAGCGGATTTCGCTGCTGGAATCCATCCACTCGAAAATCGCGCGCCGGCCATGGTAGCCGGTGTTGCGGCACTCGCGGCAGCCGACGGCGCGGTAAACTTTCGCGGCGGGCCGGATGCCGAGCTTGGTGCGGTATTCGCGGGACTCGGGGGTGGTGTCCACCTGCTTGCAGTGGGGGCAGAGCAAACGCACGAGGCGTTGGGCGAGCACCGCTTCGAGTGAGGAGGCGACGAGGTAGGGCTCGACGCCCATGTCGACGAGGCGGGTGAGCGCACCGGCGGCGTCATTGGTGTGCAGGGTGGAAAAGACCAAGTGACCCGTGAGCGACGCCTGCACGGCGATCTGCGCGGTTTCCTGGTCGCGGATTTCGCCGATGAGCACGACGTCGGGGTCGTGGCGCAAAATGGAGCGGAGCCCGCGGGCAAAGGTGAGACCGGATTTTTCCGAAACCTGAATCTGGTTCACGCCCTTCAGCTGATACTCGACGGGATCCTCGATGGTGATGATCTTGCGCTCGCTGTCGTTGATTTCGTTGAGCGCAGTGTAGAGCGTCGAGGTCTTGCCGGAGCCGGTCGGGCCGGTGACGAGCACGATGCCGTGCGGCAATTCCAGCACGCGACTCAGGCAGGCGAGTTCACGCTCGCCCATGCCAAGATCGCGGGCACCACGAAGCTTGGAGTTCTGCCGAAGCAAGCGCATGACGACGGCCTCGCCGTGCAGCATCGGGATGATCGAGACGCGGATGTCCACCTCGGCGTCTTCGATGCGGACCTTGATGCGGCCGTCCTGCGGGAGACGTTTCTCGGCGATGTTGAGGTGGGAGAGGATCTTTACGCGGGCCACGATGGCGGGTTGGAAGCGCTTGATCTGGGCGGGCACCGGAACCTCTTGCAGAATGCCGTCGATGCGGTAGCGGATGCGCAGCTCGTCTTCGAAAGGCTCGAGATGCACGTCCGACGCGCGCAGCTCGATCGCGTCCTTCAGGACCTGGTTGACGAAGCGGATGATCGACGCGTCCTCGGCGGCTTCGTCGAGGTTGTTGTCGGTGCTGCCGTTTTCGTCGACGACCTGCAGGCCGGCCTCGTCGTCCAGTGTGTCGATGGTGTCGGCGCCGACGCCGAGCCGCTTCTTCATCTCGCGGTTGATGACCTCGCTCGTCGCGAGGACGGGGCGGAGGCGCAAACCGGTGAGAGCCTTCAGGCCATCGATGCCCTGGGTGGCGAAGAGCCGGCTCGTGGCGATTTCGATCTCGTTGTCGACGCGGCGGAGCGGGAGCAGCTCGTCGCGCAAGAGCAGACGAGCCGGGAAGAGCGCGAGGACCTGCTTGTCGGGCTCGAGTTCATCAAGCGCGGCAAAGCCCACGCCATACTCGCGCGCCAGCCAACGCAGCACGCGCTCCTCGGTCGGCGCGTCGGATTCGGCGTTTTGCTGGAGGAAGGCGCGGGCGTCGGTCTCGGTGAGCTGCCGCGCCGCAATCATGCGGGCGAGCAATTCAGGGATGACGCCGTGAGCGCCGCTGGAGTTAGCGGTGGCGGTTGACACGAGGAAGAGGTGGGAATCAGGGCAGCAGCCCGAAGAGGACGGCGGTCGCTTCCTGCTTCACCGAGAGCAGGGCGCGGAGATCTTCCTGGGCCTTGAGGAGCTTGGTCTCGTTGTCCCGGCGCGCCTCGCGGACGCGTTCCAAGCGCGACTTGATTTCAGCCTCGGGGAGATTGTCGGTGATCGCGGCCTGGAGCGCGGCGACCTCGGCATTGCTACTGCCGCCCCGGCCACCGGGGCCGCGGCCGCCACGGCCACCCGTGTCGCCGCCACCCGGAGGACCGCCGCGACCGCCGCCGGCAAATAGGGCGCCGCCCGGGCCACCGCCACCCGCGGTGCTGCGGCGAAGCTCCGTGACCGCATTGAGGCGCTTGGAAATAAGGTTCCATTCCTCGTCGTCGGTGACGCCGAGGCGCTCGCGCAGGGCGGTCAGCATGCGGGCCTGCATGTCCTCAGGGGAAAAATTACCACGGCCGCCGCCGTCCTGACCACCGGGCGCGCCACCGCCACGGCGGCGGCCAGCGTTGGGATCATTGGGGTTGGGGGCTTGGGCAAGAGCTTGCGCGGCACCGAGTCCGAGCAGGGTGGCGAAACCGGCGAGGCGCAGGGCGCGGCCGGGACTAGCGAAGGGCGAACAGGCGGAGTTTTTCATGGCTGATGGGGGTGCCGGTGATTCGACGCGTGGCTGCCTCAAGGGTTACGGGAATGGCGAAACGGGCGGGTTTCCGGGGTGGGTGCGCAAACTTTGCGCAGGGTGGGCGGATTTTCCGGCCGTCCGCCGGGAGGGCCGTCGACGTGAAACCAAGGCCAGCCCAAGCCGTCATCGCCCCGCCTCGAAACCTCTGAGGCAAAGTCATCCCAGAAATCGAAGAATCCCATGAAACCCACCCATCGCATCCTCCTCGCCGCGCTCGTCACGGCGATTGCCCTGCCTGCCTCCGCCTTTGCGGCCAAGGCCGACAAGAAGAAAACCGCCACGCCGACCGAGACCTTTGCCAGCGTCGACAAGAACGGCGACGGCGTCATCACGGTCGAGGAGTTTCTCGCCACGCAGAAGGACAAGCTTGGCGAGGAGGCGGCCAAGACGCGCTTCGCTACGCTCGACAAGAACAAGGACGGCAAGCTGGCCAAGGATGAATTCGGCGGCGGCGACGAGCCGGCCGAGAAGAAGAAGCGGAAGAAGAAAAACGCCAACTGAGGCGTCCGCCCGCCCGCACTGGGCGGGAGTTTTGAAACACGCCGGACCTGCGGGTCCGGCGTGTTTCTTTCCTGGTGTCGTCAGGGTGCAGCGGCGGAGGCGGCCTTGGCTTCGGCCTGATCCTCCTGCCGATCGACGATGAGGGTGGTCACCATATCGGCTCCGACGTTCACCATCGTGCGCGTCATGTCGAGGATGCGGTCGGCCCCGATCACGATGCCGATGCCTTCGGCAGGGATGCCGAACGTCGTGAGCAGCCCTGCGATAAGGGGCAGCGAACCGCCTGGAATACCGGCGACCGCCACGGCGCTCATGACCGAGAGCAGGAGCAGGGTCAGTTGCTGGCCCATGGAGAGATCGACCCCGAAGACCTGCGCGACGAACAGCACCACGCAGCCCTCGTAGAGGGCGGTGCCGCTCATGTTGATCGTCGCGCCCAGCGGGAGCACAAAACCCGCGACGCTGGGGCGCAGTTTCATGGTGTCCTTGGCGCACGCCAGCGCGGTGGGGAGGGTGGCGTTGCTGGAGCTGGTGGAAAACGCCGTGATGAGCACGGGCCGCATGTCGCGCCACGCCTGCGCCGGGCTGCGTTTCGCCCAATACTTGATCCAGAGCGACATGGTGCCGAACAGGTGCAGCAGCATCACGGCCACGCACCCGAGCACGAAGACGCCGAGGGCGAGCAGGATGTCTACGCCCACCTTCACGATCACGCCGTAGATCATCGCGGGCACCGCGTAGGGCGCGAGCTGGAGCGCGAAGTTCACGATGCCGGTCATCAGCGCGCTCACCAGCTCGAGCGAATCCTGGAGTTTGCGCCGTCGCTCCTCGGCCAGCTGGGTGCCAACCGCGCCGACAAGGATGGCAAACAGGATCAGCGGCAGCACATCGCCAATGGAGGTCTTGGTCTGGCCGACGACGGCGCCGAAGAGATTCTTCGGCATGAACATCTCGACGACGGTGGCGAAGTTCATCTCCGGCGCGGCCGCGTTCGTCGCGATGTGCTTCTGCGCGGTGCCGCCATATTCCTTCATGAGGATGTCCTTGGCCTCCGGCGCGAGTTGTCCGCCGGGCTGCAGCACGTTCATCATGATGAGCCCCAGCCCTACGCCGATGGCCATGTTGAGGAAGAAGAGTGCGAACGTGCGGCCCGCCAGCGGCCCGAGCTTGTCGAGCCGGCCCAGCTGGAGCACGCCGCCCGCGAGCGAGGCAAACACGAGCGGAATCACGACGAAGAACAGGCCGCGCAGGAAAATCTGACCGAAGGGATCGAGGACGTTCGTCGCCAGCCAGCGGGCCTTAGGCAGCAGCTCGGGCACGACCTTGGCGAGGAGCAGCGTGAGGACGCCGGCGATGACGCCGACCACGAGTCCGAGCAAAATGCGGTTGGCGAGGGAACGGTTGGTCTCGGCCATAATTTTTTGGGGGGAGCGCGCAGGCTGCGAGGCGCGTGCAGTCTTGTCCAACGGTAAGTGTGCTTGCACGCTGGCTGCGATGCTTCTGACGCCGACCAGCGCCGTCCTCCTCGCCGCCGGGCGCTCCGTGCGCATGGGGCGGGACAAGGCGCTGATCGAGATCGAGGGTGCACCGCTCTGGCGCCGGCAACGGGCCGTTCTCGCCGCGAGCGGTGCGGGGGAAATCCTGCTTTCCGCGCGTCCGGATCAGACTTGGGTGGTGGAGGCGGCGCGCGAGTTTGCGGCCGTCGTGTCCGATCCGGTGCCCGATGCAGGCCCGCTGGCCGGGATTGTGGCCGCGCTCGCGGCGGCGAAGTCACCGCACCTCGCCGTGCTCGCGATCGATTTGCCGCGGATGGACGCGGTGTGGTTCGCCACGCTGGCGGCGCGCTGCGCTCCGGGGCGCGGCGCGGTCGGGCGGCGCGGAGAATTTTTCGAGCCGCTTGCGGCGATCTATCCGCGCGAGATCGCGCCGCTCGCGCGGGCGGCGCTGTCTCGCGGCGAGGGTTCTTTGCAGCGCCTGCTCACTGCGGCCGTGGCAGCCGGGCTTATGCAGGCGGTGGAAATCTCCGCGGCGGAGGCAGGCCGATTCACGAATTGGAACGAGCCTGCCGGCGAGCCTTAGCGGCGGGTCCGCAGTAGCTCGGCGACGAGGTCGTCGGCGCCGTAGATTTTCTTCAAGGCCTCGAGGATGCCTGCGCTATGCACGCTCACCGCGCGCGCCTGGCGGTCCTCGTAGCCGTAGTCGGCGGAGAGCGACTGGATGTTGCCGTCGAAGATGATGCCGATGAATTCGCCAGCCTTGTTCACCACGGGGCTGCCGCTGTTGCCGCCGATGATGTCGGGCGTGTGCACGAAGTTGAACGGCACCGAGAGGTCGAGCGCCGCCTTCTTGTCGAGCCAGCGCTGGGGCAGGTCAAAGGGCTCCTTGTTGCCTTGCGCGGTGTTGCGTTCGTAGAGCCCAGCGAGGGTCGTCAGCGCCGGGATTTTTTTTCCATTCTCCTCGTAGCCGAGCACGGGGCCGTAGCTGAGGCGGAGGGTGAACGTGGCGTCGGGGTAGTTGCCGGTGCCTTCGACGGCGAAGCGGGCTTTGCCGATCACGGCTTGAGCCTGCTGCTTGATTTCGCCCTGGGCCTCGAGGGTTTTGCGCAGGGCGCGCGCTTCGCCGTCGATCAAGCGGGCGACCTCAATGAGCGGATCCTTCGCGGCGGTGACGGCGCCTGCGCCGCCGGTGTAGAGTTTTTTTCGAAATGTGACATCGCGGACCTGCGTGCCGTTGATGAGCTCGGCGGCGCGGGCGCGCGGGGACTTGCCGGCCAGCACAGCCTGCACGAGCGGATCGGTCGCGCCCAGGGTGGCGACGAAAAACGAGAGCGAGTCGCCGAGCTTCACGATCTCGAGGTCGGCATAGATGGGTTTTTCGGAAAAGAGCTGCTGTTCGAAGGACTCGCGGCGCGCGTCTGAAAACTCGCGCAGGCGCTCACCATTGGGTTTGGCGCGCTCGTCGCCGGCGCGGAGGAGCGCGCGGGCGTAGCCGAAGGAATCGGCGTAGAAGGCGCTGGCATTTTCGAGCAGGCGCGTGCGCGTCGCGATGGCGGCGATGGCCTGCTGGGCCTGGGCGATGCGATCGAAGGCGGTGAGCGCCTCGGTGCCGCCGGCGCGGTCGCGGAGCTGCTGGCGGAAGGCGTTTTCCGCGGCGACCTTGGCGCCGAAGAACCCGGGGTCTTGCAGCGCGGCGAGCTGGCCGTCGCGGACTTTGCGGGAGTTCTGGATGCCGAAGAGGTCGTCCTTGGCGCGGCGGGCGTTCTCGGCGCTGCGCGCGCCCCAGGCGGTGAGGAGCACCTCGCGGCGCTTGAGCAGGGCATCGGTGTAGGGGAGCTGGTTGTCGCGGGCGTATTCCAGCTCGGCGACGGTGAGGAGGCGGCTGGTGTTGCCGGGATGGCCGGAGACAAAGGAGAGTTCGCCGTCCTGCGCGCCCCGCGCGGACCACGGGAGGAAGTGCGCGGGCCGCACCGGTTGGTCGTTCTCATAGACGCGGAAGAAGCTCACATCGAGGTTGAATCGCGGATACTCGAAATTGTCCGGGTCGCCGCCGAAGAACGCGGCCTGCTGCTCGGGCGCCCAGACGAGGCGCACGTCGGTGTATTTCTTGAAACGGTAGAGGTGGTAGGCGCCGCCTTGGTAGAGCGTGACGACGTCGCTGCGGAGGCCGGTTTTATCGAGGGACTCCTTCTCGATCTCGGCCATGATCTTGCGGCGGGCCTGGGCGGCGTCGCCGCCGCTGGCGGTGGCGGGGATGGCGGCGTTGATGCGCGCCGTAACGTCCTCGATCGACTGGAGGACGTTGAGTTCAAGATCGACGCACTTCATTTCCTCGGCGCGGGTCTTGGCGTGGAAGCCGTCGCGGAGATAGTTGTGCGTCTCGCTGCTGAGCTTCTGGATGGCGTCGGAGGCGACGTGGTGGTTGGTCACGACGAGGCCGTCGGCCGAGGCGAAGGAGGCGGAGCCGCCGCTGTTGAAGCGGACGGAGGACTTCATGAGGCGCTCAAGCCAGGCATCGGTAAGCTCGAAGCCGTATTTCTTTTTGATCTGATCGCGCGGTGGAGCGGAGTAGAGCCACATGCCTTCGTCGGCGCGCACAGGGGCGGCGACGAACACGAGCAACGCGGCGATGGGGAAGAGGAGGCGGCGCAGTTTCATAGGGCGCGGAACCTGTCATAATCGCGCCGCGAGGCCAGCCGGAAGCGACGAAGCGAGGGACCGGCGCGGTGAATGGAGCCGCCTACTTCCGGGCCGCGAGGATTAAGTGCGTGAGCCGGCCGAATTCCGCGGCGCTGACAGTGTTGCCCGGGCGGTCGGTGTTGACGCGGTGCACGATCACCAGGTTGTAGGCCGGGATGACGAGGACGTAGTGGCCGCCCGCGCCCCGCGCCGAGTAGCTGCCTTCGGGGAGCTTCACACCGGGGAGGTGGGGGAATTTGTTATGGTCCCGCGCGACCCACCACATGTAGCCGTAGCCATCGGTCGAGTAGAGCGTGGCGTCCGAATGGTAGCGGACGGTTTCATCCACCCAGTCGGCGGCGACGAGGCGTGAGCCGGCCCATTCTCCGCGCCGGAGCATGAGCAGGCCAAAGCGCGCGAGGTCGCGCGCCGTGACGCGGAACGGATAGGCGCGATGGATCGATTCGGGGCCGGTGACGTATTTGCCGTCGGCGGGCGAGTAATCCTCCATCCCGATCGGCTGAGCGATCTCGGCGTGAATGGCGTCAAAGATGCCGCGACCGGTGAGCTGTTCGTAGATCGTGCCGGCGATGTTGAAATCGTAGTTGTTGTAATACCAGTGCGTGCCGGCGCGCTCGGTGTGCCGGGCGGGCTTCAGTTTCTTCATGCCGGCGCTTTCGTAGAGCGCGTCGTGGTAGATGCCGGAGCGGGCCTTGAGGCAGTCGCGCACGGTGGCCTTCTTCTCGTCGGCGGTGAGCGGCGGGGTGTCGTCGAGGCGGAGGTCGGCGAGCGTCGCATCAAGGTTGATCGTGCCGGCGCGGACGGGGCGGCCGTAGAGGGTGGCGAGGAAACTTTTGCGGAGGGAGTGGGTGTTGAACTTGCGGTCCACCTCGCCCAATTGGGTGACGACGATGCCGTCGTGCACGACCATGACGGCGGCGGTCTTGATCGTGCCGGCGTAGTCGCGGGCGAGCGCGAGCTGCGCGGCGGAGAAGCCGTGGTCCTCGGTGCGCGCGGCGATGTCCCACGATTTGCCGGGAAACGCGGCGAACGCGGAGACGGTGAGAACAACGCAAAAGACGAGACCGGCGAGCAGGCGAGGCATGGGGTGGGTGCGCTTGAGGAACTACTTCGCCGCAGTCGACGTGTGGCGCAGCACGCGGCCCACGCGGGCAGAGGTGAGGTTGCCGCCGTCGATCACGACGGTGCCGTTGACGATGACGAACGGGATGCCTTCGGGATATTGATGCGGAGCGGTGAACGTGGAGCGGTCGCGCACCGTTGCGGGATCGAAGATCACCAGATCTGCGTTGGCCCCGGCGGCGATTACGCCGCGATCCTTGAGGCCGAGGCGGAGAGCCGGGAGCTGCGTCATCTTGTGGATCGCGGTTTCGAGCGTGAGCACCTTTTTCTCCCGGACGTAATGGCCGAGCACACGCGGAAACGTGCCATAGGCGCGCGGGTGCGGCATCGCGTCGCCCGGGCGCGAGAGCCGGCCGTCCGAGGCGATCATGGTCTGCGGATGGCGCATGATGCGCTCGACATCGGCGTCGTCGATCGCGTGGAAGATGCACCCGGCTCCGCCCGCGAGTTCGGCCTCGATCACGAGGTCGGCGCCGTGGTCCGGTGTGGGCGCGAGGCCGCGCTCGACGCACCAGTCGCGCAGGGTGCGGCCTTCGAGGGCGGGCTGCCAGGTGACGCGCGAGAACTGGATGCGGCTGATGTCACCGGCCCCGCGGTCGGTGAGGATCGCCTCCTTGATTTCGGCCTTGAGGCGGGCGCTGGTGGTGGGATCGGCGGCGCGGGCCTTGAACTCGGCGCTGCCGCCGGCGAGAGCCCACGAAGGAATCAGCACCGAGATGCCGGTGTAGCTCGCGGTGTAAGGATACTGGTCGATCATTACGTCCTGCCCGCGCGCGCGGGCGGCGTCGACTAACGCGAGGGTTTTCACACTCGCGCCCCAGGAGGGCTGGCCAATGACCTTGTGATGCGTGAGCACGACGGGCAGGTGCGCCTGCCGGCCGATCTCGATGGCCTCCTCGACGGCGGGCAGCAGGCCGAGGCCCTCTTCGCGCAAGTGTGAGGTGTAGATGCCGCCGTGGCGGGCGGCGATGCGGGAGAGCGCGATGATCTCGTCGATTTTCGCGAAAGTGCCCGGGAGGTATTTGAGGCCGGTGGAAATCCCGAACGCGCCGTCGCGCATGCTTTGCTCGACCATGTGCTCCATCTGGGCGAGTTCCGCGGCGGTGGGCGCACGGTCCACGAGTTTCATCACTGCGCGTCGGATTGAGTTGTGACCGGCGAGGTAGGCGACGTTGAGGCCGAGGGGAAGTTTTTCAACGGTCGCCAGGTAGGAGCCAAACGGCCACGGTCCGCCGCCGTCGGGTCCGCCGAGGGCGAGCGTGACGCCCTGGCGCAGCGCGCTCTCGGCCGCGGGCAGCTCGCGAATCGCCTCCAGGTGCGCGTGGACATCAATGAAGCCGGGCGCGACGGCGAGGCCCGTGGCGTCGATCCGGCGGATCGCGGTCGCACCGGCGAGGCTCCCGATGCGGGTGATGGTGCCGCCTTTGACCGCCACATCGGCGCGGCGTGGCGCGGCGCCGGTGCCGTCGTAAACGAGACCGCCGCCGATAATCAGATCAAAATCGGCGGCCGCAAGGGCCGGGCCGAAGGCGGCGCCGGCCAGAAGGAACAGGTGCAGAATGCGCATGGGAAGATTTGCATCCGCCCGCGGGGGAAATCACCAGACCTTCGTAATCTGCAATACGAATTGCTGGCCGCGAGGATTCGCCGTGCCGGTTTGGAAGCCCGAATTTTCATCGGCCCAAGCCGGGGGTTTGTCGAAGACGTTGTTGATGCTCGCCTGCACCGTGGTGTTGCGCAGCTGCCTGATGCGGTGGGCCCGGTCGAAGCGGTAGCTCACGCTGAAGTTGTGCAGGATCGTGGGGTCGACCACGAGTTGGAAGCTGGTGACGCCCGCGAGGCTGGTGTAGCGCGTGATGTAGCTGGGTTGGCCGAGGGCGATGTATTGCGATTCGGTGACCGTGGCGCTCGTGTCCCGGAATTTGCCCCAGTAGAAGGTATACCAGTTGGCCGACCAGTTGCCTTTGCGCCAGCGCAGCGTGGTATTGAAGCGCCAGTTGGGCGTGCCGTTTTGGCCGATATCGCTGAACACGGGCAGGTCCACGCTGATGTCGATGTCTTCCTTGTGGCGATAGGTGGCCTCCCCAGTGAAGGAAAAGTCGCCGAAGGTTTGTGAGCGCGGCAGTTTGTAGGTGATCCCCAAATCGAGGCCGTCGAGGTCGCGGCCCCGGGTGTTGGTATAGTCCTGGTCGAGGTTGATGACGCTGCCGACGACGGCGCGCTGATCGGCCGGGGAACGGTTGGCGTTATAGGTGTTGAAAAAAGCGATGTCGTCGGGGGTCACGGCATTGCGCCGGACGGCGGAGATGCCCTTGTAGGCGGACGTGCCGCTGCCGAGGTTGATGCTGCCGATGGGCGTGCCGGCCGCGAGTTGTCGCTGCGTCTCCGCGATCAGGATATCGCGGTCGAGGCGAAGCTGGGAATTGCCGCTCGTGATGGAAATCGTGTTGTTTTGATTGATCTTATAGGCATCGACCGTGAACGACAGGCCCTTGACGAACGGCACATCGACGACGACGCCCGCCGTGTAGTTGATGGCTTCTTCGGGGGTGAGCTTTTCGTTGCCCGAGCGAAACACCGTGCGACCGGTTGAGCCATCCAGCCCCAGGCCGGTGACGGTCGAGCGGTAAACGTCGGTGATGCCGCTGGCGATCACTTGGCGGCGCGGGAGATTGGTCTGGACCAGATTAGGAGCCTTGAAGGACTCGTTGGCCGAAGCCCGGAATTTCAGCCACTTCACGGGCGAATAGCCGAGGCTGGCCTTGGGTTTGACGGCGTCGCCGAAGGTCGGAAAGCGCTCGCCGCGCACGGCCAGCGTGAGATCGAGCGAGCGCGCGAAGCGAAGGTCATTCCGGGGCGTGACGATCGGCCAGTAGACCTCGGCGAAGACGGAGTAGACCTTGCGGTTCGATTTCTGATTATCGTTGGGACTCAGGCCGACGAAGTCGTTGTCCCCTTTGGTCAGAAACGGGTTGGGATCGTTGTCCGGATTCGGTCCAGCGTAGGGCGGGGTCACGAACTTATAGCCCTCGTGCCGGACTTCGACGCCGCCGGCGACGAAGAGGTCGTTGCCCCAGAGTTCCCAGAGCCTGCCGTCCACTTTGAGGTCGAGCACGCCGACTTGGGTCCAGCCTGCGCGTTTGTAGTTGTCGGTCATGCCATCGACCACGGTGCGGTTATTGGTAAAGGGGCGGTCGAGCACCATCTGGTTGAGGGTGGCGTCACGCTTGAAGGTGTAGCCAAAGGGATTGAAGGCCTTCGCGGGATCGCTGCTGAGCAGGGCCTCCCGGAGCTTGGATTCGCGGATGTTGTTATACTCGGCGTCCTGGGTGTGGGCGGCGCCCCAGAGGAGGCCGGTGTCCCAGTTCCAGCTGCGGCCCAACAAGTCCATCTTGCCACGCAGGCCCGCGACCCCGCGGTAGGAGGTGCTTTCCACCTTGATGACGCGCGGCCGAAAGTCCCGGACCGGGGTCATATCGACGATGCGGACGCCCCCGGGGGCGGCATTGAAGCGCGGAGTGCCATCGGCGTTGGGCGCCCCGCCCACGGCATAGAACCGGGAGCCAAAGGGATTGTAGGGATTATCGATGCCCGCGTAGAGTCCGTTGTCGTTGGCGGAGTTCATCCCGATGGGGGCGCGTTGGGAATCGGACTTGGCGTAGTAGAACAGCGCCTCGCCATAGGCGGTCAGGCGCGCATTGATCCTGTGGTCGCCGACGATTCCCACGTTGAACCGATGGCTCTTGGGGATGAGCATCGTGAACTGGTTGTTGTTTTGGTAATAGTCGTTCTCGACGCTGTCCACCGCCCGGGAGGGGGTCGTTTGCCGGAAGCCGGTTTCGCCGGTGGCGAGGGGCACCACGAAAAAGAGGCCCGCGGTCGAAAGGCTGGCACCCAGGCCAGGCGTAGTTGACGTGCTAATGCCGAGGTTGGAGGCGGGGCGGGCGCCGGTGAAGTTGCCGCTGCTGTCCAAGGTGCCGCGGGCAAAATTTCCCATGCTCGAAACGGTCGTGCTGGAGTTGTTGAATTGGGTGCTGCGCAGCGTGGTGGTGGCGCCGGTGACGATGTCGGTCGACGTGAAGGGCAGGCCGTTCCAAGGGGCGGGCAGCTTGCGGATGCGGCGGATGTCGTCGTTTGAGGAGAACCAGCGGTCCCGGGCCGCCAGACCCTCGCGATTGATGTAATGCAAGCCGACCGAGATGCGGGTCTTGCCGCCGTTGAGTTTGGCGCTGCCCCAGGTGAACGTATTTTGATACTCGCCGCCGCCGCCACGCAGGGTCGCGGAGCCGCGGAAGCTGGTCCGCAGGCCGTCGAAGCCCGGCGTGACGAGATAATTGACCACGCCGGCGGCGGCCTCGGAGCCATAGATGGCGGAGGCGCCGTCCCGGAGCAGTTCGACACGACTGGCGAAAGCACCAGGCAGCGAGTTGCCATTGGGGGTGAACGAGGGCGTGCCATTCTCCGAAGCCGAGATCGGGTGGGCCGGCATGCGGCGGCCATTGACCAGCGTCAGTGTGCTGCCCGAGCCGAGGCCGCGGAGGTCGATGCCCACATTGTCGCCACGGGCGCTCTGGCCGGCGCTGTTGGTCTCATTGAGAATGGGAGGGTTGGCCATGGTCACCGTTTCAAACAAGTCGGCTGGCGTGGTGACGCCACGGGCGGCGAAATCCTCGGGTTCGAAAATGGTGACGGGCAGGGCCGTCTCAGCGTCAACACGGCGGATGTTGGAGCCTGTCACCGTGAAGGCCTCGAGAGCGACGGGCGCACTTGAGCCGGTGGGGTTGGCGGCGGGTGCGGTGGCCGCGAGGAGCAGACCGGTCGCGACGACTAAGGTTTTTCGGGCAATGCGGAACAACGGATGGGGAGGTAGTTTCATGGCGGTGGTGTTGGCAGGTGGCCGGGACGTGGGGTCCTCCCGGCATTCGGCACCGCTCCATCAGCGCGCCATGCGCCAGAGCGGCAACGAGATTACGGTCATAATCATGAACGACGGCGCGGGGTGGGGTGGGGCGCGGGGCCGCTGGTGTCGCGCCGCACCAGTTCGGACGGCAGCACGATCTCGCGCAACCCGCCCCCCTCGGGGGGATGGCCTTGCGCGAGAATCAGCTCGGCGGCACGGAGGCCGAACATCTCCGGCGCCGCCGCGGCACTCGTGATGTGGGGCCGCTCCTCGGTGCAGACTCCGGTCATGTCGAACGCCGCGACGCTCAGGTCACGCGGCACATGCAGCCCGCGCTGGAAGATTAGGTTCATGGCGGCGCGCGCCATCATGGCGTTGAAGCAGATGAGGGCGGTGGGCGGGCGCCGGCGGTTGCGGTCCAGCAGGTCCGCCGCGGCTTCGTGGCCATGGTGGCGGTCGGCCTCGGGCCCCACCGCTTCATAGCGTGGCTCGAGGACGAGGCCGCGCCGGTCCAGGGCTTGCACCAACGCGTCCCGATGGCGCGCCAAGCTGCCGGCGCTGTGACCGCTGCCGATCCACGCGAAGCGGCGATGGCCAAGCCGGTGCAGATGCTCCACGAGCAGTTCTCCCGATTGGGCAAAGTCTGACAGCATGGAATGGGCGAGGCCGGGATGCCGCCCAGAGATCACCACCATGGGCTTCCCGCATCCGGCCACACTTTGCATGAACTCGCGCTGCACCTCGCCCATCAGCACCAGCCCGAGCATCAATTTCTGGCGCCGCATCACCGCGGCGAGTTCCATGGGATCAATGTCACTCTCCGTGCCGATGAACACGGTGCGCACGTTGTTGCGCGCCAGATGGCGGTGCAGACCCTCGTGCGCATGCTGGAAGATGTGGCTCTCGGAGGTGAGCCGCAGCGGCGAGCGCAGGATGTATCCGACCATCCGGGTCGCGACCGCGTCGGCGACGAACAAATCGAGGTCGATGCCACGCGGCCGGTAGCCCTGTTCCCGCGCGTGGCGCCACACGGCGCGGACCGTGGCGTCGGGGATGCCGGCGTGGGAACCGTTCAGCACCTTGGAGACCAGCGACTGGGAAAACCCGAGGTCGGCGGCGATCCGTTGCTGCGAGATGAGTTTGGCGCGATGCGGCACGGGGAGTGGGGTGTGCCCAGTCTCCGGCGACGACGCGGCGAGTCAATCGGCGGGCGCAGCGCAGGGTTGAACTCCGCGCGAGTTTGCGCACGGTGGCGCCCTCGCGATGCGCCGCCGTCTCCTTTCGACCGCCCTGCTTCTTCTCACCGTGGCCGGGCTGGCGCCGGCGGCGACGACGTCGCCGGGACCGCGGGCCGGCCGTTGGGCGCACGAAAGCTCCGCCCTCACGCCCGACCCGCAGGCGACCTGGGGCCGCCTCGACAACGGCCTGCGCTACGTGCTGCTCCCCCACCGTGGCGTGCCAGGTCGCGTGGCGATGCAGTTCATCGTGCTCGCCGGCTCGCTCGACGAACGGCCCGATGAGCTCGGCATCGCGCACTACGTCGAGCATCTTGTCTTCGGCGGATCGAAGAACTTTAAGGCCGAGGACATGACCGCGCTCTTTCAGCGGCTCGGCATCGAATACGGCAGCGACATCAACGCCGTCACGACCTTTGACTACACCGCCTACCGCCTCGACTTCCGCGAAAACGACCCCGCGCTCCTGCACGAGGGGCTGCGGCTCTTCCGCGATTTTGGCGATGGTGTGACCTTCTCTCCCGCCGTCATCGAACAGGAGCGGCGGGTGGTGCGCGCCGAGTTGCGCAACCGCGACACCATCGCGGGCAAGCGCCAGTCGGCTTCGCTGCCGCTCGTGTTCCGCGGCCTGAAGTTTCCCGAGCGCGAGCCCGGTGGCGACGAAGCGCAAATCGCGAAGTTCACGCGCGAGCAGATCCTTGGTTTCTACCGCCGCAACTACCGGCCCGACCTCATGGTGCTCGTCGCCACCGGCGACATCGACGCGCCGGCGCTGGCCGCGACCGTGCGCGAGATCTTTGGCGGGATGCAGCGGCCGGCCGAGCCGCCGCCGCTGCGCGACGAAGGCCGGCTCGACGCCCGGGCGCTGCGCGCCGGCGTGTTTCGCGTCAACGGCATGGGTTCGGCCGCGATCGAGGTGGCGTCCCTCGCGGCGCCGTTGCCGCCCAAGACCGCTCCGCGCGAGGCGCAGATTGAGAGCGAGCGCCGCCAGCTGGTCATGGAGGTCTTCGCCCGCCGCGTGCGCGCGGATGGCGGCGGCATGGCGCCCGATGCGGGCTTCGATCTGCTGCTTGGCCACGGTCTTTCCCTGGCCCAGCTCATCGTGCCGGCGCCGGCGTGGCGCGAAGGCGTGCTCTCGCTCGACCAGCTCGTGCGCCTGACGCTGGAGCGCGGCCTGGATCCCGCGGACTTCGAGTCGGTGCGTCTCCGCCAGCTCAAGATGACGGGCCATATGATCGATCAGTTGCCGACGCTCGATCCGGGCGTGCTCTGCGAAGCCCTCACGGATGCGGTGACGACACACACGGTCTTCGAAGGCTTCGCCCGGCAGTTGCAAAACACCCAGGCGTGGCTTGAGCGCTTCACGCCGGCCGAGGGGCAGAAGGTCTTCCGCGCCCTCTGGCCGCCGGAGGCGATGGCGTTTCATGTTTCGGGCGGCATCGATCTCGAGCTCACGGGGGAAAAGGTGCTGCAGGAGGTGCAGAAGGCGCGCCGCACGGGCCTCGCGCACGTGATGCCGCACACGCGCAAGGACACGCCGTTCACGTTGCCCAAGTTCGCCACGCCGACGGAGGTCGTCGAGCGCCGGGAGCTGCCCGAGCTCGGCGCCCGGCTGCTGCGTTTCGGCAACAACGTGCGCCTGAACTTCGTCGCCAACCGGCAGGAGCCCGGCCTGCTGCGCGCGATCGTGCGCGTGGGCTCCGGCCTCGTGGACATGCCGGGCAACAAGCCCGCGCTGAAGGAATTTGGCCTCGCCACCCTGCTCGCGAGCGGCGCCGCGCGCTTCCGCCCCGAGGTGATGGACGCGCTGGCCGAGGAGCGCTTCATGGAGTTCGGCTTCGACGTGATGGACCGCGACGCGTTTGCCTTCCGCGGCGCGATGGCGGCGGAGCAGCTCGAGCCCTTCCTCGCGATCGTGGCGGATTTTCTCCACGCGCCGCAGTTCAACAGCTACGCGCACCGCGACCAGCGCATGGTCGCGGCCTTCGGCCGCATGTCGTCCACGACCGGCCTCATCGACGGCCTGCGCGCGCTCAACGACCATCTCTTCAAAGGCGACGCGCGCTTCACCTCGAGTTCGCCGCTGGACTACATCGCCATGAGCGTGGTGGACGTGCGGCGCTGGATGCAGGAGCCGCTTGCGCGCGGCTACGTCGAGGTCACGATCGTCGGCGATCTCGCGGAGACGGATGCGGTGCGGACCGTGGCGCGCACCCTCGGTTCGCTGCGGCCGCGCGCGGCGACCAAGACCGCCGTCGTCCCGCCCAAGCCCGTGAAGGTGACCGCCGATCCCGGTTTCACGCGCATCGAATTTGTGGGCGAGCAGAATCTCGGCCTCGTGGTCGGCACCTGGCCGGTGGCCGAACCGATCAGCGTCCGCGACCAAGCGGCGCTTGAGATTCTCGCCAAGGTCCTTGAGATCCGGGTGCGCGCGGAGCTGCGCGAGAAACTCGGGCTGGCTTACTCGCCCTCGGCGGAGTTTCGCGCCTACGACGGTTTCGCGGATTTCGCGATGTTCCGCGCCCAGATCGATTGCGCGCCGAACGACAGCACGCGCATCGCGCCGGTCGTGGCGGCCCTGGGTGCGGAGCTGGCCGCGCGCGGCGTGCAGAATGGCGAGTTTATCGGCGCGCGCGGGATTTTGCGCAGCCAGCTGAAACGGGCGTTCCGGGAAAACAGCTTCCTGCTGAGCATCCTGATGCGCGCGCAGGAGCGCCCTCAGGAGGCCGACGAGATCGTCGCCCTGCACGGCGGTCTGATCGACCTGATCGCGCGCGACGAGGTGAATGCCTGGGCGGCGAAAATCCTCGTGGAGAAAAACTGCCGCACCGCCGCGGTGGTGCCGAAGGCGTTCGTGGGGATCTTTGATGCGGGGCGTTGAGGCCGGCATAAGGCGCGGGTCGTGCCGCGCCGCGTCCACCGCGCGGGCGATGAGGAGGTGAGACTGTCGGAAATCTTTGCAAAATAGAAAATTATGAGAAGGCCGAAAATCGGCTGATATGATTTCTATTCGTTTGCCTTAATCACCTTGAGTAAGCGGCGATCCCATTGGCCCGCCACGGGCTGTGGGCGGTGGGTGTGCTTTGGGTTTCAATGTGAAGCCGGCGCTATTCCTCCCACATCAGTCCAACCTACCTATGAATTTTCTCCGCCTTTTTGCCTTCACCGCGGCCTCGCTCCTGGCCTCGTCTTCTGCGTTCGCCGCTTTGATTGGCGCGACGGTTACTGGCACGCTCCAGTTTGGCAGCAATCCAACCAATTTTTTTAGTCCAGGAAGTGGCTTTGTCCCTGCGGGATATTTGAACTCATCGCCCGGCACCAACACGGTGGTAATCTCTGGTTCCGCCAATGAGTTTGGCTTTGGGGATGGGTTTACCAATCCACTCGTGGCGAACTTTTCGGATACGCAATTGATTATTAACACCACCTTTGTGTCTACGGCCAGCCCATCCTCGTGGGTCATGACGTTTAGCAGCTCGGCTTTCAGTGGCGCGAGTTTGAGTCTGATCAACCAGACCTACAATCCCGGGCTCTTGTCCTCGCTGGTGGGAAATCTAATTACCATCACTTGGGCGGGCGGAGGCACCTTCGGCCCCAACATGCCGCTGCAGGCCACCTACAACATCGGCATGCAGGGCGTGGGTGTGCCCGACAGCGGTTCGACAGGCCTGATGTTCGCTGGCGCGTTGCTGATTGGCATGGTCGGCCTGCGCCGGTTGAAGCTCGCGCGCTGAAGGCGCCTGCTACCCTCAGGAGTCGGCACCACGGCCAAAATAGTTCAGACTCCGGCGGCCGCAGTGCGCGGCGCCGGGGTTTTTGTTTGGCTCGGTGAGATTAGGGCGCGGACTCCTTTTCGCGCCTTTCCCATTCAAGCCCGCGGCAAGCGGAGTGGCTGCTCTGCCGTCGGAACCAAGCGAAGGCAGCCTCAGCTCGTGGCGAAGAACTTCAGGATGCGGTGCAGGCTGGCGACGAGCACGTCGATTTCCTGCTCAGTGTTGTAAACGTAGAAGCTCGCGCGCGTGGTGCTCGTGAGGCCTAGCTTGCGCATCAGCGGCTGGTTGCAGTGGTGGCCGCCGCGGAGCGCGATGCCGTCCTCGTCGGCGAAGGTGACGACGTCGTGCGCATGCACCTCGGCGAAGGCGAAGCTCACGAGGCCGCTGCGCACGCCGCTGCGGCCAGGGCCGATGAGGCGGATGCCGGGGAGCGCGGAGAGTTTCTCGTAGGCGAGCGCGGCGAGCGCCTGATCGTGGCGCGCGATTTCGTCGCGGCCGAGGGCGTCGAGGTAGTCGCACGCGGCGGCGAGCGCGATGGCATCGGCGATGTTGGGTGTGCCGGCTTCGAAGCGCTCGGGCGCGGGTTTCCAGCGCGCGCCGGCGTAATCGACGGTCACGACCATGCCGCCGCCGGTTTCATCAGGCGCGAGGGTGTCGAGCAGCGCGCGGTGGCCGTAGAGGACGCCGATGCCGGTGGGGCCGCACATTTTGTGACCGGAAAACGCGACGTAGTCCGCGCCGATCGCGCGCACGTCGAAGGGGCCGTGACCGATCGATTGCGCGGCGTCGATCACGCTGAGCGCGCCGACAGCCCGCGCGCGGCGGCACAGTTCGGCGACGGGATTGATGCCGCCGAGGGTGTTGGAGATATGCGTGAAGGCGAAGACCTTCACCTGCGGCGTGAGCAACGTATCGAGCGCGGCGAGGTCGAGGCCACCCTCGGCATCGGCACCGAGCACGGGCAGAAAACGGAGCGTGGCGCCGCTGGCGCGCGCGGCCTGCTGCCACGGCACGAGGTTGGAATGGTGCTCCATTTCGGTGCAGAGGATCACGTCGCCGGGCTTGAGCGTGGCCGCGACACTGCGCGAGACGATGTTGATGCCCTCGGTCGTGCCGCGCGTGAAGATGATCTCGGCGGGATCGGCGGCGTTGATGAATTTCGCGACACGGGCGCGGGCGCCCTCGTAGGCATCCGTCGCGCGCATGGAGAGCGCGTGCAGGCCACGGTGGACGTTGCTGTTGTCGCGCTCGTAGTAGCGCACGAGGGCGTCGATCACGGCGCGGGGTTTCTGCGCGGTGGCGGCGTTGTCGAGATAGACGAGCGGCTTGCCGTGGACCTGCTGGTGCAGGATCGGGAAATCGGCGCGGAGGTTGGACCAAGAGGGAGGCATCGAAGACGGAGGCGGAGGGGGAACGTTCAGCGCTTAAGCGTTGGGCGTTCGGTTTGTTTTCAGTCCGTGTGTTTCTCGGTGGTGGCGGGCGTGGGATCGCCCTTGAGGGCGTTGCGCGTGGCATGCCAGCCGAGGGTGGCGCATTTGATGCGGGCGGGAAAGGTGTGGACGCCGGCAAAGGCGGCGAGGTCGCTGATCTCCTCCGGGGTCTCGCCGGTCGTCACGATGTGGTGGAATTGTTCGTAGAGGGCCTCGACCTCGGCGGCGGTCTTGCCCTTCACCTGCGTGGTCATGAGCGAGGCGCTGGCCTGCGAGATGGCGCAGCCGGAGCCGTCGAACGAGATGTCTGCGATGCGGTCGCCGTCGAGGCGCAGGTAGACGCTGCACTGGTCGCCGCAGGACGGATTGTCGCCGTGGGCCACGCGGTTGGCCGTGGGCAGCTTGCCGCGATTGCGGGGGCGCTTGTTGTGATCGAGGATGACCTGTTGATAGAGTTCGGTGAGATCGCCGGACATGTGGAGGGAATGACCAATGACTAATGCCCGATGTCCAATGAAGGCAATTCGTGCGGCAGGTTCGATGAGGTCGTGGTGTGTCATCGCCCACTCCTCGCTCGCCAGCGTGGCGCGGGTTTCTACGCTGGGCCGTCTATGAACCCGCCCCTGTTCCGTCTGGTCCGTGCGTTTGCTGTGCTGGTCGGCCTCGCTTCCGGCGTCTTCGCCGCGGCGCCGGCAAAACCCAACATCGTCTTCATCTTCGTCGACGACCTCGGCTATTCCGATCTCGGGTGCTATGGCGCGAAGGATATCAAGACGCCCCATATCGACCGGCTCGCGGCGGAGGGGACGAAGTTCACCAGCTTCTACGTGGCGCAGGCGGTTTGCACCGCGTCGCGGGCGGCGTTTTTTACCGGCAGCTACGCCAACCGCGTGAGCATGAGCGGCGCGCTCAACCACACGAGCACCACCGGCCTGCACCAACGCGAGAAACTGCTCGCGCAATCGCTCAAGGACCAGGGCTACGCGACCGGCATGTTCGGCAAATGGCATCTCGGGCACCAGCCCCCGTTCCTGCCGACGCGGCGCGGTTTCGACGAGTGGCTCGGCATCCCCTATTCCAACGACAACGGCCCGCTCCATCCCGTGACCAAGGGCATCCCCTCACTCCCGCTCTATCGGAACGAGGACGTGATCGAGCTCGATCCCGACCAGGCGCATTTCACGCGGCGGCTCACGGAGGGCGCGGTGTCGTTCATCGAGCGCAACCAGGACAAGCCGTTTTTCCTCTACGTGCCGCACATCATGCCGCACGTGCCGATCTTCGCCTCGGAAAAATTCAAGGGCACGAGCCAGCGCGGGCTCTACGGCGACGTCGTGCAGGAACTCGACTGGGGCGTGGGCGAAATCATGGCCGCACTCAAGCGCCTCGGCCTCGATGAAAAGACCCTCGTGATCTTCTCCAGCGACAACGGCCCCTTCCTCTCCTACGGCGAGCACGCCGGCTACGCCGCGCCGCTGCGCGAGGGCAAACTCACGACCTTCGAGGGCGGGATGCGCACGCCCTGCCTCGTGCGCTGGCCCGGTCGCGTGCCCGCGGGCCGCGTGAGCGACGAGCCGCTGAGCACGTTGGATCTGAACGTGACTTTCACGCGACTCGCCGGCGCTCCGCTGCCGGCCGTGAAACTCGACGGCACCGACATGCTGCCCCTGCTCACCGGCCAGCCGGGCGCCAAGGGTCGGGAGGAATTTTGGTTCTACTCCGGCGAAGAACTTCACGCCGTGCGCCTCGGCGACTGGAAACTCCACGTGCCGCACGAGTATCTCACGACCGCGGCCGAGCCCGGCCGGGGTGGCAAACCCTCCAACTGGGCCAACATGAAGCCCCAATCGATCGAGAACTCCGGCATCCGCGGCATCGCCAGTCGCCACGGCTACCGCGTGGAGAAGACCGAGCTCGCGCTCTACAACGTGCGCGCAGATCCCACCGAAACGAACAACGTCGCGGCCGCCCATCCCGAGATCGTGGCGCGCCTTCAGACCCGCATCGCGGCCGCCCGCGCCGACCTGGGCGACAGCCTCACGGGCGTGAAGGGCACCAACCTCCGCCCGATCGGCGATGTGCGCGCCGCGTTGCCCGCCGGTGTCAAGCGCGTCGCCAACCAGGAATTCAGCCGCCCGCCGACGGGTGCGTTGCTGCTCGATCTCTATCTGCCGGAGAAAACGCCGGCCCAGCCGCTCCCGGTCGTGCTCTGGATTCATGGCGGCGGTTGGAACAAGGGCAGCAAGGAAAACTGCCCGCACCTCTGGCTCGCCGCCGAGGGCTACGCGGTCGTGAGCATGGACTACCGCCTGAGCTACGCCGCCCAATGGCCCGCGCAGCTCGACGACGCGCGCGCCGCCGTGCGCTGGCTCCGCGCCAACGCCGCCCGCTACCACCTCGATCCGGCGCGCCTCGCCGTCTCCGGCGGATCGGCCGGCGGGCACATCGCCGCCGTGCTCGGCACCGCTGCGGCTCCGGCGGACGAGACCGCCTCCAGCCGCGTGCAGGCCGTGATCGATCTCTACGGGCCGAGCGATTTGCTCACGATGCCGCCCAACCTGCCCGGCCCCGGCAAGACCGACGCGGACCTCGCCAAGGCCAACGGGGCGAAACTCCTCGGCGGCATCGTCCGCGATCGCCCCGCGCTGGCGAAGCAGGCGAGCGCGCTGCACCACGTCTCGCGCGACGATCCGCCCTTCCTGATTCTGCACGGGGACAAGGACCCGCAGGTCCCGCTCGACCAGAGCCAGCGCCTACACGCCCAGCTCAAGGAAGCGGGCGTGGCCTCCGAACTCGTCGTGCTCCCCGGCGCTGGTCACGGCGGCAAGGAATTCGCGACCGACGAGGTGAAGGCGAAAATCCGGGCGTTCCTCACGCGGGCACTGAAGTAGGGCAGGGCCTTGGGGTGGGGCCGCTTCTCCGCAGCGGCCTGAGTTCCAGCGTGTTGTTCACCCACGGTGGGCGAGTTCGGTTTGAACCCAGGCCGGCTGCGGAGAGCCGGCCCCACCCCGGAGCAACGCGAGCGGACTCCGTTCCGCGCCACGGCGGTCAGCGGAGTGACCGCCCTACCGTCCGATCCGCTCGATCCGGAAATCCTCCACGCGCAGGTGGCTGCGCACGGTGCGCAGGGCGAACCAGCCTTCTGCTCGCGCCCTGTGAGTGCCTCATTTCTTCGAGGCTTGGCGTGCCTGCATCGCTTCGTTCCGATATTTTTTGGCCCGTGAGTCGTTGGGATCAAGTTCAAGGGCCTTGTTGAAGTCCGAAATTGCCTCGTCGAACCGGCGCAGCCGGAGCTTTGCCATGCCCCGCAGCGTGTAGACACCGGAGTGCGACGTATTGTGTGCCAAGGTCGCATCGCAATCGGCAATGACGCCCTGATAGTCGGACAATGCTTGCTTTGCCCGAGCACGGTCAAAGTAGGCACTGCCCACCGTGGGGTTCAGGGAAACGAGTCGCTCCATTTCCGCCAAAGCGGCGCGAGCGTTGCCCTTCTTTATCAACGCGTCGCCCCGCCCGGCGATTGCGTAGGCAAGGTTTGGGTTGAGCGATAGGGCGCGATCAAAGTCTGCGATGGCGTCGTCCGGCTTTCCTTCCTGCGAGCTTATCTGGCCGCGCAAGTTGAGTGCATCAACGAGTCTTGGGTTGCCAGCCAATGCACGTTCCACCTCGGAGCGGCTTGTTGAAAAATCCGTTCGTTGAAAGCTAATCACGGCCCGGCCATAGTGCGCATCTGCGTGGCCGGGCTCTAGCTCCAGTGCCCGAGTGTAGTCGGCCAGCGCCGAATTTTGATCGCCCATTTTCCCGTATGCGTGGCCACGCGCTGCATAGACCGTGGCTGTGCCTGCGCCGAGTCGGATTACTTCGGTCAAATCGGTCATGGCCGCGAGCAAGTGGTCTTTTGCGTATAGGGCATAGCCGCGCATCGCCAAAACCGTGCCCTTCTCGTCCGTGCCAAGGTCGATCGCGTGCGATAGGTCGGTGATCGCCGCGTCAAGTTCCCCAATCCTGTAGCGGGATTCGCCTCGGTAGAAATGGGCCTTCGGATCCATAGGATTGAGTGCGATAGCCTCATTGAAGGCCTGTATCGCGCCGACGAAGTCCGAGCTGAGACCCCGTGCGACGCCAAGATAGCGAATGAACTCGGCGTTGGTCGGTTCCAGCGTGATGGCCATCTCCACGTCGGCGATGCCGTCTGCAATGTCGCCGGCCTGCACTTTGGCCGATCCGCGATTGAAAAACGTGACTGCATGCGGCCGCGCGCGAATTGCCTCATCGTAGTCGGCGATCGCTTCACGAAACTGCTTCAACCTGGCTCGAACCCTGCCGCGGTCGGCTAGGGCCGCCGGCACATCCTGCCGTAGGTCGAGGGCCCGCTGAATGTCGGCCAGTGCCTCCGGGTATTGCCGCATCTCAACATGCCATTCTGAGCGGGAGAGGAACGCAGCTGCCGTAGCAGCGTCCAATTCGATCGCCTTGTCGAAGTCGGCTTTGGAGCCGGACAGATTGCCGAGCTTGAGTTTCGCCGAGCCTCGAAATCGGAACGATTCTGCGGCAGTCGCATCAAGCGCAATCGCCCGGTCGAAATCAACGATGGCGTCGGCGAAGCGTTTCATCCGAAACATCGTCATCGCGCGGGCGTGAAACGATTCGGAAGCCGCGGGTGCCTTGGCCAAGGCCAGCTCGGCATACGCCAGTGCGCCCTCAAGATCTCCGAAGTTGCGCTTAAGCTGTGACACCAACGAGTAGATGTCCGTGCGGCCCGAACCGTTGGCCAGCGCGCGTTCGATGTCTCGCAACGCACCCTCGGGGTCACCTGATTCGTTTCGAGCGTATGCGCGTTCGATGTAGCCATCGACGTAGCTCGGATCGAGTTCCAAGGCACGGTTTGCGTCTGCCAGCGCGCCCTTGAGATCGTTGGACCATCTTTTCGCAAAACTCCTGCCACCGTAGGCGCCGGCCCAGTCGGGTCGGGCTGCAATCACGAGGGTGAAGTCTGAGATGGCTTCGGCATATCGCCGTAGGCGATTGCGACTGTTGGCCCGGTGGTATCGGACTTGAGTGGCTGCCGGGTCAATCTGAAGAATCCGATCAAAGTCCGCCACAGCGCCCGCATCGTCGCCGCGTGCGACCTTGGCGAGGCCGCTTAGGAACAATGCCGCAATCTCCTCGGCCTTCGATGTGATGGGTGAAACGCCCGTGGAGCTAGTCGCCGATGAAGCTGCGGCTGCGGCCGTGGTTGCAGGCACTGAGGCCGCGCCGGCTGTGGGCTGAGGTGGGGGTGGCGTCGCGCAGCCGGCCAGCAGTCCGAGAAGCGCTGGAATAGCGGATGCCACACCCGTCCTGTGGGAAAATGTCTCGAACGTCTTTATCCAGATCCGAGAGTTTGTCGTCATAGAAACATGCGATCGAGAGCGGTGGATTGCTTGGCGTGATTGCCCAATGCACGCAATTGCGCTCGTGATGGCCTATTTCGGCCGCTCGATCCGGAAATCCTCCACGCGCAGGTGGCTGCGCACGGTGCGCAGCGCGAACCATCCGGCCGTGAGCGGCGCGGGATCGGTGAACGTGAAGATGCGTTCGCCGTCACGCCAGAACTCGGCGCGGCCGTCGCGCGCGACGAGGCGGATGCGGTAGGGGCGGTTGCCCTCGAGTAGGAATTCTTTGGCGGACAAATCGTGCTCCGGCAGCAGCGGGCGGGCGGCGGTGCCGTCGTAGCGGCGGAAGCGGGTTGTCGTGTTGTCGTTTCCGCCGTAGCCGACGTAGTAGGTCAGCAGCGAGTCGTAGTCGGAAAACTTGCCGCTCCGGGCCTGCCCCGGCGCAAAGGGCGCGGCCGTCGATCGCGGGTCGGCGGCCATCCAGAAACAGTTCACATCCGACACGCGGTCGCGCGCCCCGCCGCGATCGACGACGGTGACGGTGTAGCTGATGGCGACGGGAGTGGTGAGCTTTTCCCGCCACCAGACCGTGCAACCGGCGGCATCCTCGATCTCGATGACGCCATCGCGGATCGTGACGGTGCCGCCGGGCATCTGCTCGACGGCCCATTTTTCGGGCACCGCGAAGTTCGCCCGGGTCTCGGCGGCGCGCGTCTGCGAACACACGAGCGCCCCGAGCAGGAGCAGGCGAGGGAGGAGCGTCGAGGGGCTCACTTTTTCAGCGTCAGCGTGATCTGGCGCACGTCCATCACGCTGGCACCGGGAATCTCCAAGGCGCGGAGGGTGAGGAGGCCGCGGCCTTTTTCGAGGCGCATTGTGCCGAGCGCGAGCGGGCGGAAGGGTTTCATCTTCGACTCGCCGGCCGGGCGCGGGAGCGTGTCTTGGTTGGTGTAGAGCGGGGGATTCCAGCCGGGCGCGACTTTGCCGGCGAGTTTCGCGCCGTGGAAGGCCAGCTCGATGGTCGAGCCGGCGTCGGGCTCGGGGCAGGTGTAGTCGATGACGACCTCGTAATCGCCGGTGGTGGCGACCGCGACGTCCCAGGTTAGTTTGTCCGCCAGGCTCGTCCAGTTGACGAAGTAGGAGCTGTTGGGCGCGCTGGAGCTGCGGCGCACCGTGCCGTGCGGCACGCCGTCTCGCGCGGGCAGAAAGGTCGCGGGAAAGGCGGCGTAGCCCACGGTATAGGGCCGGTCGTCCGCCGGCAGAATTGAGCCGCCGGCATTGGTCTTCTTTTTGCCCTTGGCGTTTTTGGTGTCCGGTTCGGCCGGGGGCGCGCCAAACACGTCTTTGCGCCAGGTGGCGGCGGCTTCGGTTAGTTGCTTCGCGATTGCGGGCTGATCGGCGGCGATGTCGCGCTGCTGGCCGGGGTCGGCGACCATGTCGAAGAGTTTGCCCGCGGCGTCGAGGCGGTGCGTCTGCGAGCGGACGCTGAGGTTGCCGTTCCAGCTGTTGAAGATCAGGCGGTCCGGCCAGTCGGTCTTTTTCCCCAGGAGGAGCGGCGAGAGATCGCGGCCATCAAGCGGGGCGGCGCCGACGCGCGGGATGCCGGCGAGCGCGGTGAGCGTGGGCAGCAGATCGATCGCACCGGTGATTTGCGGGATGCGCTGGCCGGCGGCGATCTTCGCGGGCCAGCGGAGGTAGCCGACGGAGCGGACGCCGCCCTCGTCGGTGCTGCCCTTGCGGTTTTTCAGGCCGCCATTCCAGCGGAAGGAATTGGGGCCGTTGTCGGAGAAGTAGAACACGATGGTGTTGTCCGCGAGCTTGAGCTCGTCGAGGCGCGCGAGGATGCGGCCGACGTTCCAATCCTGATTCTCGATCATCGCGAGGGCGCAGCGGGTATGGTCGTCGTTCTCCTGATCGGGGATCGTGGCGCGTTGGGTGAGCGTTTTGTTTTTGAAACGCTGCCAGTCGGCGTCGGGCACGGTCCAGGGCGAGTGTGGGGTGGTGAAAGGGACGTAGCAGAGGAAAGGCTGGTCCTTGTTTTTCGTGATGAACTGGAGAGCACGGTCGGTGCACACATCGACGATGTAGCCGGTGGTGCGGACCATGCGGCCGTTGTCGTCGAGCGGGGCGTCGAAGTATTCGCCCCAGTGGCCGGAGGTGTGGCCCAGATAGTCGTCGAAGCCGCGGGCGCGGGGGTGGTAGGGCCATTGCGTGCCGTTGTGCCATTTGCCAAAGGCGCCCGTGGCGTAGCCCGCGGCCTTGAAGGCATCGGCGATGGTGCGCTCGTCGAGATTGAGGCGCTCCATGCCGGTGGAGACGCCGCGCACGCCGCCGCGCGCATGCCAGCGGCCGGTGAGAAACTCCGCCCGGGTCGGCGCGCACACGGGCTGCACGTAAAAGTGATCGAGCGAGGCGCCGCCGCGCGCGATGCGGTCGATGTTGGGCGTGGCGACCTGCCCGTTGCCGGAGAATCCGTAATCACCCCAGCCGGCGTCGTCGGCGAGGAGGACCACGATGTTGGGCCGGGCCGGCGTGGCGGCCGGGGCGGAGGTCAGGCCGGCGAAAATTGCGAGGAGCGCGAGGGCGCGAACAAGACGGGGAAAACGGGGAGGCATGGGGGAAAGTTGAACGGAGGGCGGGCGTCAGTCGAGCGTCCGCCGGTAGCGTTTCACGCCGACCAACAGCGCGACGGCGAGGAACAGCAATAGCGGCCACAGCTCGGGCGCGATGTCGGTCAGCCCGCTGCCTTTGAGCAGGACGCCGCGCACGATGCGCAGATAGTGCGTGAGCGGCAGCCCCGATCCGATCCATTGCGCCCACTCGGGCATACCGCGGAAGGGAAACATGAAACCTGAAAGCAGAATCGACGGCAGGAAGAAGAAGAACGCCATCTGCACGGCCTGGAGCTGATTCTTCGCGAGCGTCGAGAACGTGATGCCCACGGCGAGATTCGCCGCGATGAACAGGAACGACACGCCGTAAACGAGCACGAGGCTGCCCTCCAGCGGCACGCGAAAAAGAAACCGCGCCGCGATCAAAATGAGCGTCATCTGGATGTAGCCGACGACGATGTAGGGGACGATTTTTCCGATCATCACCTCGGTGGGGCGCACGGGGGTGGCGAGGAGGTTCTCCATCGTGCCGCGCTCGCGCTCGCGCGTGATCGCGAGGGCGGTGATGACGACCATCGTCATCGTGAGCACCACGCCCATCAGGCCGGGCACGACATTGTATTGGGTGATGTTCTCCGGGTTGTAGTGGGCGTGGACTTGAAAATCGACCGGCCCCGGCTGGCCCCGCAGCCGTGTGAGCGGCCCCTTGAGATCGCGATCGAAGAGGGTCGCGGTGAGCGTGCGCGCCGCGGCGACCGCCGGCCCGGTCGCCGCCGGATCGGAGGCATCGGCCTCGAGCAGCACGGTAGGCCGTTCGCCGCGCAGCAGGCGGCGGGTGAAGTCCTCGGGGATGTTGACGACAAACTGCACGTCGCCGCGCTGGAGCAGGGCCGCCGCCTCGGCCTCCGTCTCCGCCTCGCGGACAATGGTGAAGTATTCGCTCCGCTCCAAGGCCGCGACGAGCGCGCGCGCATAGGGCCCATGGTCCGCGAGACGCAGCGCCGTCGGCAGATGCCGCGGGTCCGAGTTGATCGCGAAGCCGAAGAGCGTGAGCTGCATCAGCGGGATGCCGACCATCATGCCGAAGGTCACGCGGTCACGCCGCATTTGGATGAACTCCTTCAGCACGATGGCCCAGAGGCGATGGAGGGCGAAGCGGCTCATGCGAAATTATCCCGCGTCGCGTCCATCAGCCCGATGAACACATCCTCGAGGCTCGCGGTGCCGCGCGTCCACGTGTGATCGGCGTCGCGCACCGCGGCGATGGCGGCGTCGAGCCGCACGGCGTCGCGGCCGCTCACGTGGAGGGTGTTGCCGAAGGCCACGACCTGCTCGACGCCGGCGCGTCCGCGCAGCGCATCGGCGATCACGCGCAGCTGCGGTCCCGCGACGATCCAGGTGGTGAGCCGCGCCGCGGCGATCACTTCGGGCACGGTGCCGCGCGTGAGCAGCCGGCCGTAGGCGAGGTAGGCGAGGCGGTGGCAGCGCTCCGCCTCGTCCATGTAGTGCGTGGTGATCAGCACGGTGAGGCCTTCGGCGGCGAGCTGATGGATCTGATCCCAGAAATCGCGGCGGGCCTTGGGGTCCACGCCGGCGGTCGGCTCGTCGAGCAGCAGGAGCTGCGGCGAGTGGATGAGGCACGCGGCGAGCGCGAGGCGTTGCTTCCAGCCGCCGGAGAGTTGGCCGGCGAGCTGATGGCTGCGGTTCGCGAGGCCGAGCCGCTCCAGGCTCCGCTGCACGGCGGCGCGGCGCTCCGGCACGCCGTAAACACGCGCGATGAAGTCGAGGTTCTCGCGGATGCTGAGGTCCTCGTAGTAGCTGAAACGCTGCGTCATGTAGCCGACGTGCGGCTTGATCGCCGTTTGCTCGCGGAGCAGGTCGAAGCCGAGGCAGGTGCCGCGGCCGGCGTCGGGCGTGAGCAGGCCGCAGAGCATCCGGATGAACGTCGTCTTGCCCGAGCCGTTGGGTCCCAGAAACCCGTAGATTTCCCCGCGGCGCACTTGGAGGTCGATGCCGTCCACGACGGTCTTGTCGCCGAAACGCTTGGACACGCCGGCGACATCGATGGCCAGTTCGGTCGATGGAGCGGGAGCGGCCATCAGCGGGCTGGCGTGACCTCCACGGGCTGGCCTGGGTGGAGGTCACGCGCGATCTCGGGGTCAAGCGCCGCCTCGATCATGAAGACGAGCTTCGCGCGGTTGTCGCGGTTGTAGAGAATGGGCGGGGTGAATTCCGGCCGCGGGGACAGGTAACTGACGCGGGCCGAGATCGCCTGGGCGCGGCCGGTGATCGTGACGCGCACCGGGTCGCCGGCCTTGAGTGTGGCAAATTCCGCCTCGGACACGAAGAACCGCACCTTCAGGTTTTCCGCCGGCAGCAGCGACACGACCGGCGTGGCGGCCGGCACGAACTCGCCCTCGCGGAAGAGCGTGTCGTAGACGAGCGCCTCCTGCGCGGCGGCCTGTGTCTTCTGCGCGACGGACCAGTCGGCCCGCTCGCGGGCGGCGGTCGCGGCGGCGACCTCGGCCTCGGCGGCGGCGATGGCATCGCTGCGCCCGCCGAGGCGGGCCGTGGCGAGCTGGGCCGCGGGTTCCTCGATGGCGCGGGCGTTGCCCTCGTGCGTGAGCCGCGCGCGGTCGAACTCGCTCGCGGCGATCGTGCCGCTCTTGAACAGCGACTCGAGGCGCTCGAGTTCACGGCGCGAGAGATCGGCGGCGGCACCGGCCTGCGCCACGCGGGCCTCGAGGGCGGCGAGTTCGCTGGGGCGCGAGCCTTTCCGCAGATCGTCGAGCCGGGCTGACGCGGCGCGCAGCCGCTCGGCGGACTCGCGCTGCGCCGCGAACTCGCTCGCGCGCTCAAGCACGAACAGCTCTGTGCCGCGCGTCACGCGCGAGCCCCGCTGCACCGCCAGCCGGTCGAGCCGGCCGGCGAGGGGCGCGGCGACATGGACGAACTCACCCTCAAGGTAGCCCTGCCAGCCGACGGAGGCGCGCTCGCGGCAGCCGGTGCAGAATACGGCAAGCGTGGCCGCCAAGATAAGCGCGAACATTCGCATGGTCGCACGCTGGCACCAGCGAGGGAGTGCTCCAAGGGGGAAAATTCCGTGAAGCCCCTGAGCCGAGGGGGCGAACTGGGCGCGCAGCTTGACGACTCCGCGACGTTTTCCAACGTTGTCTTATCGTCATGCGGCACCGCAGCCGGAAATTTTTCCTCTTCATCCTTGCCGGCCTGATGCCGGGCGGGTTGGGCGTGGCGCAGGCTCAGCTCGCATCCAAGTCCCCGTTTATGCCGGCGCAGGCCGCGGGTGCCTCCGCGCCGGCCTCCAACGCCCCGCTGGAGTATCGTGGCTACCTCGAAATCGGCGGCATGCGGCAGTTCCGGCTCTACGATCCGGAGAAGAAAGTTTCGGTGTGGGTGCAGCTCAACGAGCGCCATGCGGACCTGAACGTGCTGGCCAAGGAGCACGATGCCGACGCCGGCACGCTCACCGTCGAGCATCGCGGCACGGTGCACAAGCTGGCCATCCGGGTCGGGAAAATCCTCGCGGGTGGCGCGCCGCCTCCGCCGACCGTGGCCGCGTCCATCCCGTCCAACGTGGCGCCCGCCGTCGTGCAGAGCGTGGTCGTGAACCCCACGCCCGCCGACGAGCAGCGCCGCTTGGAATCGGTCGCCGCCGAAGTCGCCCGCCGTCGCGCGCTGCGCAATCAGGCGGAGCAAACGGTGCAACAAGCTCCGCCGGTCCCGGCGCTACCGCAGTCGCGTTGAGCACGCGGGCGCGGGGCGAAAAAATTTCGTGCGCCGCCGCGCCAGTTGCGTAGCGTGGTGGCCTCCATGTCCGCCGCTGCCTCCATGTCGACCGCCGCGCCCGCGCTGTCGAACTCGGCGCTCGTCCGGCGGCTCTTTGCCCTCGCCTGGCGCTACCGGCTCCACTGCCTGCGGGTGCTCGCGATCCAGCTCGGGTTGCTGACGATGGGGCTCGGCGGCCTGAGCCTGACGGGTGTCGGCATCGATTACATCCGCCACCGGGTCGAAGGGACGCCACTCACCGACAATCCGCTGCACGTCTCGCTGCCCGATGCGTGGCCGTGGTGGCATGTGCTCGGCCTCCTCGCCGGGCTCATTCTCGTGCTCGCCGTCGGCCGGGCGTTTCTGAACTACCGCTACGCCGTCTCGGTCAACCGTCTCGTGCAGCAGCGGCTCGTCGTGGATCTGCGCGGCGAGGTCTATGACAAGCTCCAGCGGCTGAGCTTCCGCTTCTTTGACGCCAACAACACCAGCTCCATCATCACGCGCGTGACGAGCGACGTGCAGAGCGTGCGCATGTTTGTCGATCAGGTGCTCATCCAGAGCGTGATCATGGTGATCTCGCTTACGGTTTACCTGATCTACATGGCGAGCCTCAGCCCGGGTCTCACGCTCGCGTGCCTCGCGACGACGCCGCTCCTCTGGGTGCTGACCGCGTGGCACACCCGCCGCACGCAGCCGGAATACGCGCAGAACCGCACTCTCGTGGAGAAAATGGTGCAGATCTTCGTGGAGAGCATCCAGGGCATCGCGGTCACCAAGGCCTTCGGCCGCGAGCCCGAGGACCGCGCGCGCTTCGAGGCGGCCAACCGCGCGGTGCTCGAACAGCAGCAAATCATCTTTTGGCGCGTGAGCCTGTTCTCGCCGGCGGTCGGGTTTCTGACGCGCATCAACATGATGGTGCTGCTCGGCTACGGCGGCTGGCTGGTGATGCAGGGGCAGCTGCCGCTTGGCGCGGGCCTCGTGGTTTTTGCCGGCCTGCTCGAGCAATTCTCCGGGCAGGTGAACAACGTCGCGGCGATCGTGAATTCCGTGCAGCAGTCGCTCATCGGCGCGCGCCGCGTCTTCGAGATCCTCGATGCACCGATTGAGGTGAAGAACCCGCCCGATGCAGTGCGGCGACCGCGGCTCACGGGTGAGGTCGCGTTTGAGCACGTGTCGTTCGCCTACGGCGGCGCGGCGCCCGTGCTGCGCGACATCGACCTGCGCGTGCCAGCCGGCCGGTGCGTCGCCATTCTCGGAGCCACCGGCGCGGGCAAGAGCGTGCTCATGAGCCTCGTGCCGCGCTTCTTCGATCCCACCGCGGGACGCGTGCTGATCGACGGGATCGACGCGCGCCGGCTGGACCTCGACGATCTGCGGCGGAACATCGGGCTTGTTTTCCAGGAGAGCTTCCTCTTCTCCAACACCGTTGCGGCCAACATCGCCTTCGGGCATCCCGGCGCGACCCGCGCACAAATCGAAAAAGCGGCGCGCATCGCCGCCGCGCACGACTTCATCCTCCAGCTCCCTCGGGGTTACGACACCGTGCTGGGCGAGAGCGGCAACAGCCTCAGCGGCGGGCAGCGCCAGCGCCTCGCGATCGCGCGCGCCGTGCTGCTCGAACCCGCGATCCTGCTGCTCGACGACCCCACCGCGGCGATCGACAGCGAGACGGAGCGGGAGATCTTCGAGGCACTCGACCGGGCGATCACGGGGCGGACGACGTTCATCGTGGCGCACCGCTTGAGCACGCTGCGGCGCGCGGATGAGATCATCGTCATGGAGCACGGCCGTATCGTGCAACGTGGCACGCACGCGCAGCTCATGCGCGAAGCCGGGCCGTATCTGCGGGTCGCGCGCCTGCAGCTCGTGGATGGCCGCGAACTCGCGCGCGGGGAGGGGGCGGCATGAAAGCGCGAATTGCAGGAGCCCGCTTGCGGGCGATGGGCTGCAAGGTTGACGGCGGCGCAAGGAATCGCCCGCAAGCGGGCTCCTGCCCAAAGTCGGAGGCCGCCGCATGAGAACGCCTGTGCCGCCCGGACCCGCCGTGCGCGAGGTCGGCCTCGTGCGCCGCGTGCGCGATGACGAGGAGGAGGAAATTATCCAGCAGCCGCTCGAGTGGTCGCTCATCCGGCGCCTGTTCACCTACACGACGCCGGTGAAGGGCAAGCTGACGGCGCTCAGCGTGACGAGCCTCGTGCGTGCGGCGCAGTTGCCCGCGTTTGTCTGGCTCGCGACGCTCATCATCAAGGGCCCGATCACCACGGGCGACACGACGATGCTCGCGTGGGGCGTCGGCGCGTATGCGCTGCTCGCGCTCTGGACGGACGGGATGTTTCACTTCCGCCAGCGCTGGGCGCTCGAGATCGGCGAGACGGTCGTCAACGGCCTGCGCGCCGACATCTTTGCGAAGGTGCAGCGGCAGCCGATGAGCTTCTTCCAGCGCGTGAAGCTGGGCCGCATCATCGGCCGGCTGACCAGCGATGTGGAGGCGCTGCGCGTGGGCATCCAGGACGTGCTGTTTGTGAGCGTGATTCAGTTTGGCCAGATGATCTTCACGGCCGTCGTGATGGCGTGGACGGACTGGGCGCTGTTTCTCGTCGTGCTCGGCCTCGCGCCCGTGCTGTGGGTGATCAACCGGCGTTTTCGCGTGAGGCTCAGCCACTATTCGCGGGCGGCGACCGACAGCTTCAGCCGTGTGACCGCGACCCTCGCGGAATCCGTCAACGGCATCCGTGTGACGCAGGGCTTCGTGCGGCAGGAGACCAACGCCGGGCTCTTCCGCCAGCTGCTCGCCGAACACTCGCTCTTCAGCGTGGCGCTCGCGCGCACCTCGGCGATCCTGACGCCGCTGCTCGAACTCAACAGCCAGTTCTTTGTCGCCATCCTGCTCATGTTCGGCGGCTGGCGGGTGTTCGAGGGCCACATGGGCGTGGGCGAGTTGATCACGTTTTTCCTGCTGGCCAACCAGTTCTTCGCGCCCATCGCGATCATCGGCAACCAATACAACCAGGCGCTCGTCGCGATGGCGGGTGCCGAGCGCGTCTTCAAATTGATCGACACGAAACCGGATTGGGAGGACGCGGCCGATGCGACGCCGCTCCCCGATCCGCGCGGGACAACGGCGACTGGTGTCCGCGTGGAGTTTGATCGCGTCACCTTCGGCTACGATCCGGCGCGGCCGGTGTTGCACGAGGTGTCGTTCACGGCCGAGCCGGGCCAGACGATCGCGCTCGTGGGCCACACCGGCAGTGGCAAGAGTTCGATCATCAACCTCGTCGCGAAGTTCCACCTGCCGACCGCGGGCGGATTGCGCCTCGACGGCCGCGACGTGCACACCCTCACGAGCCAGTCGCTGCATCGCCAGATGGGGATGGTGCAGCAGCAGAATTTTCTCTTCAGCGGCACGGTGCTCGACAACCTCCGCGTGGCGAAACCCGACGCGACCGAGGCCGAGGTGCGCGCCGCCGCGGCCCGGCTGGACTGCCTCGAGGTGCTCGAGGCGCTGCCGGCCGGCCTGCACACCGAGGTGGGCGAGCGGGGCGCCGCACTTTCCGTGGGCCAGCGCCAGCTCGTCTGCTTCACACGCGCGCTGCTGGCCGACCCGCGCCTCGTGATCCTCGACGAGGCGACGAGCGCGATCGACGCCCTGACGGAGGCGCGGCTCCAGCGCGCGCTGGTGGCGCTGCTGCACGGGCGCACGAGCTTCGTGGTGGCGCACCGCCTGAGCACGATTCGTCACGCCGACCTCGTCCTCGTGCTCGATCAGGGCCGGATCGTCGAGCGTGGGACGCACCCGGAACTGCTCGCCCGCGGGGGCCATTACGCGGCCCTTTACCGTCAGTTTGTGCAGGTCGAGCAGGGAGGCTGAGGCGCCAGAACGGGGTTTTCTCCTCTGAACGCCCTCTAGAAAAGTGAAGATTTTCCTAGGCAAGCCCGCAAACTTCCCTCTAGTAGTGCCTTCGGTTCAGTCATAATCAGTCACACAAACCCAAAAATCATCATGGCTAAGAAAGCTGCCCGCAAACCCAACGCCGCGTTTATGAAACCGGTCACGCCGAACGAGAAGCTCGCTGCTGTCGTCGGCGCCGCCCCGCTCCCCCGCACCGAGCTGACCAAGAAGCTCTGGGTCTACATCAAGAAGAACAAGCTGCAGGACTCGAAGGTCCGCACGCAGATCAACGCCGATGCCGCCCTCAAGGCCGTCTTCGGTGGCAAGGCGAAGGTCTCGATGTTCGAGATGACGAAGCTCGTCTCCAACAACCTGAAGTAAGCCGCCCCTCATTTTGCGAGAGCCGCTGCGATGCAAATCGCGGCGGCTTTTTTTTGCCTACCCTTCGTTGCCCTCAAGCGTCTTGCTGCCACCTTCCTCCATGTCCCGATCCCTGCGCCTCCTCTGCCTTGCCACGGTCCTGACGTTTCCGCTTCTCGCCCAGCGCGGTGATCGCGCCGGCGAGGTGCAGGCGCCGCCGCCGGCGCACCTCCAGATTCCGCCGGCGCCGATCCTCACGGTGGAGCAGGCGCTCAAGACCTTCACCATCGCCAAGGGTTTTCGCATCGAGGCCGTCGCCACCGAGCCCCTCCTCGGCGATCCGATTGCGATGCAGTTCGGGCCGGACGGACGCCTCTGGGTCGTCGAGATGCGCGGCTACATGAACGACGTCGATGGCAAGGGCGAGGACCAGCCGCTCGGCAATATCGCCGTGCTCACCGACACCAATGGCGACGGGCGCTTCGACAAGCGCACGGTTTTCGCCGAAGGCCTCGTGATGCCGCGCGCGCTTTCGCTCGTCGGTGACGGCGTGCTCGTCGCCGAACCGCCCAAGCTTTGGTTCATGCGCGACACGGACGGCGACGGCGTCGCCGATCAAAAGACCGAGGTCGCCGCCGACTACGCCACCACCAACAACCACGAGCACAACGCCAACGGGCTCGCCTGGCTGCTCGACAACTGGATCTACTCCGCCAACTCCACCGCGCGCTTCCGCTACGAGGGTGGCGTGAAGTTCACGCGCGAGAGCACGATCACGCGCGGCCAGTGGGGCATAACGCAGGACGACACGGGCCGCCCCTACTACAACAGCAACAGCGACCCGCTCCGCTTCGACGCAGTCCCCTCCGCCTACCTGCGCCGCAATCCTTATTTCTCCGCCACCGGCACCGCCGTGCAGCTCGTGCCGGCGCGCCTTCCGGTTTACCCGGGGCGCGTGACGCCGGGCGTCAACCGTGGCTACCAGATCCTCGATCCGCAGGGGAAAATCACCGCCGTCACCGCGACCTGCGGCCCGGTGATCTACCGTGGCACGCTCTTCCCGGCGGAGTTTCGCGGCGACGCGTTCATCGCCGAGCCTTCCGCCAACTTGGTGAAGCGCATCGCGCTCTCTGAAAAAGACGGCGCACTCACGGGCGCCAACGCCTACGACGGCGCGGAATTCCTCACCTCGACCGATGAGCGCTTCCGCCCGGTGAACCTTTTCAACGGCCCCGACGGCGCGCTCTACGTCGTGGACATGTATCGCGGTATTTTGCAGCACAAGACCTACGTCACGAGTTTCCTGCGGAAACAAATCGAGGAGCGCGGGCTGGCCGACGGCATCGGCCTCGGCCGCATCTGGCGCATCGTGCCGGAGGGCGCGCCGCCCGCGAAATATGATCAGGGTCTCGCGCGCGCCGACACCGCGACGCTCATCGCCAAGCTCTCCGATTCCAGCGGCTGGGTGCGAGACACGGCCCAGCGCCTGCTCGTCGAGCGGCGCGATCCGGCAGCGGCCCCGCTGCTCCGGAGCCTCGCTCGCACCGCCCGCGATCCCTTGGGCCGGTTGCACGCGCTCTGGACGCTCGACGGCCTCGACGCCACCGATCAACCGACCGTGCTTGCGGCGCTGGGCGATGGCGACGTGCGCGTGTGCGCCGCAGCGATCAGGCTCGCGGAGAAGTTCCTCAAACCAGCGGCGGATGCGGCCGTGCTCGCGCGCCTCATCGCCATGGCGCCCCGGACGGAGCCGGCCGTGCGCCTCCAACTCGCGCTCTCGCTCGGCGAGGCCAGGACGCCGGCGGCCGATGCCGCGCTCCGCGCCCTGCTGGTGGCCGCGGGCGGCCAGCCTTATCTGGTCGATGCCGTCGTGAGCGGGCTCGCACGCCGCGAGGCCGCCTTCATCGAGGCGATTGCGCGCGAAGCGAAGACCGCGAGCCCCGCGGTGACAGGCGCTATCACCGCCGCGGCGAGCGCCGCCATGAAATCGGGTGAGCCCGCGCGGCTCGGTCCGGTGCTCGCATTTGCTGCCGACTCCGCCGCGCCGGCATGGGCGCGAACCGCCGCGCTCGATGGCGTGGAGCGTTCGTTTTCCCGGCTCTTCGACGGCAAGCTCATCCCCATGAATCTCCCGGCCGAGCCGAAGCCGCTGGTCGCGCTGGCGCAGGCCGGCGGACCCGAGGCCGCGCGCGCGGAAAAGCTCCTCGCCGCGCTCCGCTGGCCGGGGAAACCCGGCATGGGCGCCGCGGCCGTGGTCAAGCTCACGGCCGCCGAGCAAAAGCTCTTCGACCAAGGCAAGGCGCAATACGCCTCCCTCTGCGCGGCCTGTCACCAGCCCGAGGGGCAGGGCCTCGCGGGCTTGGCGCCGCCGCTCGTGTTTTCGCGTTGGGTGCTTGGGGACGAGCGTGTCCTCGCCAGCATCATCCTCGCCGGGAAATCGCAGGACAACCTCGTCATGCCCGGTCTTCGCGCCGCGCTGGACGACGAGGCGATCGCCGGCGTGCTCACCTACATTCGCAACTCCTGGGAGCACACCGCCGGCGCTGTTACCCCTGCGACCGTGGAACGGATGCGCACGATGACCGCAGGGCGCGAGCAACCTTGGAACGACGAAGACCTCGCCGAGTTTGCCCGCACGATGGGCGGCGGCCGCGGCGGGCGCGCCCAAGGTGGGCGGGGTGGCCGCGGCCCTGGCGATCCGGGCGCGACAAAGAAGGGGAATTAACGATCGAGCGCGTTGCCCTCAACGCGCTTCAATCTTGGCGGTCGCCGGCTGCGCGTAGCCCTGCCAGTAGGCGTCGAGCAGCGCGCGGTCCGGCGCGCCATCGGCGACGACGAAGCGGTAGCGCGTCACGTAGGGTGTGCCCGGCTCAATTCGGAATTCGCCGAGCTGCTGCGGCACGAGGCTGAAATACGGCATGTTCGGGTGCAGCCGCACGGGCTGCGGCGCGCGGAAATTGCCCGGGTGGCCGAGCGTGGCCGTGCCGGCGAGCCCGCCGCCCTCCACCGCGCCGCCGAGGTAGCACCAGCGCACGCGGGTGTTGTTGCCCTTGATGCGATCCGTCTCGCCTTCCGAGGTGAGGAAATTCGCAACCGGGCCCGGTCCATTCCAACCGCCCGCACCGCGGAAGCCGAACCCGCCGTAGTGATACTCGGGCAAGACCAATGGATCCTGCGACGCCGCGGTGTGCGTGACCGTGAGGTCGAAGAGCCGGGCAGGGCGGGCCGCGCCCGCGAGATCGTAGGCGGTGAGCTCCCACGTGGTGTGCAGCGCGGTCACGGGCGCCGGCGCGGAGAGATCGACGGATTTCAGGCGCGCGGAGAACCCGCCATGCACCGGGCCGCTCCATGAGCGGTCGAGCGCGACCAACTCCTCGGCGCCTTTTTTGTCCTGCATGTTCCAGAAGTCTGTCGCGCGGCCCTGAAAGCTCACCTTGGTCCACGGCGCCCAGATGCCGTGGTGATGCGCGTGGTTGGGCGCGTAATCGTCGGTCACGATTTTTCCCGAGGGTGAAAACACGGGATGCACATAGCCGGCGCGCACGATTTCACGCGGGATGCCGGGCCGCGGCAGATCCTCGCGGTCCAGCCGAAACACGAGCACCGGCTGGCCGCCGATGCTCACGCGCAGATGGCCGCCCGCGGGCGCGGCGACGACGGCGGGCTCGATCGGGGCCTTGGGGCTTGCGGCAGCCAGCGTGAATGAAAGCGCCTCACCGGCTTTCTGCCACGGCACGATGAAGCGCGCGGTGCCGTCGGCCGCGGCTTGGAGCGCGAAGGCGCGGCCGGCGGCGTCCCGCAGCTGCGCCGGTTTCGGCGCATCGGCCGGCAGCGTGAACGTGATGACTTGCCCGGCGCGGTCGGAAGGCGCGGGCGCGAGAGTCAGGCGGTAGTCGCGGGCGGCGGCGCAGGCCGTCGCGACGAGGGCGAGGAGAACGAGGGCGGGGCGCATGGGAAATGGGGCTGAGGTGGAGCGCGTTGGGGTCAACGCGCTCCACCTCGGGAAAATTTGCAACAGCAGAGGGGTTAACGCGCGGCAGCGGCCACCGGCGGCAGGCCGCGCAGCGCGCGGGGTTGGCTGTCATCCAGGCCTTTCACGCCCTCCTTGAGGCTGGCCATGAACTCGACGACATCGCGCAGCTGGGTCGGAGTGAGGATGGCGCCGTAGATTTCGGGCATGCCCGAGGGGGCGCCTTCGCGCTTGGCGATGTCGGTCTTTTTCACCTCGACGATGTTGTTGTCGGTGTTGCGCAGGACGAGGAGGTCGGCGCTCTCGCGGGCGACGATGCCGGCGGCGACGCCACCCGACTTCAAGGTGACCACGATGGTGTCGAAACCCGGGGCGATTTTCGCGTTGGGCTTCACGATGGACTCGAGGAGTTCCTCCCGGGTCTGTTTCGCGCCGATGCCGGCGAGGTTGGGGCCGGCGTCGCCGCCGTCGCCACCGGCGCGGTGGCACCGGATGCAGGCGAGCGTGGGCTGATTGCGGAAAATCTGTTCTCCGCGCTTGGCATCGCCGCCCTCGAGCGCGACGCGATGCGGGGCGAGGGGATCGGTGCTGGTCGTGAGGGCGGCGGTGCGCTTTTCGAGGAGCGCCTTGATTTCGGGGGCGCTGCGGCGGCTGGCGGCGTTGAGCAGATCGAGCTGCACGGCGGGGGCGATCTTGCCGGCTTCGAGTTGGCGAAGCTGGTCGGCAAACAACGGATCGGCGCTCGGGTGGCGGAGGAAACCGAGGGAGCGGAGCGCGGCCTTCTGCTCGGTCACGGTGCCCTTGGCAATGAGGTTGGAGATGACGGGCGCGGCGACGGCGGGCGAGAGGCGCGCGGCAATCGGAAGCGCGGCGAGCCGGACCGTCGAGGACGAGGAGGCGCTGGCCAGCGTGACGGCCTCCGCGAGGCGAGGATCCTTGATTTTGTCGAGGGTGCCGAGGGCGGCGGCGCGGGTCTCGCCGGGCAGCGACTCGTCCTTCACCGCGGCAAACAGGGCATCGGTCGCGCCCGCGATCTCAAGGTCCTGCATGGCGTTGAGCGTGGCGGTCTGGACCACCGCGGGCGTGCCGGCCGCGAGCAGGCCGCCGATGAGCGGGCGCAGGGCGTCGGCCGCGACGGCGCGGTCGCGGGTTTTTTCCGCGAACGGACGGTAAGTGCCGACCAGACGGTCGCGCTGCGGGGGCTTGGGCCAGAGCGCGAGCTGCGCGAGCGCCTCGGCGCGGAGCTTGGCGGGCGCGGCGGAATTCGCGGCGAAGGCGGCGAGTGCGGCGGCGTGGGCGGGGGAGCCGAGACGGAAGTGGGCGTTGATCACGCGGAAGGCGACAGACTCGTCGGTGAGCGGCTTGGCGAGCAGCGATGCGAGCGCGGGCAACGCGTCGTTGATCGGCGCATCGTTGATCGCGAGCGCGGCCTCGCGGACGATCAGCGGATCGGAGTCGGCGAGGAACTTGGCGACGACGGGGCTACCGATGTGGCGGAGCGCGAGCACCACGCCGAGGCGCACGGCGGGCGAGCGATCCGCAATCGCGGCGGTGAGGGCAGTGATGTTGTTGCCGGCGGCGAGCGCCATCACGAGGGCGTGGCGGAGAGTGGCGTCGGCGTTGTCGTTGGCGCGGAGCGCGGCGAGCACGGCGGGCGCGGAGCCGGCGTGCTTGAGTTTGGCGAGCGCCTGCGCGGCGAAGAACTTCACGCGGTCGCTCGGATCGGTGAGGGCGGCGGCGAGCGCGTCGGCGTCGGGGGTGAGAATATGTTTTTCACCGGAGGGCGTGCCCCATGTTTTTGTCAGATGGGCATCGCCGAGGACCTTAAGCGCTTGGGCGCGGACTTCGGCATCGCTGTCACGGAGGAGCGTGCGGACGGCGGCAAGGGCGGCTTGATCGGTCGCGGCGAGCTGGCCGAGACCCCAGATCGCGTGGAGGCGGGCAAGGGCTTTGGCAGAGGGAGCGGTGGCAACTTTCGCGAGGGTCGCGATGCTCCCGGCGCCGCGTTCGGCGAGGGTGAACTGCGCTTCGAGCCGCACGCGCCAGTCGGCGTGGGCGAGGAGTTGGGCGAGTTCGGCGGCGCTGCGCTTGGTCCAGTCGCCACCGATGAGGGCTTTCGTTTCCTTCACGAGCGGATCGTTTTCGTGCTTCGGATCGGCGATGGCGTAGATGCGGCCGCGTTTGGACTTGGGCCAGCCGTCGGCCCAGTCGGAGGTGTAGAGGCGGCCGTCGGGGCCGAACTTCACGTCGGTCGGCAGCGCGGAGGTCATGAAGGGTTTGGCGTCGCCGATTTCGTAGGACGCGCCCTTCGGCTTGACGGTGTAGGTGTAGATGCCGCTTCTGGCGATGGCGCCCTTGAAGTGCGTGATGAAAATGTTGCCGCGGTAGGACTCGTTGAGGCCGGTGCCGGGGTAGTAGGTGATGCCGGAGGGGCCGTCCTCGATGTTGCAAATCGGCGGGAGGATGTAGGCGGGCTGGCCGGCGTGACGTTGGTGCCAAAGGCGGTTGGCGAACCAGGGGCTGTCCTTGCCGAGCGGCGGGAACTGGTAGCCGACGCGCCAGCCGGCATCGGCGCCCTCAATGACATGCACGAGCCGCTCCTCGTCGCCCTGGTCGCAGTCGTTGTCGCCGGTGAAGAGGTCGCCGTTCTCGGTGAACACGAGCGACTGCGGGTTGCGCAGGCCGGTCATGACGAGCTCCATTTGCGAGCCGTCGGGGTTGCAGCGGAAGACCGCGCCGGAGTCGGGCACGGAGATTACGCCGCCTTCCTTGGTCTTAACCGTGGCGCCGCGGTCGCCGTTGCTGAAGTAGATTTTACCATCGGGCCCCCACGCGAGGCCGTGGAGATCGTGGCCGGTGAAATTGAAGCGCACGCCATAGCCGCGGCTGATTTCGGTGCGGGTCTCGGCCTTGGTGTCGCCGGAAAATTGCCAGACGCTCGGGATGTTGGTGAACCAGACCTTGCCGCGGCGCGCGAGGACGCCGGAGGCGATGCCGTCGAGCGGGTGGTTGAAACTGTCGGCATAGACGTAGCTTTTATCGGCGACGCCGTCGCCGTTGGTGTCGGCGACGAGGCGCACGACTTCGCCTTCGATGCCGAGTTCCTTCTCGCCCTCGGCGCCGAAGAGACGTTTCACCATCGCGGTGCGATCCTCGATGGTGCGGAGCGCGAGATCGTCCTCGAGCATCCACATGTAGTCGCGAATGTCGAAGACGCTGCTGCGGTAGCGGTAAGTCTCGGCGACAAAGGCGCGGCCTTTTTCGTCGAAGTTGAAGGCGACGGGATTGGCGAGCATGGGCTCGGCGGCCCAGAGCTTTACGGTGAGGCCCTCGGGGACCTTCATGCGGGAGAGGGCGCGGGCCCCTTCGTCGGAGGCGGCGGCGATGTCGGGCGTGGCCACGCGTGAGCCGGCGTTGAGGACCTTGCCGCGGACGGTGGGCTTGTCGTCTTCATCGGCTTCGGCGGCACGGAGAGCCGGGGCGAGGAACACGGCCGCGAGGGACAGCGCGGCGACCAGGGTGGGGAAACGTTTCATGCGAAAGGGGAGGGAACCTAGGCGGTGACCGGGGTGAGGCAAGACGCGCGGCCCGGCAAAACAATGCGGAAGACCGCCCGGGTCCACGGCTGGATTTGGCTAGCCCGATCGGGCTAGCGGGCGCGCCGCAGATTGTCGCACACGATGGCGGCCGCGACGGCGGCGTTGAGCGACTCGGCGGCGCCCAGCCGGGGGATGGTCACGCGGCGCGTGATGCGCGCAGCGACAGCCGGCGAGAGCCCGCGACCCTCGCTGCCGATCACGATGACGGCGTCGCGCAGCGCGGGCAGCTCGTGGACCGTCTCGCCCACGAGATCGCAGCCGAGGATGGGTGTCGTGGCGGCGACACCGGCGAGCGCTACCGCGAGATCGGCCGTGTGGGTGCGGACGCGGACGAATGAGCCCATGCTGGCGTTGATCGTCTTCTGATGAAACAGATCGGCGCTGTCGGGCGAAAGCACGACGCGATCGAGGGCAAACCAGTCGGCGAGGCGGAGGAGGGTGCCGACGTTGCCGGGATCCTGCACGCCATCGAGCGCGAGGGTGAGGCCGCGGTCGAGGGTGCCGGATGGCAGCGGGGCGCGGTCGATCGGGCCGACCGCGAGCACAGACGAAGGCGTGGGGAAGTGGCTGGCGCGCGCCATCTCGGCGGCGGTTACGATGTGGGTCTTGCGGCCCGGCCATTCGGGTGTGGCGTAGATTTCCTCCAAGGGAAAGCCCGCGGCGAGCAGCTCGCCCACGACCTTCTCCCCCTCGACGACAAAGAGCCCGAGGGCCTCGCGGGTTTTCTTGTCGCGCAGGGAGCGCAGGCGCTGGAGTTCGGCCTTGGTGAGCACGGCCTGAGGCTCGCCGCGCTCAGTCGCCCTTGGCAAGCAGCGCCTCGCCTTCGCCGATGAGCCGCAGGCGGTGGGCGGTCATGATGTATTCCTCTTTGCCCGCGTTGGTGATGAGGAAACCGAGCTGAAACTCCCCCGTGGGCAGGCGATCACGCCGTCGGGCGAAGCGGAAACCCGCGAACTCCCATTCGGGGCGGCCGGTGGCTTGGGCGACATCGGGCCGGGTCACCGTGACGGCGGTATACATGTAGGTTTCCTTGTCCGACCGCAGCACGACGTGCATTTCGCCGCGGCGCGAGGGCTCGCCTGGCAGGGCGGCCCATCCGCTCACGTAGGCCGAGCGGCTCGAGACCGTCATCTCATCCACGAAGTAGGCCATGCGGGTGCTGGGCTTGGCGTCCGGCAAAAAGGGCCGCCGCAGGCAGATGGGGCCCATCCGATAGACACCGAGCGCCTCGGCGCGACGGAGCAGATCCGTCGCCCGCGCGGGCGTGGGGTGGAGCGTGAAAGGTCCGAGGCCGTCGACGCCATGCTGCTTGAAGCGCGTGACCGCGCGATCGCGACACTCGATCCAGGCGTCGGCCTTGTCGGAGAAGAGTTCGTTGGCGGTGAGGTTGAACGCGGCGAGCAGCGGAAGGGCGGCGAGCAGGGGGCGCAGCGGCCGGCGCGGATCCGAGAAGCGCTCCAGGAGCATGAACGCGGCCAGGGCCCACGCGACGGCGCTCAGCACGTAGTAGCGCGAGAACATCACGCCACGCGACTCCTCCGCGCGGCCGATTGCGATGAGCGCGGCGGCGGCGACCGCGTAGAGCGCGAGGAGCAGCGCCACGGGCTCGCGGCGGAGCGCGCCGCCGAGCGCGAGCAGGCCCAAGCCGAGGAGCAGGGCGCCGCCGAGCACCGGCGCGAGCGCAGCGTGGCCCAGCGCCGGCACGGCCCCCAGCAGTGCGAGCCAGTAGCGGCCCACGGTCAGGGCGCCCCCCAGCGACTGCTCCGCGAACCGGTGCGATTGGTTCGCTGTGAAGCCCGAGAAAAATACGCCGCCCGCCAGCGCGCCCAGTCCGCACCATACCGCGAGGTCCCGCCACCGCCGCGTGGCGGCGAGCAGCAGCGCGCCCACGGGCCAGATGAGGAGCCCGTGCGCGAGCGTGAACGTGGCCGCGCCCGCCAGCACCCCGCCGATGAGCACCCCGCGGAGCGTGCCGCGTCCCAGGCCCACGAGGGCCGCCGCCGCGAGCAGCACGACTTGGAAATGGTCGATCGAGGAGCCCGACCAGAGGAAGTTCTCGTAGTGCTGCATCTGGAAGAGCAGCGCCACGAGCGGCAGCCCCAGGCGCAGCCGGCGCTCCGCCGTGCCCGCCGCGACCAGCAGCACCACGCACAACGCGACGATCGAGGCGTTGCCGATCAGGCTGACGACGGTGAAGTTCACCGTGCCGGTCAGCCAGTAGCTCGTGGCGAACAGGAGCCGGCTCGTCACCATGCGGTGCTCGTTGTTTAGCGAGAACAGCTCCGCGAAAAATTCGCCCGGCGTCGTGCCTTCCTTGAGCTTCAGGATGAGCGCGAGCGCGGTCTCGAACTCGTCCCAGTAAACCACATCCCGGCTCGCTTCCGCCGCCTCGCTCAGCATGTAGGCTGCCGGCGCGAGCGCGAGCAGGGTGAGCGCCCCGATGGTGAGCCGGCGCCGCCAGTCCTGCCAGAACTGCCCGAGCCGCGAGGGCGGGACAGGGGGCGCGGGGTGGGTGGCCGAGGCGGCATTCATGGTGCGGGGCGGGGGCGTGTCACTGGCCGGCGCCGCGTTCGGCCCGGGCTTCGCTCCCGGCGGCGAGGAGGAGACGGTTCGGTGTCATCGCATACTCCACGCGATCGCCGTCCTTGATGAGCACGCCCACCTCGAAGTCCTCGGCCGGCAGGCGCTCGCGGGTGATGACGGCGCGAAAGCCGGCCAGCCGCCAGTCGGGCTGCTGGTGCGCGGTGGCGACATCAGGCCGTTGCAGCGTGATGGTCGAAAAAAACAGGGTCGACTGCGGCGAGCGCAGCACGAGATGGACTTGGCCGCGGCGCGATACATGTCCGAGCCGCATGGCCCAGCCGCCGACGGTGACCGCGTGGTCGTTGACGATCAGCTCGTCGATGTGGCGCTCGAGGGAAAGATTGGTCGCCGGTTCGGGGAATTCCGCGCGGCGCGAAAGGACGGGCAACGTGTAGAGCCCGCGCTCCGCGGCGATGCGCAGCAGCACCTCCGCATGGCCCGGGCGCGGGTGCAGCGGCGCGATGCCGCGGCCATCCTCGCCGTATTGAGTAAAGCGCGTCGCCGCGCGATCACGCACCTCGACGAAGCCCTCGACCTGCGGGGAGAATTTCACGTTCGCGGTGAGGGCCAGCGCCGCCAAGGCGGGCAGTGCGCCGGCGAGCGCGAGATACGGCCGGTCCGGCGGCGTCAGGCGCTCGAGCAGCATGAAAAGCAGCAGCGCCCACGCGAGGGCGCCCAGCACCATGTAGCGAGAGTTGATCTCCGCGCCGGCGATCTCGGCGCGGCCGAACGCCACGAGCGCGAGCGCGCCGAGGACGTAGAGCGCGACGAACATCGCGATGGGCTCGCGCGCGAGCGCGCCCCGCGCCGCCAGCACGCCGAGGCTGCCCAACAGCAGCACGCCCGGCAGCGGCGCGAAGCCGGCGTGGCCGAGGGTCAGCGGCGCGCCCAGCAGAGCCAGCCAGTAGCGCAGCATCGCGCCGACGGATTCCCACGTCAGCGCGGAGATGTTGTGGCCGGGGTTGAACTTGAAGCCCCACAAAAACAACAGCAGCGCCACCGTGCCCGCGGCGATCCACGCACCCAGTTGGCGCCAGCGCCGCTGGTGCGCGAGGAGCGCCGCGCCGACCGGCCAGACCAGGCTGCCGTGCGCCAAGGTGAAGGTCGCCGTCAGCGCCAGCGCGCCCGCCAGCGCCACTCCGCCTCCGCTCCCGCGCGCGAGCGCGACGATGGCGCCGACCGCGAGGGTCACCACCTGGAAGTGATCGATCGAGGCGCCGGACCAGATGAAATTCTCGAAGTGCTCGAGCTGAAACATCAGGAACGCGAGCACCACGCCGAGCCGCACTCGCCGCTCGGTGCCGCGCACCGCGAGCACCAGGATCACGCACGTCGCGACCATGAACAGGTTCCCGATCGCGCCGACGAACGCGAAATTCACCGTGCCTGTGAGCCAGTAGCTTGCGGCGAACAGGAGCCGGCTCGTCACCATGCGGTGCTCGTTGTTCAGCGCCACCAGCCGGCCGAGGATTTCATCGGAACCGGCCCCGGCATTCATCCGGATGATGAGGTCGAGCGCGGTGTCGAACTCGTCCCAGAAGACGATGTTCCGGCTCGCCGCGATGACCACGACCGCGATGTAGGCGACGGGGAGGGCAGCCACCAGCATCCACCCGAACAGCGCGGCGCGGCGGCGCAGGTCAGGCAGGGAGAGGAGGGCGAGCATCGTGGGAAGAAGAAGGAGGGCCCGCCGCCGAGCATCGGCCATACCATGCTCGCCGGTTGGAGCCCGCGAGACGGCTAAGGTAACTGAATGTTCGGGCGGGAGGTTTACGGAACCAGACGCAAGCATGGGCACAATGTTTCAGTTTTGGTCCCGTCAGAAATCTTGGCCTCGCCGGACGCGCAAAAGATTGCGCCCCGGGCGCGGCATTCCACCATCCGCGCGATGAAACGCTTTGCCCCCCTCGTGCTCTTGGCGTCGCTGGCTCTCGTGATTTTCTCACCGCTGGCGATGGCGGCCGCCACCGCCGCCGCGCCCGCCCCGGCTGCGAAGGCGCCCGACAAATCCCCCGCCGGCCCCATCGCCACGGCGATCTCGACGGTCACGGGCATCGCGATTTCGCCGCTGCTTGGCACGGCGGGCTTCGGCATCTACAAATGGGCGACGGCCAAGGACGACGCGGAGCGCGCCAAGCTCCCGTGGTTCGCGCAATGGACGTTTTTCGTGCCGGCGCTCCTCATCGTGGGCATCTGCGCGTTCAAGGACACGCTCGGGACGATTGTGCCGCCGGGACTGAAGAAACCGCTCGATGTGCTCGAGACCCTGGAAAATAAATTCAGCGGCCTCGTCGCCGCCGGGGCGGTCATCCCCCTCACGATGGAGACAGTCACCGGCGTGCTCTTCGGGGGTAAGACCTCGGCGGTGCTGCCTGAATTGGCCACGGGCAGCGTGGCCACGATTCACCTCGCCGCCTTTGAGCCTTCATCGCTGCTCAACATCCTCACCGTGCCCTTCGGCGTGGCGGTCTTCTGCGTCGTGTGGCTCGCGTCGCACGCGATCAACGTCCTCATTCTCATCAGTCCCTGGGGCGCGATCGATGCGGCCCTGAAGGGCGCGCGCACCGCGCTACTCGGCCTCATCACCCTCACTGCGAATCTCGATCCCTGGATCAGTGCCGGCCTGTCGCTGGTCGTGATTGTCATCGCGTGGCTGGTGGCAGGCTGGGCGTTCCGGCTGACGGTGTTCGGCTGGATCTTCTCGTGGGAGTTTGTCACGCGGCGGTGCAATCGCTTCACGCCGGCGGAAAATGAAAACGCGATGTTCGCCGGCGATGACCTGCCGGCTGTGCCGATCCGCACTTACGGCCGGCTGGTGAAAAAGGCGGGTGGGGGACTTGAGTTTGCGTATCGTCCCTGGCTCGTGCTCGCGCCGCGCACCGCGCCGGTGCCCGGCGAAGGCCGCGCCCTCGCCGTGGGGCGGGGAGCTTTCTTCTCCGATGTGCTCGACGCGGAGGATCGCACCTTGTTCACCCTGCCGCCGCGCTACCGCGGCCATGAGGAGGCGCTCGCGCGCGCCTACCAGCTGAGCGGCGTGAAAGCCGCGGGCCTGCGCAAGGCCTGGGACGGCTTGCGCGGAATGATCGGAGACCGGGCCAGCGCATCCACCTTATGAACCGCCGCACCTTCCTCCACGCCACGGCCGCCGCGGGCACCTTCGCGGCGCTGCCCTTCTCCATTCGCGCCGCCGACAAGGCGGGCCGCAAATACCGCACGGCGCTCATCGGTGCCGGCTGGTATGGCGGCAACATCGTCGGCGAGGCCATGGCCAGCGGTCAGTGCGAGATTGTGGGCGTCTGCGACGTCGATCGGCGTGCGCTCGACCCCACCGTCGAGAAGATCACCAAGCTCAGCGGCGACCAGCCGCGCCGCTACCGCGACTACCGCGAACTCCTCGCCAAGGAAAAGCCCGAGATCGTGATCGTCGCCACGCCGGACCACTGGCACGCGCTGCCGACGATTGCGGCGGTGCAGGCGGGCGCGCACGTTTACGTGGAGAAGCCCACCGCGCACACCATCGGCGAGAGCCAGGCCATGGTGCGGGCCGCGCGGGCGCATAATCGCGTCGTGCAGGTCGGCACGCACCGCCGCCTCGCGCCGCACTTGATCAACGCGCGCGACTTCATCCGCGCCGGCAAGGCCGGGAAAATCGGCATGGTCCGCTGTCATCTCAATCTTTCCGGCACCGGCCCCGAGCAGCCGCTCCCCACGGTCGCGATTCCGCCCGAGCTCGATTGGGACATGTGGTGCGGCCCGGCGCCGTTGCGGCCGTTTAACGGCACGGCCGACAACCGCGGCATCCATCCGCGCGGGTTCCGCATGTATCTCGACTACGCCAACGGCCACCTCGGCGACATCGGCGTGCACTGGTTCGATCAGGTTCTCTGGATCACGGACGAGAAGGCCCCGCGGCGGGTGTTTTCCACGGGCGGCCGCCCGGTGCGGGGCGCGCCGGTGCTCACGCCCACGGCGCAGACCGGCGACGCGCCGGATCACCAGGTCGCCCAATACGCCTTCGAGCAATTCACGATGACGTGGGAATCGCGCACCTTCGGCGGCAACCACGCCGAAAAAGGCGAGGTCGCCGGCGCCTATCTCTACGGCACCAAGGGCACGGTGCAGCTCGGCCACAAAGGCGGCTGGACGTTCTACCTGAGCGACGGCTCCGCCCCGATCCGCGAAGAGGCCAAGCTCCACCAGCCCGACGGCCAGAACATCCGCGAGCTTTGGGCCGACTTGCTCGACTGCATCAAGACCGGGCGCCGCGCGATCTGCGACATCGAGGAAGGCCACCGCGCCAGCGTGTGCTCCTACCTCGGCATGATCAGCTACCGCACGGGCCGCGCGATCGAGTGGGACGGCGCCAAGGAACAGATCATCGGCGATCCCGCCGCCGCCAAGCTCCTCCGCCGCGACTACCGCAAGGGTTGGACCTACCCGACCTGACGGAGGCTTGTCATGCTGAGCACAGCGAAGAATCCATTTGGACTCACCTCGCGTTTTGCGGGGGCGAAACTCCTGCTGGATTCTTCGCTGCCCTCAGAATGACAGAATTGTTTTCCTTCCCCCAATCATCCCCATGAAACCCCGCCCCTTCGTCCCGCTGCTCGCGGCGCTCTCGCTCGCGATTGCTCCGTTCGTGGCCGCCGCTCCCGCCGACGGCCGCTACCTCTACGCCGCCGTCCCCGGCATCCGCAATTACCTCGAGCGCGGCGGGCATGGCGTGCTCGTCTTCGACCTCGACCGCGGCCACGCCGTGGTGCGGCGCATCCCCGCGCGCGGCCTCAATCCCGCCGACGGCAAGCCGCTCAACGTGAAAGGCGTCGTCGCCCACGCCGGCACCGCGCGGCTCTATGTGAGCACGCTGCAGTTTGTCACCTGCTTCGATTTGCTCACGGACCAGATTCTTTGGGAGAAAGCCTACGAAGGCGGCTGCGATCGCATGGCGCTCTCGCCCGACGGCCAGACCATGTATCTGCCTTCGCTGGAGAAAAACCACTGGCATGTCGTCAACGCTCTCACGGGTGACGTCATCAAGCGGCTCGAGCCCATCCCGCGCGCGCACAACACCGTTTACGGGCTCGACGGCCGGCACGTTTACATGGCCGGCATCGGTTCGCCCTTCCTGCACGTCGCCGACACCGCGACGCACACGATCGCGCGGAAGGTCGGGCCGTTCAGCTCGGGCATCCGACCCTTCACGGTCAACGGCCGGCAGACGCTCGCGTTCGTCAACGTCAACGGCCTCCTCGGTTTCGAGGTCGGCGACATCGCGACGGGCAAGATGCTGCACCGCGTCGAAGTGCAGGGCTTCAAGCCGGGCGTGCCCAAGCGCCACGGCTGCCCGAGCCACGGCGTCGGCCTCACGCCCGACGAGCGCGAGCTCTGGGTCTGCGACGCCGCCAACCAGCGCATGCACGTCTTCGACGCCACGGTGATGCCACCGAAACAAGTCGCGAGCATCGAGGTCCGCGACGACCCAGGCTGGATCACGTTCAGCCTCGACGGCAAATACGCCTATCCCTCCACGGGCCAAGTGATCGACGTCGCCACCCGCAAAATCATCGCGACCCTCAAGGATGAAACCGGCGCGATTGCCGAGAGCGAAAAGCTCGTCGAAATCCACTTCGCCAACGGCAAGCCGGTGCGGACCGGCGATCAGTTCGGGGTGGGGCGGGTGAGGTGAGGGCGATAGGCGAAGGCCGGCGACCGCGGGACTTTTGACCGCGGCGTGCCGCCGGCTGCGGGCAACCGTGGACCAGCGAGGTGAGGGCGGCAGATTTTCTGCCCGGCCTCCAATCAAGCCAACGCTTCGATCACGGCGGGCAGCTGGCGCAACGACTCGATCGTGAAGAACCGGCCGGGTGCGTCGACCACCGTCTCGGTCCGTTCGTGCGCCCAGAGCAGATGATAGGGCACATGCGCGCCGGCGCCGCCGAGCGCGAGCACGGGCACGATATCCGACTTGAGGGAGTTTCCCACCATCAGAAACCGCTCCGGCTTGATCGCATGGCGGCGCAGGATGTGCGCGTAGGTGTCGGCGTTTTTCTCCGAGACGATTTCGACGGCCCGGAAATGGCCCGCGAGTTCCGACTTGGCGAGTTTCCGCTCCTGATCGAGCAGGTCGCCCTTGGTGATAAGCAGCATACGGTGCTGCGGCGCGAGGGCGGCGAGGGTGTCGGCCGCGCCTTCGAGCAGGTCCACTGGATGCGCGAGCATGTCGCGCCCGAGATCGATCAGCTCCTGGATTTCGCGGGCGCTGATCTTTCCGGCGGTGAGCTGAATCGCCGTCTCGATCGCGGAGAGCGTGAAGCCTTTTACGCCGTAGCCGTAGAGTTCGAGGTTGCGCATCTCGGTCGCGTAGAGCGTGCGGTCCACGGTCGCGGTATCGTGGTAGTGCGCGAGGAGCGCGCGGTAGCGCTCGTGCGAGCGCTCAAAGATGCTCTCGTTGTGCCAGAGGGTGTCGTCGGCATCGAAGCCGATGACGAGGTCGCGTTCAGCCATGCGTGCGATTCAGGCTGGGCGCGCGCCGCGCGCAAGTGCGCAGGCGGTCACACCGAGGTCAGATGCCAGCGGCCGCAGAGCGCGCAGATGTAGGCCTGGCGCTTCCGCTCCACACCGGCGAGCAGCGCGGCATCGAGCGCGTCACCCTGCGAGCGGTAGCGGCGCTTGGCGGTGCAGTGGTGCCGGTGTTCGTCGCGGGTGGGTTTTTTCATGGGGGAGGGGCGGGCGGCGGCAGGACGGCTAAATCGTGATTGATAAATATGCGCGCCGCATGCTTAAGAAAGCCCGGTTTTGCGCATTAGTATCAGTTAGCCAAACCGCTACCCCCCCCACAACAACCAGACTTCGCGTCGCCCGTCTGCGTTATTTTATCCCCGCGCGTCGGCATACTCCCTTCACATGATCCGCCCCCACTGTTTCAGCTTCGGCCTGCGCGGCATCGCGCTGCTCTGCCTCCTCGCCTTCGCGCCTGCCCGCGCGCTGGCCCAAGCCACCACCGGCACGGTCGAGGGCCGCGTGCTCAACACCCGCAATGGCGAATACCTTGAAAAAGCCCGCGTGACCGTCGAGGGCACGCGGCTCGAGACCTTCACGGACGCCACCGGCCAGTATCGCCTCAACGGCGTGCCTCCGGGCCCGGTGCGCGTGCGGGTCTTTCACACCGGGCTCGTCACGGCCACGCGCAGCGTGAGCGTGGCGGCGGGGCAGACGGTGCAGGAGGATTTCAACCTCTCCGATGCCTCGGCCAAGCCTGCGACGGCGGCCTCCGGCGACGCCACCGTGAAGCTCGACAAGTTCGTCGTCTCCAATTCCCGCGAGATGGACGGTTCCTCCATCGCCATCAACGAGCAGCGCTTCGCCGCCAACATGGTCAATGTGCTCGCGGCCGATGAATTCGGCCACGTGGCCGAGGGCAACGTGGGCGAGTTCCTCAAGTTCATCCCCGGCGTCAGCATCGACTACGGCGGTGGCGACGCGCGCACCATCTCGCTCGGCGGCGCGCCCTCAAATAACGTGCCCGTCACGATCGGCGGCTTCGCGCTCTCGAGTGCCGCTTCCTCGGGCGTGTCCCGCACGGTCGAGCTCGAGCAGGTCTCGATCAACAACATCGCGCGGATCGAAGTGCACAAGTCCCCCACGCCGGAATCGCCGGGCTCGGCCCTCGCCGGCTCCGTCAACATGGTGCCGCGCGGCGCCTTCGAGCGCGCCCGGCCGACCTTCAATAGCAGCGTCTATTGGATGATGCGCGACGCCGAGAAAAGCCTGCGCAAGACCCCCGGCCCCACCCGCGACATGACGCACAAGATCCATCCGGGCTTCGATTTTTCCTGGGTCGTGCCGGTGAACAAGCGCTTCGGCTTTACCCTCTCCGGCGGGCACTCCTCGCAATACACCATGCAGGATTTCATGAGCAACACCTGGCGCGGCGGCGGCAGCACCACCAGTGCCCCCGTCAATATCGGCACCGCCGCCAGCCCGATCCTCGTCCCCGGCGCGCTCCCTGACACCACGTCCGACAAGCCCTACCTCTCTGGCTTCAGTGTGCGCGATGGCACCAAGCTCACCACCCGCGATTCGATCGCGGCTACGGCCGACATTAAGCTCACGCGTAACGACATGCTTACATTCGGCTTTCAATACGCCTACTTCGACGCCGAGTTTAACAACCGCTCCCTCGGCTTCTCCATCACGCGCGTCCTGCCCGGCCACTTCGATTCCTACACCACCAACGGCGATGTGGGCCAGGGCACGATCACGGTCAATACCGGTGCCCGCCAGAAGGCCGGCACCACCTACATGCCCTCCCTCGTCTGGCGGCACAACGGCCCGATCTGGCGCGCCGACGTCGGCTTCGCACACTCCAAGTCGAGCAACCACTATCGCGACATCGACAAGGGCTACTTCAACTCCTCCACCACGCAGCGCACCGGTGTCACGATCGCGTTCTCCGAGATTTTCTACCTGCGCCCCGGAAAAATCTCCGTCACCGACGGCGCCACCGGCCAACCCGTCAATCCCTACCGGCTCGACAGCTACGTGCTCAACGCCGCCAACAGCGATTTCTGGGAATCGGCCGACGTGCAGCGCAGCGCGCGCGGCAACCTCGGCCGCGACTTCTTCATCGGCGGCATCCCCCTCGCGGTGAAGATCGGCGGCGACATCCGGCAGTCGATGCGCGATATCCGCGGCGGCGTGGTGCCTTACACCTTCGTCGGCAAGGACGGTCTCCGCTCCACTACGCCCTCCGCCGCAGTGAGCGATGATAACGCCGGACTTATCCTCGACGATATCTTCTCGCAGCGCACCGCTCCCTACGGCTTCCCGCGTGTCCAATACCCCAGCAACTTCAAATATTGGGAACTCTACAGCGCCAACCCTTCCTACTTCACGCGCGACGCCAATGCCGACTATCGCAACGCCGTCGCCCGCTCCAAGAACGCCCAGGAGGTTATCTCCTCCGCCTATTTTCGGGGCGACGTGGCCTTCTTTGAGCGCCGCCTAAAACTCGTGGGCGGCATCCGCGCCGAGCAGACCAACATCAAGGCCCAGGGCCCGCTCACCGATCCCACGCGCAACTACCGGCGCGACGCCAGCGGCAACGTGATCCCGCAGCGCGACGCCAACGGTAACATCATCTTCACCGGCACCGGCGTAAACCGCATCCCCGCGCCCACGCTGATCGAGCCGGCGACGATCCCCAACCCCAATGGCATCGGCACCGTCTCCAACGCGGCGGCCCAGTCACGACTCACCTACCACGACCGCGGCCAGCGCACGAACAAGGAATACCTGCGGTTCTTCCCCAATCTCAACGCGAGCTTCAATCTCACCGAAGACCTCATCCTGCGCGGCGCCGCCTACCAGTCGGTCGGCCGGCCCAATTTCGACCAATACGCCGGCGGCCTCACGCTGCCCGACACCGAATTGCCGGCCAACCCGAACAGCAACCGGATCGGCGTGAACAACGCCGGCATCAAGGCCTGGAGCGCCAAGACCTACAACCTGCGCCTCGAATACTACATCCGCCCGGTCGGCGAAATTTCGGTCGGCGTTTTTCGTCGCCACGTTCGCGACATGTTTGGCAGCGTCGTGTTTCAGGCCACCCCGGAATTCCTGGCACTCTACGATTTGGACCCGGACCTCTATGAGCCCTATTACGTCTCCACTAATCACAACATCGAGGGCCTCGTGCGGATGGAAGGGACGGAGTTCAACTACCGGCAGTCGCTCACGTTTCTGCCGCCCTGGGCGCGCGGCGTGCAGGTGTTTGCCAATATGACCGCGCTCCGCTCGACCGGTGATCGGACCGCTAGCTTCGCCAGCCTCCAGCCCCGCGTCTATAACTGGGGCGTGAGCCTCACGCGGCCGAAATACAACGTCCGCATGAACTGGAACTATCGCGGCGTGCGCCGCGGCGCGCTCATTGCCGCCTCCCCGCGCAGCATCGAGGCGGACACCTACACCTACATCTCCAAGCGCCTCTACATCGACCTCAGCGCCGAATATAAACTCTACCATCGCATCACGCTCTTCGGCAGCATGCGCAACATGGGAGACGCCACCGAGGACACCAAGCGCTACGGCCCGAGCACCCCGAAGCACGCCCGGTTTCTCTCCCGGGAGGATTTCGGCTCGCTCTGGACCTTCGGGCTCAAAGGCACGTTCTAGGCCGGCGCCCAAGCGTTCACCGCTTCACCGTCAGCTCCAGAATCCGTCCCGGCAGCCAGCCGATGCGGCTCTTGAGTTCGGTCTGGCGCGTGTATTCCAGCACGTAGAGTTTGCCCGGTCCGGCGATGTGCACATCGATAGGGCGGCCGAGCGGGGCGAGGAAGTTGGTCGTGCGCGCCGTCCAGCGGCCATCGGCGCGGCGCTCCATTTTCATGTGCAACACATCGAAGCCGTGCTCCTCATCCGGCCCCGGGCCCATGAGAAAGCTGCCGATGCGCGCCACGAGGAAACCGTTGCGCACGCTCGCCGGCCAGGCGGTGCCGAGCCACATGAGGCCGGTCGGGGAAGTGTGCGGGTTGAACGTGCTCGTGGGCTTGCCGTCGGTAATCCCCGCGGGTCCGAGATTGAGCACAGGGAGGACGTAGTTCGGGTTGGCCGGAGGGGGCGGCACCATCGTGTGTTGATACCATTTCGTGTCGGCCGGCGCGTCGCCCATCTGGTAGGGGAAGCCGTGGTGGCGTGGCGCTTCGCCCGGGCGCGGCGGCACGATGAAGTCCATCTCCTCGGGCGCGTGGGCATCGGGCCCGTTTGAAACCGTGAAGAGGTTGCCGTCGCCATCCCAGTTGAAGCTGTAGGCATTCCGGATCCCGCGCGCGATGATATCGATTTTTGGGGCGGAGGATTTCGGGTCCATGCGCCACAGCACGGCGGTGATGTCCACTTCGCCCATCTTCCCGAGATGGGAAAACACCCCGGTCTCGCCCGCATCGGTGCGCGAGCCGCTGCTCACATAGAGCATCCCATCGCGGCCGAAGCGGATATCCGAGAGACCGTGGTTGTAGGGGCCGATGCCCCAGGGGTAGCTCGTCTGAAACCACGCCTTGGGTGCGATCGGGTCGCCTTCCTCGTCAAAGCCCGTCGTGCGGTAGAGGCCGCACTCGTTCATCACCAGCGGATCGGCCGTCACGCGCTGGTTGACGGTGATCCACAGGCGACCGGTGTCGTCGCGCATGAAGCCGAGCGTCTGGAAATCGCCGGGCTTCACGCCCGTGTAGTCCTTGGGCCAGATGATTTGCTTCAGGTTGCCGCTCGCAGGATCGAAGCGCCACACCGCGCCAGCCTGGCCGAGGATGTAGAATTTTCCGCCCTTGCCGTCGCTCGCGAGGCGCACGCCAAAATCCGGCAACCGCACGAGCTCGCGCAGCGCGAAGCCCTCCGGGGCCGCCGGCAGCGGGCGGAAATCCGCGGCGGCCTTCAGGGCCTCGAAGGTCTTGAAGTTCGCCGTCGCGCGCACGGCCATCACGTTGTCCGCGGTCACGCGGCCGCCGGTGTTGCCCCATGAGTTGACGACGTAAGTCATCACATCGGCCGCCTGCATATCGTCGAGCATGACGGGGGGCATCTGCCCGTGAAACACCCGGCCGTTCACCGTGATCGGTTCATTCAGGCCGGCGACGATGGCACGAATCGCTCCGCTGCGGTGCGCGGCGAGCCAGTCGGACTTCGCGAGCGGCGGATAAATCGTCGTCACGCCGTCGCCCGTCGCGCCGTGGCAGAGGGAGCAATGCGCCAAATAGAGCGGCTGTCCGCGGCCCATCACCGCCGCGAGATCGCTGGTGGCATCGGCTGCGGCGATCGGCCCGCGGACGCCGGCCAAAATTCCAATCAGAGCCAACCACGGGCGGGGGAAACGCATGGAGTCGACGTTAGGCGGGCCCGCGCCCCACGGTCAACGAAGCGATAGAGGTGCCGCCAGAACTCGACGTCGGACAATCTTGCCGGTGGCGGCTTGCTTCCATTCGACGCTCTGTTTGCATCCCACCGTGCGCTTCCCCTAGGCGCCCCGAGCGGACTGAGTCCAGAACCGTGTCCACAGGCACGGGCTGCGAGTCGGCACCGTTTCGAAAGCTCCAGCTCAGATCCCCATGAAAACATACCGTCTGATCGTTGCGTCCCTCGTGACGCTGCTCGCCGCGTGCTGCCTGCCCGCCGCTGATTCGAAGCCCATCGCCCGGGTCATGACCCTCCTCGACGTCGATACCGAGGATGCCACCGGCTATGCGGTCTGGCTCAAGGAATACAACGAGATCGCCAAAGCGAAAACCGGCACGGAAAATTTGCTGCGCGTTTTCCAGACCGTGTTCGACGGCCAAAACAGCGGTCACGTGCGCGTGTCGGTGAGCGCTTCCTCCGTGGCCGAGCTCATGAAGCTTACCAACTCCCTCGAAGGCGATCCCGCCATCGTGCAGAACCGGGAACATCTCCGGGCCATCCGCAAGACCGGAGCGCGCGTTCTTTACCAGGCTCTGCGTTTCGATGGCCCCAGCGCCAAGGGGGCGAACAACTACAGTGCCCTCGTCGTCGTGGCCGACGAAGAGGCCTACCTAAAGGCGCTGGATGAACTGCGCGGGATCTTCGACGGCATCGGCCTCAAAGACGTGAAAATGGCCGCCTACCGGGTGATCGCCGGCCGCAACGACCACAGCCATCGGGTGGTGATCAGCACCGCTTCGTCTGATCGGTTGGCCGCATTTCTTGACGCCATGGCGACGAATTCACGGCTCGCCGACTGGCTCGCGCGCAGCGCCAAACTCCGCACGCTCGTGAGCACCAGCACAACGCGGGAAATCACCAAGTATTGATCGACGCCGAGGCCCGGCGGGCGGTCCTTTAAAATTCCCAATTCAAGCCCAGGCTCGGGAGCAGCGGAAGCTGTTCCCGGGCCTTTTTCACCTCCGTCACCTGCGCGCCGACCACCGTCACGCGGTGATCGTAGCCGAGGAAATTTTTCCGATCGTAGGCGTTGAACACATCGACAAATACACGCAGATCGCTGCGGCCGATCGTGATGCGGCGCGTGGCGCGCAGGTCGAGCCGGTGGTAATCAGGCAGGCGCAGGCCATAGATCGGGCCGTTGGTGGAGACGAGTAGGCGGCGGCCGTTGTTCAGTGGCGCGAGCGAGTAAACCACATCGGTGGTCGGCCACCCGGAGTGGAAGTGCCACGCCGCACTGAATTCCCAGCGCGCATTGGGCGCGTAGATCGTATCGGCGTAGAAGGCGTGGCGTTGATCGCGTTGGCGTGGCACCCAGCGGCCGGCAACACGTTCCTCGGTCTGCGCCAGCGTGTAGCTCACGTGCCAGCGCAGATCCGTGCGGCCGCGGCTGGCGAGCAGCAGCTCGACGCCGCGCGCGCGGCTGCCGTTGGGGGCGAGGCGCACCCGATCGGTCTGCGCCTCGGGGAAGAGGTCGTAGGCATTGTCGAGATTCTCCCAGCGCGGGCGCACGCGCGTGCCGGTGCGCTCGTAGGCCTCGGCGCGCAGCGACGCCCCTCGCCCGAGCGGGTGCTCGAAGCTGAGCACGCGCTGCTCCGCCCGCTCCGCGCGGCTAAACGTGCGCTCGCCGTCGGCCACGCTCAATTCGTGCAGGCCCTGCGCCTGCGTGTAGCCGCCCCACGCGGCGCGCAGCGTGCCGCGCCCGAGCGCGAGCGCGGCGTTGAGCCGCGGCGACCACTCGCGATCACGCGTGTAGTCGTGCCGATCGAAGCGCACGCCGGGCTGCACGACGAGCGCCGGTAGTGGCTGGAATTTCGCGTCGATAAACGCCCCCATCGCCGTGCCGCCGGGGCGCAGGCGGGCGTTTTCCGTCTCCGTCGCGACCGTCTGCACGCCGTTCACAACGGCCGTGCGCTGCTGCCGGAGCGCGTAGTCGTAGCGGGCGTCGCCATCGCGGGCTTCGACTCCGCCGCGCAGAATCGCGACATCCGAGACCTGTGCTGTCCACTCCTGCCGCATGGCGAACTGCGCCAGGCTGCGGTGGTCGGACAGCGAAAAGGGAAACCCGTCGAGGCGTCCGCCGCCATCGCGACGCCAGTGCAGCTGCGCCCATGAGGCGACCGTCTCGCTGCGCACGCCGCCGTCCCAATCCGCAAGCCACCGGCCCCACACCGTGTCGCTGTCATAGGAGCTGGTGAGCGTGGGGCTGTTGCTGTTGCGCTTGTAGCGGAGCCCGTCGCCGGCGCGCAGGGCGTGGAGCGAGACCGTGTGCCGCGGGGTGAGGTCATACTCCACCTTACCCATGAGATCGTAATAGCGCGGGGAGACTTCGTCGTCGCGGCCTGCGAACTTCAGCGCCACGTCGGGATAGCCGCGCCGGGCGGAGACGAGCCAGCGACCGCGCCGGCCATCGAAGAGCCCTTGGTTCATGGCGCCGAGACCGGTCAGGCTGAGGTTAAGTGCCGTGCGTGCCTGCGCGGTGGTCTTCGTTTCCATCGTCAGCACGCCCGCCAGCCGATCGCCGAACTCCGCGGAAAATCCGCCCGTGGACAAATCGAGCCGCCGAATCGTCGCCGGGTCCACGATGGAGAGCGCGCCGCCCACATCTTTCAGATGAAACGGCTCGATCAGATCGACGCCGTCGAGCCGGGCGAGGAGCTGGCCGTGCGGCGCGCCGCGCACCCAGAAGCGCGCCGAGATGTCGTCGCTCGCGAGTCCGGGCAGCCGCGCGATGGAGCGAAACAGATCGTCGCCCACCTGCGGGAGCACCTCGAGCTCAGCCGCGGTGAGCGAGGCGGCGGCCGGCGTGGCGGTGTCCGTCACGCCGAAGCGGCTGGGCGTCACGACGACCTCGGCGAGCCGCGTCGGCGGCGGGAGCGGGGGCGTGACCTGGGCGTGCAGCGGCAGACTGACGAGGAGAACCCACAGGACCAAAGGAAGCCGGGAAAGCATCCCGCAGAGACAAAGGGCGGCCGCATCGTGTGCAACGGCGTTGCGCCCGGTGCCCGATAAAAAAGGGCGGGCCTCGCGGCCCGCCCTTGTGGAATGATCGGTGGTCGCTGCGACGACTAGAACTGGCCGCTCACGCCGAACTTCAGCGTCTGCGAGGCGATGAGCGACTGGCGCGGGCGCGAGGGCGTGTAGGTGTAGATGCTCGTGCCCTCCTCGCCGATGTTGGTGACGTAGAGGAAGGCGGTGGCGTTGGGCCGCACGCGGTAGGTCACGCTCGCGTTCATGCGGGTGATCTTGTTGCGGTAGATGTTACCGCTGCCCGGTGAAGTCAGGCTGTAGCCGACCGGGTAGCGGCCGGTCTGGTTCACGTCAAACGAGGCGCCGAACTTGTGGTAGCTGTATTGGAGGCCGAGGTTGGCCGCGCGCGGCACGAAGCCGGGCACCTGGCCGTTCTTCAGATCGACGGTGCCGGCAAAGCGTCCGTAAGTCTGGAGGTAGGTGTAGTTGCCGCGCACCGTGAGACCCTTGAAGGCACCGGGCAGGAAGGTCAGCCGCTGGCGGAAATCGAACTCGAGGCCGCGGAGGTTGGCGTTGCCCAGATTGCTCGCGCGCACGATTTCGTAGCCGACGTAGTTGCCCTCGAAACCATTGTCCGGGCCGTCCGCTATGACCTCGCCGGAGCGGGAGGCGGAGCCGATGTAGTCCTTGATGGTTTTGCGGTAGCCGCTGAGGGAAACCATGCTCGAGTTGCCGAAGTAGTATTCGAGCTTCACGTCGTAGTTTTTCGCGAGCTGGGGCTGGAGGTCAGGGTTGCCCATTGTGACGGTGCGCGCGGTGTCGTTCGGTGTCGCGCCGGCGATCAACTGTGCGAGGAAGGGTCGGCCGTAGCTCGTCGAATAACTGCCGCGGACCTTGAAGTTCGCGGTGACATCGTAGCTCGCATGCACGCTCGGGAAATAGCGGTTGTAGTCGCCGTCGCGCGTGACCGCGATGGTGTCGCGCGCCGCCCGCTTGAAATGATCCGGCTCGACCGCGATGGGCGTGCGGGTGGAACGGAAAGCGAACGTGAACGTGTCGGTGCTGACCCATTCGCCGCGGACGCCGCCGAGCACGGTGAGGCGGCCGAGCTTGGTCTGGCCTTGGATGTAGGCGGCATCGACGCCCTCCTCGAGGATGCGGCGATTGGTGTATTGGGAAGTCGCGGTGAAATTCACGTCCGGATACCACTGCGCCGCGTTGCCGAGCTGGGTGCTGACGACGGTGGGATCGAACAGCGGCAGGCGGCGGCCGCCGTGCTCGCGCTCGAACTCAGTGAGTTCAATCAGCGGCGTGCCGGTGAGCGTCGTGCCGACGACGCCATACCAGCGCTGGCTGTAGGGCTGGCGGTTGTTGACGCGGCGGTTGATGGTATCGAGTCCGCCCTTGAAGGTGATCGGGATCGCGGTGGCGAGGGTGTAGCTCGCGCTGACGGTGGCGGTGACCTCGTTGGTGTCGGTGATGGTGTCGCGCTTGTTGAAGATCACCGAGGTCGTGGGCACGGGTTGCGTGGTGGTGTTGGCCGCGCCGGTCTGGAACGAGGCGTAGCTCGCGGGATTGTAAACATCAGGTCCGGTCGTCTGGGTGAAGATTTGGCCGTAGCGCTTGGAGTTATCGAGGATGAAGCCGATCTGGCCGTCGGGCGTGCGGAGCTGGAGCGTGCCATTCTCGCGGTTGCGGCCGGCGCCGGAGTTCCAGTGCGTGTTGGACCAGCGGTAGGCGTGGTCCACTTTGAGCCGGCCCCAGTTGTGCTCGAACACGAGCGTGCCCGTGGGGTTTTTGCTCGTGAAGGAGTAGCGCTGCGGGTTGAGGAACATCGAGGAGTTGCCCGCAGCGCGGATCTCGGTGCGGTTGGCCGTGTAGCCCGGCATGATTGCGCCAGTCGAGTTGGCGACGTTCGGGTTGAAGACCGTGAGGGCGGTCGTCACGCGGGGCTGCACATCGGTGTAATTGAAGAACGGCTCCGAGCCGGCGTTGTAGAGGAAGCGCAGCGAGACTTGGGTCGAGCGCGACAGGCGGTAATCCACGCGGCCGTTGAAAGCGGAGATGAAGCGGTTGTTGTAGCCGCTCTTCCGGACGTAGTTGTTGAAGTAGGCCGCGTCGTTGACCGTGTTCTCATACAGCATCAGGTCGGAATCGAACGGGCTGAGGACCTCCTGGTAGGAGGCGCTCAATGAGACCGCGAGGTTCTTGTGGCCGCCGCGCACATCGAAGACCTCGGTGTAGGTCCCGCTCACATCGGGGCGGATGGGGCGCTTGGAGGTGACGTCGTTCACGTTGGACCAGGAGGGGAAGTAGCGGGCGCTGACCGAATAGGAGATGCGGCGGCGCTCGGCCATCGCGAGTGGCGAGCGGGTTTTCAGGTTGAGCTGGCCGCCGAGCGAATCGGCGCGCTTGTCGGGCGTCTGGCCGGCGATGATCTCGATCTGCTCATACATGGAGCCGGAAAACGAGTGCAGCGTGGCCGTGCGGCCGTCGCCACCGACACCCGTGGAGGACATGCCGTCGACATTGAGGCGCGTGTAGTTGAACGGCTGGCCGCGGATAGAGACGTTCATGATCAGGTCGTCCTCATCGGTCTGCCAGCCGGTGATGCCGGGCAGACGGGAAACGAGTTCGCCGATGTTCTGCGTCGGCAGGATGCCCCATTCGTCGAGCGCGGTCACGTTCTTGAGATTGATCGCGTTGCGCTGCTCGGTGATGGCCAGGGCCTGGCCTTCCTTGATGGTGGCGACGGTGAAGGCCTCCATCATGATCGCGTTGGCGGCCTTGAGTTCTAGCTCGGTGCGCTGGGTCTCGCCGGCACGCACAGTCACGCTGCGCCGCTGATCCTCGAAGCCCGTGTAGCTGATGACGAGTTCAACTGTGCCGGCGGGGACGTTCGTGATGAGGAAGGAACCGGCGTTGTCGGTGAACTCGGAACGGTTGAGCGCCGGGATGGACACGACGGCGCCTTGCAGGGCGTTGCGGGTGCTGGCGCTGGTGACCGAGCCGGTGACGGCGCCGGCGCCTTGGGCGAAGGCCAGCGCGCCGGTCGCGAGGGCGAGGAGGAGGCTCGTTGCGACGCGCAACAGCCGGTGAAGCGAGGCGGAGCCTCGGAGGGATCGGGTGCAGTTCATGGTTTGGTCTGGGTTTGGATCCGGCGGGGGTCGTCGGTGCAGGGCCACGGTCGGTGGTGGGCAAAAAAAACGCGTCCACCCCGCTAAGTCCACGCCGAATTAACCGGGCCAAGTGGCCCCCTACGGCTCCACCCGCACCGCCAGGCCGACGCGCACGAGTTCGAGCAACGCGAGCGCGTCCCAGTTGGCGAGGCGGAAGCAGCCGTGCGATTCCGTGCGGCCCACCTTCTCCGGATCCGGCGTGCCGTGGATGCCGTAGCCCGGGAGGTTGAGCCCGATCCACGCGCGACCGACCGGGTTGTTCGGCCCTGGCGGAAGGATAAGCCGCCGGCCGAGCGCCTGGCCCTCCTCGGACTCGGGAAACACCGCGGGATCGAAGGTGTAGTTGGGCTCGCGCACGACCACGATCACCTGCAGCTCGCCGCTCGGACGTTTCTCGACCTTGCGCGCGATGCTCACCGGACTGTGCAGCAGCACGCGACCATCGGCATCGGTCGCCTCCAGTTCGCGCGCCTCCAGCCGGATCACAATCTGCGCCGCGCGGCCCGCAAACGCGATCGGCCCGACGGCGGGCACGGTCACGCTCGCGCCGGGCTCGAGTGCCTCCCAGTCCGTGCCGGGATTGAGCCGGCGGAGGAAATTCACCCCTGCGCGGTGCCGCTCCGCGAGGCGCTCAAGGAGTGTGGCGTGTGCGAGTTCGGGAGCCTGAGATTTTTCCAGCCACGTCGCGGGCAATGGTCGCAATCCAGTGAAATCCTCGGCCGTGACCATGTGAACTTTCAGCGCCGGCGCCGTGAGCCGCAGGTGTTCCCGCGTGGCGGCATCGAGCGCACCGGCCTCGCCCAGTCCCTCGGCCCGTTGAAACGCCCGCAGCGTCGCCGCGGTCTGACCGCCGGCCACGCCATCGATCGGGCCGCAGGAAAATCCCCGCCGGTGCAGTTCCACCTGCGCCTCGAGCACGGTCGAGACCGCCCGCGGCTCCCACGCCACCGGCTCCTGCGCAGCTACCGCCACGGCGCAGAGCAGTGCGACGACACTTTGTCTCGTTGGAAACACGGAGCCAGCCGTAGCCGTTTCGCCGGTGCTTGGGAAGCCCGCGCACGCGGCCCCAAACATGCCTCGACCTCGCTCCGCCTGCCCCCCACGCTGCGCCGTTTTCTTCCCACCCGTGATCTCCTCCGCGTTTCTGCGCCGCGTGCGCACGCTTGTTTTCCTCCCGCTGATCGCCGCCGGGGCGGCCGCCGCGAATCAGACGGTCGATTCCCTCGCGGCGCTCCAGGCCGCCATCAACACCGCCGCGCCTGGCGACACCATCACGGTGAAAAACGGCGCCTACACGACCGGCGCCTACATCGCTGTGCGCCGCGCCGGCACCGTGGAAAACCCGATCACCATCACCGCCGAGACGGTCGGCGGCGTGGAAATCAACGGCACGCACGGCTTCAATGTCAGCGGTGCCGCCGCGCACCTCGTGATCGCGGGCTTCCGCTTCGTGCACTCCGGCGGCCGCTGCATCATCGCCGCCGGCACAAGCAACGTCCGCTTCACCCGCAACGTGTTTCAATGCACGGGCGGCGGGGCCTATCTCAGCGTCTCGGGCGACGACGCGCAGATCGATCACAACGAGTTTGCGGACAAGCGGACGACCGGGCCGATGCTCGCGCTCGCCGGCACGGGCACCCAGGTCGCGCGCCGCGCCTGGATTCATCGGAACCATTTTCGCGACTTCGCCCCCACGCAGGGCGCGAGCACCACCGAGGCGCTGCGCTTCGGGCTGAGCAATCTCGCCCGCTCCATCGGCGCCGGCATCGTGGAGCACAACCTCTTCGAGCGCTGCAACGGCGGGACCGAGTTCATCTCGAACAAATCCTCCGGCAATATCTACCGCTACAACACCATGCTCGACAGCCCCGCCGCGCACTTCGGGCTGCGCCACGGCAACGACTGCCTGGTCTACGGCAACACCCTGCGCCGCACGGAGGGCCTCTCGATCTTCGGCGATCGGCATCGGGTTCACAGCAACCGCTTCGAAAAAAATTTCATCGGGGTGAATCTCGGAAATGGTTCCAGTGATCAACCCGACGGCGGCTCGACCTCGGGCCAGGACCGGCCCGACGACTGTGTGATCGTGTTCAACACCTTCATCGAAAACCGCACCCACTATCAGATGAGCCGCCGCAACCCGCCGGCGTTCGGCGCGAACAACGCTACGTTTGCCAACAACCTCATCGTGGGCGGCGGCACGGCCGCGCGTATCGACGGCCCCAACGGCGGCGCCGTGTGGGCCGGCAACGTGATTTGGCAGACGGGCGGTGCAGGCAGCCTGCCGGCCGGTAGCTATGTCTCTGCCGATCCGCGGCTCGAGGAGGACGCCGCGGGCCTCCTGCGCCCGCAGGGCGGCAGCCCTGTGATCGACGCGGCCAAGGGGGACTACCCGACAATCACGGTCGATTTCGAAGGCCAGACGCGCGAGGGCGCCAAGGACATCGGCGCGGACGAAGTCAGCGCCGCGCCAATCGCTGCGCGCGTGCTCACGCCGGACGACGTGGGACCGAAATCGAAATGACCCGCGGGCCTACCGCGGCCGGCGGGTGTTGAGCTGCGCGATCAGGTCGGGCAGCGCGGAGCGCAGGGGCGAATCGGCGAGGAACGCGGCGGCGAGCTCGGCGCGTCCGCGGGCGCGCAGATGCGCGTAAACGTGCAGCTCGAACTGGACGCGCAACGCGTCGTGCGCCTCGTCGAGCCCAAGCGTGCGCAGCAAAAACATGAGCGCCTCGGCGGTGGAGAAGCGGCCGGCGTCGGCCTGGGCCCGGAGCCAGTAGCGGCTCTCGCCGGCCATCGGCAGCGCGACGAGCCGGCCCTCGGGCGCCAGCACGCGTGCCATCGCCGCGGCCTCGGTCCACGCACCGTCGAGCAGCACGGCTTGCACACCCGCCGGATCGACCCTGGCCGGCGGCGGAGCGCCGCGCGGATGGAGAATCCAGAGTTCGCGCCCCGGCAGGCGCCAGGCGGCGGGCGGCGTGGTGGTGACATTGCGCCACGGATGCAGCCGCGTGCCGGGCAGCACGCGCGCGATGAGGTTGCCCGTGCTGCTGGGCCGGTGCCGCTCGCGGTCGTGGATGACGATGTCGACCTGCAGCGGCGTCGTAATCACGGCCGCGCCGACGCAAACGCACCAGCGCGGCGGCAGCAGGCAGCGGCTGCAGCGCGGTTCGGTGCGGAGAGCGAGTCGGCGCACGCGGGCGGCCCGCTTATTTCAGCGCCGAGAAATCGACGGCCTGCAGGAAGACCGACTCGACCTTGGCGGCGAGTTTGCCGTTTTTCTCCGAGGCATCGCGCGCCTTCAGCCATTCCGGATCTTCGCGGAAGCCTTTCCATGAGGCGGTCGCGGCCTCGCGATTCGCATGGGCGAGGAAATAGACGAGCGTGGTGGCGGCGCCCTTGTCGGCGTCGGCAGGATGGAAATACGCGAGGTTGGTCATGCCGTGCTTGGCAAAGAGCGCGAGCGTGTGGTTCCGAAACCGCGCATCGAGATCGGCCAGTTTGCCTTCGGCGGCGACGTAGGTGCGCAGCTCGAACGCACGGGGCGCGCCACGGCCGTGGCCGGCGGTCATGAGCTTCGAGTAATCGGTCGCGGTGAGGAAGAGACTCTCGACCTTCGCGACGATCTTTCCGTCGGCCTCGCTTTTTTTGCGCACGTCCTGCCACTGCGGATCTGCGCCAAAGGCCTTCCACGAGGCCGTGGCGGCTTCGCGGCTCTTGTGTTCGAGAAGGTAGATGAGCTTGGCGCCTTCGCCGGCCTTCTCGTCGGCGGGTGTCCAGTAGCCGACGTTCACCATGCCGTGGCGCTCGAAGAGCTTGACGGTGTGGTCGCGGAAGCGTGCGAGCATCGCAGGCATGCGGCCGGGCAGCACATGATAGGTGCGGAGTTCGTAGGCGGGGCCGGCATGGGCGGCCGCGGAGGCGAAGGGCACGGCGCCAAGGGCGGCGAGCGCGAGCGGGAGGCAGAGGAATTTTTTCATGGGGAAATGAAGCACACGGCACACCGTTGCCCCGCGCGGTCGGGAGTCAATGCGCCGGCGGTCCGCCGTCGCGACGCCCGAGCCGAGCCACCTCGGAGCGCAGGGCCTTCACTTCGGCCAGAATCTCGTCCTCGCGGTCGTCCTGCCCGAGAAAGTTGGCTGCGATGATGCCGCTCAACGCCCCGAACATGCCGACCCCGCAGAACATCAGCGCCATGGCGATCATGCGGCCCGGGGTGGTGACGGGATAGCGATCGCCGTAGCCGACGGTGGTCATCGTCGAGACACTCCACCAGACGGCATCGCCGGCGGTTTTGATGTTGGATTCCTTGGCCCGCTCAACCGCGAGCACGCCTACGGATGCGAATGTTACGAGCAGAAAGACCACGAGCACGACGGTGATGGTGCCGCCCCGGCGGCGCGTGATATCCATCAACGCCACAAAGCGGTGCACCGTCTGGATGCCGCGCAGCAGGCGAATCACGCGCAGCACCCGCACAAAGCGGCCGAGCCGCAGGACTTCGACGCTCGGCACGCTGGCCAGCAGATCGATCCAGCCCCACTTCATGAACGCGGCCTTGGACTTCGCGCGCCGGAATCGCACGACAAAGTCGCCGAAGAAGGCGGCGCACGCCGCGTTGTCCGCCCAACGCAACAGCCGGGATATCTCCGCCGGCAGGCGGAAAAAGGCATCCGCTGCGATCGCGCCCAGCGCCACGATCGAGACGACGAGCAGCGAAAATTGAAACGGACCGAGTTCCTCGGCCGGCCCGGAATTCGCGGACGACGTCATGGCGAAAATCGGACGACTCTTTGAACCCGCCTAGGGCCGTGCCTGCCGCACAAACTCGACGTCGAACGTCTGCTGCATCGACGGCTGGGTGTATTGGCCGGCGAGCCGGTCGGCCGAGGCATCATAGGTCAGCACGTAGGTCGAGCCGGGATAGCCGACGTCGTTGAGCTCGACCGCGACCTGCAGGCCCGCCCCGCCCTGCATCCACACTGCGCGGGAGACGTTGATCGATTTCGGGTTGAAGTAGCCCGCTTGAAGCACGCCGCTCGCATCTCCGCCGCGCAGCTCAAGCACGTAGCCGCCATCAGCGCGGAGCCACTTGCCGAGAACCTTTTTCACCGGCTCCGGCAACGCCGCCACGGCGGGCGGCATGGTCACGGGCGTGGGAGCGGTGACGACCGCGGGGGGCTTGGCCGCGACGGCGGACGCCGATTCATTTTTCGTGCAGGCCGCAAGGGCGGCGAGCGCAAGGACCGCGACGGCGCACACGCTGCGCGCAGGAGTAATCGGCATCATGCGACCAGAGTGGTCGCCGCCGACCGCTGCTGGCAAGCCGTGCTTACGAACTGCGGTCCGCGACCGCAGTAGTCGACGCCGGGACCGGAGCGCCGAATGTCGTCTGGGCCTTGCGTTTGGCCAGTCGCGTATCGACGATCTGCGTGATCAAGGCGGGCACGGTCATCACCATGATCCTGAGGTCGAGCCCGAGGGAGCGGGTCTCGGCATACTCGATGTCGAAGCGCACCATCTCGTTGAAAGTCGTCCGGTTTTTGCCCGAGACCTGCCAGAGGCCGGTTAGGCCGGGCACGCAGTCGAAACGCCGGCGCTGCTCCGCCGTGTAGAGTTCAAACTCATACGGGATACAGGGCCGCGGGCCGACGAGGCTCATCTCGCCGCGCAGGACATTGATGATCTGGGGAAGCTCATCGAGACCGGAGGCGCGTAGCAGCCAGCCGCCGGGGACCAAACGGCGATCACCGCGACCGTCGAGTTTCTGCATCGGGACACCCGAGCGAATGAGTTCCGTGAAGTGAGCCGAATGCGTCTGGGTGTCCGACGCCAAATGCATCGTGCGGAACTTATAAATCATGAAGCGACGACCGCGGTAGCCGATTCGCTCCTGCCGGAAAAAGATGGGGCCCGGAGAAAACAGCATCGACATAACCCCAACCGCCAGAGCCCCCAGCGCTAGAAAAGGCAGCACCACCAAGCAGCAGATAATATCGATGGCGCGCTTCCAAGCGGGGAGCTTGCGCAAGTCCGCCTGACGACGGATGACCGTCGGGGGGCGGGAAACAGATAGATGCATGCTCATTTGAATCGGAAGGCTAAGGCTTAAAATAGCGTAAATACCGGCAGCAGGCTATGGGCCGGGCGCCCCCGCATGGGGTGTCTATTTGGCCCATGGCTGTCATATCATAAGCGCAAGTAATTTATAAATAACATACTTGTGTTATATGGTATTCTTGGGAGAGCGCACATTCAAAAACATCACGGTGTCAAATCCGCTGCGGCTGGTTCTGCTTATTGCACGAAGTGCTGCTCATTGACGCTGCAATTTGCACGAAAACCCTGGGTGTGTGGGGTAATTATTTCAGTGAGATGATTTTTAATCAAATGAATACCATTGATTTGAATCAACCTAAGATGCTCCGGCCTAGGGTGTGTTGAGTGAGGAAACATGTCTGCCCGCATCCTCTCAGTCGGCTCCACATCTCAACAATCCCCCCAACCGAAAAAAAACATGTCAACCGTTCCATTCATTAGTTCTACCCGGTCTTCGGCTGGGGCGAAAACCATCTCGTTCCAAGCTTTCCAAGCCAAGTCCAACGCGACGTCCGATCTTGCCGCTCGTCGCGCCGCTTCTGCCGCGGAAGCGGCGCACGACGCTGAACTTGTGCAACGTTTCCAGGAAGGCGACGAATCGGCCTTTGTCGAAATCGTCCATCGCTATCGGGGGAAGATCCTCGGTATCTGCCAGACTATGCTCCGCAACCACGCCGATGCGGAGGACATCGTCCAAGATACCTTCATACGCGCGCACCGCGGGCTCAGTCGATTCCGCGGCGATTCGTCGCTCGCGACGTGGCTGAAGGCCATCAGCATCAATCTTGCGCGCAACCGATACTGGTTTTATTTCCGCCGCCGCCGCCACACCACGCTCTCGCTCGACTGTGCCTTGGAGGAAGGCTCCACGGCCACGATTGCCGAACTCGTGGGAGCACCCGATCCTGAACCCTGCGGCGCGGCGGTGAGCGCGGAGTTCGACGAGCTCGTGAGCGTATGCATGGAACGGCTGCCGGCTCCGCATCGTGAAATTCTCACGCTGCGCAACACCCAGCACCGCTCCTACGAGGAGATTGCAACGACCCTCGGCATCACCGTCGGCACGGTGAAAAGTCGCATCGCCCGCGCCCGTGAAAACGTTCGCGCCCAGTTGGCTGAACTCTGCCCGGAATTCGCGCCCGACGCCGGGCTCCGCGAGTGGTTCGAGCCGGTGCGCCACGCGGGTCGCCTCGCACTTGCCGTCGCTTGATTTGTGCTCGGCTCTACGGGGTCTGCGCACACGTCACGGCGGGGGGATTTGCCTGCGATCGCGAAGACCGCTCAGTCACGCGTGCCGTTGGTCTCGGGTTCTCAAAGGTGAGGGCGTCGTAGTGCGCCCCTGCGCACGGCTTGGATCTCGTGCAGGCCGAGGCGGTGCGCGTTTGTCGTCCGCCTTGCGATGCGCCTCGCTTCCGCTGCGCGGGCGGCAGCATCCGGCAACGGGACCTGCCGCAGTGCTGGTGCATGCACAGATGCGCTAGGGAGTGGGGCGCTTCAATTTCTCCCAGAGAGGAATCGCCATGCAGCTCGGGATTCGCACACTTGTCTTCCCCTGAGGCGATGCGCGCAGCGTGTTTGCCTTCCCCCATCATCAATCCCGTTCGCCGAAAAGAAAGCCGGTTGCCCATGAACTCCACCCCAAATGCCGTGACGTCGCTTTCGCGGCGCGATTTCGTCAGACTCTCCGCCGCCGCTGGCGGCGCCGCGCTCGCCTCCGGCCTCGTCACGCCGCGTGCACTCGGTGCGCACGCCGGTTCCGATCGCATCCGGGTCGGCCTCGTCGGCTGTGGGGGCCGCGGCACGGGCGCCGCCAAGGATTGCCTCGCTGCCGCACCGGGCGTCGAGCTGGTCGCGCTCGGCGATCTTTTTGAGCGGCAGGTGACGGCGGCCAAGACCCGCCTCAAGCTCGAGCAAGCCGCAGGCTTCTGGGGCTTCGATGCCTATCAGAAGGTCCTCGCGAGCGACATCGACCTCGTAATCCTCGCGACACCACCGGGCTTCCGGCCGATGCACTTCGAGGCGGCGATCGCCGCCGGGAAGCATGTGTTCATGGAAAAACCCGTTGCAGTCGATCCGGTGGGCTGCCGCCAAGTGATCGCGACGGCAGCAATCGCGAAGCAGAAGAAGCTCGCGGTCGGTGCCGGCACCCAGCGGCGCCATCAAGCGAGCTACATTGAGACGATCAAGCGCATCCACGATGGTGCGATTGGCGAGCTCGTGGGCGGGCAGTGCTACTGGAACGGCGATGGCATCTGGTTCCGCGAGAAAACCGGTTGGCTCGCCGACGTGAGCGATTTTGAGTGGCAGTGCTGGAACTGGTATCACTGGGACTGGCTCAGCGGCGATCAGGTGGTCGAGCAGCACATCCACAATATCGACGTGATGAACTGGGCCTTTGGCGGGCCGCCGGTGAAATTTTATGGCATGGGCGGCCGCCAGACCCGCGGCACGCTCGCCGGCAACATCTGGGATCACATCGCCACCGAGCTTGAGTATGCCAACGGCGCGCGCGTCACGAGCATGTGCCGCCATACCCCCAAGTCCTCGCAGCGCGTGGGCGAGCGTGTCGTCGGCACGCGCGGCACTTCGGACTGCGCGACGTCAATCAAGGGCGAGAAGGCCTACAAATATGAGGGCCCCAACGTCAGCCCGATGGTGCAGGAGCACACAGATCTGATTGCGAGCATCCGTCGCGGCGAGCCACTTAACGAAGGTGAGCGCGTGGCGCTCAGCACGCTCACCGCGATTGGCTGCCGCATCTCGGCCTATACCGGACGGGAGCTGTCGTGGAACTGGCTGATGAACGGTTCGAAACTCGACATCTTCCCCAAATCCATCGCCGCCGGTCCCGGCTACTATCCGACTATTCCGATGCCGGGGCAGCTCGAGCTGGTGTAGCGCCAACTCCGGGATCAGTCGCGGAATAACAGGTCCACCTGCTCGCCCGGCCGCAGCGCCAAGTCGGTCGGCACGGTGACGTGCATGCGCAGGCCAAGCTCGGTCGGCGGATTGGTGACGGGCAGGTGCAGCGCGGCGAGCAGCGTGGGCGTGATGGGCTCCAAGTGGGTGCCCACTTGCGCGATGACGGCGGTGCCGGTGCGGCGAGGGAGGGAACGCGTGCGCACCTCGACCGCCGTGCCCGGGGTGGGCGTGGTGGCGCCGGGCTGCCGGAGAAAGCCGATGATGTGCTGCGAGCCTGCGGCCGTAATTTGGAAGATGGGTTCTCCCGCGACGACCACTTCACCGGGCTGGCGGAAGGCGAGCGTCACTATGCCATCGATCGGCGCGATGAGCGGGATGGGGCGGAGCTGGGCCTCGGCGAGGCGGAGTCTTTCCTCCTGCAGTTTGATCGAGGCGCGCAGGGCTTGGGCGGGCGAAGCCGGAGGCGGGGCTTGATTCGTGGGGCCGAGGCCTTGCCGATCGGGATCGACGCGGGCGACCAGCTCCGTCTGGGCCGCGACCTGCGCCTGGAGGGCATCACGGGTGTTTTGGGCTTCCTCGAAGCGCTCCTCGGTCAGGAGTTTCCCGGCGTAAAGGCTCTTGGCTCGCGCGAGGGTGCTCTCGGCCTGATGGAGTTGAGATTTTAGCGCGGCGAGCTTCACGCGCTCACTCATGAGATCGAGCATCAGGCGTTCGTAGTCGAGGAGCGTGCGCTGCTCGGTGGTCTGCCGCATGACCTGAATCTCGGCGCGGATGACGGCGAGGGAGGCCTCGAGGATCTGCGGGTCGGTCGCCATGACGTGCGCCAGCGTGTCGCCGGCGCGCACGGGTTGGAAAATCTTGGCCAGCACTTGGGTCAGCGTCCCGGCCTGCGTGGAGCGGGCCTCGGCGCGGATCGTCTCGGTCTCGCCGACCAGCGAGGTGGGTGAGACGCCTTGCGTCCAGAGAATGGTCACCCCGGCGACTCCGCCGATAAAGACGATGCCCGGCAGGAATTGCTGGCGCATGCGGCGCCAGCCGTGGGCGGCGGGCGTAGGAATCGGGGGCAGGGCGTCGTCCATGGGCTCAGACTTCCGACTCATCCTCGGCCCTCATGCTGGAAACTTGATCGACGCCGGGCAGCTGCGTGAGCTCGCGGATTAGATCCGGCACGCGCGCCGGATCACGGAGGAGCAGACGGTAGGAGAGGTCGGTGCCGGTGGCGGCGGAATTGAAATGCTGGTTGGCGCATTGCGCCCGAAAACTGTGCCGGCGGAGCAAGCGCTCAAGCGCCGGGATCTCGGCGGTGGCGCGAGACCAGTGGAGGTTGAGCACCAGATCGAAGCGGTGGCGCGACCCGAACGAGGTCACCCACAGGTAGAGCATGACGGCGATGATGATCGCGGCGCCGACGATGGCGGTGGAGAATTTCTGCGTGCCGCAGGCCATGCCGAGGACGATCACGGCGAGCACATAGGAGGTGTCCAGGGTGTCACGCAGGATATTGCGGAACCGCACAATCGCGAAGACAGCCATGAGGCCGAAGGCCGTGACGAGATTGTTGGAAAGCACCATCAGCACGAGGGCGACGATCACCGGCATCAGAATCAGCGATACCACGAAGGAGCGCGAATACGAGACGCCCGAGTGCGTGAACATGTAAACCCACGCGATCAGCTGGCCCATGAGGAAGGCCAGCAGCAGCGCCAGCATCACGGTCTGGAAACTTGTCGGCGAAGAGCCGAAATCACCTCGGAGCAGCGAATCCATGGGCCTCGAGAAACGGGGGCGCCTTAGACGGCGACGGCCGCGGTCCGTGCCGCGGTCGGTGCCGCGGCGAGGGTCGCGCGCGGGGTGGGTGCGGGGGCGGCCGGGCGCATGCCGACGCCTAAATTAGAGACGCGGTGCTCGCCCATCACCACGACGCCTTGGGCGTATTTCGGCGCCCCGCCGCGGGTGAGCTCGAACAGCCGGATCATTTCGCCGCACCACGCGGGCAGGCGGTCGGTGAACTTGAGCTCGAAGACCACGCGACCTTCAAAGACGCGGATGGGATTAGCCAGCCGCCCGTTGAGCGCCGTGCCAAACTCCGGTTCGCAGACGACATCGCGATCGAAGGTCACGCGCAGGGCGTTTCCGATCGGGCTCATCCAGGCCTCGCGCCGATAGGCGACGTGCGAACGCGGCGTGGCACGCAGCGTGTGCATGAGGCGGCAGAATTCGCGCAGGGCCGCGAGGCTCTTGCCGTCGGGCTTCACGAGGTCTGAGAGCGCAGGCGGCCGGCCAGTGAGCAGAGGTTGCACGGAGGCGCGATGCACGGTCGCGCGGACCTTGGAAATGATTTCGTTGGTGCGGCGCTTGATCTCGAAAAACACCGCCTGGTCGTCGCCAGTGTAGTGGCGGATGCGGAGCTTGAAGCGGTTCTTCTCGCCCGTCTGCACGGCTTGGTAGGTCGTGAGTGCCGGCGAATCGAGGTAGAGCGAATGCACCGGGTAGGAGTAGCCAGGCTGTGTCGCGGCAAAATCGTCCGGCTTCAGATGGCAGGCCACGAAGCGCCGGATCGCCTGCGCGCGCTCCTCGCTCACGAGATACTTGAGCTCGAAGCGTTGGTGCTGGAATCGATGATCAGCCATGTCGTCCGGCAATGACGCCTCCGGGGCGGCTATGTTTCACTGTGACCATTCGGTTCATCGGGGTTTTTTACGGCTACACCTTGGCTCAACTTTAAGACATTAACGGGAAGTGGGAGGCGTAGAATTGCTCAGTCAAGCCTGCCGAAGCCATTCCTTGCCAGAAATGTGCGTGGATTAACTCTTCTTTCGCCTCAACCGGCGCGGCACGGGGCAATTAGAACGATCAACGCAGCCCGTGCAGCACTTGGAATTTTTGCCCGAGGTGGGCGGGGTGGAGCAGCTGTTGCAGGGATCGCTTGCGGGGAGTGACCGTGGCGGCGTCAGCCACGCTGGCCGCGGCGATGTAATCGCCGGCATGGCGGATAAAAAAGGCTTCCTGCGATTCGAGCGCGGTGTGGCTGAAGCCGGTGCGGTCGAGCACGCCCATGAGCCAGTCCCAGCAGACATGGCAGGTGAGGTCCTGCTCGCCGGGCCGGGCCAGCAAATCGTTGTGCTGTGTGTGCCGCCAGTAGGCGCGGGCGGTGCCCGCCGGGGTGTGTTGCAGGAGTTCGCGCTCGGATTTCCCGTAGTCGATCGCGACGAAGAGCCCGCGCCACGGGGGGCTCACGATCGCTTCGCAGAGGCCGGTGGCGGCCATGGGCGCATCGAAGCGGTAGCCCTCCGCCAGCGGCGGGGCGAAGCGATCGAGCCCGTCGGCTTGGAGCACTTCGACGAGCCGTTCGCCTTCCAGGCGCACGCCGATCGGGCGCCAGTGCCCGCCGTGGGAGACCGCACGAATGAAGGGCTGGGCGTCGAACAGCTCGTTGGAAAACAGCACGCACTCGCCGGCGATCGGCGGCGGTTCCTGATCTGCGCCGCGGACCACGCGGGCGGCGGCAAACGGATGCTTCACCCCGTGCAGCACGCCCGCGCTCCCGGGCTCCGCGCCGATCTCGACGAAGGCGTGGGCCGCGGGATCGCGGCCGGCGGCCCGGAGCAGCTTGGCGCAGGCCGCGGCGACGAGTTCGCCGAAGACTGCGCCGCTCGTGCTCGCCGTGAAGAAATCCGTGCCGGGTGCGTAGCCGACGCGCTCCCCGGGTCTCCGATAATATCCGACCTCGGGATGATAGAGCGCGAGGCTCATGAAACGTTCGAAAGGCATCTCGCCGCGCGCATCCATGTGCGCGCGAAACACCGCGAGAAACTCCGGTGAGGCAGCGGTCGAGGGCTCGGCTGACGAACTCATTTACAAGCCCGAGCCGATGCCCACAGTGGCGCGCATGTTCAAACGCATTCTCACGCTGGCGGCCGGCGTCGCGCTCGGGCTCACGCTCGCGGTCGCGGCGCTGCGCGTCTCCGCGGCGTGGAGCTTCTGGCCCAACCGCGACCTCTCCCGCGCCTCGGGCTACGTGAAGGACGTGATGCGGCTCGTGAACGAGCACTACGTGGATCAGAAGTCCGTCGCCTACGACCAGCTCGCGCGCAACGCGCTGCACGGGATGGTCGAGGCCCTCGATCCTCACTCGGAATTTCTGGAGAAGAAGCTCCACGAAGAGTTCGAGGAGGACATCACGGGTGAATTCGGCGGCGTGGGGCTGCAAGTCGAGACGAAGGCGGGCCGCGTGGTCATCATCACGCCGATCGCGGGCACCCCGAGCGATCGCGCGGGCCTGCGCCGGGGCGATGAGATCGTGGCCATCGACGGCAAGCCCACGGATTTGGGCGACGGACTCGACAGCGTCGTGAGCCGGCTGCGCGGCAAGCCGCGCACCAGCGTGCGGGTCGGGCTGTTTCGCCCGTCCGCGCGGGAGAACTTCACCGTCACGCTCGTGCGTGAGCTCATCAAAATCGAGAGCGTGCGCGGGGCGCGGCTGCTCGATGACGGCATCGGCTATGTGCAGCTCACGGAGTTTTCCGAGCACACGGGCGTTCAGTTTCTTCGCGCCGTCGAAGGCCTGCTCAAGTCCGGCGCGACCAGCCTCATCCTCGATCTGCGCAACAACCCCGGCGGGCTGCTGGAGGCGGCGGTCGATGTGGCCGAGCCCTTCTTCAAGAAGGGCGAACTGATCGTCTATACGCAGGGCCGGCGGGCGGCGGACCGCGAGGATTTCCGCGCGCAGGCCGGCGAGCATCCGCTCGTGCTGCCCATGGCCGTGCTCATCAACGCGGGCAGCGCCAGCGCCGCGGAGATTGTCACCGGTGCGCTCAAGGACACCGGCCGCGCCGTGATCGTGGGCGAGCGCTCCTTTGGCAAAGGCTCGGTGCAATCCGTCTTCAAACTGGATAACGGCGAGGGCCTGCGCCTCACGACCGCGCGCTATTATACCCCCAGCGGCGCGACGATTCACGAAAAGGGCATCGCGCCGCACCTGGAGGTCATCATGACGCCCGAGGAGGATGCGAAGCTGGCCCGCCAGCGCTCACGGCCCGACATCACGGACGTCGAGCAGTTCAAGGAGCGCTTCGGCTTCGAGCCCATCGTGGATCGGCAGCTCGAAACGGCCGTGGCGATCATCAAAGGCGTGCGCCACCTCGGCGGGGGCACCCCGCTTGCTTCGCCTTGAGATGCAGTGGGGCGATGCAGTTTTGGTTTGGACGGATCGGATGCCCGTCAACTGTCCCGCTTTTCCTGAAGCGGGTGGTCAAACTCCCGTGGCCCGGCTCAGGAGTGCCGGGAACGGCCGCGCATGATCCTCGCGCTTGAGAGTTCATGCGACGAGACAGCTGTCGCGGTGTTCGATCCTGCGCGCGGGATGGCCGGCGAGTGGGTCCACAGCCAGATCGCGCTGCACGAGAAGCACGGCGGAGTGGTGCCCGACCTCGCGACGCGCGAGCACCTGCGGACCTTTGGCCCGCTGCTCGCGCGCGCGCAGCGCGAGATCGGCTTTGGCGCGGTGGCGCGCATCGCGGTGACCCATGGCCCCGGCCTCGCCGCGTGCCTCGCGATCGGCGTGGCGGCGGCGAAGTCCCTCGCGCTCGCGCTGCGCGTGCCGGTCGTGGGCGTGAACCACCTGCGCGGCCACGTGTGGTCGCCCTTCATCGCGCTGCACGCCGAGGCACCGGCGCAGTTCGATGCGCGGCTCACGGCCCTGCTGCCGCACCTCGGCCTCATCGTCTCCGGCGGCAACACCATCCTCTTCACCCTCGACGAGGCGCGCCGGCTCTCCGTGATCTCCTCGACGCGCGACGACGCCGCGGGCGAGGCGCTCGACAAGGGCGCGAAACTCCTCGGCCTCGGCTACCCCGGCGGGCCGCTGATCGAGAAACTCGCCGCCGGCGGACGCGCCGATGCGTTTGATTTCCCCCGCGGCATCGGCCGGCGCGACGAGCTGGACTTCAGCTTCTCCGGCCTGAAGACGAGCCTGCGCTATCTGCTCGAAAAAATGCCCGCCGCCGAAATCGAGGCGCGCCGCGCCGACCTCTGCGCGAGCTACCAGCAGGCCGTGATCGACGCGCTCGCGCGCAAGACGCGCCTCGCCCTGGAGGCGGAAGGGAGGAGCCCGCTTGCGGGCGATTCTGAAAACGGTGCACGCGCCGACACTGTATCCCATCGCGCGCAAGCGCGCTCCTACAAAAGCCTCGGCCTCTCCGGCGGCGTCGCCAACAACCGCGCCCTGCGCACCACGCTCGAAGCGGTGGCTAAGCACGCGAAGATTCCCTTTCTCGCCGCCCAACCCAAACACACCGGCGACAACGCGGGGATGATCGCCTTCGCGGCGTGGGCGGATGCTGCAGGCGCCGAATGCGCGGCGGGCATGACGTTGGGTGTGGAGCCGAGCGCGGAATTGGCGAGAGGCGTTTGAACCGGATGCGATGCGCTTTCTCCAAGCGTCCCGGCTCTCACGAGCAGGGCTACTGGACGCTGCTTTTCGGCACCCACTCGTAACTGACGTCTTCGGCTTCGATGCTCCAGTGAGATTCTCCCTCTGAGCGGAACCCAGCCCATTTCACTAGATGGAGAATCAGGTGGTCGGTGCTAATTGAAAAATTGTCTTCAAGCCAATCGCCCAAACCGCGTTCACAGTGCGAGGTCGCCAGTGAATATCGCCGAACCCCGTGATAGCGCAGCACGATGTGGCCATCGTGGTAGGCGCCGAGTAGCCGCAATGTGATGGAGGTGCTGCGCGATTCGTTTCGTTTGCCTGTCGCGGGCTCGTCGATCTCCAGTTTTTCCAGCCAAGCGTCGTGCGGACATCGGTGATCACTCGGGTCCGAATACCAAGGCGCCGTTGCGAAGTCGGGAAGCTGACGCTGTTTGGTCATGCTTTCGGCCGGTCGCTCCGTCGTCGCCCTATTTGTAGTCCCGCCGCAGATTGCTCGGCAGCAGCCCGAGTTCCTCGCGGTATTTGGCGACGGTGCGGCGGGCGATGGTGATGCCTTTTTCCTGCAGCTTGGCCACGAGCTCCTGATCGCTCAGGGGCTTCGAGGTGTCCTCCATGTTGATCAGGTCGGCGATCATTTCCTTCACGCTGGTGTTGGAGACGGCGGCGCCAGTCTCGGACTGGTAGCCGGGGGTGAAGAAATACTTGAAGTCGAAGATGCCGTGCGGCGTGCGGATGAACTTGTTGGCGATGGCGCGGCTCACGGTCGTCTCGTGCACGCCCACGACCTCGGCGACCTGGTTCATCGTGAGGGGTTTCAGGCCGGTGACGCCTTTCTCGAAGAATTCGATCTGCGCGTTGATGATTTCGCGGGTGATGCGCTCGATGGTGCGCTGGCGCTGCTCGATGGAGTCGATGAGGAATTTGCCGGAGCGGATGCGCTCGCGGAGGTAGTCGCGCTCCTGCTTCGAGAGCGTGCCGCGCGCGATCATGTCGCGGTAGGTGCTGGAGATGCGGAGGCGGGGGATGTAGTCCCCGTTGAGGTCGATCTTCCACTCGTCGCCGTCCTTCTCGACGGTGACATCGGGGACGACGACGCGATTGTTGTCGTCGGCGAAGCGGCGGCCGGGCGCGGGGTCGAGTTTGCCGATTTCCTCGATGGCGGACTGGATCTCGTCGGCGTCGGCGTTGAGCTTGCGGGCGAGGTCGGGGATGCGGCGGCGCGTGAGCAGCTCGAAATGATCGCGGATCATGCGCGCGGCGAGGCACTGGCCGCGCCCGCGGGCGATGAGCTGGATCAGCAGGCAGTCGGGCAGGTCGGCGGCACCGATGCCGGCGGGCTCGAAGCTGCGTAGGAGTTTGTGCGCCGTTTGGACGGCCGCGAGGTCGAGGCCGGTTTGGAGCGCCACATCGGCGGGTGATTGGGTGAGGAAGCCGCGATCGTCGAGGCCGCCGACGAGGTGTTGCAGCGCCTCGAGGGCCGCAGGTGAGAGATCGTTCATCTCCGCCTGCTGCATCAGGTGCTGTTGCAGGGAGGTCTCGCTCACGAGGGAATCAAAGAAGTGCTCGCGGCGCTCGGCATCCTCGGTGGTGTGCGGTTGGGTGCCGCCGGCGCTGGCCATGTGGTCGCGCCAGTCCTGGTCGAGTTTGCCGAGGATCTCGAATTCCTTGCCTTGGGAGAAATCCATCTCATCGCGGGCCCCTTCCTCGCCGCCGGCTTCGGTGGGTGTGGCCGAGGCCACGCCGCCGTCGGTGTCGCCGCCCTCGCTGCCGGAGTCGCCGGGGGCGTCGGCCTCGGATTTCTCGAGGCTGACATCCTCCATCGGGAGCTCCTCCAGCGTGGGGTTGCTTTGGAGTTCCTCCTGAATGACGGAGCGGAGGTCGAGCGCGGCGACCTGGAGAATTTTCAGGGAGTGCCGCAACTGCGGCGCGAGGACCAGCGACTGGGTCTGGCGCTGACGAAGATCTTGGCTGAATCCGGGCCCGCTCATTTCGTCGTGGGGAAGCGCATGTTATTCCTCAAACAGGCGGGCGCGTGGAGGGCGGCGGCACGTGGGGATCGCGCACGCCGTAGAGGTCCTTGAGGTAGACGCCGAGCTTCTCGTTGGTCGGTCCGTAGCGGTCGCTGTAGAGGTAGAGTTCCAAGTCGGTCAGCATTTCGCTCGCGGACTGGTAGCGGCGGTCGCGGTCGCGGGTGAGAGCGCGCTGAATGATGGCTTCGAGGCGTGGCTCGATCTCCGGACGAAGGGAGGCAAACTGCGGGATGGGGAGGGTGAGGATGTTGCGCCGAGAGTGGGCCCGGTCGGAGGCGCGGAAGATGTTTTTCCCGAGCAGGAGCTCGGTGAGCACGATGCCGAGGGGGAAGAGGTCGGCGCGTGCGTCGGTGATCGCGTAGTTGGCCTGCTCGGGCGAGAGATACTCGTCTTTGCCCGCGATGACCTTGCCTTCCTCATTATACATGAGGTCGAGGGCCTTCGCGATGCCGAAGTCCGTGAGCTTCACGTCGCCTTCATAGGCGAGCATGACATTCTTGGGGCCGATGTCGCGGTGGACGATGTTGAGGTGGCGGCCCTCGCGGTCGCATTTGGTGTGGGCGTAGGCGAGGCCGCGGGCGATGCGCGAGATGATGAACGCGGCGAGATCGACAGGGATCGGCCGGCCGAGCTTGCGGTGCTGCTCCAGGAACTGCTCGAGGTTCACCCCTCGCACAAATTCCATCACCATGAAATATTGGCCGCTGGTCTGCCCTAGGTGGTAGGTCTGGACGATGTTGGTGTGGATGAGGTCGGCGACCAGCCGGGCCTCGCCGATGAAGTTGTTCTGGAACTCCTCGATTGCGGAATACTCCTCGCGAATGAGCTTAACCGCGACGACCTTGCGGAAATTGCCGGCACCTTTTTGGTGCGCTTCGAAGACCAGCCCCATGCCGCCCTCGGCGATCTTCCGAGTCATCTCATAGTGGAGCTCGCTGAAGATGTGTTTGATGGACGCCACTTCGGCCGAGAAAAGGTGCCGCTTGCATCGCTGGCAAGAGCGCATTCGGAAAACGGCGCGGGATTTGCTAGCACAAATTTGACAGGTGCGGTCGCGGACCTAGCCTCGCGTCATGATCACGCTGACGCCACGCGCCGCCAAGCAGGTGCGCACCATGCAGGCCGAACTCAATGCGCCCGAGAAACGGCTGCGCGTCCTCGTGGAATCGGGCGGCTGCTCGGGATTCCAATACGGCATGTCATTCGACGAGCCCAAGGCCGACGACTCGCATCTCTCGAGCGAGGGCGTGGAGTTTGTGATCGATCCGGCGAGCCTCGCCTATCTTTCCGGCTCCGCGATCGATTTTGACGACGGGCTTCACGGCAAGGGCTTCGAGATCAAGAATCCCAACGCCCAGAGCACCTGCGGCTGCGGCAAATCGTTCAGTTGAACGATCGCGCGCGCTTCAATCCGCGGGTTTGCGCCCCGAGTGCAGCGCGACCGTGCTGCACGTCATCGGCTCCGCCTCCACCCCGGTGAAACCGGCGGCGGTGATCTCCGCGGCCAGCGCGGCCCGGTCGGGAAACTCCGCGATGGAGTTGTTGAGGTATTCGTAGGCCGCGCGATCGCCGGTCATCCAGCCCGCCACCCGGGGCAGCACGCGGCGCAGGTAGAAATAATAGAGCGGCCGAAACCAGGCGTGCGGTTGGGAGAACTCCAGCACGACCAGCCGTCCGCCCGGTCGCAGCACGCGCCGCATCTCGCGCAGGCCGCGCGCGCGATCAGCGAGGTTGCGCAGGCCAAACGAAATGGTGATGGCGTCGAAGCTTGCATCGGGCAGCGGCAGCGCGAGGCCGTCGCCTTGGCGGAAAATCACGTTGGGGTAGCGGTCGCGGGCGGCGGCCTTCTTGACCTCCGCCTGATCGAGCATCGGCTGGCAGAAATCCAGGCCGAGGATGGCGGTTTCCTTGGGCAGCATCCGCGCAAGGGCAAACGCCACGTCGCCACTGCCCGTCGCGAGATCGAGCACGTCGCGGGGATTTCCCTGCCGGACGGCCGCCACGAGCCGCCGACGCCACCACACGTCGAGGCCGCCCGAGAGGATGCGATTCGCCACGTCGTAGCGGACGGCGATGCGCCCAAACATGGACTGGACGGCGGCGGGATCGGGCATGTTGAGGGAGGGTGGAACCGTCACGTAGACGGCCAGTCATAAGGGTTGACGCAATTAGAAGGGCGCAAGTAATTTAAGGCCACAAACCCCACCCCGATTCCACAAGGAGATAACCATGTCCAACCTGTCCAACCTCACAAAACGCGAGATTGTCTTGGAAATCTATCGGAAGTCCGGCTTCCCGCAGAAGCAGATCGTCGACACGGTGCAGCAGACCCTGGACATCATCCAGAAGGCGCTCGCCAACGGCCGCAACGTCGAGCTGCGCAACTTCGGGGTGCTCGAAGTCCAGGTGCGCAAGCAGCGCATCGGCCGCAACCCCAACAAGCCTGAGGCGGAGGTCGTGATCCCGCGCCGTGCCGTGGTGAAGTTCAAGTCCGGCAAGATCCTCAAGCAGCAGCTTAAGAAGATCGATCTCGCGAAGCTCACGCCGAGCACCGCCTCGGCGGACGGCGAGGGCGACGAGGGCGATGAGACCTGAGTGACCGGCCGGGGGCGCGCGCCGCCGGCATCGACCCTCGCAGGATTTTTGGTGTCGCCGTGAGGCGCGGCGCTTCGCCACGCTCCGGCCTTCATGGCTTCGTTTCAGACCCTTCCCGGTTTCCGCGAGTTCTATCCCGAGGACTTGGCGCGGAGGAACCACATCTTCCGTCTCTGGCGTCAGACCGCCGGCACTTTCGGCTTCGCGGAATACGACGCGCCCGTGCTCGAGCCGCTGGAACTCTACAAGGCCAAGTCGGGCGACGAAATCGAGGCGCAGCTCTTCAGCTTCACCGACAAGGGAGGGCGCGAGGTCGCGCTGCGCCCCGAGATGACGCCGACTGTGTGCCGCCTCGTCGGCGCCAAGGCCAACGCCCTCAAACGCCCGATCAAGTGGTTCAGCATCGGGGAATTCTACCGCTACGAGCGGATGCAGAAGGGGCGCGGGCGGTGCTTCTTTCAGTTTAACGCCGACATCTTCGGCGAGCCCGGTCCCGAGGCGGAAATCGAACTCATCGGGCTGCTCGTCCAATGCCTCTGCTCGTTCGGCCTCACCGCGGAGGATTTCTATGTGCGCCTGAGCGACCGGAACCTGTGGTTTTATTACCTTGAGGCGCTCGGCCTCGACGAGGCGCGCATCCGCGCGGTGCTCGGCGCGGTCGACAAATACGAGAAATACGGCGACGACGCGTTCAAGGGCTACACGGAGGCGCATGGTCCGCTCGCGCCCGAGCTGAAGGCAAAGATTCTGGCTTTCCTGCAGGTGAAATCGCTCGCGGCCCTGGAACAGACGCTGGCTGCGCTCGGCGGGGAAAAACTCACCGCGCGCCTCGCCGATTGGAAAAAACTTCTCGGGGCGCTTGAGGCGATGGGCCTCGCGAAGTTCGTCGCCGTCGATCTCGGCGTGGTGCGCGGGCTCGCGTATTACACCGGCTTCGTCTTTGAGGCCTTCGATCGCAAGGGCGAGTTGCGCGCGCTCGCCGGTGGCGGCCGCTACGACGACCTCGTGCAGAAACTCGGCGGCCCCGCGTTGCCCGCCGTCGGCTTCGCGATCGGCGACATGACCTTTGCACTCCTGCTGGAGCAGCGCGGCCTGATGCCGACGATGGTGCAGGCCCCGGATGTCTATTGCGTGATCGGCGGCGAGGCGGAGCGGCTCGCGGCCTTCGGCGACATCCAGGCGCTGCGCGCGGCGGGGTTTCGCGTGGACTATCCGATGAAGGAGGTGGCTTTCGGCAAGCAGTTCAAAACCGCCGCCGAGTCCGGCGCGAAGCTCGCGCTCATCTACGGCGGCGACGAACTCGCCAAGGGCGTCGTGAAAATCCGCGACCTCACCGATCGCTCGGAGCGCGAGGTGCCGCGCGCGCAGGTCGCGGCGCAGGTGAGGGATTTTTTCTCAGCCAGTTGAGCCGTTGGTGCCGATGAGCGTCGCGGATTTGATGAGATGAACACGCTGCGGCTCATCTGGGGCATCGTGGCCGTGCCGCTGGGCATCGCCGTGTTCGCGTGGCTGGTTTTGACTCTGGCCGCGCCGTGGCTGGCGCGCCGACTGATGTTTCACCCGCCGAGCGAAGCGCCTCCGGGGCCGTCCGGCGCGCGCGAGTTGAAGATGAGAGCGGGTGACATCGTTGCCGTCCTGCACCTGCCGAATCCGCAGGCGCGGTTCACCCTCTGGTATTTTCACGGCAACGCCGAGACTCTCGGCACGTGCGAGGGGTGGCTGCGCGAGCTTCACCGCGCGGGCTTCGCGGTTTTCGCCGCGGAATACCCCGGCTATGGCCTCAGCAGCGGCCAGCCATCCGAGGAATCCCTTTACGCGGCGAACCGCGTGGCGCGCGACTATCTGCGCAACGAACTCCGTGTGCCCGCCGCTCAGACGATCCTGTATGGCAACTCGCTCGGCGGCGGCCCCGCCGTGCAGGCGGCGACAGAGGAAAAAGTCGCAGGCCTCGTGCTCCAAGCCGCGTTCATGAGCGCCTATCGCGTGAAGACGCATTGGCCGCTCGTGCCCTTTGATCAGTTCAAGAATTTGGCGAAGCTGCCTGTGCTCCGGTGCCCCGTGCTCGTGATGCATGGGCGCGACGACGACGTCATCCCGTTTTCGCATGGTGTGGCGCTGCATGACGCCGTGCGCGGGCCACGGCGGCATCTGTGGGTGGAGCGCGCGGGCCACAACAACTTCGTCAACGTGGCCGGAGAATCCTACTGGCGCGCGCTGCGGGAGTTTGCCGACCTTTGCGCACGGCCGAACGCCGCGGCGCCTTAACCAAGATCCTCCGGCCCAAACGCCGCGGGTAGCAGCGCATCAAGCGTCGTGGTGATTCGCTGCTTTGAAGCGCACACGCTCACGATTTCCGCGCGCGGGCCAAACTCGTTGATCACTTGCCGGCAGGCCCCGCAGGGCATCGTGGGCTCGGGGGTGGGGGTGAAGACCGCCACGGCGCGCAGAGTCTTCTCGCCCGCCGCGACCGCGGAAAAAATCGCCGTGCGCTCGGCGCAGTTGCAGAGGCCGTAGGAGGCGTTCTCGACATTGCAGCCAGGATAGATTTTTCCCGAACCCGTGAGGACGGCCGCGCCCACGGCAAACTTCGAGTAGGGCGAGTAGGATTTCCTCGCGGCGGCGCGGGCGGCTTTTTCCAAACGGCGGAGCGTGACGGTGGGGATCGGTTTCATCATGGGGCGGGCTGCAGGCCCGACATGATGCGCAACCCTGTCGGGCGTAAAGCCCGGCCTACAGCAACTGCGCGCCCTCGAGCGCGAGCAGGCGCGCCTTGGTGTCCACGCCGCCGGGGCCGGAGTAGCCGGTCAGCTTGCCGCTCGCTGCGACGATGCGGTGGCAGGGGATCAGAAGCGGCCAGGGGTTGCCGCCGAGGGCGCTGCCCACGGCGCGGCTCGCGCCCGGCGGCTGGCCGAGGGCCGCGGCGAGCTCGCCGTAGGTGGCGGTGCGGCCGGACTTCACCCCGAGCGTGGCCGTGAGCACGGCGCGGACAAATTCCGGGACGTGTGAAAAATCGTAGCGCACGTCGGAGAAATCCTGCGCCTCACCCGCCAGGTGGCGCTGCACGCGCGCAATGATGGCGCCCACCCAGTCCGGCGGCACGGCCTCTGTGTCGCCGCCGGCCGGCCGCTCCGGATCGGGCAGAAGAAACCGCGTGAGGCCGCGCTCGCTCCAAGCGATGGCGCAGCCGCCGAGCGGCGTGCGGAAGGTGGCGTGGGGCATGGGGCGGCGGGTCGCGCGGGGTGGGGCGGCGGCGGGGATTGCGAGGTTGCATCGTGCGCGCGGGCCCGCTCGTGTCGCAACGATTTCCGATGCCCAACCGTTTCTACAACGCGTTCGACAGCGAGCCGCTCGGCGGCGGGCGGAAGCGCGACTACCGCACGCCGTTCCAGATGGACCGCGATCGGATCATCCACGCGCACGCCTTCCGCAAGCTGCAGTCGAAGACGCAGGTCTTCCTCTCGGGCGAATATGATTTCTACCGCACGCGCCTCACACACTCGATGGAGGTCGCGCAGATCGGCCGCTCGATCTGCACGTGGCTGCTTTCACGTGGCGCGCCGTTGCGGGCGGATTTCCACATCGACGGCGATCTGGTCGAGGCGGTGTGCCTGGCGCACGACCTCGGGCATCCGCCCTTCGGGCATTCCGGCGAGCGCACGCTGCAGGAGCTGATGGGCAAATGGGGCGGCTTCGAGGGCAACGCGCAGACCCTCCACCTCCTCACGGAGACCATCCATCAGAACGAGTCCGGCGTGCGCGGCATGGCGCCCACGCGGGCGCTCCTCGACGGCGTGCTGAAATACAAAAAACTCTTCCGCGAATTTCCCGCACCGCCGACCAACCACTTTCTCTACGACCCGCAGGAGCGGCACCGCGCGTTTGTCTTCGGATCCGCCGCGATTCCCGCCGAGCTGCACGCGGGTGAAAAGCTCAACGCCCTCAAGAGCGTCGAGTGCCAGATCATGGACTGGGCCGACGACGCGGCCTACTCGCTCAATGACATCGTCGATGGCGTGAAGGCCGGCTTCCTCACGGTCGAACGCATCGAGGCCTGGGCGGCACGCGAGGGGATCGACGCCGAGCGGCAGAGTTGGCTCGACGAACTCTTCGCCGCCGTGCGCGGGGACCGGCTCGAGAGCGTGTTTGCCCAGAAGATCGGCGGATTCATCACCGCGTGCCGCCTGCGCGAGCGGAAGAATTTCATGTCGGCGCAGACGAACCGCTACCGCTTCGAGCTGGTCGTCGCGCCCGTCGCGGAGCGCGAGGCGGCGTTCTACAAAAAGATGGCCAACGACATCATCTTCGAGAGCCCGCAGCTCCAACAGATGGAGCACAAGGCGCGGCGCGTGCTCTTCGAGCTCTGGGACTCGTGCTGGCGCAACTACGTCGAGCCCGGCCCACGCGTGATCCGCATCCTGCCGCCGCGCGTCGGCCGCCTGGTGGATGCGGAGACGACGCCTGCTGGAAAAGCCCGCCAAATCTGCGACTGGCTCGCCGGCCTCACCGACGGCATGATCGTCCGCACCTACCAGCGCCTCTTCGACCCGCAGTTCGGGAGCATCCGGGATTTGAGCTGACGGTGGGACCCAGCGGCGCCTCACACATCCGCCGGTCGGATGTCCACGACCATCACGATTTTCGCGGGCGCATCGAGCCAGTAGGTGATGGCGTAGTCTCCCACGATTTTGATCTGCCGCTCGCGGTGCGCCGTGTCCTTGTCGGTGAAATCGCCGCGCGTGAAGGGCTGGACCCGGAGGTTCCGGATGAACTCCATGATCGCCTTTCGCTGCGAGCCGCTCTTTGGCACGGCCTCCAGCAGCCCGAGGTGCAAATAGACCTCGTGGTCCTGCATCATGCGCTCACTTCTGATCAAGCCGGCGCTCAAACTCCTCGGGCGTCAGCCAGTGCGAGGGATTCTTGTCGGCCAGCCGCGCGTCGACATTCTCACGGTAGTCGGGATCGGCGGCGTGCCGGAGCTGAAACAGGAACGCCGACACCTCGCGTTGCTCGCTCGCGGAGAGCGAAGCGAGGCTGGTCTTGATTTGTTCGACGCTCATCAAGTTCAACGATGGGCGAATCTCGTTCCGATGCAAGGCCCGCCAAATCTGCGACTGGCTCGCCGGTCTCACCGACGGCATGATCGTCCGCACCTACCAGCGCCTGTTCGACCCGCAGTTCGGCAGCATCCGGGATTTGAGCTGAGGGCGGCCAAAACTCGGATTGCCTCGGGAACGACCCCAGCTAGCCTGCCTGCATGTCAGTCGCGGAACTCAAACGGCAGGCCAAAAAACTCGGTCCGGCGGACACCTTGCATCTGGCCGCCTATCTGAAGCATCTCGCCCGCCGCAAGGACCCGGCCTACCTCGCCTCGCTCGACACGACGTGGAACGCGATGGAGGCGGGGGACAAAATCTCGCTGTCTGAATTTAGAAAGATCAACGCTCGCCTGAAAAAATCCGGCGTGTGAGCCCGCGTTACGAGTTCGCGATTTCGGGCGAAGCGTCGCGTTTCCTCTTCGGGAGCACGGCGCGCATCCGGGCCAAGGCGGAGGATGCTTTCGATTTCCTTTCCAGGCATCCTTTCACCGAGGGTGATTTTCAAGAAGGCGCCCCGAGCGGGCGAACGCTTGAGGTGAAGCTCTTCGGCAACCTCATCGTGACTTACTGGGTCGATCATGCCGCCCGCGAGATTCGCGTCGTGAATTGCGAGGTGGTGGAGGGTTCGCGTTAGCTGCCGGTCTTGCCAGTTTCACCGACGGCGTGATCATGCGCACATACCCTGCGCCTCTTCGACCCGCAGTTCGACAGCATCCGGGATTTGTGCTGAAACGATCCAAACCGCTCAATTGAGCTTCTTGGGCGCTTCGAGTTTCAGGCGGTATCGCGTCAGGAAACCGATCGGATCCTCGATTGTTGGATGACCTTCGCATGCTATCTGGCCGGAGATGGCATCCACGAGTATCGGCGGCCCCTCGCTGAGCGCCCGGCCAAGGCGGTTTCGAACCGTCCATTTGCCTCGGATCATCACGGGCGGCTCCAAATCGAAGCACGCACCCACGTGTTCCGATATGAAAATCTTGGTGAGCATCCATGCCTCGAACTGGTCGACCCCGTTGGAAAGAACCAAGTGCTGCTCAAGCTCGTTTTTTTCTGCGTAGCACATAAGCCGGTAGTCGAGTGTGTGAATCAATCTCTCGGTCGGCGTCCTGGCCTCTCGAATCAGCACGGCATACTCTTCGTGAAACGGAGCTTTCTTGCCGCACCCGCATAGGGCGAGTGCAAGCAAGAGAAGAGGCGCGAGCGATTTCACGGATTGGAGCGTGGGCGGTGCTGGAAACAGTCTGCCTCTTTTGAGGGAGCTTTTGAAGTTCGGATTCTCCAGCGACCCGATGTCGGGAGGCCTTACGCTAATTGCTCGTGCCTACGCGCTGCTCGCCCGCGTCGAGACTTCGATCACGTCGTGCGGCACGGCTTCCTTCTGGCCGGCGGGGCTTACACGGACGTAGCGGGCTTTGGCGCGCAGCTCGGGGAGCGTCGCGGCGCCGAGGTAGCCCATGCCGCTTTGCACGCCGCCGATGAGGTTTGCGAGCACGTCGTCCACCGAGCCGCTCACTTCCTTGAGCGCCTCGATGCCTTCGGCGGCGACTTTGCGGGTGCGGTCGTGTTTGTCGTGGCCGTAGCGGGCGGCGCTGCCGGCCTTCATCGCGGCGTGGCTGCCCATGCCGCGGGATTGTTTATAGACCTTGCCGTTGATCTCGAGGATTTCGCCGGGGGCTTCGCGGCAGCCGGCGAGGAGGCCGCCGAGGATCACGGCGTCGGCGAGCGTGAGGGCCTTCACGATGTCGCCGCTCTTGGTGATGCCGCCGTCGGCGAGGAGTGTCACACCGGCTTTCTTCGCGGCGGCGCCGGCGACGTGGAGCGCGGTGAGCTGCGGGATGCCCACGCCCGCGACGATGCGCGTGGTGCAGATGGAGCCGGGGCCCTGGCCGATCTTGATCGCGTTGGCGCCGCAGCCGGCGAGGTAGGTCACGCCGCCGCCGCTCGTGACGTTGCCGGCGATGATCGTGAGGTGCTTGAACGCGCCGCGCACGAGCTTCACGACTTCGCCGACGCCGGCGGTGTGGCCGTGGGCGGTGGAGACGGCGATGGCATCGACGTGCTCGTCCACGAGGTGGCCGACGTGCTCGATGATGCGATCGCGATCGAGGGAGCCGTCGGGCTTGCGCACGGGGGAGAGTGCGGCGCCCACGACGAGGCGGAAATCCTCGTCGCGGGCGGGCTTCCGGCGCGACTTGGATTCGGTGGTGATGCGCTCGACATCGGAGGCGGTCACGAGGCCGCGCAGGCGGTCGTCCTCATCCACCACGAGCATCTTGTTGATGCCGACGTGGGCCGAAAAGAACGCATCGGCCGCCTTGATGGGATCCTTGGCCACAGCGCGCTGCTTCTCGGTGATGAGTTGCTTCCGGGGTGTCATCACATCGGCGACTTTCTTGTCCTTGTAGCGTTCCTTAACGACGTTGCCGGAGAGCAGGCCGGCGAGTTTGCCGTCGGCGTCCACGACCGGGAAGGTGGAAAACGAGAAATTTTTCGCGGCGATCTTCGCGAGTAATTCGCCGATCAGTTGGTCGGGCGTGACGGTGATGGGGTCCTGGATGAGGCCGTGGATGTGGCGCTTCACGCGGGCGACTTCCTTCACCTGTGCCTCGGCGTTCATGTTGTAGTGGATGAGGCCGAGGCCGCCGTTGAGCGCCATGGCGATGGCCATGCGCGATTCGGTGACGGTGTCCATGTCGGACGAGATCACGGGAATTGGGAGGCGCAGGGCCTCGCTGAGGGCGGTGGAGGTGTCGGCGTCCTTCGGCAGAATCTCCGAATAGAGGGTCGCGAGCGAGACGTCGTCGAACGTGAGCGCAGTCGGGGCGCAGGCCCGGAAAAACGCTGCGGCGGGCAGGTAAAAGTCCGCGTCGGCGGCGGAGCGGGTCGTGGCAACCTTGGTCATGAGTTGCCATGAACGGAGTAGGGTCGCGCGGCGCGGGCGCAAACAGAAAGTCGGGTTTGCGCGTGGCGGCGGAGGCGTATGACGTGGGCGCGTGAAGCTCCGCCTCCAGTTCCGCCGGTATCGTGCGCCCTTTCGCGCGGCAGTGCGCACGGCGCACGGCATGTGGGCGGAGCGCGAGGGCCTGATCGTGCGGCTGGAAAACGAGGCCGGCGCGGTCGGCTACGGCGAAGCGGCGCCGATTCCGTGGTTCGGCACGGAGACCGTGGAGGAGGACGAGGCGGGCGGCCGCGCGCTGGGGGAGTGGACGACGCAGGAGCAGATCGCGGCGGTGCCGGCGCGGCTGGGGTGTTTGAAGAACGCGCTGGCGGCGGCGCTGGCTGAAGTAGGGCGGGTCTCTGACCCGCCCTCGGATATCTCCAGCGCAAAAGGGCGGGTCGCAGACCCGCCCTACTTGGGCGTCGCCGCGCTGCTGCCGGCGGGGCGCGCGGCGCTGGCGCAAATCGAGCCGCGGGCGGAGCTGGGGTTTCGGGTGTTCAAATGGAAGGTCGGCGTGGGCGATGCGGCCGACGAACTCGGGCTGCTCGACGACGTGTGCGCGGCGTTGCCGTCCGGCGCGAAGTTGCGGCTCGACGCCAACGGCGCGTGGGATCGGCGCACGGCGGAGCGCTGGCTGGAGCGCTGCGCGGAGCGGCCGGTGGAGTATGTCGAGCAGCCTTGCTTCGCCGATGCGGCCCAAAGCGACGCGGCGCGGCGCAAGGCCGACGATTGCCTGCTGGGGCTGGCCGGAGATTTCCCGACGCCGATTGCACTCGATGAATCGGTCGTGGGCGCGGGTGACATTGAGCGCTGGATCGGGGCGGGGTGGCCGGGCGTCTTTGTGATTAAGCCGGCGCTTGTGGCCGATGTCGCGGCGGCGTTGGCTGCACTGGAAAAGGCGCGGGCGGCGGTGGTGTTTTCCTCGGCGCTCGAGACGGCGGTGGGCGCGCGGGCGGCGCTGCGCGTGGCGTTTGCGTGGCGGGGCGAGCCGGATTCGACCGGCGCACCGCAAGTGCGCGCGCTGGGCTTCGGCGTGTGGCCGTTGTTCGCCGACGGCCGGTTCGATGGGCCGATCGCGATGCCGTTTCTGCGCGCGGAGGATGTGGCGCGAATCAACCCGGAGGCCGTGTGGACCGCGCTGAGCTGACGTCGCTCGTGCGCGCGACCGGTTGCGCGGTGGAGCGCAGCGGGGCGATTTTTCTGTGCGATCCGCAGGCCTCGGCGGGCGAGCGTTCGCAGATGGAAAACGCGATGGCGCGCACGGGCGAGTGGGGCGGGCACGACCAGGGCTGGCTCGGCGTGCGCACCGGCGGCACGGGTGGCGTGGTGAAATTCGCGCGCCACGATCAGGCGACGCTCAGCGCGGCGGCGCACGGGTTCGGCGCGCATTTTGGGCTGGGGCGCGTCAACGCCGTCGATGTGCTGCCGCCGCATCATGTGAGCGGGCTGATGGCCCGCGTGCGCTGCGCGATGACGGGTGGCGAGCATCGCGCGTGGGATTGGAAACGGCTCGAAGCCGGCGACACGCCACCGCCCCGCGCGGGCGACTGGGTGCTGTCGCTCGTGCCGACGCAGTTGCAGCGCCTCCTGCAAGCGCCGCGCACGGTCGAGTGGCTGCGAGGCCTGCGGATTATTTTTGTCGGCGGCGGGCCAGTGTGGCCGCAGCTCGCGGAGATGGCGGCCGAGGCGGGTTTGCGGCTGTCACTCGGCTACGGGCTCACGGAGACGGCCGCCATGGTCGCGGCGCTCCGGCCCGAGGAGTTTCTCGCGGGCGCGCGGTCCTGTGGTGCGGCGCTGCCGCACGCCCGCGTGAGCGTGGACGCCGGGGGCGCGATCCGCGTCGCGGGTGAGTCGCTCTTCCGCGGCTTCTGGCCGGAGTGGCGCGAACCGGGGGCATTCACGACCGAAGACCTTGGCGCACTCGATGCGCGCGGGCAGCTGACGATCCTCGGGCGGTGCGACTCAATGATCCTCACGGGCGGGAAAAAGGTTTCGCCCGCGGAGGTCGAGGCGGCGCTGCGGGCGAGCGGGGAGTTCGACGACGTAGCCGTGATCGGCTTGCCCGACGCCGAGTGGGGCGAGGCGGTGGTGGCGTGTTTTCCTGTGGGGCGCGTCCCCGACACCGTTCGCGCATCGGCGGCCCTCGCGCCGCACGCGCGACCGAAGAAATTCGTTCCCCTTCGCGATTGGCCGCGCACCGCGTCGGGCAAGATCGACCGGATCGCGCTGCGCGCCCTCGCCGAGGCTGGGGCGTAGGTTTTTCCGTGTATTCCATCTGTTCCGCGGGCAATTTCACGCCGTGACCAAGAACGAAATTGCCGACGTCCTCACCGAGATCGCGACGCTCCTCGAGCTGAAGGGCGAGAATCCGTTCAAGGTGCGCGCCTACCAGACCGGTGCGCGTGCGCTCGAGGCGATTGAGGAGGCGGAGCTGGGGCGGCTCATCGCCGAGGAAAAGCTCGGCACGGTGAAGGGTTTCGGCGAGGCGCTCGTGCAGAAAATCACCGAGCTGCACACGACCGGGAAGCTGGAATTTTTCGAAAAACTCAGGACCTCGATCGAGCCGGGGCTCGTTGATCTGTTGCAGATTCCGGGGCTCGGGCCGAAAAAAATCCAAGTGCTCAAGGCGAAGCTCGGCGTGACCGACATCGCGGCGCTCACGGCGGCGTGTCTCGACGGGCGCGTCGCGGCGCTCGATGGCTTCGGCGAGAAGACGCAGGAAAAACTGCTCGCCGGCATCAAGAACCGCGAGGCCTACGGGAAGCGCCACCTCTGGTGGGATGCCGCGGAGATCGCCGAGCCCATCGTCGCGGGTTTGCGGGCGCTGCCGCAGGTGCGCCGGGCGGAGGCGGCGGGCAGTCTGCGGCGCGGCATGGAGACGGTGGGCGATTTGGATTTTCTCGTGTCCGCGACCGAGATCGCGCCGGTCGTCGCATGGTTTGTCGCGATGCCCGGTGTGAAGGAGGTCACGGCGCAGGGCGAAACCAAGGCCAGTGTGCGCTTTGAGAGCGGCCTGCAGGCGGACCTGCGCATCGTGCCCGACGAGCAGTTCGTGTTTGCGCTGCACCATTTCACCGGCTCGAAGGATCACAATGTGCAGATGCGCCAGCGCGCGCTCGCTCGCGGGCTCAGCCTGAGCGAGTGGGGCCTCGTGCCCGCGGAAGGCGAGGGGACGGCGAAGGAAAAAGCGGAGAATCGGAAAAGCGAAAAAGTGAAGGACGAATCGGGGCTGTTCGCGGCGCTCGGGTTGCACTTCATCCCGCCGGAGCTGCGCGAGGGTCTCGGTGAGATCGAAGCGGCGGAGCGCGCCGAGTTGCCGCGCCTCGTGGAGCTGGGCGATCTGCGCGGGGCGTTTCACAACCACACGACCGCCTCCGATGGGCGCAACACTCTCGCCGAAATGGCCGCCGCCGCCGAGGCGCTCGGCTGGGATTACCTCGGCATCGCCGATCATTCGAAGTCCAGCTTCCAGGCCAAGGGTCTCGACGAGGCGCGGCTCGCCAAGCAGGTCGCGGAGATTCGCGCGCTCAACGCATCCCAAAAATTCAAGACCCACGTCTTCGCTGGTTCGGAGGTCGATATCCTCGCCGACGGCCGCCTCGACTACGACGACGCCACGCTCGCATCGCTCGACTACGTCGTCGCCTCGGTGCACAACGTCCTCACGCAGGACGAGGCCACGATGACGGCACGCCTCATCCGCGCCATTGAGCATCCGCGCACGACGATGCTCGGCCACGCCACCGGCCGCCTGCTGCTCCGCCGCGAGGCCAGCCGCGTGGATCTCGCCAAGGTGATCGATGCCGCGATCGCGCACGGCGTGATCATCGAGCTCAACGCCAGCCCGTGGCGCCTCGATCTCGACTGGCGCCTGTGGCGCAAGTCCGCCGGCCGCGGCCTGCTTTGTGCGATCAATCCAGACGCGCACGAGATCGACGGCCTGCGCCACGTGCGTGCCGGGATTAACACCGCGCGCAAGGGCGGCCTCCAGCGCGAGCAGGTGCTGACCACGTGGCCGCTCGTGCGCGTGCGAGCCTGGCTGGCCGCGCGCGGCGCGCAGCCGCCCGCGTAGTTCACGGCGTTTTTCCAACGCCCGCTGCTATGGGGCTTGATGTTCGAGCGCGCGGTTTCTCATGATCGGGAACATCCTGCGGCCCTCGCGCACCAAAACGAAACGTCGCAACCCACACCTGCCATGATGATCACCACCCGTCGGATTCGCTCCCTTGTTTCAACCTTTGCGCTCGCGGCTGCCGCGACGCTCGGCACGCTCGGCGCCGAAGACTACGCGCTGATCACGTTTGCTGGCGCCGCCAACAACACCAGCGGAGCGGACGGCACGCCGGGCTCGTTCAACAATCCCTACGGCGTCGCGATCGATGCGGCGAAGAACATCTATGTGACCGACACGGTGAACTATACGGTGCGCAAGATCACGCCGGGTCGAGTTGTCTCCACGCTCGCCGGCACGGCCAAACTGCCTGGCACGGCGAACGGCACGGGTGCGGCGGCGCGCTTCACTTTTCCCGTCGGCATCGCGGTCGATGGCGCGGGCAATGTCTTCGTCTCCGATGCCGCCAGTGCGACCATTCGCAAGATCACGCCGGCTGGAGTCGTGACCACTTTTGCGGGCACGGCGTTCCAAATCGGCTCGGCTGACGGCACGGGCGCGGCTGCGCGTTTCAGCCTGCCCTACGGTCTCGCGATCGACGGCGCGGGGTTCCTCTACGTCGCCGATTCCGGCAATAGCACCATCCGTAAAATCTCGGCGGACGGTGTCGTCACCACGCTCGCGGGCGGCGCAGGCCAGTCGGGGTTCCTCAACGGCACCGGCACGGCCGCACGTTTCGACACGCCCTTCGGTCTCGCGGTGGACGGCGCGGGCAACGTCTTCGTCGCCGACAGTGGCAACCACGCCATCCGCAAGATCACCGCGGGCGGGGTCGTGACGACAGTCGCGGGGGGCGGCCCGAACACCTCGGGCGCGGTCGACGGACCGGGCACGGCGTCGCGCTTCAACCAGCCAAGGGGCGTGGCGGTGGACGGCGGCGGGAACCTCTTCGTGAGCGACTACGCGAACAGCACCATCCGCCACATCACGGCGGGCGGCGTGGTCTCCACGATTGCCGGCAGCGCGGGCATCTTTGGCGAGGTCAACAGCGTGGGTGCCGCCGCGCGGCTCTATGAACCCATTGGCATCGTCGTCGATGGCACCACGATCTATGTGGCCGACACCTCGAACAACCAGGTGCGCCGCGGGCAGCCCGCGAGCACCGCACCATTGCCCGTGATTTCGCTGCATCCACTCGATCAGGAGGTGAGCCTAGGGCAGGCGGTGGGTTTTTCCGTCTCCGCCACCGGCTCCAGCCTCACCTACCAGTGGCTGCTCAACCATGTGGCCATCTCCGGCGCGACCGCCGCCACTTACAGCATCGCTTCCGCGCAGCTCGCCGACCAAGCGGCCTACTCGGTGCGCGTTTCCAGCACGGGCGGTTCGATCGACAGCAGCCAGGCCACGCTATCCGTTTTTCCGGTCACCAGCGGCCCGATTAACATCACCGCCCGCCCGATCAGCCTCAACGTGAACCCCGGCCAGCAAGCGGTGTTCAGCGTCACCGCCACGGGTGCCGGTCTCACCTACCAATGGTTCAAGAACGGCGGCGTGATCAGCGGCGCCACGGCGGCGAGCTACACCATCGCCTCGGCGCAGGCGGGCGACGCGGCGAACTACTCGGTGCGGCTGACCTCCGGTGCCAGCACGGTCACTCCGACGGCCACACTTACGGTCGGCGGCGCGACCGGCTCCGGCATCTCCATCACCACTCAGCCGCAGGGCGCGACACGCGACGTGGGCCAGAGCGTGACCTTCACAGTCGCCGCGACCGGCACCGGCACGCTTTCCTACCAGTGGCTCAAGGACGAGATTGCCATCGGTGGCGCGACCTCTGCCAGCTACACCATCGCGGCCGTGCAGGTCGCCAGTGCGGGCAGCTACAGCGCGCGGGTGAGCAGCGGCTCGCAGAATGTCGTCAGTGCCTCGGCGCTCCTCGTCATCAACAACCCGCCTCCGCCCGGCCCGACCTCGCGCCTGTCCAATCTCTCCGTGCGCACCACGCTGGCCGCCAGCCAGACGCTCACCGTGGGCTTCGTCGTCAGCGGCGGTTCGCGCAATGTGCTCGTGCGCGCTGCGGGGCCCTCGCTCACGGCCTTCGGCCTGCCCGGCGCGATGGTCGATCCGCGGCTCGAGCTTTTCAACGGCTCCACTTCCGTCTTCACCAACGACGACTGGCCCGCGAACCTCGCGCCGACCTTTGTCAGCGTGGGCGCGTTTGCCTTTCCCGCCGCCAGCAAGGACGCGGCCTTTGTGCAGAGCCTCGACGGCCCGCGTTCCGTGCAATGCCGCGGCACCGGCCCGGGCGTGGTGCTGGTCGAGGCCTACGACCTCGGCGAGGGCAACTCGCCGCGCCTCATCAATCTCTCCGCGCTCAATCGCGTGGGCACGGGTGACGACATCCTGATCGCGGGCTTCAACCTCGCGGGCACCGGCACCAAGCAGCTGCTCGTGCGCGCGGTGGGCCCGACACTGGCGGGTTTCGGCGTGCCCAACACGCTCGTCGATCCCGTGCTCGAGGTTTACAGCGGAGCCACGAAGATCGCGGAAAACGACAACTGGGCGCCCTCGCTCGCGCCCACGTTTGTCGCCGTGGGGGCGTTTGCACTGACGGCTGGCAGCCGCGACGCCGCGCTCGTCACGAGCCTGAGTCCCGGCAGCTACACCGTGCAGGTTCGCGGCGTGGCCAACGGCACCGGCGAGGCGCTGATCGAGGTTTACGAGGTGCCGTAGTCGATAAACCGGGCGGCGTTGTTTGTGGCCAGAACGCTACGGTCATTCATCGGGCAATGAGCGACGGGTTTTGGACCCTGCGACGTGATGGAGCGAGCGGCAGGGCCTGACGGCATTCCGGCAGGCTGGAGCCGTCCACCCAGCGTCCCTCGACGAGAATCCGCCGGCAGTATTGCGGGATGCCGCGTTCGTTTTGATGGATCAGTGCGGCCAGTGTCGTCATTGCCACGCGACCTATTTCGATCGAATTCTGATCCACGCCGGCGGTGAAGTGCCCGTCGAGCAGGCTGGTGGCGGCCACCCCGAGATCACGGGGCACTTGGCACCCAATGCCTTCGAGGAGTTCGGCGAGGTTGCCCGACGAGGTGATCACGCTATCGGGATGGACCTTTTGCAGCCATGCCTTCAACACCCGCATGTCCTCCGCCCGGTTCTCCTCGGACAAATGCAACGGGTCCAGATGGCGTCTCAGTGGCACGTGCTCGTCCTGCGCGCTGAGAAACCCGGCCCGGAAGTTTCCGCCGGTATTCAAATCGTGACGATAGCTCGCGATGTAGCCGATGCGGCGGTAGCCGCGGGCCCACATGCGGGCAAATGCCATCGCCGCGCAGTTTAGTTGGTCGCTGGTCACGATGTGAACGCGTGGTTGTTTGACGGATGTGCCAAGGCGAACGACGGAGAACTTTGCCCAATCGAATCCTGGTAGGGCGAGGCCCGCCGTGTGCGGCGGGAGCAGGATGCCGCGAATGTTGCGGGCGTCGAGAATCTGCTCGAGCCGCGCCGGCGTCACTTCGGGTTTGATTACAAATTCCTCCAACCGGTAGCCCATTCGCGCGGCGGCATCGCGCGCCCCGCGCCAATAAGCGTCGAACTCGTGATGACGCCGCAAATCTCGTGGTTCCTTCCACTGGTTGAGCCAGGCGATTGTCGCCTGGATATCCGCCGGCCGCTTCTCCTGTCGATAGGAAGCCAAGGACGAAAGCATCGGATCCGGCTGGTAGCCGAGCTGCCGGGCGACGCGTTCGACTTCCGTCCGGCGCGCCGTTGATATGCGAGGATTGCCTCGCAGCGCGAGCGAGACAGTGACATGGGAAACGCCGATTTTCCGGGCCACGTCGCGCAGCGACACGCGAGATGTGGAGACCGGTGAGTCGTCCGGGGGCATACGATCATCGGCACACAACCCAATGAGAATTACCAGTGTAAACGAGGAAACCCTCGTCACGGTTTCTTGGAAATTCGAACGTCGCGGCAACCCAATCCCGCTTTCACCCGTGTTCACAATTCCGCTTTCGACGACCATTTCTCGAGCTTGATTCATCCCTCCGGTGTCCACCCAGACCAACGCTGTTTTTCTACTGTCCTCCGAGGCTTTTGCAGCGGTATACCGCGAACCCGCGCAGATGCGGCTCCGGCGGCAGATGAACCTCCTTGCGACCATCTGTCCCGGAGAAACGTGGCGTGATCATAGGCCCGCGCTCGTTCGGGCCGAAGTGATTTTCTCCGGCTGGGGAGCTCCGCGCATGGACGAAGAATTCCTCGCGGCTGCGCCCGCCTTAAAAGCCATCTTCTATGCTGGCGGGACCGTGCGTTACTTTGCCACCGAGGCCCTGTGGGCACGCGGCGTCCGGCTCACCACTGCCCAGGCCATCAACGCCATTCCCGTGAGCGAATTCGCCGCCTCCGCCATTTTGCTCGGGCTAAAACGCTTCTGGCACCACGCCGCCGCGACGCGCCGTCACCGCACGTTCGCGTCCGAACGTCCGCTGCCTGGCGCCTACGGCAGCCGGGTCGGTTTGCTTTCGTATGGCATCATCGCCCGCCAGACCCGGGCTCGGCTGCGTGCGCTCGAGGTCGAGGTGCTCGTCTACGATCCCTATCTTGATGACGCCGAGGCTGTGGCGGAAGGAGTCCGCAAAGTCTCGCTCGATGAGCTGTTTTCCGCCTGTGACGTGGTTTCTGTCCACGCGCCTTTGATACCGGAGACAGTTGGTCTCGTCGGCCGCCGTCAGCTTGAGCGCATGAAGCCCGGCGCGGTTTTCCTCAACACTGCCCGGGGCGAGATCGTGAACGAACCGGAGTTGATCGCGGTCCTCACGCGCCGGCCCGATTTGCAGGCCGTGCTCGACGTGACGGCTCCGGAACCTCCCATTGCGGATTCTCCGCTCTACACGTTGCCCAACGTGGTGCTCACCCCGCATCTCGCCGGCTCCGTCGGACCGGAGTGTCTTCGGATGGGCCACGCCATGGTGGACGAATTTGAACGCTACCGGACTGGTGCTGATCTGCGTTGGGAAATCACGGCCGTGGGCTCGGCGCTGCTCGCCTGAGCCATTCCGGCGTGCGATGAATCACGTCGCTCCGCTCGTATGATCTCCGCCTACGACTACGCCGTCATCGCCTTCTACATGGGCTTCATGCTGTGCCTCGGCGTCGTGTTTCGCGGCATGAGCAAAAACACTTCCGATTATTTTCGCTGCGGTGGCTCGATGCCGTGGTGGATTACGGGCTCGTCGGCGTGGCTGGTCACGTTCTCCGCGTGGACGTTTGTGGGGGCGGCTTCGGAAGTCTATAAATCCGGCCTGAAAGTCCTCCTGCTTTTCTACGCGTCGATCCCGGCCCTCATCGTCGTCGCGTGGATCACGGCGGTGCGGTTTCGCCGCATGCGCGTCGTTACATGGATGGAGGCGGTGCGCGAACGTTTCGGGCCGGTGAGCGAGCAATTCTACACGTGGATCAAAGTGCCGGTGGAGCTCATGAAGGCCGGCATCGGGCTCATGACCATAGCGGTGTTCATGGCGGCGGTGTTCAACGTCCCGATCAACTGGGTCATCGTCATTCTCGGGCTCACGATCACGATTGTCGCCTATGCCGGTGGCGCGTTTGCCGTGCTCGCGAGCGATTTCGTGCAAATGCTGCTGGTGATGACGATCACGCTGCTGGCCGTGATTCTCACCCTCGCCCAGCCGGAGATTGGCGGACTCGGCGGGTTGATCGAGAAAGTGGACGCGCAGAATCCAGGGCATTTCCAATGGTGGCTCAATTTCCGGCCGGCGATTCTCCTCGGGTGGGGTTTCGCCTTCACCTGCGTGAAATTCACCGAGCTGAACAGCATGGAATATTCCACGATGTATCTGATGCCGAAGAGCGAGCCGCACGCGCGCCGTATGGTGGCCATTCCGCTCATCGGCGGCATTGTCGGACCGTTGCTCTGGGTGATCCCACCGCTCGCGGCCACGGTGATGTTTCCCGATCTCGCGGCGGTCTTCCCCAATCTCTCCAAACCCACCGAGGGCGCGTTCGTGGCCGTGGCGCTGAAGGTGATGCCGATCGGCCTCATCGGCCTGCTGCTGTGCGCGATGTTCGGCGCGACGCTCACGCAAATGGACGCGGCGGTGAACAAATACGTCGGCGTTTTCGTCCGCAGTTTCTACCTCCCGATCGTTCGGCCGGAAGCGCCGGAAAAACACCTGCTCGCTGTCGGCAAGCTCTGCACGCTCGGCTTTGGTGTGCTCATCATCATGCTCGGCATCGTGATAAACACCTACCGTTCGACGGACGTGTTCACGCTGCTGAATCAGCTGATGGTCAGCGTGGGCCTGCCGCTCACTGTGCCGGTCTTCCTCGGGCTCTTCTACATGCGCACGCCCGGTTGGTCGGCCTGGGGCACGGCCCTTGCCGGTTTCGGCTTCTCGGCCTGGGCCAATTTCATTTTCAAAGCGCAAATGGCGGCACCCGATTTCCTCGCCCGGTTGCCGGATTTCGCGCGCGCGATCTTGGGCAACCCCGAGAAGGCGCTCACCGCGGCGGAAAGATCCGATCTCCTCCTTGTCGTGACGGCGCTGGGCACCCTGCTCGTGACGCTCGTGGTCTTCTTCGGGTCGGCGTTTTTCTTCGGCCGCCCCGGTGCCGCGCCGGACCGGGCGCGCGCCGAGCGTTTCTTCACGAATCTTCGCACCCCGCTCCGACCGAAGGAAGACGCCGCAATGAGCGACGAGCCCGTTTACCGCATGCTCGGCGTGCTCTGCATGGTTTACGGCGCGTTTGTGCTGCTGCTGATGTTCATTCCCAACGGTCTCGTGGGCCGGCTCTGTTTCCTCTTTGTCGGCGGCGTGATCGGTGGTTCCGGTGCGGTGCTCTACCTGATCGCAAATAAGAAACGCGCGCAGGCGGCGCTTGAACCAGCGCCGGTGCAATGACGCCGGCTGGCTCGGCCCAGACTTTCTCCCCCATCACCATGACACGCCGCTTCATCATCGCACGACGAATCCTATGCTGTGCTCTCGTGACCTTCGTGGCAGTTGCGGCTCACGCCGGCGAGCCCGCAGCGTCCGCGCGACCGTTCGTTCACCCCGGGGTTTTGCACAGCCGGGAGGAGCTGACGTTTGTCCAACAGCAGATCGCTGCCGGAGTGGAGCCGTGGAAAACCGCGTGGGCGACCCTGCGGGCCTCCTCATCGGCTTCACTCGATCACAGGCCGCGTTCCCGTCCCGAAGTGGTGCGTGGCACGAAGAACAATCCGAATATCGGCAGCTCGGATATGTCGGCCGACGCGGCTGCGGTCTATACCCACGCCCTGCAATGGTGCCTGACCGGCAACGCGGCCCATGCGCAGAAGGCGGTCGAGATTCTCAACACCTGGTCGTCCACCCTGAAAGTCGTGTCCGGACACGACACGAAGCTGTTGATCGGCATGACGGGTGTGCATTTTTGTGCCGCGGCCGAACTCATACGCCACACGTTCACGGGCTGGGCGAAGCCGGACCAAGCACGATTCGAGCATCTCCTGCGGGAGGTCTTCTATCCGCCCATCAAGGATTTTTACCCGAGCGCCAACGGCAACTGGGATGCCTCCATGATCCAAACGATGCTGGCGATGGGAATCTTCCTGGACGACCGGCCGATGTTCGACCGCGCTGTAGCCTACTATCTGCATGGCGAGGGCAACGGCGCCATCCGGAATTATTTCAATGCCTTCGGTGAATGCCAGGAGAGCGGCCGCGATCAGGCTCACACGCAGATGGGCCTCGGTTTCCTCGGTTGCGCCGCCGAGATCGCGTGGAAGCAGGGCGTCGATCTCTATGGCGCGGCCGACAACAGGCTGGCATTGGGGTTCGAATACACGGCGAAATACAACCTCGGACAGGAGGTGCCCTATGAGCCCTACCGCAGTTTTCAGGGCCGATACTCCTATCCCGCGATTTCTGAAATCAGTCGCGGACGTTTTGCGCCCATCTACGAGCGATCCGTTTATCATTACCACGGACGTTTGGGCCTAGACTTACCCTTTTCCCGCGAGGCAGCAGCCAAGCCGAGGCCGGAAGGTCGCAATGGCGGCGTCAGCGCCCATCTCCCGTGGGGTGCGTTGATGTTCGCGGGGTTGCCCAAGGATCAAGCCCGCACTCCGTCGGAACCGATCAAGGCCAGTCCATGAAGCCGCCGATGACGACGGACAACCCTGCGCCAAGCTTCAGGCGGTTGCGGTGGATCGCCCTGGGTCTGATCTGCGCTCCGCTGATCGGACTCGGAGCGAGCGAGCCCGTGTCACGGGCCAAGCTGAATGTCTTGTTTTTCGTCTCCGACGATCTCCGGCCGGAGCTCGGCTGCTATGGCAACCCGATCATCCAGAGCCCGAACATCGATCGTCTCGCCCAACGCGGCATGGTCTTCGACCGCGCCTATTGCCAACAGGCAGTTTGCTCGCCGTCGCGCACCAGCGTGCTCACGGGCACGCGTCCCGACACGTCGAAGGTCTGGGATTTGAACACCCATTTCCGCCAGGCGCTGCCCGACGTGGTGACGCTGCCGGAACTGTTCCGGAAAAACGGCTACGTCAGCCTCGGCCTCGGTAAAATTTATCACGGCGACGCCTCGACGCACGGCGGCCTCGACGATCTCCGATCCTGGTCCTACGCCGCCGACAGAAAAATTGCGCCTGCAGCCGCCGATGCGAAACAGGAAACGACGAACACCGCACGATCGAGAAAATCAGCCGCGACAAAGACTGCCGGTCCGGCGGGTGCGCTGGCAGGAAATACGGGAGTCTCCTTGACCAGCACAAACCGCGGACCGGCGTTTCGGGCGACGGACGAACCACGCCATGGCGGCGGTGAAGGCCGGTTGGCCACGAGGCCATCGCGGCGTTGCGGAAATTCAAAGCCGACTCGCAGTCGTTCTTTTTGGCGGTCGGTTTCCACAAGCCGCACCTGCCGTTCAACTCCCCGAAAGCCTACTGGGATTTGTATGACCCGGAGAAAATCCCCTTGGCCACCAATCCGTTTTTGCCGCAAGACGCGCCCGCCTACGCGCTCGTGGAAAAGGCCGAGATGTGGAGCTACAGCGGCGTCCCGGATGTCAGCCAAATCCCCGACGATTACGCGCGGCAAGTGAAGCACGGCTATTATGCGGCCGTCAGTTACATGGACGCGCAATTGGGCCGCGTGCTCGACGAACTCGACCGACTGGGTCTGCGCGACAACACCATCGTCGTCCTCTGGGGCGACCACGGCTGGAAACTGGGCGAGCACGGTCGGTGGGCCAAGCACAGCAACATGGAGAACGACGCCCGCGCGCCCCTGATTCTCTCCGCCCCCGGCATGAAGCACGCCGGCCAGCACACCGGCGCGCTTGTCGAGTTTGTGGACATCTATCCCACGCTCGCCGATTTGGCCGGGCTGCCGCTGCCGGCGCATCTGGAAGGCACGAGCCTCAAGCCGTTGCTCGACGATCCGCAGCGCCCGGTGAAGTCCGCCGCCTTCAGCCAATATCCGCGCTCCGTCGCGGGTCGTCAGCTGATGGGCTATTCCATGCGCACCGATCGCTACCGTTTCACGCGCTGGGTGGATCGCTCCGACCACACGAAAGTGGACGCCGTGGAACTCTACGATCACGCCACCGATCCGCAGGAAAACGTGAATCTCGCCCACGCTCCGTCCCACCGTGAGCTCGTCGAGCGACTTACCGCGCAGTGGTTGGGCGGTTGGCAAGCCGCGCGAGCCAAGTAAGCCTGCGGCCGCTCACGCGGCGTCCGCGTGAGCGATCCCACTCCCGGGGTTCCCGGAACGGCCCGCCTGATGCCCGTCCTGTTTACCACGTTAAATGAAATACCTTTTGAAAGGGCCGCCGGACCCGGCGACTTTTCTCTTCCTTCCCCATCCGGATTCTCCGCCGGGCTGTTCCCCCCGAATTCGCAGTTGTTCCTGCCCCCTCAGACCAACCACCCAATGACCATGAAAAGAAAACCTTGTGCGATTACCCTGCTGGCGCTTGCCAGCTTACTGTCTGTCCCAGCACGGGCGCAGACCGTCCCACCAGCCGCCGCGTCGACCGCAACGTCCTCCGAAGCCATCCAACTCTCTCCCTTTACCGTTAGCTCGGACAGCGATACCGGCTACCGGGCGAAAGAGTCGTTGGAAGGCAGCCGCCTCCGCATCAGCCTTGATGATATCAGTGTCCCGATGGACGTCATCACGCCTGAGATGCTGGAGGACCTCAACATCACCCGGCAGGAAGGTCTCTTTGACCTTGTTTCCAACATGGAAGACCGGGGCGATTTCTTCCTTTCCGGTGTTTACGAGTCCGGGGCCTCCTATCGGATCCGCGGATTCGTCGGCGTGACCAGCCTGCGCAATTTTCTGAAAGGCAACATGTCTTTCGACAGCTTCAACTCTACCCGCTTCATTGCTTCGAAGGGACCGAATTCGATCCTGTTCGGGGCCGGGCCCGGAGGCGGCTCAATCAGCTACTTCACCAAGCGGTATGAGATGGGTTCCAAGGATCAGGCCACGGTCAAGTTCTCCGCCGACGATTTTGGTTCCTTAAGAGGTGAGGCCAACTTCACCAAGACCGTGATCCCAAACAAGCTGGGCGTTCATGTTGCCGCCTTCAACGACCGGAGCAAATTCGAGATCACCCCGGCATATGAGCACCGCTACGGCCAATACATGGCGGTCGGCTATCGCCCTTTCAAAAACACCCTCGTCAATGCCAGCTATGAAACCCGCACCGAGCATGTTTATCGCGCGGCTTCGAACCTCACGACCATCATCGACAACTATTCGGCTTGGTTGGACGCCGGTTCGCCAGCGACTTTGACCACCGGTCTCGGCACGGCCGCGCGCGGGGTGGGCTATTCCAATACCCAGTTCGATCTGCGCTATCCCAATGGTTCGACCTTAAACCGACAAGCGTTGACAAACTTTGGTCTGACTTCGTTTACGACCTCAACGCCCCGGATCATCGATGGCCAACTGGTCGACTTGGCCGGCTCGGCGGCCGGCACGACGCGGCTCGCCAGTCCGGCTTTTGCCAATCAGCGCAATTTTCCGGCGCATATCTGGCCGGCAGATCGTGGCCCGACGGGGCTCAATGGCGGGGCGGAGGTTAGGGCCAAAGCGATTGATATATCGATCGAACAAAAGGTGACGGATGACTTCTATCTCATGTTGGCCGCCGGCCAGATTGATAGCACCCGGCTGCTGTTAACCCAGCGGACCCGCGCGCTGAGTATTGACAGCAATTACTACATGCCGAATCGCAGCCTTAATCCAAACTTCGGCAAATACTACCTGGAAACGGGCATGGGCACGATCGACAACCTCAAGGATACCAAGACCGCGACGTTGACGGCGGCCTATGAGTTAGACTTGGAGAAGAAGGTTCACAAATTCCTGGGCAAACACAATTTCGCGCTCTTGTATTCAGATGTCAGTGAGGTCAGCCAAGGCATCCGGCAAAGAATGAGCCTGGTGAAGACGCCGACCAATGCAGCTTATCAGCCCACCACGGCGGCGACTGACGCGCTCACCTTTCGCGACTACGTCGATCCCTCGAAAGGGCAGACCTTGGCCGACTACCGCTATGTCCTGAAGAATGGCTACGAAGCGAGCGGCTACCGCTGGGAGCTGGTGGACGGCGCCGCCGGGACGGGCTCATGGTCCAAGGTGGACAATGCCTCCTACATGGGCGTGCTGCAAAGCAGCTGGCTGAAAAACCGGATCATCACCAACTACGGCTATCGCAAGGAGGACGTCGTCCAATATAAGCTCAATCCGTTTCTGAACGCGGCGAAAGGTGGGCTCGCGACGTTTTATAAGCCCTATACCAAGGCCCAGGCCGGGGATGTTGCTCTCCTGAAATCCCTCGAGACGACCGACCTGCGCCCCACGGTTTTCCCGACGGAGCCATGGGAGACCTTCACCGGGGTCGCGAGCAATTGGGGACTTATTGTCAAAGCCACACCCAACATCGCTTTCGTGGGCAACCAGAGCAAAAACCTTTCGCCGAGTGTCGGCCGGGTGGGTATTTTTGGCGTCCCGCTCCCGACCTCCGAGGGAGAAAGCGAGGACTACGGCGTTCGCTTCAATCTCTTCAACGGCAAGCTGCGGGTCGAGTATACGAACTATAAGACGTCAGTGACGAACCAAGAGCTGCAAACCAATCAACTGAGCATCCCCGAGGATCAGGCCAACGATCTTTGGCAGATGTTGATCCAAGCACGCAGAAAAACCACGAATGTCTTTCAAGACTATGCTGGCTGGGACAACCGGGACTTTGTTTCCAAGGGTCACGAAGTCACGATTACCACCAGCCCGGTGCGCGGATTGAGCGCACGGGTCGCGATCAGCTACAATGAGCAGGTCGCCAGCAATTTGGGCTCCTCCTTCATGCCGTGGTGGCGGGAGAACGTGGCTGAATTCGAGTCCTTCGCCGCGGCGAATCCCACGGCGGTCAATACGCTGAATCCAACCAGCCTAAACGCGGCCGACACGCTGCAAAGTGCCAAGAATGAATTGCTCGTGCGTGATGCACGAGAAGGTCTCCCGAATATCAACGCGGCGCTTTGGGCGGTGAAGGCGCTGGCCAAATACAGCTTCGTGGAGGGCCGACTCAAAGGTAACGAAGTCGGCGTGAATATCGCCTGGCGCAGTCCGATGGTGACCAGCTATTTCATCAATCCGAACGGCACGAACAATCTGGAACATCCCTACAAAACCGAGGAAACGATGTTCACCCACGTGTTCTGGAGTCACTCCCGCAGACTGAACATCATGGGCAAGCCCTTGCGGTGGCGGTTTCAGCTCAACGTCAACAATCTCTTCGATCAGCACAAACTCGTGGAGAGAAACTTCTTCAATATCGATCGAACCAACTTTGACTCGCCGACGGTTTCGACCGGCTACTTCTCCAACGTCGGCCGTTCGTTCGCGATAACCAACACGTTCTCGTTCTAAGTGCTGGTGCAGGTTTGGCTTTCGCATCCCCGCAGCGATCTTTGCTGCGGGGATTTTTTTCGTCCGTTCGCGACGCGGTGGCGGAGTCACCTGCGGTGGGAACGCTCAGCGGGGGCAAATATTCTCCCGTGATCAACACCGGTCTCCGCCGTTCCGATCCGCGGCTCTTCTCGCTGACGAATTCATTCAGTTTCTGAATCCATCCAGCCGTTGATGGCCGAGGGTGGGAAACTCGGCGCTCGTCGCCTCACGCTGGGGCTTTCGCCTCTTCGCGGTGCTCGGTGAAGATGTGGCTGGCACCTACGATCACCCGCACCGCTCACACAGAAGGGCTGACGACTGTCGCTCCTCCACACGGAAGGTGCCGGCGACAACGACTACGCCCTATGGTGCGGAGTGGATGCGGAGAAGCGGGCGTTCACGGGTGGTGGGCGACGCCGTTCAATGCCCGGCCGCATGGAGAGGATGAATTCACGACTGGGCTGACGGCACTAGTCGCGCGGCGTGTCACCGGACTCCACGCAGCTCAGTCATGCTGCTTCAACCACATCGTCTTGGCCTCGGGGTCGTAGCGTGGCGCGATGGTGTTTCCGTTGAGGCGGACTTCGCTTACCTTGGTGGTGGCGCGAAAGTGAGCGTTGATCACCGGCTGACCTTGAAGGCTCACGTCGAGTGCGCGGCCGGTTTTCGTCGCGGAAAGATACACCTTCGACAGCGAGTCGAGCACGACTTTGCCGTCACGGCGGAGATAGCTGCCGTTACCGACGAAGAGGTGCGACGCCGCATCGGGGTCCGCGGTGTTGGCACCCTCGGGCCAGGTCATGACGGTGAGATACGCGTCGGTCTCCCAGCCGTTGTGCACGAGGTTGGCGTTGCGGTGGCGGATGCTGCCGTCGGCGAGGAGATTCAACATCACTTTGGTCACGGTGCCGTTTTGCGTGATGCGCACGCCGTTCACTTCGAGACTGCGGAAACGCTCGATCTTCGGGAGCGGTGGGTTGCCTTCCTTCACCGGGATAATCGCGGTGATGAACTTCGCCCGGCGCGTGAGTTCTGCCGGAGCGAACGCGAAATACTTCATCGGCGTCTTCGGCTCGTGGTCTTTCAGGCCGGTTTTTTCGATGAGGCGCATGCGTTCAGGGTAATCGGTGGGAAGGCCGGCGTTGGGAAATGGTTCGGGAAAGAGCGGGCGCACGATCACGGTGGCGTCGCCCTCGGTCACGCGCACGTCGAGGCCGTTGCGTTTGCCTTCGCCGTTGAAGTGGAGGAGCCACTCGAACTGGCCGGGCTCGAAGCTCTTCACATCGTCGATTACGAGGATCACATCGCCGATCCAGAGGAAGCTGCGGAAATTCCGGATGAAGCGGTCCGCGCTCGGGCCCGTGGCGTCGGCGAGCACGTAGCGAAAATCGCCGGCGTCGACCATGTTTGAGACGGTGCCGGAAAACTTGGAGCCGAAGTAGAGGGTTTCGGGATGCTCGGATTTGCCGTTAAACGTGACGACGTTGTGCGCGACGCTCTGGCGGTAGTAGTCGTCGTATTCCGGCGTCGGGTAGCTGCTGTTGCCAGAATCGATGAGGAGATTCTTTCCCCGGTGGAAGAGGATGAACGAACCGTTGTCCGCGTGCGCGTGGTTCCACGTGTAGCCCGACTTGAGGGCGAGCATTGTGGCGTCTTTGTCCCACGAGGAGCGCCACGTGACCCAGCCCATGTCGGAAAAAATCTGTGAGCGCGGGAGGTCGGGGGTTTCCGGAATCGCGGTGAGTTCAGCCTCCGTCGGCGCATAAAGCAAATCGCTCGGCGAGGAACGCAGGAGCGCGCCGGGGGGTTCGCCGCCGCGGCCTTCGGTGGCGCTGTCATAGTGTTTGAGATACCAGAGCGCTGCGGGCGTTCGGTGGCCGAGCGTCCAGAGAAGCGAGACGGCCGCCACGCCGTTCGACGTGAGCGATCCGTCGCCAAAGTTGAGCGACCACGGTGCGCCGGCGGAGCGGGGGTAGCTCACGTGCATAAAAAACTCCGCCATCCGGTCGAGCAGGGGAAACGCCGGCGACGGCGCGACAAACGCATCGCGCCAGGCCCGGCGAAACGGGAGGTAGCTGCGGACCGCATAGCCGGCGTAGTTGACGCTCTCGTAGAATCCACCGCGGGCATCGAAGTTCGACGGCTTGTTGTCGAGGAAGCTGCCGGCGTAGCGCAGCCACTCGGCCTCGGCGGCCCCGACCCGCTCGACCCAGCCGCGGGCACGCGGCTCTTCGTCCAAAATGGCCATCGCGCCGATGCCGGCGCCAAACACGATCGCGCTCCACCAATTGTGCCCCATCGTGTCGAGCGCGTGGATCCGTTTTGCGCCGAGCACCCAATCGTCCAGGATGGGGAGGATACCTTTTTCCGCGAAGCGCGCCGCGAGGGTCTTGCGCTCCGTGGGCGACAACAGGTCGTAAACGGAATCAAACATCACGGCGAACCGCGCGCAGGCCTCGCCGGAACCGAGGCTCGCATTCCACGGTGGATCACGCAGCAGCAGGAGGGCGTCGCTGCGCCCGCCGAGATTCTGCGCGAGCAGGTGTTGTTTCGCGCGTTCGCCGTATTTTTTATCGCCGGTCATGCGGTAGGCGAGGCAGAGCAGATCGGCGGCGCCGCCGCCTTCGCCGCCACCCTTGCGCCCGCCGCGCCCGCCGCCGCCGTCGGGCACGAGCGCGCGATCCGCCCGCGCGAGCAGCTGTTGCCACGCCTCAGCCATCGCAGGCTCACGCGCTACACGGGCCTTCAGCGCGGCGATGTTAGCGTCGGAATAGGTAAGATACGGGTGCCCGCTGCGGCGCTGCAGCGGATCGGCGGATTGACCTTGGTCCGCGGCGCGTGTGGGCACGCCGAGAAGGTAGAACAACAAGGCACCAAAGGCTGAGGTGGCCCGCAGAAGGAAGACAGGGGTATTCATGGCGAAATGGGACGAGGCGAGGTGGCGAGCGGGGAGGGAATGTCAGGTCACCACGCGACGGGGGCAATTCTATGGTAGATTACACTAGTAAGCACGCCGCCTCGGGAAACGGGTGGAGTGGGTCTCGTTTTGGCGAGGGCGCCAGAATGAGCCGGGCTCACTGGCCATCCCGTTGGCAACCAAGTTGGCCGCCCACTAATCGCGCCACCCGTAGGGAGAAAAATGGCGGAGGAGGCGTGATTTCAACAAGAACGAGAGTGGCGCTAACCCGACTTCCGCTACTGGCGCCGAATTCCGACTTTTTTCGCGGATCAGCGCGCTGCAACTCGTTGGAGCGCCGAGAGCGGAGTGCGCGAGAGCGCGTGTAGTGGCGACCTACCCTCTATCGGGCTAGCGGCGAACCCGCTA
>JAUYAK010000045.1 GCA_030693515.1 Opitutaceae bacterium
GGTTTAGCTCGGTAAACGGTGTTTGTCGTGCAGCTCTGCCAGCAAGTCTTACCCACGCCACGACACGCCACACGGATGAGAGGCATGGGAACACACTCCCCCTCTCCTACCTACCTCCATGCTCAAAGAAGTTACCCGAAGTATTCCCCGCGCTGACGAACGCGACCTGTGGGTTCGTGCCGGCGGACGGTGTGAGTTTCGCGGCTGCAACACGCTTCTCTACCAGTCCCTCGTCACCCGGGAGCGGGTGAACGTCGCAGAGAAAGCGCACATTTACTCGTTTTCCCCGGATGGACCGCGCGGACGCGGGCCATTCGCCCGCAAAACCCGCGGGCTGAACGAAGTCAGCAATCTTCTGCTGGTTTGCCCCGCTTGCCACACGACCATCGACCAACACAAGGATGGGAAGCGGTATTCGGCCGCATTGCTTCAGGAATGGAAGCGGGAGCACGAAACGCGGATTGTCCGCGTCACGGGCGTTTCGCCCAAGCGCGGCTCGCACGTGCTGCTGTATGATTCGCGGATCGGAAAGCAGGATTCTCCGATCGATCCCGATGACGCGATGGAGTGCATTTTTCCGGGGCGATACCCGACGGCGGAGTCGCCGGTGAAGCTGTCGCTGCGCTACGAACATCAGGACCACGAACCGGCTTTCTGGGAGACCGAGGCCCGCCATTTGAAAAACAGTTTCGAGCGGCAGGTGGCGCCGCTCCTGCGCGACTCCGCGACGAAGCATTTTTCGGTGTTCGCCTTGGGCGACATGCCCTTGTTGGTGCTGCTCGGTTCGCTCCTCACCGACAAGCCGCGGGCCGATGTCTACCAGTTGCACCGCGAGCCAGCGACGTGGCGCTGGCTTCCGCGGCATCCGCGCAGCTTCGCCTTCGTGCTCCGCCGGCCGCGGCGCAGTCGCGGCCTGCCGGCGCTGGTGTTTTCCCTCAGCGGTAAAATCGATCACGCCCGTGTGACGGCCGTGCTGGGGCCGAAGGCCGCCATTTGGGAACTGACTGTTTCCGATCCGCACAACGATTTTCTGCGCACGCGCGGGCAGTTGGAAAAATTCCGGCAGGCGGTGCGAAAGGCGCTCGTTGCGATCAACGCGGCGCACGGGATCGCTGAGAGCGGCGGCGTGAACGTCGCCAAGAACGGGCGGTTTGAAAACCGCCGCGCCATTTCGTAAAAAACGCCGGTGGTTTTGGGGACCGCCGGCGTGAGCGAGGAAGGTGAGCGGGCGCTTAGGTCAGGCCGGGGGCTCGATCTGATCTTTCATGCGGAAGCTTTTGCCTTCGATCACGACGGTCTCGGCGTGATGGAGGACGCGGTCCAAGATGGCGCTGGTGATGCCGGCGTCGTGATTGAAGATCTCGGGCCAGTTTTTGTAAGCCTTGTTGGTCGTGATGATGAGCGAACCGCGTTCGTAGCGTTGGCTGATGACCTGGAAGAGCAGGTCGGCACCAGTCTTGTCGAGCGGGAGGTAGCCGAGTTCGTCGAGGACGAGGACCGCCGGCGTCAGGTAGCGTTTCAACTCGGCCTTGAGCCGTTGCGCGGCCTGGGCGGCGACCAGGTTATTGAGGGCATCGACGGCGGTCGTGAAGAGGACGGCGTGGCCGCGCTGGCAGGCTTCGTAACCGAGGGCGGTCGCGACGTGACTTTTCCCGAGGCCGACCCCGCCCATCAAAATGACGTTGGTCTTCTTTTCGACGAAGGAGAGCCGGAGCAGGTTTTTGACCTGCAGCTCGTTGATCTTCTTGGGCCAGTCCCAGCGGAACCCCGCCAAGGTCTTGATGACAGGGAAACGCGCCGCCTGCACCCGCCGTTCGATGGCGCGTTGCTGACGGGCACGGCATTCGCCCTCCAGCAAACGCCGCAGATAGTCGACGTGAGTCCAGCCCTTGGCGGCGGCCTCGGCGGCGAGCGGTTCGCACTGGGCCGCGATGTCCGCGAGTTTCAGATACGTGAGGTGTTCGTGTAAAACGGGATTCATGGGGTGGCGTAGTTCATGGGCTGGAGCGGTAGGGTGAGAGGTCGGGCGGCGGCAGTTCGAGGGCGAGCAGGTCGCTCGCGCGGGTCAGGTGCAGGGCCCCGGGCTCCGGAGTCAGGCGCTGGCGCTGCTCCACGAGATTGGCGATATACTCGCAACTGTAGGCGCCGAGGGCGTGCGCGTCGTCGAGGGCGCGGCCGATGGCGGCCGCCCCGTAGATCTCGGCGAGGGCCACGATTTTTTGCACGTGATGGCGCAGGTTGAGCCGCCGTTCCGCGAGCTGCTCGTGATACGCCGGCGCGTGCGCCGAGAGGGCGAGGAAGGCGAGGAGCAGGCGTTGGTGCCGCGCTTCGCTGCGCTCGTGGAGCAGTGTCTGCACGTGATCGGGATGCTCCACGTCCTGGCGTTTTTCATAGCTGCGCAGGTGCGCGGCCACCAGCCGCTCACCGGCGAAGAGCCGCACCCACTCGGCGGAGAGTTTGAGCGTGAGCAACTGGCCGGCCTGGGCCGGCGGCACCGAGTAGCGGTTCGTCTCCACTACGACGCGACAGCGGCTGGTCGCCCGCACCGGCCGGATCAGCGCCGCATCGTAGGCCGCCGCGGGCAACGGCCGCAATTTCGGCCGCTCTTCCTCCCGGAACAGATCGACCGGCCGGCGCTGCGTCTCCCCGTGCAGCCGCACGTTAGCCACCGTGTCCAACCAGATCCGCGCCGCCGGACCCAGCGGCGCAAAGTCCGTCAGCTCCAGGCCGGCGAGGAAGTTTTTCTTGATATAGCCGACGGCGTTTTCGACGCGGCCTTTTTGCTGGGGCCGCCGCGGCGCACACGCCTTGATCGTGAAGCCGTAGTGCCGGGCGAAGTCGGCATACGTGGGATTGAACACGGGCGCGGCTCCGGCCGGCCGCGCGAGCACCGCGGTCTTGCAGTTGTCCACCATGACTTCCGCGGGCACGCCGCCGAGATACTCGAAGGCGTGCTCGTGGCAGGCGAGCCACTGCTCCTGGCTCTGGCCGAGGGTAAACTCCACGTAGAGCTGCCGGCTGTGGCCGAGCACCAGCGCGAAAAAACTCAGCCGCCTGCGCGTGTTGCCCACGCGGATACTGCCCCACGAACCCCAGTCGACCTGCGCGCACTGGCCCGGCGCAAAGTGCAGCGTGAGGAACGCCGCCGCGCGCGGCGGCCGCACCGTGCGCACGTAGGTTTTGAGGATCGTGTAGCCCCCGGCGTAACCTTGCTCGCGGAGCCGGGCGAAGAGTTGGGCGGCGGTGTAGGCGTGCGTCGCCAGGAGCCGTTGGATCGCCGGTTTGAACGCCTCGAGCTTGCTCACCCGGCGGCGGGCCGGGACGGACTGCCGCCGTTCATAGCGCGGACGTTTGGCCCACACGGCCACCGTCTGCCGGTGCAGGCCGAGTTGAGCGGCGATTTGGGTGATCGTCAGGTGCGCCTCGTCGCGGAGCTGGCGGATTTGGCAGAAGCTCTGGTAGTCGATCATCGCGGTCCCTCCCGCCCCGCCGGGGCCTCCAAGGCGAGCACTTGATAGAGCGGCGCTTCATGCGCGATCAGCGCCGCGGCGAGGAGTTGCCGGCGCGCCGCGACGACTTCGTCGGCGTGGAGCGACAGCAACCGGCCGAGGGAAGCGTCCGAGTAATAGCTCAGACCGTGTTCGTCGCCCACGGTCACGAGCACGAGGTAGAGGGCCCACGCTTTGGCGTCGGCGCGACGGAGGTGATGGTCGCGCACCAGGCGGTGGTCGACCCAGCTAAAGTGCGGCGGCACCCGCCGCACGCGTTCCGGACACAGGAGATGTTTTTCGATCATGGGTTTGGTGGCTGGATGGGTTGAGCTTGGGCTCCAAAAGAGCCTGCCCACGCGTTATCAGCCGCCGCATCACCGGCGCCATATCCTCTTGTAACGCTGTCCCCGTCAGATGCGCGATAAGCCCAACGAGCAGCGGTGGTTGCGACCGCCATGTCTCTTGTAACGCCACCGCGTCGTCTCCCTTCGCAGCCTTCTGAGCCGGAGCAGTTTGCACGTTCATCATCTCTTGTAACGGCTCTGGTAACGCCGCCCGCGGCTGACGCGGCCCCCGCCCGTAGCCCGGATGCGCCGCCCGCCACGCCTGCACCCGGGCGACGTTTTCCGGCCCGCGAAAGTAGTCGCGATTTTCCGGCCGACCCAGCCAGCTCGCCTGGCTCGCCGCCTTGCTCGCCCGCCGACAGGTCGGCGCCACGCAGTAACGCTGCCGCTCTCGATGGCGCGGATCGGGCACGAAGAACTGTTTGCATTGGCAGCACTTGCGCTGCCCGACGGGGTTCATGCCTCGCACCGTCCCGCGCCGCGCTCCACGCCACAATCCTTCCGCCCTTCACACCTCAACCCGGTTCACGAGGGAAGAAAATCCACCGCCGGAAGAAGAACTTTTTTGGATGAAGCTTCAGAAGAAAACCCGCCGACGTAGGCGTGACTTTCAAACCGCCCGAAGAAGACGAGTTTCATCCTGCCGCTGAGATCACCGCGCCACCGCCCCAGCGCTCGACGCCCACACCGCCGCCGGCAAATCCCCCGGCGCCACCGTCGGCGCCAACTCCGCCTTCATCAGCGCCGTCAGTTCCGTCGTCCGCCGCGTGTCGCCGCCGGTCGCGAGGAAAAACCCGTTGCCCGCCGGCCCCGCGTTGATCGTGTCGCACGCCTCCCAGTCCGCGCGCGACGCCGTGAACTTCGCCTGCGTCACCGCCTGCCACGCGCCTGCGCGGGGCTTCATCCACGCATTCCCGAACTGCGCGCGCCGCACGGCATCCGCGCTCTGGATGTCGCGCTTAAAATCCTCCACAAACGAATAGAGCCCGCGCAGCCACTTGCCCGCATTGCGCGTGCGAAACGTCACGAGATGCCGCCACGCCTTCTGCTGCGGATCGTATATCCAGCCCGCATACGCCGTCTTCCCGCCCGCGATCCCCGGCGCGTCGTGCAATTCTGCGCGCACGAAAAACCGCACGGTCTCGCCCACCACCCACGGAAAATCCACCATACATTGCCCGCCCGTGCCTTCGCCACCGAAGCGTTTGATCCGCACCCCCGCGCCTTCGTGCAGCAACTCGACGCGTTCCTCCGGTTTCACCGCCTTCGGATCATCGCCCTTCGTCGGGTCCCACACCGAGAAAATCGC
>JAUYAK010000011.1 GCA_030693515.1 Opitutaceae bacterium
CTCGAGAAACCGGTCCGCCCGCGTGCGCTTGGTCAGGCAACCGAGGGAAAGAAACGTCGTTTGTTGGCTCATCGCGGCCTTGTGATCCCTCGCGGTTTCATCGGTTCCTTTGTCAGGCGGAGTTTTTCAGAGGCTCCTTAAGAAATGGCTCCCTCGCGTCATCTTTATCAGACGCATTGTGGCATGAAAACTCCCGACGAAACCCCGACCACGGAAACCCAGCGCGCGCATGCGTCGGAGGTTGAGAAACTGTTCCTCGCCAAGTCGGCCACGATCAAAGGATCGATTCACGCGCTGCTGCGCAACCACGCGATGGTGGAGGACGTGTTGCAGGAAACCTTTATCACCGTCTCGGCCAAGGCGGGCTCATTCAAGGCCGGCACCAACTTCGTCGCCTGGGCCTGCACGATCGCGCGGCTCAAGGCCCTCGAGGCGATCCGCAAGCAGGCGCGGGCGGACCTCAGCCTCCGGCCCGAGGTGATCGAAGTGCTCGTGGCCGAGGCCGAGGACGACCGGGAGCGCGAGTCGAAGCTGCGGGTGCTGGAGACCTGCATCGCCAGGCTGCCCGGCAGCTCGCGGCGCGTGATCGACCTGCGGTATTTTCAAGCGCGTGATCCGGGGGACATCGCCCGGCTCCTGTCCCTGACAATCGAGTCCGTCTATGTGACGCTCTCGCGCGCGCGGCGCGCGCTTCAAGTGTGTGTGGCCGGCAAAATGAAGGAATCACCATGAGTGAAGCGAGACTGGACGAATTGCTCGAGCGCTACATCGACGGTCGGCTGACCGCCGAGGACAAAACCGTGCTTGAGGCGCGGCTCATGGAGTCGCCGGAAGCGCGGCAGCGCTTCTGGGCGCGAATGAATTTCGAGGGGCTGATGGAGGAAGCGGCCGAGCTGCGTGGCGCGCACGAGTGGATGGCGGCCCGCCCGGCGGAACCCGCCGTCGAGCCGCGCAGCCGCTGGGCCGCGCTGCTCTCGTGGCCGTGGGCGGGAGGGCTGGCCGCCGCCGCCGCGGCGGTCGCGATCATCGGCTTGGTGCTGCGTGGACCGGATCCGGCGGCGGCGAGGGCGGAGGCCACGACCAATGGCGTGGCGCTGCTCTCGGCGACGTGGGACGCACGGTGGAAGGAGCCGCAGGGAGCGCTGGCGGCCGGCGCGATTTTACCGCCGGGCCGGATCGCGATCACGGCGGGGGTGATCGGCATCGAGTTCTTCAACGGCGCCCACATGACGGTCGAGGGCCCCGCGGAGATCGAGCTGACGCGGGTGGACGAGGCGATCTGCCATGCGGGGAAGATCCGCGTGGAGGTGACCGGCGTGACGCGCACCTTTCGCGTGCTTACCTCGCGGCTGGAGGTAATCGATCTCGGCACCGAGTTTGCGCTCGAGGTGGGCGGCGACGCCGGCACCGAGGTGCATGTGTTCAACGGCAAGGTCTCGTGGGCGGAGCGCGGGAAGCCGGCCGCCGCCGCGCGGGAAGAACTGCTCGCAGGGCAGGGGATCCGGCTTAATCCGCAGGGTGTGGCCCGGATCTCGGCGCGCGCCGATGATTTTGTCAGCGCCACCGAGCTGGATCAGCGTCTGCAGGTGCAGCAGACTGAGCGGCAGCGCGTGTGGGCCACCGAGGCCCAGCGGCTGCGCGACGATCCGCGGCTCGTGATGTATTTTGATTTTGAGCGCGATCCCGCCACGCCCCGGATCCTGCGCAACCGGGCCAATCTCACCGCCGCCGCCCTCGATGGCGTCGTGGTCGGCTGCGAATGGTCGGAAAGTCGCTGGCCCGGCAAAGGCGCGCTCGGCTTCCGCCAGCCGAGCGACCGAGTGCGGGTATCGGTGCCGGGCGAATTCGACGCCCTCACCTACGTCGCGTGGCTGCGGCTGGATCGCACGGAGCAGGTCTTCACGTCCATTTTCCTCACGGACGGCTTCGAGCCGGGTGAACCGCACTGGCAGTTCTACGAGGGCAAGGTGCGGCTCGGCATCGGTGACAATGCGGTGCGCAAACCCACCGTCTATCTGCGTCCCGGCGTGTGGCTCGGTCCTTCCGGCGCGAACTATACGACCGGTCCTTTTGCGGTCGGGGCGGGCCCGGCGCGGTGGCGCCACCTCGCCGTCGTCATGGACACGGTGAAGCGCGAGGTCGTCCACTACCTCGATGGCCACGCGACTTTCCGCACCGAGATGGTGGTGCCGCAGAAGCTGCGGATCGGCGACGCGGAACTCGGCAATTGGGGACTCCCGGCTTCGACCGATCCGCTGCCGGTGCGGAACTTCAACGGCAGCATGGACGAGTTCATGATCTTCAAGGCGCCGCTGTCGGCCGAGGAAATCCTGGAACTCTACGAAAAGAGCCGGCCGGACGGAGGGAAACCGGCGGCCGTGGCGGCCAAGTAGCCGGCCGCGTGGCCGTGTGGTCTGGCGGTGCAAAGAAAATTCGTCGGAGCGCCGCTAACCTTTTCCAGGTTTCGGCATTTATCGTTGCCCCATGACCGAGATCGAACGCGAGAGCCGCATCGTCGCACTGCTGACGGAGATTCAAATCCCGCTGCGGCTCTATGTGCGTTCGCTGCTGCCGGGCGATCCGGCGGCGGGTGATGTCGCCCAGCAGGCCAACGCCACGCTCTGGCTCAAGCGCGGGGATTTCACGCTGGGCACGAATTTCAAGGCGTGGGCCTTCAGCGTCGCGCGCTACGAGGTGCTCAACTACCGCAAGCGGCAGGCTCGCGACGCGCGGCTCGTGTTCAGCGAGCGACTCGAGGAGGTCTTGGCGGAGGATCTGGCTGGGCAGGCGGACGACACCGAGCGCCGGCATGAGGCGCTGAAACGCTGCCTCGCGAACCTGCGCGGGAAGGACCGCGCGCTGTTGCTGCACCGCTACGCGGGCGCCGGCACCCTCGCGGAATATGCCGCGCAGACGGGGCAGAGCGCGGGCGGGCTCAAAGTCACGCTGCACCGGCTGCGCAACGCCCTGCTCGCCTGCATCCGCGGCCAATTGCAACACACGGAGGAAATGACATGAACCCACAGGAACGAAACCGGCTGATCGACGCGCTGATCGAGGGCGATATTTCCGAGGCGGATTTTCTGCGGCTCGAAGCCGAGTTCTCCGTCGATCCTGAGGCGCGACGGGAGTATTTGGAGCGGCTGACCTTGTCCGCGTTGCTGGAGGAGGAGGGCAAAGCGTTCGCTCCTGCGCGGGTCGAGCCGATCGCCTTCCGTAAATACTGGCCGGTGGCGCTGACGGGACTCGCGGCGGCCGTGGCGGTGGGATTCTTCGGGCTGCGGGAGCGCTCGCAGCGCTTGGTCAGTCCGGAGCGCACTGCCGCCGCGGCGACCGTGGTGGAGCAGCGCGAGAGCGGATTTGCCGTCCTCGCCGGCCAGGCCGGTGCCGTGTGGCAAGGCGCGGCGCAATTGGCCGACGGCGCGCTCGTGCCGGCCGGTCAGCTCACGCTCGCCTCGGGCTGGGCGCAGATTGAACTCTTCAGCGGGGTGACCGTCGTGGTCGAAGGCGATGCGCTGTTCGAAATCGTGTCGCCGATGGAGATGATCGTGGCGCGGGGCAAGGTGCGCATCCAGGTGCCCGAGCCGGCCCGCGGCTTCACCATCCTCACGCCCAAGGGCAAGGTCGTCGATCTCGGGACCGAGTTTGCGTTGGATCTTTCCAGCGAGCGCCCGGAGGTGCATGTGCTGCAAGGCGACGTGGAGTGGCACCCGCACGCCGCCGCCATGCGCCATCTGGAGAAAGGCGAGGCGCTGCGCCTGGACGACTCGCCGACCAGCGAAAAACGCATCGCCCAAACCAGCGGCTTCATCGGCCTTGAGGAGATGGGCGAGAAGCTCGCGGCGTTCCGCCGCGAGCGGCGGGCGAGTTGGGCACGCTCCATCGAAACGCTGCAACGCGACCCGCGGCTCGTGGCGTTTTTCCGGATGAACGCATCCGATCCGGCCGACCGGCGGGTGACAAACGATGCGGCCGCGGGAAAAGCCGTGCTCTCCGAGGGCGCCGTGGTCGCGGCGGCGCGCGTTTCGGATCGCTGGGGCCAGGCGGGCGGCGCGCTTGATTTCAGCCCGGCCGGCAGCCGCGTGCGCGTCCATGTGCCCGGCCGCTACCATGCGCTCACCTTCGTCACCTGGGTGAAAATCAACAGCCTCGATCGCTGGTATAATTCCCTGTTCCTGACCGACGGCCACGACCTGCACGAACCCCACTGGCAGATCATGAACGACGGGCGGCTGTTTTTTTCCGTCAAGAAGCGCGACACGTGGGACGCCGCGAAGGGCGAGAAGGACAAACACATCTATTTTTCCCCGCCGTTTTGGAGCAGTGCCCTGAGCGGCCGCTGGCTGATGATTGCCACGGTTTACGATCCGGACGCGCGGCACGTGACGCACTACCTCAACGGCCAGCGGCTCAGCCGCGAAGCGGTGCCGGCAGAGTATCTCGTCGAGACGGTGAGCATCGGGGCCGCCTCCATCGGCAACTGGGATCTGCCGAATCGCGACGAGCCGCGCTACGCCGTCCGCAATCTCAACGGCAGCATGGATGAATTCGCCCTGTTTGGCACGGCGCTGTCGCCCGAGGAAATCGCCGGCCTCTACGCACAGGGAAAACCCTAGGTCATTTGCCGGTGCCCATCCGCGCGGTGCGCCAGCGGTTCCGCATCACGTTTTTGCGCTAAATTTTTCCACTCAACCCATGAAATCCCACCCCAAATCTGACACGCGCGCCCTGCGATCGTTTCGCGTTTTGTTGCCGGTCATCGCCGCTGTCGCTTTGCCACTGGCTGCTTTCGGCCAAGCCACACCGCCGGCTCCCGCCCCGGCGACCTCGGACTTGGTGCGACTTTCCCCATTCGAGGTCTCGTCCAGCGGTGACACCGGCTACAAGGCGCAGAACACCCTCTCGGGCACGCGCCTCAATTCGTCGGTCGCCGATCTCGGCTCGACGATGACGATTCTCACCCCGCAGTTCTGGCAGGACCTGGGGCTCACCGACACGAACGATCTGATCCTCTTCACGCCGGGTGGCGACACGCGCAACGGCAACAACTCCGACACCAACGGCGGCAATCTCTTTTGGGGTGACAAGACGGTGTTTCGCGGCATCGCCACCGAGAACATCGTGCGGAACTACTTCCGGACTGAGATTCCCTCGGATGTCTATAACACCGGACGCATGGAATTTGTCCGCGGCCCGAATGCCATTCTCTTCGGCGTGGCCGGTGACGGCACGGGTTTGGTGAATCGTGCGACCCAAGATGCCGTGCTCAGTGGCAACTCCACGGTCTACACCACGCAGGTCGACAACTACGAGTCCATGCGCAACAGCCTTAACAGCAATTTTGTCCTGATTAAGAACCAGCTCGCCGTCCGCCTCGCGCTCCTCGATTCGAATCAGAATAAGTGGCTGCGGCCCTCCGACTATCAGGACCAGCGTCGCATCTACTGGGCCGCGCAGTATCAGCCCATCAAGCAGCTCAGCATCAAGGCCACCTACGAACACTTCGGCTGGGTGCGCTCCGCGTCCTCGGGAGTGATTAATTTCGATAGCGTCACCCCGTGGCTCAATGCCGGAAGCCCCGGCCGGGCGGCCAACAGCGGCCCGGTGCTCGCGGCCCAGACACCGTGGTTCCGCGGCTACTCCTCCAACTCTCCCCGCCTCGTTGCCGTATATGACCAATCCTCCGGCGGGCCCGTGTTGCAGGATTGGAATAATCGCACCCTTGGCGCCAACCGCTCCGTCACGGGCACGACCAACGTCTCGCTGCCGGCGAATTTCATGGACCGCCGTTTCGACGTGACCGGTCAGTCGCCCACCCAGGTGTTCAGCGGCTCGAACGTGAACTTCTTCGCCGACTACGCCCTCACGAAAGATCTGCGCGTGCAACTGGCGGTGAACGACGAGGCCGTCTTCTACGACTTTATTCAAGCCAACGGCAACGGGCGCCTGAATGTCGATGCGACCACGACGTTGCTGTCCGGCGCGGCCAATCCCAACTTCGGGAAATTCTTCGCCATCTCCGAGGCGGGCTTTCGGCTGAAGCAGGAGCGCTTCCGCCGCGACCAGCGCCTCACCGCCTCCTACCATCTCGACTTCAAGAAATTCGACCGCCTCAAGTGGCTTGGCGTCCACGATTTTGCCGCCATGTATGAAAGAGACACGTCACAGCACTTCTGGGACGTGCTTACGCTGCGCAATACCACGCCGCTCCCGGGCTCTTCCGTGTTCCTCGGCGACCAGTCGAATCTCGTGCGCTTCGTGAACTACGTGGATATCAATTCGTCCACCATCTACGGCAATCGCTCCTCCGTAAACTGGGTGGAGGAAGCCAACAAGCTGCCGGGCGTGAAAGCCCAGTGGCTGCCGACCGGCGGGCCCAACGCCTTCAAGACCATCCTCGATTCGCAGCTCTACGTCGTGCAGAGCCGGTTCTGGTCCGACCGGCTCGTCACCACGGTCGGCTGGCGCCGGGACGTCGTCGACAACGCGACCCTTAATGCCGCGTCGCTCACCCCGCTCTATCCCGTCGGACCGGGGGCGCCCTTCATGAACTATGCCCGCACGGGCGCGCTGACGCGGGCGCCTGAAATCGCGCCCACCAACTGGAGCAAAGGCGTCGTCTTTCACGTGCTGCGGAACCGGGGGTTCCTCGACGCCTTGTCGCTGACCTACAACACTTCGACTTCGTTTGCGGTCGCGACATTCAGCAACCTGCCAGACCGCTCTCCCTTCCCGTCCCAGATCGGCAAGACCGAGGACATCGGCGTGCGCGCGGAAGTCTTCAACCGGCGCATCGGTTTCAGCCTGACGCGCTTCGAGGCCGCCGTGCAAAATCTATCCTTCCAGCTCGGACCGGTGACGACGCGACTGAGCGACCTCTTCAATCTCATCAATAAAAACGAATTTGTGAATGTCTCACAGGTGGTCGACGTGCAGGACAAGGCTTCCAAAGGCTACGAGTTCCAATTGACCGCCAACCTCACGCCGAACTGGCGCATGATGGGCAGCGTCAGCACCTACACGACGCTCAACGCCAACGTCGGCCTCCGCACCGGCAGCCTGATCGATCAATACAAGGGCCAGTGGCTCGCCAATCCCGCGGCGGTCGTGCCCAATCGCGGCACCGAAACCGCGCAGCGGACATTCGACGACATGGTCTTTGAATACCAAGTCGTGAAAGCCCAGGAAGGCCAGCGCGCCCTCCTTGAGCGCAAATACAAATATGTCGGCGTCACCAACTATTCCTTCACCGAGGGCGCGTTGAAGGGCTTCTCGCTCGGCGGCAACTTCGTCTGGCAGTCGCGGCCCGCCACGGGCTACCTCTTGAGGCCCGTGGTGAACGCTTCGACGGGAGCACGGACCTTCGTGCCCGACGCCGCCAAGCCGAATTTCGGATCGACCCTGCTGAACGTCGGCGCCTCGGTCGGTTATCAGCGCCGGATCTGGAACAATCGCTTTAACTGGTCGCTTCAGCTCAACGTCCGCAATTTGCTGCCCGTCGATCCCTACGTGATCCGTTCGGGCGCGGAAACGACTGCGCCGGAAATCGCCGTCACGCGTTCGATTTATCGGGGAGAACCGCGCACCGTAACCCTTACCAACACGTTCCGGTTTTAAGGAGCATAACCGCCAAACGAGCATGGAAACCCGCCCCGTCTTCTTCCGCCTGATCGCCGCCCTCGCGTTGTTTGCGGCTGCGGCGCCGATGGGCGCCGCCGTCGACGCAAGCGCGGCGGAGCGTGACTTCACGCTCAAAGTGCTGCCGCTCCTCAAAGGCAAGTGCTTCGCCTGCCACGGCGAGGACCCGAAGAAGATCAAGGGCGGGCTCAACATGCTCACGCGCGAAGCGCTGCTGAAAGGCGGCGAAGGGCTGACCGACGTGCTCGTGCCCGGCCAGGCGGAGAAAAGCCAGATGTTCGTCGCCATCACTTGGAAAGATCCCGACCTCGAGATGCCGCCAAAGGAAAACGACCGGCTCACGACCGCGCAGATCGAGATCGTGCGCGCGTGGATCGACGCCGGCGCGCCGTGGCCAAGCGAGGCCGAGCAGAAAAAACACCGCGAGATGGAGCGGACCATCGCCGCCACGGCCGACGGCGTGATCGTCCCGACCAGCGGCGGGCTCTCCGAAGACTGGACCTACCGCCGTTACCAACCGGAGGACATCTGGGGCTTCCAACCCGTGCGGCAGCCGGCCGTGCCGGCGGTTGCGAAGGCGACGCATCCCGTCGATGCGTTCGTCCGCGCCAAGCTCGCCACGGCCAAGGTCGCGCCCGCGCCCCAAACCGATCCACGCACGCTCATCCGGCGCGCGACGTTTGATCTCATCGGGCTGCCGCCCACCCCGGAAGAGGTGGACGCATTCGTCGCCGCCTCGAAACAGGACGCCACCGCCGCCTGGAGCGGACTCATCGACCGCTTGCTCGCGAGCCCGCATTACGCCGAGCGGTGGGCGCAGCACTGGCTCGACGTGACGCGCTACGCCGACACCGGTGGCATGGCGAACGACTTCGAGAGATCGAACATGTGGCGTTACCGCGACTACGTGATCCGCTCTTTCAACACCGACAAGCCCTACAACCGCTTCGTGCTGGAGCAGCTCGCCGGCGATCAGCTCGCCGACGCCGCGGCGCGGCAACGCCTAGGCGGCGACGACGCCGCGGTCGCGAAAGTGCGTGCGACGGGCGACTACACGCCGGAGGAAGCGGAGCAAATTGTCGCAACGGGCTACCTGCGCATGGGCCCCTGGGATAACGCCATGGTCAAAGACGATGAGGCGCGGCAAATCTACCGAGACGATCTCGTCAACAATGTGGGCCAGACCTTCCTCGCCACCACGCTGCGCTGCTTCAAATGCCACGACCACAAATTCGATCCGCTCCCGACGCGCGACTATTACCGGATCTACGCCGCGTTCTCTGCGACTCAGATGGCCGAGCGACCGCTGCGTTTCTTGCCTGAGGAGAAGCAGGAGGGCTTCGCGGAGGGCAGGGCTTTCGTCGAGCGAATGCTGGCCTATGCGATCGGCGAAAAGGACAAGCTGGTCGACAAACGCGAAACCGCCGCGCGCGCGTGGTTCAAGGAGCACGGCCTGGACTACAAGACTTTGGAAGAGCGCAAGAATCTGCCGGACGACCAGAAACCCGCGCGCGCCGTGGGCCTCGACCACGTCGACGAAGGCCAGCTCAAGGTGCGCGAGCAGGACGAATGGATCTGGACGCGCACGCGGGAGCGCTACGAGCCGATGGCGCAGAGTGTCTACGACGGCCCGGATCCCAAGTGGAGTTTCAAGAGCGCCCGTGAGCTGCGGATGCCGAAATCGATCAACGCCGCGTGGCGGCCGGAGACGCACATCTTCATGGGCGGTTCGCTCGAGGCGCCCGGCGAGAAAGTCCAGCCCGGCGTGCTGAGTGCGATCGGCCTGCGGGTCGAGGGCGCAGAAACCGATCCGTTTGTGCTGCCCGACGATTTGACCCAGCGCCGCCTCGGGCTCGCGAAGTGGATCGCCGATGCGCGAAATCCGCTGACGACGCGCGCCATCGTGAACCGCGTGTGGCAGTATCATTTTGGCCAGCCCCTCGCCGGCACGCCGAACAATTTCGGCGTGAAGGGCGCGAAGCCCACGCATCCCGAGCTGCTCGACTGGCTCACGGCGGATTTCATCGCGCACGGCTGGACGTTCAAGCGCCTGCACAAGCTCATCATGATGTCGGAGACCTACCGGCAATCGGCGCAGCACTCGCAGAGCGAGAAACTGCGCAACGACGATCCGAATAATCACCTCCTTGCCTTTTTCCCGCACCGCCGCCTGACCGCCGAGGAGCTGCGCGACGCGATGCTCCGCACCACTGGCGAACTCAATCCCACCCTCGGCGGCCTGCCCGCCATGCCCGAAATCAACCTGGAGGTCGCCCTGCAGCCGCGCATGATCCAGTTCTCGCTCGCGCCGGCCTATCAGCCTTCGCGCACGCCGGAGCAGCGGAATCGCCGGAGCATCTACGCCTATCGTCTCCGCGGCCAGGCCGACCCGTTCCTCGAGGTCTTCAACCAGCCGAATCCCAATGAATCCTGCGATGCGCGCGACTCCGCCGCCGTGTCGCCCCAGGCGTTCACGATGATGAACAGCGACCTCGTGACTGATCGCGCGATCGCATTTGCCCGCCGCGTCGCGAAGGAAGCCGCCACCTTAGAGCAGCAGGTCGGTCGTGCGTTTGCGCTCGCGCTGCATCGTGCGCCGACCGACGCCGAGGCCCAGCGGATGACCGCCTATGTGCGCCAGATGCAGACTTACCATCGCGGCGTCACGCCGCCGCCGGCGAAGTATCCCACGCGCGTCACGCGTTCGCTCGTGGAGGAGTTTTCGGGCAAGATTTTCGAGTATGAGGAAATCCTACCTGTGTTCGAAAACTACGTCCCCGACCCGAAGCCGTCCGACGTGACCGCCGAGACCCGCGCGCTGGCCGATCTGTGCCTCGCGTTGTTCAACACCCACGAATTCGCCCACCTCTACTGAAAGGCCCGACCATGGACCCGCTCTGCTCCCGCCCCGTCTCGAACGCCTACACCCGCCGCCAGTTCTTCCACGGCCTCGGCGCGACCCTCGGTTCGCTCGCCTTCACCGACCTGCTCGCGAAGGAAGGGCTCGCCGCGCCCAATCCGCTCGCCCCGAAGAAGCCGATGTTCCCGGCCAAGGCCAAGAACGTGATCATGCTATTCATGGAGGGCGGGCCCGGCCACATGGACACCTTCGATCCCAAGCCGAAGCTCAGCGCGCTGCACAAATCCGAATCGAAGCTGACGGAAGGGCAGGAGACCGGCTTCAAATTTTTCGTCGGCAGCCCGTTTGGTTTCAACAAGGTGGGCCAGTCCGGCATCGAGATGTGCGACCAGTGGAAATATCTCGCCGATCCCTACGTGGCCGACGAGCTGTGCAACTACCGCGGCTGCCAGGCCGAGTCGCTCAACCACCCCGAGGCCCTCTACCACATCAACACCGGCAGCCGCCTCGGCGCCGATCCCGCGCTCGGCGCCTGGGCGACCTACGGCCTCGGCACGCAGAACCAGAACCTGCCGGGCTACGTCGTGATGACCGAGCTGGCGTTTCCGCAGGGCGGATCGGGCAACTGGAGCAACGGCTTTCTGCCGGCGAATTTCCAGGGCACGCGGCTCCGCACCGAAGGCTCGCCGATCCTCGACTTGAACTCACAGCCGTTCAAAACGCGCGAGCACCAGCGCCGCTTCCTCGACGAGATGGCGTTCCTCAACCAGCAGCACGCCCAGTATCACCCCGAGCATCGTGATCTGGCCGCCCGCATGGAAACCTACGAGCTCGCGTATCGCATGCAGATGGAAGTGCCCGACGTGATCGACCTCAAGGGCGAGACGGAGGCGACGCGGGAGCTGTATGGCATGAACGACCAACACACCGCGACCTTCGGCCGCCAGTGCCTGCTCGCGCGCCGGCTCGTCGAAAAGGGCGTGCGCTTCGTGCAGATTTTCAGCGGTGGCTGGGACAGCCACGACTACTTGGAGCGCGCCCACACCGAGCGCATCCGCAGTGTGGACAAGCCGATGGCCGCGCTCATCCGCGATCTCAAGCAACGTGGCATGCTTGAGGACACGTTGGTCGTCTGGACCGGCGAGTTCGGCCGCACGCCCGACAACAACAAGCGCGGCGGCGTCTACTCCCTCGGCCGCGGCCACAACAACAAGGCGATGACGATGCTCTTCGCCGGTGGCGGCGTGAAGAAAGGCTCCATCGTCGGCGCCACCGACGAACTCGGCCTCAAGGCCGTCGATGTCGTGCACCCGATCCGCGATCTGCACGTGACGCTGCTCCACCTGCTCGGCCTCGATGACAACAAGCTCACCTATTACCACGCCGGCCGCTACAAGCAGCTCAGCCAGTTTGGCGGCCAGGTAATCAAAGAGCTGATCGCGTAGGTTGCCCGCGTTTCGCCCCTTCCGGCAGCCGCTTTGGCTGCACGTGGCGTGAGCTTTGCCCGTTTCCATCTTTCCCCATCCCATGAAATTCCATACCCAATCCCGCTACGATCTCTGGTATTTGTCTCGTCCGAATATGCCGATCACGGCCCGACTTCAACGGCTGCTGATGGCGCTGCCCGGGGTTGTTTTTTTCGCGCTCCTTGCGTCCCACCACCCTCTCTGCGCCCAGACTCCTCCGCTGCCGGTGCGCACTTCGGAACCAGCGGTTGAGCTGAAGCCCTTCGTCGTCGATTCCACGAAGGACACCGGCTACGCCGCGCAGAACACGCTCTCCGGCACGCGGCTCAACTCGCCCGTCGCCGACTTGGGGGTCACGCTGACCATCTTCACGCCCGAGGTCTGGACTGACCTATCGCTGTCCTCAACCAACGAGCTGATCAACTACACGCCGGGAGCCGAGATCAACTACAGCAACACGTTCTTTTTCGGCGATGCGGTGAAGTTCCGCGGCATCTTGGTCGAGAATATCCTGCGCAATTCCTTCAAATCGAATGTGCCAAACGACAGCTACAACGCGGATCGCATGGAGTTCTCGCGCGGACCCAACGCGATCCTCGTCAACGGCTCAAGCACCACGGGCGGCGTCAACCGCTCGACGGTCCCCGCGGTTTTCAAGGACCAGAACCGGGTGCTGTTCCGGGCCGACAACCACGGCACGTTTCGCACCGAGCTCGACGTCAACCGCGGCCTTTTCCGCGACCAGCTGGCGGCCCGCGTTGTCGTCCTGCATGAGGACGCGAAGACGTGGCGCGAACCGATCGGGTTCAAGGAACAGCGCCGCTACTACGGCGCCTTGAAGTGGAAGCCCGTCGCAAGAGTGACGGCGGACACCAGCTACGAGAAGATCGACTGGGGCCGGAGCCTGAACAACCCGTATCGGGCGATAGACCGCGTCACGCCTTTCCTGATTGGACCGAAAACGGGACGAGCCTCCAATTCCGTGGGAGCGGCGCCCGCTCAGCCGCAGGGCGTCGCTAATTTCGCGGGGGCCAATACCACCGTCTATGTCGATGACGGCAACCCTGCCACGCCCGCGGTGCAGAATTGGCGCAACTACGCCGTCGGCGCGCCGATGCGTGTGCTCGGCACCGGGTTCGACCGTTCCGTGCCAGCCGGAATTCTCGCCGACGAGTTCGACATCGTGGGCAACGGCCGCACGCAGTATTTCAACGGGCATGTGTTCAACCTCGGCGTGCAGGTCGACCTCGCCCGCAATCTCTACGCGACCTTCGGTTACAACCGGGAGTTCATGCGGTATGACTTCGTGCAGGATCCCAACTCATCCTTCCTTCAGGTCGATGCGAGCACGACGCTGCCGGATGGGATTACGCCCAACCCGAACTTCGGCCGGTTTTTCATGGGCGGCGACAGCGCGAGCAACCGGCAGGATCGCAACTTCGGGCATCACCGCCTGGCGCTCGCCTACAAACTCGATCAAACGAACCGATCGGACGCCCTGAAATGGCTCGGCCGGCATGATTTTTCCGTCGCCGCGGAACGCGAGCGTATGGACCAGAAGTGGGATCGCCCCCGCCTGATCAATTCTACGCCGCTGCCGGGGTATGCGCCGCTCCTGAACAACGCGGAGAATCGCGTGCGCGTCATCACTTACCTGGACGTGAAGAACAACACGCTGGTTTCCGATCACAGCCCGCTGCGATTCACGGGGAATCTCGCACCCGGCGTGGAGTCGCGATTCCTGTCCGAGACGGCGGGCGACACCTTCAGCCGGCGGCTGACCTCGGCGCTCGCGGTCTGGCAAAGCCGCTTCTGGAACGATCGCCTCGTCGGCACGGTGGGCTTCCGCAAGGACTATGTCCTCGAATATCAGGCCGCACCGTTCACGGCCGCCGCGAATGGCCTCGCGCCCAACGGGCACGAGCGCGGCCGGATCAAATCGGCGAATTCGGGCACCAGCCCGGAGACTAGAACCACCGCTGTGGTGTTTCACGCCATCAAGGAAAAGCCCGGCGTGCTCAACGGGCTCAGCTTCTACTACAATCGCTCGGATGCCGTCACATTGCTTTTCCCAGAACTCCTGATCGACGGCCAGGTCCGGCCCAACACCATCGGAAAAACCTCCGACGTCGGGCTGCGCTTCCAAGCGCTGGGCAATCGCGTGGGCGGCGTCCTCACCGTGTTCGACACCAAGAGCCAGAACGAGCGCCTGAACGGGGGGGACTGGCTCGGACGCGCCATCGCCATCGATCGGGCCTTGGGCAATTTCGCCAACGCCCAACCGGCCGACGTGCAGGACTTGGCGAGCAAGGGCTACGAGTTCCAGTTGACCGCCAACCTCACGCGGAACTGGCGCCTCTCCGCGAGCTACAACCATTTTCAGACGCTGGCCGGGCGCATCGGCTCGCGCGCGCTGGGTTACATCGCGCAGCGGAAGGATGCCTGGCTGGCCAGACCGGATGTCCTCGTGCCCGATTACAACTTCGCCCGGGTGGCCGATGTCTATCGCGACATGCTCACCGCGCAGACCGTGGTGCTGGCGCAGGAGGGCACGCGCACGCTGGCCGAACGCCGCAACAAATTCACGCTGCTGACGAACTATGCGTTCACCGAAGCTCCGCTCAAAGGCTGGGCCATCGGCGGCGACGCGATCTGGACCTCAGCCCCCAACGTGGCTTTCGGCAACAAGTCGCTCAACGGCCTCGTGGTCGCGGATCCCAATGTTGTCTTCTACGGCTCGACCACGCTGACCGGCGGACTGCACACCTCCTACGTGGTGAAGAACCTTTTTCGGAGGGTGGATTGCAAGTTCCAGCTCAACGTGACCAACCTGGCCAACGCCCGCAGCGCCCAGCTGGAATCCGCGTTGGTGCAGCCCGGCACGTTGCAGAACGTGCCGGTGCCGCTCCTCTACCGCGTGCGCGAACCGCGGGCCTTCGTGCTGACGACCACGTTTGGATTCTGACGGCACTAGCGCGATATTGCGAATCACAAATCGGATCGAACAGCTTCCGACGCCGCACCGTCGAGTCTGCGAGCGGAAAAACCCAATAAGGCCGCAATCTTCACTGCGGAAACATTTTTATCGGTAACATCGGTGCGCGGGCATACATACCCTTCTTGATGCCCGATGATCTTCCTCCCGGCCCGACTTCGCCGGTGCTGACGCCTGAGCGCCAGGAGGAGTTTGTGCGGCTGCTCAACGGGGTCCATCCGCTGCTGCTGCGTTATGTGATGTCATTGGTGGCCAACCGGCACGATGCCGAGGATGTGATGCAACGGGCCAGTGTGGTGATGTGGAAACGGTTTGGCACCTTCGAGTCCGGCACCGACTTTGTGGCGTGGGCCACGACTGTGGCGTTTTATGAAGCCCGGAATTTCCAGCGTGTGACGGGCCGTTCCCGCCTGGAATTTGACGACGCCCTGATGCAGACGCTTGCCGCCGAGGGCGCGCATCATGTGCGGCAGTGGGCGCCGCGGATGGTGGCGCTGGAAGCCTGCGTGGAGAAGCTCGATCCGTCCCAGCGCGCCCTGGTGGAGTCAATCTACACGCATGGCTTCGAGGTGGGCGAAGTCGCGCGCCAGCAGGGCCGCGCCCCGCAGACAATCTACAACAAGCTCAATTTCATCCGCCGCGCGCTGGCCGAATGCGTGCAGCGGCAGATAGCCGGGGCAACAACATGAACAACATTACCCACCTCGAATGGCATCGACTGTTCAGTGCCTCCCTCAATTGCACGCTCACCGAATCAGAGACGCATCAGCTCGCGACACTGCTCAAGTCCAGCGTCGAGGCTCGACAGCTTTGGTTTCTTTACCACGACAACGAGTGCGGGCTCTCTGAACTGAAAATCGCCACCGCGGTCGCGCCGACGAGTCACGTGGTGGCGCATCCGGGCGACGCGCTTTCTCCGCGCCGCACTTCCCCGTGGTTGCAATGGCGTTCGCTGACGGCGGCGGCAGCAGGATTGGCAATCGGGTTGTTTGGCGCGTCGGTGGTGTATGGCATCGCGGCCCATCGCGGAACGGAGAAGCGCACGCCAATGGCGGTCTTTGACCCGGGGTTTGAGGACGTGCAGATGCCGGTGACCGTTGGCTTCCCCGCCGGGGCGGGACGGTGGAGCGGCGATGCAGCGCAGGTGGTGGCGGCGGAGAACGGGGTGCAGGCGAAGCAAGGCAAGTTCATGCTCCGGCTGGAACCGGTGGCTAAAAGCCCGTTGCGCATCTTTCAGGTGCTGGATCTGCGAACGCTGCCGCCGGACGCCGACGGTGAGTCGCGCGAAATTGAAATCTCCGCGTCGTTCGCCACGGCTGTCACCGAATCATCGGTGCGCTACATGATTCGGGCCTTTGCCGTCACCGAAGCCCCCGAGGACCTCGATGCCGCGTGGTTTGATCGGCGCGATGAATCGATCGCCTCGGTCACGAAGGGTCTGGATGCCCTCCCCGGCGCGAAAGGGTGGCAGACGTTGCGCGTGAGCATCCAAGTGCCGCGCGCCGCCCGCAGCCTCGTGCTTTTTTTCGGCGTGCGCACGCCCACCAAAGCCGCGCGAACCTCCCCCAATTATTTGGATGATGTGCGCGTGTCGCTGCTAACGGCACCCACCTCACCGTAGCGATCCGGTTTCACCCGCTTCCCCAAGACCAAACGTCGTCCCATGCCCGAACTTGCCATGAACGCGAACCACCCACCTGTCATCGACCGTCGCCATTTTCTCCGCGGCCTTGGCGTCGCGCTGGCGCTGCCGGCGTTCGAAAGCCTCAACGTCGGCTTTGCCGCGACGGCGCCGAAGGCTGATCCGCGCCGCCTGATCTGCATCGGCAATCATCTGGGATTTTGGCCTGGCGGCTTTTTCCCCACGGCCGGAGGGCCGGATTACGCGATGAGCAAAACCCTGGCGCCGCTGCAGGCGCATCGGCGGGACTTCACCGTCTTCTCGCATCTCGATCACGGCGCGAAGGGCGGCCATGGCGGCGTGCACTCGTTTCTGACCGGAGTAAAGAAAGAGGAATCGGCGGGATTCGCGGAGAAAAACATTTCGGTCGACCAAGTGGCCGCTGAACACGTCGGCTCGGCGACGCGCTACCCTTCGATCACGGCCGGCCTGGGCGAGGGCACCGATATGTGCTGGAACCGGGGCGGCGTGCGCATTCCCCCGGTGAACAATCCCGCGCGCTTGTTTGAGGCGCTGTTCGTCGAGGCAAACGCGCGGGCGAAGGCCACGGAACGGGAACGCCTCTCGCACCGGGCGAGCGTGCTCGATGCGCTGCGCGAATCGGCGAAGCAGTTGGGCGGCAATCTGGACGCGGCCGACCGCGGCAAGCTCGACCAGTATCTGACCTCGGTGCGCGATGTGGAGCGTCGCCTCAAAATGTCCGAAGTGTGGCTGGGCCGTCCCAAACCGAAGTCACCCATTGCCCCCGTCAGGGACGAGGAACGGATGCAGATCGAGGTGATCCCGCTGTTTCTCGATTTGCTGACGCTCGCGCTCCAGACGGATTCGACGCGCGTGGCGACGTTCGAAGTTCCGCTGCAATTTCACACCAACGACCTTGAGGTCGGCAACTATCACGGACTGTCGCACCACAGCAAACAGGAGGGCCTGCTCACCCAGTTGCAGGTCGTGGAGACGTATCTGATGACGCAGTTCGCGCACTTGTTCGGCAAACTGAAGGAAGCGGGATTGATGGACAGCACGCTGGTCGTGATCGGCAGCGGCATGGGCAATGCCTCGAACCATTCGAATCGCGACTTGCCGGTGCTCCTCGCGGGCGGCGGGCTCAGACACCAAGGCCATCTCGTCTGCCCGGCGGAGGAGCGCAAACGCGTGCAACTGTCCAATCTCTGGCTGTCCACCCTGCATTGGTTCGGCGCGGAACGAGAGCGCTTCGGGCGCAGCACGGGCACGTTTTCACCGATGAAGATCGCCTGATCATGAAGCCGCTCTCTTCCGGGTTCAGACTTCCTTTGTTTCGCGGCTTGCTGTCGCTCACCACGGCCTTGGTCGCCACCTCGCTGGCATCCGCTGCCGCGCTCGAGCCGTTTCTGCGCGAGTATTGCGTGAAATGTCACGGCCCCGAGAAACAGAAGGGCGACCGGCGGTTCGATTCGCTGACCGCCGCAATCAAGACGCCCGACGAGGCGCTGCTCTGGCAGGAGATTCTCGATCAGCTCAATCTGGGCGAAATGCCGCCGCATAAGGAGAAGCAGCCCCCGAAAGCGGAACTGCTCGCCGCCGTGGATGCCATCACCGCTGCCGTCGGCGAAGCCGCGCAGCGCTTCAAAGGTGCCGCCGCCCACACCGTGCTCCGCCGGATCAACAGCTTTGAATACCGGCAGACCATCGGCGACCTGCTCGGATTGAACGTCGCGGGATGGAATCCCACCGCCCATTTCCCGCCGGAAAACCGCGTCGCCGGCTTCGACAATATTTCGGCCGCCCAAGTGACTTCAGGGATGTTGCTCGACCATTACTTCCTTGCCGCCGAGGAGGCCATCGCCCGCACGACGGCGTTTGGGGCGAAACCGGAGCCGAAGAGCTACGCGCAAAAGTCGCCGTTTTACTTCGACCGCCGGAAAGCCGCCGATCTGCCGAAGCTCTTCCACACCGACCGCTTCCGCTGGGTGTCGGACAAAGGCTACGATGATCTCGTCGCGCGGCAGTATCGCGGCGGCCACATCGGCTTCGAGCCGCTGGCGCGCGGCGGCGCCCCGCAGAGTGGCCGTTACACGATCCGCATCCAAGCCGCCGCCATCGACCGCACGCATTCCTACGCCTTCCTGACCGACTTCCGCAACGGCGACTCCATCGTGATGGAGCTCGCGGCGGTGAATCGCGATGGCAGCGTCGAGAGCACCGGCAACATCACCACGGAACGCACGCTCGCCCTGGTGGAACTCACCAGCGACCAGCCGCAGTGGTTCGAGTGGACCGTCGAACTCGAACGCGGCGAGGAGCCGGAAGTGCGCTTCCGCAACGGCGCGGCCAAGGCGAAGAACCTGGCGTTCAAGATGAGCCGGAACGCAGAGGGACATCCCGAGCTCGAAGCCCCGGCGAAGATCAAAGACAACGGCTCCCGCTCGATCGCTTTGCTCAAGGCCTATCGCGGCCCGAAGCTCCGCATCTGGGAAATACAGGTCAACGGCCCGCAACTCGACGAGTGGCCGACGCGTGGCCACACCCTGCTTTACGGCGCGCTCACGCCGAACCAGATCGTTCCCGCCGCCATCCCCGCCCGCCTGCACGCTTTAGCCGAGGTGGCTTTTCGACGCCCGCTGCGCCCGGACGAACTGGACCCGATCGAGAAACTGGTCGCCGCCAAGATTGCCGCCGGCCTCAAGCCGCTGGCCGCCTTGCAACTCGGCTTTCAAGCCATCCTCTGCTCCCCCGCCTTCCTCCATCTGCAGGAAGGCACCGGCAAACTAAACGACTACGCGCTGGCGTCGCGCCTGTCCTATTTTCTCTGGTCGTCGCTGCCGGATGCGACGCTGCTCAAGCTCGCCGCCGACGGAAAACTGCACGAGCCCGCGACCCTCACCGCCCAGGTCGAGCGCATGCTGGCCGATCCGAAGTCGCAGCGCTTCGTGCAGAATTTCATCCGCCTCTGGTTGAATCTTGACCACATCGGCGAGATGCCAGTCTCCACGGAATTCGTCAGCTTCTTCCGCGACAACATCGACGCCGCCATGCGCGCCGAGACCGAGATGTTCTTCCGCCACATCCTCGACAAAAATCTGCCACCGCGCGAATTCCTCGCCGCCGACTACACCTTCCTCAATCGCGAACTAGCGCTGCACTACGGCCTGCCACCGCTGGAAGGCGTGCACCTTCGCCAAGTGAAGCTGCCCCAAGGCGTGCGCGGCGGCCTGCTCGGACACGCCGCCTTCCTTACCGCTTCCGCCAATGGCGTCGACACCTCACCCGTCGTGCGCGGCGTCTATGTGCAGGAGAAAATCCTCGGCTACACGCCGCCACCGCCGCCGCCCGACGTGCCCGTGCTCGAGCCGGATGTCCGCGGGGCCACCACGATCCGCGAGCAACTCGCCAAACATCGCGAGAACGCCACCTGCGCCTCCTGCCATCAAAAAATCGACCCCTACGGTTTTGCCTTGGAGAAATTCAACGCCATCGGCGCGTGGCGGGAAACCTACGCCAAGGACCAGCGGGTGGACTCGAGCGGAGCATTGCCGACGGGCGAGACGTTCACCGGCGTGGGCGACTTCCGCGGGCTGCTCATCGAGCGGCACGAGCAGTTCACGCGCGCACTTTCCCGGAATCTGCTGACGTATGCTTTGGGTCGTGAACCCGAGTTCACCGACCGCGCCGTGATCGATGACATCGTCAAGAATCTGTCGGCGAAGAGGGGCGGCTTCAGGGATCTCGTCCGCGCGGTCGTGCTCAGTGAGTCCTTCGGGAAGAACTGAATTCATCCTCCCTGTCACTCAGACCCCTACCAGGAAAACTATTACCCGCATGAAAGACCCCGTCACCTGTATCACTTTCCTGTTCTTAGCGCCAATCGCGGCACTGGGTGCAGACGCCTCTTCGCCGCCGCCCGGCGCCCCGCCAGCCCGATCTCCCGCCACGGGCGGCGACGCCGTCGAATTGTCGCCCTTCGTCGTGAACGTCGACAAGGACAAGGGCTACGCCGCCACCTCTACGCTCTCGGGCACCCGGCTTGCGACCGACCTGCGCGACACCGCCGGTTCGCTGTCGATCATGACGCCCGAGCTGATGGCCGATCTCAACGTGAACTCGATTGCCGAGGCGGTCCTGTTCTTCCCGAGCGGCAACGAGGACTTCGGATCACCGATCGGCGGTGGCACGCAGGCGGGCAACAACGGTCTCGCCAACCCGGGAACGCGGAAGGTTCGCGGGATCAGCACGACGGCGTCGTCGCGAAATTTCTTTCCGGTGGCGGGGCAGGTCGATCTCTACAACTCGGAGCGTCTGACCGGCGCGAACGGCCCCAATTCGATTCTGTTCGGCGCCAGCGGCGTGGAGGGCGTCGTGGTCACGTCGACCAAGCAGGCGCGGATGGACCGCAATCTGTTCAGCGTAAGTGGCAAGTTCGACAGCAATGGTTCGCGGCGGGGCGCGTTGGATTTCAACTGGGCCGCCCATCCCAAGTTCGCCCTGCGAATGAACGCCCTGGCCGCCGATGACCGGGGATTCCGCGACGACGAGATCAAGGTGCAGCAGAGGTTGAATCTCGTGGCGACCTTCAAACCGTTTCGCCACACCACGATTCGGGCCGATCACGAAAATTTCTCCATCAAGACAAACGTCGTTCCATTGAAGTGGGCGATGGACTCCGGCTACCAGTCATGGCTGACCGGCGGCTCACCCTTGATCACCACGCCGGTCTCCGGAGCCTGGACCGCGGCACAACGCAACCAATTCAGCAGCGTCCTGAGCCAAAACGGCGTGAGCCTCGTGTTCATGGGCAATAATCCCGGACTGCCGGCGACCCTGAATACCCGGTTCCTGAGTTCGACGATTGAGCGTCCCTTCGGCAACGGCTCGGTCGCGGCTTACCAAGTGCCCGATCCGGTCGCGACCTACGGGATCGCCCGGGATGCCACGCTCACGCCTGCGACCAAGGCTCTGCCGGGCAACGCGCAGACGGGATCCAACACCAGTGTCTTCCTTGAGCAGCGCATCACCGCCGATTTCTTCGTGGAACTGGCCGCCAACCACACCCGGGAGGACACGCGGCAGCGCAATTCCATCATGGACGGGATCAGGATTGATCCCAATCGCTTCCTTGCCGATGGCACCCTGAACCCGGGCTACCAGAAGCTGTATGCCGAGGGCAGCGCCCGCCAAGGGACGCCCCAGGACGAGAATCTAGGCTGGCGCGTCACGGCTTCGTATGACCTGAAGCCGAAAGAGGCGAAAAGCATCTTTGGCCGCCACCGCTTTGCCGGCCTGTGGGAAACGAATCACAATACCTCCAAAACCAATCAGGAATTTGTCGTGAACACGATCGTGGACGGTTCAAACGGCTTGAGCACGGATCCGTTGAACGCCCAGCACCGGCTCAATTTTCGTTCTTACTACGCCCCGCAAAACGGCGACGTCAGGCCCTACCCCCACTACGCGGTTTTTGAAAACCCCGCCCTGGCCGACGTCGTCAACCCCAGCAGACCGGGGAGCTACCTCTACAAATTCAGCACGGAAACCACGCAGGCGCCCGGCATCACCGAGAAAGAGCAGGAATCGCGGGCGCTGGTTTGGCAGGGCTATTTCCTGCAAAATCGCCTCGTCGCCACTTATGGCCTGCGCCGGGACATGATCGACAACTGGACCTTGCGCGCTGCCGACACGAGGCGCAAGGCGGGGACGCCCTACTTCGTGAGTTCCCGCGAATACGACATTCCCGATGGACAAGCACCGGATAAGAACCTCGCGCGCACGACAAGAACGCTTGGGTTGGTGGGGCACGCCACCAAGTGGCTTTCTCTTACCTACAACCAGTCGGAAGTTTTCAACCCCGCGGCGGACGTCGCGAACCTCTACTCGGCGGACGGCACGCTCCTCCCGCCTGAGACCGGTGAGACCGAGGAATATGGCATTCGGCTCTACCTGCTGGATAACCGGCTCACCTTCAGCCTCAGCCACTACGAGGCGACGACCCGCAACACCTCCCAATTCAATCCCGCAAACAACACGTTCATCGGGCCGCGCAACACTGTTTACGCGCTCATGCAGCGGAACTGGGCCGGCACCGGCCTGGTGGCCGACATTCCGCCGGAAAGCATCATTCAGATCAACAATGTGCGCGGCCTCACGGATACCGCGCTTTCCGGTTGGGAGATGACGACCGTGTTCAATCCCACCCGCAACTGGCGGCTCCTGCTGACGGGGAGCATCAACAACACCGTTGAAAGCAACCGCTACGCGGCAATCAAAACGCTGATAACGGATGATCTGAAGCGAATGGCGGCGTGGAGCGCCCGCCTCGCTCAGCTTGCCAATACCCCGGGCAATCCCACCACGGCCGCCCTCGCCGCCGCGGACTTGATCACGGTCGATGCCCGGCTCGTCGGACTGACCACCGCGCTGGCCGACGCCAATGCCACGGAGGGGAGGGATCTGGCTTCGGTCGGCAAGTATGCGCTCAACGCCGTTTCCAGCTATGGCTTCAGCGAAGGGCGGCTCGCGGGGTGGCGTGTCACCGGGCGGGCGCGTTACCGCAGTGCGCCCACGATTGGCTACTATCGGGATGCCAACCGTCTCATCCAGATCGACCGGCCGTATCGCGGCTCCGAACTGTTCGAAGTCGGCGCCCAGGTGGGGCGGACGTTCAAGCTGAACCAGCGGCAAATCGAGGTCCGGCTCGATGTCGCCAACCTCTTCGACTTCGACAAACACCTGCCGCAGCTGGCCGACACCGACGACTTCGGCGTCTTCGGCAACCCCGGGGAGACGCGGGTTGTGCGGTGGGCCCTCCAGCGCCCGCGGACCTATACGCTCACGGTCGATGTGAAATTTTGAGCTCTAGCTATCACGCAACAATGCCCGCGGTTTTCCCTGTGATCGCGCGCGGCACCTCAGGCAAAATGAAAAACACTCTTCTCCTTTTCGCCGTTGTGCTGCTGGCCCCGGTGGCTCGGCTTTATAGCGCCGAGCCGAAACCCAACGTCCTGCTCATCCTCTCGGACGATCACAGCTACCCGCACGTCGGCTGCTACGGGAACCAGGACATCATGACACCGCACCTCGACCGATTCGCGGCCGAGGGCATGCGCTTTGATCGGGCCTATGTGACCAGCCCGCAATGCGTGCCGTCGCGCGCCAGCATCTTCACTGGGCGCTCGCCGGTGGCGATCGCGATGTCGCGCTTCTCCGCGCCGCTGCCGCGCGAGATCAAGACCTATCCTGAAGCGTTGCGGGCGGCGGGCTGGTTCACCGGCGTCGCCGGGCGGATGTATCACATGGACGGGGCGAACGTAAACGTGGCGGAAACGCAAACGGTGTTTGAGAAGCATAAGCTCATCACGTTTCCCGATCGCCTCGACTACGTGAAAACGGGAAGCGGCAGCGAGGCCGGGCTCGCGCAGTTCCGTGAGTTTCTCGACCTCAAACCCGCCGCAAAGCCATTCTTCCTGCAGCTCTGCTCCAACGATCCGCATCGGCCCCTGAACACCCAGGGCCCGGTGAAACACGATCCGGCGAAGATCAAACTTCCCGCACATTACCCGGACACCCGGCTCGTGCGGGAGGACTTCGCGCGCTACTATGACGAGATCGCGCACTTCGATGTGTTCTTCGGCGAAGTGATGGCGGAGCTGGAAAAGCGCGGCCTCGCGGCGAACACCCTCGTCGCCTTCATGGGCGACAACGGGGCCGCCCAATTCCGCGGCAAGGGCACGCTCTACGAATTTGGCATCCGCGTGCCCCTGCTCGTGCGCTGGCCGGGCAAGGTGCAGCCGGGCTCGACCTCGGCGGAATTGATCAGCGGCGAAGATCTGGCGCCGACGTTTCTGGCCGCCGCCGGCCTTCCCGTGCCACCGGAAATGACCGGACGGAGCTTCGTCGAGTTGCTGCGCGGCGCGCCATTCGCGGGACGACAGTTCGTCTTCGCCGAACGCGGGGCGCACGGCACGAACCTGCCGGGCAACAGTGCGGATTTCGACCTCGGCCGCGTGGTGGTGAGCAAGACCCACAAGCTCATCTATAATGCGCTGGGAGACCTTCCGTATTGGCCCGTGGATTTCGCGCGGGAGGCCTTTTGGCAGGAACTCGAGCAGACGCACCGGGCCGGAAAGTTGGAGCCAAGAATCTCCCAGCTCTACTTCGCCACGACGCGCCCCCTGTTCGAGCTCTACGACCTCGAGAAGGATCCCAATGAATTCAACAACCTCGCGGGCACCCAGGATGCGGCCAACTTGGAGCGCGAACTCAAGGCCGCCCTGCAGGAGTGGATGATTCTCCAGCGCGATTTCATGCCTCTGCCCGTCCCACCCACGAAAGCCGGAAACCGCGGCAAAAAATAGCGGATCCCACCGATGAAACACATCACGAAACGACTTCTGGTTATGCTCACTCTGGCGTCGACGGCCCCGCTCCCTGCCGAGGAAGTTTCAAAACCACGGACGCAGCCCAATATCGTCTTCGTGCTGGTCGACGACCTCGGCTGGACCGGGGTCGGTTGCTATGGCAACACCCTCGTGCCCACCCCGCATATCGACCGGCTGGCCCGGGAAGGCGCGAGGTTCACCGCCGCCTACGCCCTGCCGCAGTGCTCGCCCACGCGTTTTGCCTTCATGACCGGCCAGTGGGAGGCGCGCACCAATCACACCGCGGTCATTTTCGAGAATCACGGTTTGCCTCACGCCCGCCTGATCCAGCCCGAATCCAACCGCAAACTGGGCTTGCCTCGAAAAAATGGACACTAATTCAGGCGGCTTTGATGTTTAGTGTTTGTTGTTTTTCGAAGACCACAGGGGAAACATAACCGAGCGAGCTGTGGCGCCTCGTCGGGTTGTAGAACGTCTCGATGTAAT
>JAUYAK010000012.1 GCA_030693515.1 Opitutaceae bacterium
CTCGAGAAACCGGTCCGCCCGCGTGCGCTTGGTCAGGCAACCGAGGGAAAGAAACGTCGTTTGTTGGCTCATCGCGGCCTTGTGATCCCTCGCGGTTTCATCGGTTCCTTTGTCAGGCGGAGTTTTTCAGAGGCTCCTTAAAGCTTCTTCGTAATCTGCAACGAGTAGGTGCGGCCGCGGGCCATGACGTTGTAGAGCGAAGGCTCGTAGCCGCGTGAGTCCGCGGAGAGCGGCGGTTCGGCATTGAACACGTTGTTCACGCCGAGGCGCACGCTGGTTTGATTCAGCCAGCGGTTCTGCGCGACGACGCGGTAGGTGAGATGGAGATTGTAGGTCTTGGAGTCATGCACGACGTAGCGGTAGCTGTAGGCGCCGTTGTTGAAGATCGGCTTGATGTAGCTGGGATTGCCGAGTCCGTCCCAGATTGCCTGCGTCGTCGTGGCGTTCACCTCAGTGAAGCTCGCGATGTAGTAGAGGCCGACGCCCGCGCCCCATTGTTTTTTCCGCCACGAGAGCGTGGTGGAACCGCGCCAGTCCGGAAGGGCGCCGCCGACGTTGGCGCTGTTGCCACCCTTGTATTCCGTGCGTGGGGATCCCGGCGCGGAGTAGGCGTGGAAATCATTCACGTAGGTCCAGTTGGTGTTGAACGTGAACTGACCAATCGGGAACGACGGGAAACGGTAGTTGATGTCGAAATCGAAACCGTTGGTGAACTGCTGGGACTTGTTGAAATAACTGGAGCGGATAATGTCGATGCCGCCGACGACCGCGCGCTGGTTGCCGGGATTGGTCTGGCGGGCATTGTAAGCGGCAAACGCATCCCGGTCGGCCTGGGTCACAGGCAGACGGACGACCGAGGGATCGCCCTTGTAGGCCGCGGTGCCCGAGCCCAAGTCGATGGCGCCAATCGCCGTGCCGGCGGCCAAGGCGTCCTGCGTGGCCTTCAGCAAGGCGGCGGTGTCATCCGCGACGCCGCCACCGGAGGAGATGAGGTTTTTCTGGCGGATTTCGTAATAGTCGACGGAGACCGAGAGTCCTTTGACCCACGGAATGTCGACCACGATGCCGGCGGATTTGCCCGTCGACGTTTCCGGCGTGAGCTGGCGATTGCCGGAGGCGATACTGCGGCGATTGCTCGGGCCGTCCGTAATAAGGCCGGTCACCAGACTGCGGTAGGTGTCGGTGCTGCCGGTGACCGTGCGAACGAGCGTGCCGGTGAAGAGTTGCGCGAGGTTGGGCGCGCGGAAACCCTGATTGTAGGAGCCGCGGACCATGGCCCAACGGACCGGCCGCCAATTCACGCCATACTTCGGCTTGGTCGTGTCACCGAAGTCCGTGTAGCTCTCATAGCGTGCGGACGCGGTAAGTTCGAGCGAATCGACGAGGGGGAAACGCGTCTCGCGGCCCACGAGCGGCACGACGGCCTCGGCATAGAGCGCGGCGACGTGGCGGTTGCCGTGCGTGTCGGAATTAGGCGAGAAGCCGAGGAAATCGTTGCTCGTGAGGTCGAGCCCGGAGCCAGGCGGATTGAGGCCCGCGTAGGGCGGACGGTAATCATCGTAGGCCTCGAAGCGAAACTCGCCGCCGAAAGCGCCGCCGATCTTGTTGCCGCCCCACAGCGGGAAAACATCGCCGCTGGCCCGAAAATCGGCGCTGCCCAGCCGGGTGATGCCGTTGCGGATGAAGCTCGAGCGAAAGGTCCGCTGCACGCTCTCGGGATTCACGTAGTCACCGGTGGCGACGAGGGTGCCATTGCGCACCGCAAAGGTGCGGGTGAAGGGATTGAAGGCCCGCGACGGGTCAGTCTGGTTAATCGCCTCGATGAGCAGGCTCTTCCGAGACGGCCCTTCCTCGTTCTCGATGACGCGCGCTGCGGAATAGAGCAGGGCGGCCTCCCAATTCCACGAATCAAAGATTTTTCCGCGGGCCCCAACCACACCGCGATAGACCGCGGTGTCCACCCAATCGGTGCGCGTGGCAATGTCGGTGAGGCGCTTGTTGGTGATGGAGACCGCCGAGGGCGTCCCCATTAGGCGCGCCGTGCCGTCGTTGTTAGGCGCGCCAGTTGGCGACCAGAAACGCGTGCCGAAGGGATTCCACGGGTTGGTCGCCGGCACGATGATGAATCCATCCGTGCTCTGCGTGATGCCGTCGGGCTCGCGATAGGTCACCGAATGGGCGCGGTAGAGGCTGGCGTCGGTGAAAACGGTGATGCGATCGCTCAGGTCGAACTCGGCGGTGGCGAAGACATTCGTGCGCGCGCTCTCGGGCTGGATGACGCGATAGGCGTTGTTGTTCCAATAATATTCGCGCGTGACACCGGCGCGACTCGGCGTGGCGGTGCCGAAGACGGCGCCCCCGTTGCCATCAGGCTGGAGCACGAAGAGCCCGGAGGCGGCCGCGAGGGTCGCCGGCACCCCGGCCGGGCGCGCGCCGGCAAAGCCGGTGACGCTGCCAAACGCGTTCGTCGCGGTCACTGTGCCGAGGAGATAGTTGCCAAAGGGCGTGGTGGCGGAGCGGGCATTGAACACCGTGCTCGTGGCGACATTCCAGGGGGCCGGCGCGAGATTGCTATGGTCACCGTCCGCCGAGAAGGAGCGATCACGGGCGAACATGGCCGCCCGCTGGTAATAATCAGCGGTCAGCACAGCCCGGCCTTTGGAGCCGGCAAACTTGAGCCCATGCGTGAGGGTGGCGCGATACTCCTCGCCATCGTTGTAACTGGTCTGCCCGTAGCGCAGCGCGAGCTCGGTGCCCTGAAACCTCCGCTGCACGGTATAGTTCACCACGCCTGCGACCGCATCGGTGCCATAGATGGACGAAGCGCCGTCGCGCAGCACCTCGACCCGTTCAAGACCGCGGTTCGGCAGGGTGTTGACGTTGGTCGAGAGCGTGGGCGTGCCGCCTTCGCCCTGGCTGATCGGATGGGGCACCAGACGCCGGCCATTCAGCAAAACCAGCGTGTTGCTCGAAGCGAGGCCGCGCAGCGAGACGCTGGCATTGTCGCCGCGCGCCGTGGCGCCGAGGGTGGCGGTTTCGTTGCCCGGCAAACCCGTGACCTGCGGCAGTGACGTCAACAACTCAGATGGCTGAGACGCATCACGAATATCCATCGCGGCCATGTCGATGACCGTGACCGGCAGAACCTTTTCGACGTCGATTCGCTTCAAATTCGAGCCGGTGACGGTGAAGACCTCGAGCCGCAGTGGCTCGTCGGCTGGAGCCGGGGCCGCAGGTGCGGGGGCGGTCTGGGCCCAGACCGCAGTCACGGGCGCCAGTCCGAGCGCCACGGCCAGCGCGCCAGCTCGGAGGAAGGGTGTCAGGTTCATTTTCATCATGGTAGGGAAGGTTTGTCTTGGTGCTTGCATCTCGGATGTGGTCAACGGACAGGCCGGGCCGGCCTTCCGACCAGCATGTCGCACGCCGATATCTAGGCGAAAATACGACGAAGCACAAGGTCACGCTCTTTAGATCCTAGGCAACGTGGCAGCCGGATCTTGAAGCCACATGGGCAGGCCTCCACGTTGCGGTCCGTGAGCGCGCCCCCGCCCGATCAAGCCCGTTGGTTTGCCGAACAGCTCCGTCCGCACGAACCCATGCTGCGCGCGTGGCTCGCGAGCCGTTTCCCCTCCCTGCCGGACATCGACGACATCATCCAGGACGCCTACGCGCAGGTGCTCGCCGCTCACCGCCGCGGTGCCGATCTCCAGTCGCCCAAAGCCTTCCTCTTCGCCACGGCGCGCAACCGCGCCATCGATCTGCTCCGCGCCACCGCGACAAATCGCACGGAGTCTTTGGCGGAAATCGACGCGCTCCACGTCTTGGAGGATGCCGACGGCATTCCCGAGACCGTCGCGCGCAACCAGGAACTCGAACTCTTGACCCAAGCCATCCAATCGCTGCCCGAGCGCTGCCGCCAGGTGCTCACGCTCCGCCGGCTCTACGGCCTTTCCCAAAAGGAAATCGCCGCGCGCCTCGGCATCTCGGAAAACACCGTCGAGAGCCAGGTCACCATCGGCGTGCGCAAATGCACCGAGTTCCTCGCCCGGTATTGGAAGAAGTAAACGCCATGGCCACACCACACGACGAAACGCCTTCCGCGCTCGCCGCCATCGACGATGCCGCCGCCGCCTGGGTGGCGCGGCGCGACCGCGGCCTGACGCCGGCCCAGCAGGACGCGTTTTTCCAATGGCTCGCCGCCGACCCGCGCCACGGCGAACGCCTCGCCCGCCACCAGCGCGGCTGGAGCGAACTCGCGCACCTCGCCCAATGGCGGCCCGAGCACGGCACCGAGCCCAATGCGGATTTGCTCGCCCCGCCCGCCCGTCCGTCCCGCCGCGCCAAGAAAATTCTGTTTTGGATCGCACCCGTTTCCTTGGCGGCCGCCGCCTGCATCGCGCTGCTCTTCCTCGGGTCCAAGCCGACCATTGAACCCGCCGCCACCGCGGCCAGAGGGTCCGGTTACCGGCAGCAGGTGCTCGATGACGGATCCCTCGTGGAACTCAACCGCGGCGCCCAGATCATCGTCGGGTTCACCCCCGGGGAACGTCGCGTGCGGCTCACGCAGGGCGAGGCGCTGTTCACCGTCGCCAAAAACCCCGCTCGTCCGTTCATCGTCGAAGCCGCCGGCATCACCGTGCGCGCCGTCGGCACGGCCTTCAACGTCCGGCTCGGCTCCAGCTCCGTCGATGTGCTCGTGACCGAGGGCCGGGTGCAGCTCGATCGGCCCGCCGCACCCCTCGCCGCACCCGCGCTCCTGAGCGCCGGCGAGCAAGCGGTCATGCCGCTCGCAGGTCCGGCCCCGGCCACAGCCAGCCTCACGAGCGCGGAGATCGACCGCGTGCTGGTTTGGCAGCCCAAGCTCCTGGAATTTGCCGCCACGCCGCTCGCGGAGGTCGTCGCCGAGTTCAACCGTCGCAACGCCGTGCAGATCGTCGTCGCCGACGAAGCCCTGCGCGCGCTGCCGATCGGCGCCAGTTTCCGGTCGGACAATGTCGACGGCTTCGTCCGTTTGCTCGAAGCGAGCTTCGGCGTGCGCGTCGAACGCAGCAGCTCCACCATCGCGCTGCACCGCGCGCGCTGATGTTCGCACGCCGCACGAAAAATGTTTTGGCGGAATCCGTCGCCGCGCCCGTCTTGAGCGGGAACCCCCACCCTGCCATGAACTCCTCCCGCCTTGCCCTCTTCGCGTGCGCCCTGCTGGTCGCCGCCGTCGCCTTCGCCGCGGACACCTTGCGCACGTTCGACATCCCCGCCGGCGACGCCGGCGACAGCCTGCGCCGCTTCGCCCAGCAGGCCGGCCGCGAGATCGTCTATCCCGCCCAGGACGTGCGCGGCCACGCCACCAACGCCGTGCGCGGCGAGCTGCCCGTCGCCACCGCGCTCCAACAACTCCTCACCGGCTCGAGGCTCACAGCCACCGTGGACGCCCAGACGGGCGCCTTGTCCGTCGTGGTCAGTCCTGCGCCCAGTGCCATCAAACCTACCGCCACGCCCCGCACCACGGTCACCCCACCCACCGTCAGTGCCGACAGCGTGGTGATGATGTCGCCCTTCAACGTCGCCATGGAAAAGGACGAGGGCTTCGTCGCCGCCACCTCCCTCGCCGGCGGCCGGTTGTCCACGCAGCTCAAGGACACGCCCGTCGCCTATTCCGTGCTCACGCGGGACTTTCTTGATGCACTCAACCTCACCGACACCGAGCAAGCCATGACCTGGGCCGTGGGCTCCTACGCGCCCATCGTCGCGCTGAGCGCCTACCGCTACAACGACAACGAAGGCGGCTCCAGCGTCATGTCGCGCGGCGTGCAGACGAGCGGCGCCCAGCGCAATTTCTTCCTCCTCGGCCTGAACTCCGATACCTACAGCCAGGAACGCATCGACTACGCGCGCGGCCCCAACGCCCTCCTCATCGGCAACAGCGGCCTCGGCGGCGTCGTCAACGGCCTCACCAAGCGCGCCCGCACCGACAAGGCGTTCGACAAACTCGGCCTGCAGTTCGGCTCGTGGAACAAGTTCCGCACCAGCCTCGATCTCAACCACCCGATCAACGACAAGGTCGCCGGCCGCGTAAACCTTCTTTGGCAGGACGCCAACACGTGGCGCGATCTCGAGTTCGACAACCGCCGCGGCGTGCATACGGCCGTGACCTACCGGCCGTTCAAGCGCACCCAGATCCGCGCCGAATACGAACACTACCGCCAGAGCACCATCATGGGCCGCGAGTCGATGTCCGACTCCGTCTCCGGCTGGGATGGTGTCACCACGGTTTCTTCTCCGGTCGCCGCCGTCACCAACTCCGACGCCAAAGGCATCGCGCGCCTCGGCTCCAGCACCACGCCCGCCCTCATTTACATCCCGGGCTCCGATCCCGGCACCGTGATGAATTGGGCCAACACCTGGCGCACGCAGGGCGGCGCCGCCAACGCCGCAGTCCCCATCGGCGGCCGGTTCGCGCTCTCCACCGCCAATCTCGGCATCAACGGCGGCACGATGGTCGCGAGCACGTATTCGCCCGATCTGCTTTTCGGACTCGCCGAGGCCGGCTCGCTGTTCCGCCGCCCGACCCGCGAGACTGTCATCCAGCCCGACATGCCCACGCTGGAATACAGTTTTCAGAACGCCGCCATTTTTATCGAGCACCAGCAGGGCCGGCATCTCTTCTTCGAGGCCGCCTACAACTACGCCCACACCAACAAGCACGTCGAGACCGCCGCCTCCCGCATGGGCAACGCGACCATCGATGTGAATCGCAACCTGCCTGACGGCCGGCCCAATCCGAATTTCGGCCAGGTTTACAGTGAGGCCCTCGCCTCGGCCTTTTACTATCGCCACAAAATCAACGAGGGCCGCGCCGCGGTCGCGGTCGTGTTCGACCAGACGCGGTGGGGTGATTTCCGCGCCAATTTCATCGGCGGCATCCGCGACGTGCGGGCCAACAACTACTCTTTCGTCAGTGTGCTCGACCGCAATCCCGACGTCCGCCGCCGCTCCGTGGACGATGTGTTCACCTACCGTTTTTATTGGAATGCCCTGCGCCAGCCCACGCTTTATCCCGACAGCGTCCGCGTCGTCGATCCCGTGGCCGGCACCACTACCAACTACCACGTCACCCGCGTCGCTGACCTCCGCACCGGTGTGCCCCGTGCCACCGATTCGACGTTCAAATACCTCCAGTCGGCCTTCAATGCCAAGGTGCTCGGCGGCCGGCTGAATCTGATCGCCGGCGCGCGTCGCGACCAGGTCGAGACTTCCGCCTACTCGGGCAACAGCACGAACAACATGATGGCCGACTATCCCGTCGACTGGGACCAGCGGACCATCATCTACCGGCCGGTCGGACCCGCGGATTACTTCAACCTGAAATACCAGGCCAAAAACGCCGCCGGCGCCCTCACCGGCAACGGCGCGTTCCTCGACGCCGCCGCCCGCCCCCGCGACGCGAACTTCAAGCCGCTCCCCCAATACGCCAACGACCGTTTCCGTGACGACTACTCCTCGCCCAAGGTCAACGTCGCCACCACCACGATCTCCTACGGCGGTGTCCTGCACGTCACGCGCACGATCAGCGCCTACGCCAATTACGCGGAGTCGTTTCTCCCGCAGGGCTCCGGCGTCACCCTCACCGGCAACCCCGTGCCCGTCTCGTCCGGCGACGGCTGGGACGCGGGTCTCCGCTTCACGCTGTTGGAAGGCAAAATTTCCGCCTCGTTCGGCACCTACGCCGGCTCGCGCCGCGACCGCGCCACCGACAGCACGAGCAACAGCCGCAAATACGCCACCATCGTCGACGCCAACACAGTCGGCGATCTCAGCCCCAATGGCATCAACGCCCGCGGCCTCATCCCTCCGGCCAACGTCACCTTCGACTATTCGGACACCGAAAACGAAGGCTACGAAATCGACATCGTCGCCAACCTCACTCGCAACTGGCGCCTGACCGCCAACTCCGGCATCCCCAAGAATCGCACCCTCAACTCCCGCAAGGACGAGTGGGCCTACCTCACCGCCAACGAGCCCACCCTCCGCCAGATCGTCCTCGACGCCGGCGGCCTCATCGACGCCAACCACACCGCCACGGTCGATCTCTCTGTCCCCGTCAGCAACCGCTCGCCCGACGTCTCCGCCGCCGTCGCCGCGTGGAGCAGTATCCAGACGTTCAAGGCGACCAACAATCGCACCCAGGCGACCGAGAGCGACCAGCCCAAGTTCACGGCCAACCTCTACTCGGACTACCGTTTCTCCCGCGGACCGGTAAAAGGCCTGCGCGTCGGCGCTGGCGTGCAATACATCGGCCGCACCGCCATCGGCAACCGCGGCGCCGACACGATCGTCAATCCCGCCAACCCCAACACCGCGATCGACGACCCGTCCGTCGATGCCCAGACCCGCGTCTATCGCGACGCCTACTACACCGCGACCGCGACTTTCGGCTACCAATACCGCCTGCAAGGCAACCGGACTGTCGATCTCAACTTCCGCATCGGAAATCTCCTGAACAACACCGACCTCATCTACATCGGTGCCGGCCTGCGCCCGCCCGGCGGCGACATCACCCGCCCTAACCGTGTCACCGTGCCGACAACCTTCGTCTACCGCCAGCCCCGCTCCTATCAGCTCAGCGCGACGCTCGGTTTCTAAATTCCTCCGCGCCGGATTGCCCGTGTCTCATCGTCATCTTCGCGTCGTTGCGCTCGCCCTCCTCACTTGGCCGTTCGCCGGCGTCGCCGGCCCGGCCCTGATTTGGAGCGACGACTTCAACCTGCCCGTCGGTTCCGCCCCTGACTCCGCGCGCTGGGTTCATGACCTCGGTGCCGGCGGCTGGGGCAACCGCGAGCTTCAGACCTACACCGCCTCGCGTGAGAATTCCGTCATCGTCGCCGATCCCGGCGCGCTTGACGGCCGCGCGCTCGCAATCCACGCCCGGCGCGCACCCGATGGCGGCTACACTTCGGCCCGGTTGAAGACCGAAGGGAAATTTTCCGTCACCTATGGCCGCATTGAGGCGCGGATGAAACTCACCCGCGGTCGCGGCGTGTGGCCGGCGTTCTGGATGCTGGGCGCCAACAAACCCGCCGTCGGCTGGCCCGCCTGCGGCGAGATCGACATCATGGAGCAGGTCGGCCACGAACCCGGCAAACTCCATGGCACACTGCACGGCCCGGGTTACTCCGGTGCGAAGGGCCTCAACGGCCACACTACGCTCCTGTCCGGCGCTTCGCTCAGCGACGCCTACCACGTTTACGCCGTGGACTGGTCGCCCGGAAAAATCTCCTGGTCCCTCGACGGCACCGTTTACCTCACGCGCACACCGGCCGATCTCCCCGCTGGAACGCGCTGGGTTTTCGATTCGCCGCAATACCTGCTGCTCAACCTCGCCGTCGGCGGCCACTGGCCCGGCTCGCCCGACGCCACCACCGTCTTTCCTCAGACGCTCCTGATCGACTACGTGCGCGTCTACGGGCACGTCGCTGCGCCGCCAGTCCCCAATTGACCTGGCCGCACCGCCACCGGCATCGCGCGTTGAGCGCTGTCCAACGCCGCGTGCGCGCCATCCTTTTTTGGCGCCCAACTTCCGTGCGCACCGTCGTCGCCCCACGCTCCTGCACTACGGCTTTCTGGTTGAACTCGACGCCAGCGCGTAAACTCCCTTTGCCATCCTCATGAGAAAACGCCTCGCCCCCGCCCTCCGCGTGCTCGCTCTCGCCGTAGCGCTCACCGCCCCGGGCCTGCGCGCCGCCGAGGCTGGCACCCTCGCCACGCGGCCCGCCATCCGCGAGGCCCTCGCCTACATCCAGCGCGCCGAGCCCGCGACGCTCGACGAGCAGGTGCGCCTCTGCGAAATCCCCGCCCCGCCGTTTCAGGAAAAAATCCGCGCCGAATACTACCGCGCCAAATTTATCGAGCTGGGCCTGCAGGACGTGCGCATCGACGCCGAGGGCAACGTGCTCGGCGTCCGCCCCGGCCGCGCCAATGGACCCCTCGTCGTGTTCGACGCGCACCTCGACACCGTCTTTCCCGCCGAGGTCTCCACCAAGGTCACGCGCACCGGCACCATTCTGAAAGGCCCCGGCATCGCCGACAACTGCCGCGGCCTGGCCGTCCTCCTCACGGTCGCCCGCGCCCTCCAGCAGTCCAAGATCACCACCGAGGCGACAATCGTGTTCGTCGGCAGCGTCGGCGAGGAAGGGCTCGGCGACCTCCGGGGCGTGAAGCATCTCTTCGCCAAGGAACTCGCCGGCCGCATCACCCACTTTGTGGCGCTCGATGGCACGGGCCTGGGCGCCGCCGACGGTGCGGTCGGCAGCTACCGCTACCGCGTCACCTTCCGTGCGCCCGGCGGGCACAGCTACGGCATGTTCGGCCTGGCCAATCCCATCCACGCCCTCGGCCGCGCCATCGACAAAATCGCGCGCTTCCAGGTGCCCGATTCGCCGAAGACCACCTTCAACGTCGGCCGCATCGAGGGCGGCACCTCCGTCAACTCCGTCGCGCACACCGTCTCGATGGAGATCGACATGCGCTCCGTCAGCGCCGCAGAACTCGACAAGGTCGACGCCTCCTTCCGCGCCGCGATCGCCAGCGCCCTCAAGGAGGAAAACGATTTCTGGGCCCAGCACGCCCGCAATCCCCGCGCGCGCCTCGTCAACGCCCGCAACCCCGTCACGGCCGACATTGAGCGCATCGGCACGCGTCCCACCGGCAAGGTCGCCGACGATGCCCCCATCCTCGCCGCTGTGCGCCGCGCCGACGCCGCGCTCGGCATCAAATCCAGCTTCAGCGCCGGCAGCACCAACTCCAACACCCCGATCAGCCTCGGCATCCCGGCCGTCACGCTGCGCACCGGCGGCGATGGCTCGGGCAACCACGCGCTCGACGAGCAGTTCGACTCCAAGGACAGCCACCTCGGCACCCAGCGCGCCTTCCTCGCCCTCCTGGAGATCGCCGGCGTGGCCCCATAGCCGGCCCGCGGGCCGGCGCAGCCAGCTCGCAATTGACCCAGCCGCACCGCCGGGCCAGCTTCCCCGCATGGGCACGCAAACCAGCACCGCGCCAAACGATCCGGTGCGGCAATTCTCCGTCTTCACCGAAAATCGCGTCGGTCGCCTCCATGATCTGACTTCGCTCTTCCGGGCGAACAACGTCCACATCATGGCCCTCACGATCCTCGACACCACCGATTGCGCCATCGACCGCCTGATCGTGGACGATCCCGACAAGGCGAGGGAGCTGATGGTGAGCAACGATTTTCCCTACTCCGAAAGCACCGTCCTCGCCGTCGAGATCGGCGACGAATCAGCCCTCAACGGCGTGCTGGCCACGCTCCTCGAGGCGGAAATCAACATCCACTACATCTACAGCTTCATCAAGCGGCCCGAGGGCCGCAGCGCGCTCGCAATGCATGTCGAGGATTCCGAGGTCGCCGCCCAAGCCCTCGCGCGGCGCGGCTACCGCGTGCTCACGCAGCACGACATCGCGCGGTGATGCGCAAGGTAGGGCGCGGACTCCGCTCCGCGCCAAGGCGGCGAACGGAGTCGCCGCCCTACCCTCAGCCCTGCACGGCGCCCATCTTCTCGCCCTCGAGTTCGTAGAGCCCGGTCATGTAGCCGTTCTCAAACATCGCGCCGACCTTCAGCTCGCCGTAGAACTCCACCGGCACGTCCATCATCGGCTGCACGCCCTTCTTCATCTTCACAATCACCCATTCGTTCATGTTGGGCACGGTGCCGAAGCAGCACGCCATCGTGTTGCGCATGAGGAGAAATTCGGTGACGAGGCCCTTGTCCATTTTCACCGGCACCATGTAGCCCGTGATCACGGCCTTTTTGCCGTTCCACGATTTCACCATGGCTGGAATCTGCTCCTCGCCGGTCGGCGGCTTCGCCTTCGGATCGGCGGCGGGATCGAAGGGCGGCGGATTGAAAGGATAAGAAGCAAGCTGCTCGAAGCCGAGCTTCAGGTAGCCGTTCTCAACCGCCGGCGCGACCAGCGGCGCCGCGGGCTTCGCCGGGGTCTCACCCTCCGCCGCCCACAACGCGAGCGGCATCGCGATCAGGGCTGCAACAAACGGGGCGGCGAGCATGCGGGTCGTCTTCATGTGGCCGCACGCTACCACGGAGCCGCCCCGCGTCAAAGCGATCCGCTCATTCGCCGGCCGCCCTCACGAAACCGGCGCCAGCGTCTCCGCCACGGGGGTGTGATAGGCCTTCAGCGCCGGCACGATGCCGCCGAGCGCGCACAACGCGATCATCCCGACCGGGCAGGCCCACAGCACGGGATGCCACGCTCCGATCTCCAGCACCACACCCGTCTGCGCCCGGATGAGACCCGCGACGCCGGCATAAAGGCCGAGGTAGAAAATCCACCCCGCCGCCGCCCCGAGCGCGCCGATGCACGCCGCCTCCGCCAGCACCGCGCCGAAGATCGTCCGCCGCTTTGCCCCCAGCGCGCGCAGGATCGCCAGATCGCGGCGGCGCGCGCTCATGGAATTGTAGATGCTCGCGAGCACCGAGCCCGCCGCCACCAGCGCCACGAGGTAGGCCACGAGCGTCAGCACCTGGTCGAACCATGCGATCTTGCCAAACAGCTCCGCCACGATCGCGCCCACGGGAAAGGCCAGCGTAAGGCGGTTGCCCTGCTTGTTGTAGAGCATGTCGAGCTGGAGTCCCGCCATCGGCGTGCGGAATTGGAGCAGCACCGCGCTCACGTCCGTCGCCGTCTTCGCATCGTGCCCGCTCATCGTCTGCAAGCCGCGCAGCGGAATCCACACCACGCGATCCGCCGGCGTGTTGGTCGGCTCGAGGATGGCCGTGACGGTAAACACATCCGCGTGCTCCGCCTTGGCGTCGAACGCGAGCCCGTGAAAGGGCTTGAACGTGGCGCCCACTTTCAGGCCGAGCCGCTGCGCCGCGAAGCTCCCCGCCACCGCCTCCTTCGCCTCGGCGTCGAAGATCTTTCCGCCGGCCTGCACCGTGAATTTTTTCCCCGGGGCCAGCTCCACGGTCGTGAACAGCTCCGGCACCGTGCCCACGAGCCGAAACCCCCGCAGGTTGTCGCCCACCGCGATCGGGATCGCGGTCTTCACCATCGGGTGGCGGCGGATGGCCTCGAAGTCCGCGGCGGCCACGTTGCCGGGCGAGGCCTCGAGGTGGAAAATCGCGTTCAGCACGAGCTGCAGTTTCGAGCCGCGCGCGCCGAGCACCGCGTCGAAGCCCGTGGTCGTCTGCGTGAACGCCGCCTGCGACTGCGTCTTCACCATCCACACGCACATCAGCAGCCCGCACGCGAGCGCGATGCTGCCCGCGGTGATGACGGTCGAGAGCGCGTGCTGCCGCAGCGAGCGGCGGATGAGGAGCAGGAGGGTCATGCGCGCGCCTTCCCCGCCGCGTTGATGACGGCGAAATCCATCCGCGTCTCGAACGCGCCGAGCACTTCCTCGTCATGGCTCACGATGAGCAACGCGGCGTTGTGCTCCCGGCACACCTCGCGAATCAGCGCGAGCGCCTCGCGGCCGTGGAGACGGTCGAGGTTGCCGGTCGGCTCGTCGGCCAGCACGAGCTTGGGCCGGTTCGCCAGCGCCCGCGCCACGGCCACGCGCTGCTGCTGCCCCGTGGATAACTGCCGCGGAAAATGATCCAGCCGGTGCCCGAGGCCGACGCGCTCCAGCATCGCGCGGGCGTGCGCCCGATCCGCGCCCCGCGGGCCGAACGACATCCCGAGCACGACGTTCTCCAGCACCGTGAAGCCCTGGAGCAAATTGAAGGTCTGGAAAATGTAGCCGAGCTTTTCCGCCCGCAGTCGGTCGCGGCCCGGTTCGTTCAGCGCCGTCATGTCGGTCCCGTCAATCGTCACGCGCCCGCCGTCCGCCGCGAGGATGCCCGCGATCAGATTGAGGAAGGTCGTCTTGCCCGAGCCGCTCTCGCCGCGCAGCGCCACCTGCTCACCCGCGGCCAGCGCGAAGTCCCCCACGCGCACGATCTCCACCCGCTCCCCCTCTGGGGTGCGAAACGATTTCGAGAGATCGGTGACGGCGAGCATCAATCCCCCGATTGGCGAGCAAACCGCCGCAAAGCTCAAGACCCGTGAAGCCTTTTTCGTCCAGCCCGAGCTTTTTGTGGCCATCCCCTCCGCCACTCCTACCGTGCCGCCGTGAGCACCAGCCCCGGTTCCCGTTTCCGCGCCGCCCTCGCCGCCGAGCGCCCGCTCCAGATCGCCGGCGCGATCAATGCCTACGCCGCCCTCCTCGCCCAGCGCGCCGGTTACCGCGCCCTCTACCTCTCCGGCGCCGGTGTCGCCAACCACTCGCTGGGGATTCCCGACACCGGCGAGACGACGCTCGCCGACGTGCTCACCGACGCCCGCCGCATCACGCGTCGCGTCGATCTCCCGCTCCTTGTCGATATCGACACGGGCTGGGACGATCCCGCCTTCGCCGTCCGCGAACTCGCCGCCGCCGGGGTCGCCGCCGTCCACCTCGAGGACCAGATTCCCGCGAAACTCTGCGGCCACCTGCCGGGTAAACAACTCGTGCCCACCGCCACCATGTGCGATCGGGTGAGCGCTGCCGTCGCTGGCAAACCGGACCGCGACTTCGTCGTCATGGCCCGCACCGATGCGGCCGCCGTTGAGGGCCTCCCCGCCGCGATCGCGCGCGCCCAAGCCTACCTCGCGGCCGGAGCCGACATGATCTTCGCCGAGGCTCTGCGCACGCTGGACGACTACCGCGCCTTCACCGCCGCGATCCAAGCCCCTGTGCTCGCTAACCTCACCGAGTTTGGCCAGACTCCGCTCTTCACGCTCGACGAACTCCGCGCTTCCGGCATCGCGCTCGCGCTCTACCCTTTGAGCGCGAGCCGCGCCGCCGCCGCCGCGTCACTCGAGATCTATGCCGCCATTCGCAAAGCCGGCACCCAGCGCAGTGTCGTGGAAAAAATGCAGCCCCGCGCCGAGCTCTACCACGTGCTCGGTTACCGAGCCTGACCCGCGCATCTGAATCGCCCTCCAAGCCGTCGAAGGCGCCGCAACCGCCGCGCACGCTCGCGGGCCTTCTCGCTCCGCCATCCTGCGCACCGGCCCGCCACCCCGCGGGGGACCAACGTCATCGGCTCCGCCTCGATCTGCACGACAAGAGCACATCTTGACACGTCTAAATTCGAAGCATCATGATGCTTCCATGCGAACCACCGTCACGCTGGACCCCGATGTCGCCCAACTGCTCCGGCACGCCACGCACGGTTCGCAGCAGAACTTCAAGGCCGCGCTCAACGACGGCCTCCGCCGCGGGCTCGCCCATCTCGCCCCGGCCAGCGCCGCCAAGCCGTTTGTGGTCAAGGCGCGCCCCATGGGCCTGCGCACCGGCCTGGATCCCACCCGGCTGCATGACCTCGCGGACGATCTTGAGGCCGAGGCGTTCGCCGCGACCACGCGCAAGCTCCGCAAGGCGCTGAAGAAATGATCCTCCCCGACGCCAACCTGCTGCTTTACGCCTACGATTCCGCGAGCCCGTTTCACCGCCCGGCCGCCAAATGGTGGGCCGGCCTGCTTTCCGCCACCGAACCGGTCGGCTTATGCCCGGTCGTCGTGTTCGCCTTTCTGCGTCTGGCCACCCAGCCGAAGGTTTTCGAACTCCCCCTCACCGCGGCCGAGGCCGGCGAGCACGTCGGTTCGTGGCTCGCGCGGCCCAATGTGCGCCTGCTCGTGGCCGGGCCCGGACACGTCGAGTCGGTCTGCCGCCTCCTGGTTAAAGCCGGCACCGGCGGCAATCTCGTGACCGACGCCCAGATTGCGGCGTTGGCGCTGGAATACGGCGCCACCGTGCATTCCGCCGACGGTGATTTCGCGCGCTTCGCCAAGCTCGATTGGGAAAATCCGTTGCTCGAATAGCCCCAGTCCGCCGCACGACGGCAAGACCTCGCGCCCGCCCAGCGCTACCGCGCCCTAACCATCGCCGAAAGGCGGTAGACGTCCAGGCGGGCGTTGGTGAAGACCAAGTGGCATTGCGATTTCGACACCTGCGCGCCGTCGCCCAGACTGCGATCGCGGAGGATGTAGCTCGGGCCGTCGCTCACCGTCGTGGGACTCAGCTCGCGGCCACGGTAGAAGAAATTGGAGGCCATGTTGGCGCGGATGCGGTGGCGCGTGGTGTCGAGGTGGTAGTTGGGCCCCTCGAACCAGAGCCGCCGCTCCGAGAGCGCCGAGTAGTAGAAATGCACGCCCATGAGCGTGCGATCGAGCGCGCCCCAGTGATCCTTCTTCATGTTTTCGGGCGTGAAGGCGTTGGCCACGAGCACGGCGTTGGGCTCGGTGTGCTCGCGCACCCAGAGCATCGCCTCGCGCAGATCGCGCATGGTGCCGTCGGGCTTGAGATCGGTGGGAGTCTTCAGCCATTCACGGAAGCCGGTGTAGTTGCGCTGGCCCCAAAGCGAGGTTTGCACCCCGAGCACGGCGAGCAGCGCCGCAATTCCGCCCGCGCCCAGCAGAAGGGTCCGGCCCGCCGCGAGGCGAGTCACGCCGGCGGCCGGGTGCCGCAAAGCCGGCCACCACTCCACCGCGCGCCGCCCGAGCTTCACGACAAAAGCTGCCGCCAGCACCGCCATCGGCAGCCGAATCATGAGGAAGAGGTAGAGTTCCCCGTGGCTGTTCAACTCCATCAGCAGCCCCATGCCGGCGCTCGCCACAAAAAAGGCACCGAGCCACGAAGCGAGCTGCGGATCGCCGCCGCGCCGATCGCCCGCGATCAGGTAGGGAATCGCGAGCAGCCGCACCCCGCAGGTGCCCACGAAGACCACGATCGCGCACGCGAGCGTGGCGATCGGCTTGGCGGCCACGGCCGGGATCCACGTCGCGAGCTCGCGCTGCCAGATCGGCAGATGCTCCTTCCAGAAAGAAGTGACCTCGAAGATGTGGAACGGTCGCCACGCCGCGTCGCCCGATCGCCACGCCGACATCGCGGGCAGATAGACGATGGCAAAGGCCAGCGAGAGCCCCGCCGCAAACGCCACCAGCCGCCACGGCAGCCGGCGTTCGCGCCGCCAACGCCACGCCGCCCACAGACCGAGCGCCGCGAGCACCACCGGCACCACCGTGCCCTTGGCCCCGGTCGCCGCCGCCCCGAGCAGCACCAGCCAGGCGGCATGTCCCGGATCAAAGCGCGCGAGCCGCGCGCAGCGCGCCACCGCAATCAGCAGGGCACCGCAGAAGATCATGCCGAAAAAAAACGTGGGGCTCACAAACAGCCACCGCACAAACAGCCCGAGGAACATCGGCTCGCCGTAGCTGGGCGCAAACGACACCTCGCTCGCCATGATGAGCAGGAGCGCCGCCAGCACCCCGCCCCACGGGCTGCGCGCCACTGCGCGCCCGAGCACGTAGGCCTGCGTCACGAGCACCGCGCCCATCGGCACCGCGATCAGCCGCAGCAACACCTCCGCGATCTCCACACCCACGGTGGTCGAGGCGGCCGCCGCATGCACCATCATGAAGTAGTGGTATTGGAGCGGCGTGCCCGCGAGGCTCGGGTCGTCGAGCGGCCAGTTGTTTTTGATCACCGAGGCGCGGCTCACCAGATAGACCCAGTCGTGGAAAATCGCCCGCGTCGGCAGGCCGCCAGCCAGCGGCGACTCCGCAAACATCTGGCTCGCCGCCATGAGTGCGGTCGCGAGGAGCGCCACCGCCAGCCCCAGCGCCGGCCCCGCATGGTGCGCAGTGATGCGGGCGCGCACCGGCCAGTGCCCGTGCACCTTCCACGCCGCCACGGCGAGCCCCGCCCAGCCGAGCGGGATCCATGGATAAACGCTCTTTAGCCCCAGCGCCGAGCAGGCGATGTAGGATAGAATCTCAATCGCGAAGCCCGTCGGCACGCCCAACGCGATCGCGAGGCTGATCGACAGCGGGCCCTTGTTGACGAAATACAGCCCGACCACACCGGGCAGGACGACATAGCAAGCGAGGTAACTGGCGTAGCCGGCGAGCGTGCCCACTTGATAGCTGCACGCTCGCGCCACAATAAGGCCTGTCACTGCGAGGACCAACGCCGTGGCGCCCCACAAGCGCGCGGACAAGGTCCTGGTCAGACGGGACGGAAAAATCGGCCGCTGGAGCGGAAACACTGTCAGGGTTTGGGTTGGGGTGGAGGATCGACACCCACCACGCCGGGGGAAAGGACGCGGGAGATGGGTTCCGGCAGGTATTCGCAGCACCGCCGGAAGACACCCTCAGAGAAAATTCAAGCGCACCGAACGCAACCCCGAATATTTCGCCCGGTCAGACCTTCACCACCCGGGTGCCCGCGATCTGATCGTGCAGGCAGCGCTCATCCTCACGGAAGATCATGCACCAATCGACGAGATGGAAGGCCGGCCGCAGCATCATGCCGAGAAACGGCACCATTGAGACTGCAATGCCGATCGCGGTGATGAGCAGTTCGCGCATCAGCCAGCCATTCACCAAACCCGCCGGGCTGCCATCGGTCTTCACCACCCGGATACCGAGGATGCGTTTGCCGATCGACTGGCCGCGCACCGCAAGCATCCACGCCTGAATCACGGTCACCCCCAGCGCACAGAGCATCATGAGGCCGGCGCCGAGCAGCAGGCGCGGGAGGTCGAGCTGGCTGATGTCCGGGTGTTCGCCGCGGCCGCTCTCCACGATAAGCTTGAACAGCTCCATCGCCTGCGGCCAAAGCACCACGAGACCGGGGACAGAGGCGATGATATCGATGCCCCAGTCGATCAAGCGGGCCATGAGCCGGGAGCCGCGATCCGCCGGCACCAGCCCCGCCCGCGCGGGCTCGGCCGCCGTGAACGCCAGCGGCTGCGCCACGACGAGCGGCGGCGGCATGGCGACGGCGGGCGCAAACTCCGCGTAGTCGCCCAAGCGCCGCCACTCTGGCGCGCCCTCGACGCGGGCCTTGGTCTCGAGGTTGGCCCGCCCCGCCTTGATCCAACTGCGGATCTGCTCCGCCGTGGCCGGGCCGTATTCGCGGCCGTCGCCGCCGATGATGGTGAACATGCGCGCAGCGAAGACGCCCGCGCACAGGGCGTCAACGGCGCGGACAGGGGGCAGGGTTGCGACTTGAGTGGCAGAGGGCGGCGCGCCTAGCTAGCGACGCACCCTGCCTTCCACTGGCCGGGTGCGATTCGCTTCAACCCTCAATCCAAGGCTCCCATGTCCACCACGCAGAATCTGTTCTTCCTCACGGCCCTCGCGTTTGTCATCGCCGGCGGCTGGCAAGTGTTCGCCAAGGCCGGCCAGCCCGGCTGGGCTATCCTCGTTCCGTTCTACAACATTTATGTGCTGACGCAAATCGTGGGGCGGCCGTGGTGGTGGCTCCTCCTGTGTCTCGTGCCTTTCGTGAGCATCGTGATCGCCATCATCCTCTGTATCGATCTCGCAAAGGCTTTCGGCCGGGGGGCCGGTTTCGGCGTGGGGCTGTTTTTCCTCAGCCCAATTTTTATGTGCATTCTCGGTTTCGGCAGCGACACCTACAAAGGTGCGCCGTCGCATGCATGAGCCAAGCGACCTATTGAGGCTCGCGGAATAGGCTGACCGAGCGGTTCGAGGTAGGGCGGGTCTGTGACCCGCCTTGCGAACATCCCCTGGTCCTCGAAGGCGGGTCACAGACCCGCCCTACTCCAAACCCCAACGTCCCGGTTCGTTTGTGTCAGACTATTGGACGAGTCTCAATAATTCCCGATCGATCCAAAAAAGCCCGCCGACGATCGGCGGGCTTTTTCTTATCCAGGGAGCAGGCGCCTTTCCCCGCGTTGGTATAAAACCGATCAAGGCATGAGTCGCGGAGGCCACAGCGCACGACAGGTGGATTGGTGCTGTGGTCCTGGCGCAAAAAAGGCGGGCCTTGCTGGGCCCGCCCTTGAAATCATAAGCTAGGCAGCGCGCTCAATACTTGGTCGTCAGCGACAGCACCGCGCGACTCGGCAGCCCGCGCTGCTGGTTGGCGGGGAAATACTCGATGTCGGCCATGTTCTGCCAGTTGATCGCGGCGGTGACGGGGCGGCCTTCCCACTTCCAATCGTAGCCGACCGCGGAATTCCACAGCGTCTCGGCCGGGAGGAAGAGCTTCGGGTTGTTGGTGCGCTGCGCCTTCTTACCGGTGTGGTTGAAGCCGCCGCCGATCCAGAGGCCCTTGAGGCCGCCGGTGGTGAAGCTGTAGCGCGTCCAGATGTTCGCGAGGGCCTTGACGGTCGCCTCCGGGTGCGCGCCGAGATAAGCCTCCATGCCGCGCGGCACGCGCGTCACGCGCACGTCGTTGATCGCGCCGCTGACATAGATCTGCCAGTTATCGGCCGGCGACCAGGTGACCTCGGCCTCGATGCCCTTGGTGCGGTCGAGGGTGCCCTGGAGGCTGTTGGTCACGGTGACGCCCGTCGCGCTGAACGAGTTGAAGCGCAGCACGCGGTCGAGCTGATCGATTTGGAAGACGGCGATCGTGGAGGAGACGCGGCCGTTCAGGAAATCGGTCTTCATGCCGAGTTCGTAGCCCTTTGAGGTCGTGGGCTTGGCGGCACCGATCGGGACGTTCTCGCGCAGGAGCGCCGCGGTGTTGAGGACGAAGGACTCGCTGTAGGAGCCGTAGAACATGAGGTCGGAGGAGACCTTCCAGCCGAGGCCGAGCTGCGGGGTCGTCTTCTTGTTGGTGACCTTGCTGAGGCTCGTGGCCGGATTGAGGAAGTTATCGGTCGAGCTGGACGCCTTGTTGTAGCGGGCACCGAGCACCGCGCTCAGACGGTTGGAGAGCAGGCTGGCGTTGATCACCGCGTAGCCGGCGGAGTTACGGTTGACCGTGCGGTTGTTGGTCGAGAAGGCCAGCGTCACGGGATCGAAGTCCGTGTTGTAGTCCCAAGTCGCGGGATTCTTGATGTCCCAAGCCGGAAAAAACTGCGCCGTCGGGCTCTGCCGGAGACGACCGTAGCCGCTGGACTCGTTGTGAAACGCACCGAGGAGGGGCTTCAGCTTCACATCCGCGAGGGTGTAGTTGCCGGCAAACTCGACCTGCGAGGTCTTGCCGTGGCCAAAACTTTCCTGCAGCCGCTTGCGGCGGGGGAGCTGGGCCTGCGGAGCGTTGAGCGCGAGGTTGGGGTTGACGAGGAGGTCGGCGGCGTAGGCCCGCGCGGCGACCAGATAGTTGGCGGCCGAGATGGGCAGCGTGGCGCCGGCCGGATAGTAGCTGGTCGGCACGGTGATGCTCACGGCGCCGAGGCCGGTAAGCTTATGGGCGGTGCGGTTCTTGTTCCAGTTGAAGTTGGCCCGCGCGCTCCATTCGTCGGAGACCTTCGCCGTGAGCTCGGCGTTGACGGACTCGTAGTCGGAGAACCGGTGGTCGTTGTTTGAGACGTAGTTGAACTTGCGCGAGAACGGATAGGCGCTGAGGAAACCCGGGTCGGTATTGTCGAGCGAGTTAATCAGGATGCCCGTGGCGCTGAGGAGACCGCTGGCCGGCGGGAGACCGACGATTTCGATGTTGGGCTTGATGTGCGCGGAGGGGGGAGTCTCGCGGCGCGAGAACCACTGGTAGTCCACCGTCAGCGCCACCCGATCCGTGATGCGCCAGGTGATCACCGGGGCCAGCACCGTGGTGCGCTGCTTGCCGGGTGTGATGAACTCGAGGCCGTTCTCAAACGAACCATTGAAACGGAAGAGGAGCGTCTTGCCGACGAGCGGCTGATTGACGTCGAGCGTCGTGCGCCAGAAATCGTGCGTCCCGATCTGGGCGCCGACCGTCGTGAACGACCGCGCGCCAGGGCGCTTCGTGATGTAGTTCACCGTGCCGCCGGGCGCGACCTGGCCGTAGAGCAGCGAAGACGGGCCCTTAACGACCTCGACGCGATCGACGCTCACCGTGTCGACATAGCCCTCGCCCACGAAGCCGTTGTGCTGCGGCGCCTGATCGAAGCCACGGATGTTATAGACGGCGTTGCCACCGTTGAACTCACGCCCCGCGCTGGTGACGCCCGGCGCGTATTGCACCACGTCGAAAAGATCGCGCGCGCCGATGTCGGCGATGAACTGAGAGGTGAAGGCGCTGATCGCGAACGGCAGCTCCTTGATCGGCGTGTCGATGCGGGTGGCCGAGACGGAATTGCCGGCGCGGTAGCCCTTGTCCGCGGTCGTCGAGACCTGGAACTCGGACAAGCGGATGACATCGCTGGAGGCAGGGGCGTTGGTCTGGGCGCGCGCAGCCAAGGCGGCGAGCGCGAGCGCCGCAAAGGCGGCGCGACGGAGGTTGGGCAGGGTTTGCATGGTGGGAAAAAGATCAACCGATGGGCCGGCAGGGACGGCAATCGTGATGATAATTATTAATTTTTACCGCCTGCCAAGCCAAAAACCCGACCGCAACCGCGCTACTCGGCCCGCACCGCCGCAGCCCCGTCGGCAAACTCCGCCGTCAGGCGCGCGCCCGGCCGCACCGCGGCGCGGCGCGCCAGCGGCCGCCCCTCCGCGTCCCGCACGATCGCAAATCCGCGGTTAAGCACCGATCGCGGGCTCGCAGCCTGGAGCCGCTTCCACAGGGCAAGCAGGCGCTGGGACTCCGCCTGCACGCGCAGCTCCGGCGAGACGCGCGCCAGCGCCGCGCGCTGCTCGCCGAGCCGCCCGCGCCGTTCCTGGGTCGCGTGCCGCAGCGCGGCACCGAGACGGTTCGCCAAATCGTCGAGCCGCAGCCAGCCCTGCTCGATCTGCGCGGCGGGCGCGAGCAGGCGCAGCCGCGACCGCGCGTGGTCGATCCGCTCCGTCGCCTCCGCGACCGCGCGGTCCGCCCGCGCCGTCATCGCCTCGGCCGCCTGGCGGGCGCGCTCCACGCCGTCGACAAAGCGGCTCGTGATCAGCTCGGCGGCGGCGCTCGGCGTCTCTGCGCGCGCGTCAGCCGCAAAATCGCACAGCGTGAAGTCAATCTCGTGCCCCACCGCCGAGATGATCGGCACCGGGCAGGCGGCGACGGCGCGCACCAGCGCCTCTTCGTTGAACGCCCACAGATCCTCCAGGCTCCCGCCGCCGCGCCCGATCACGAGGAGATCAAAAAGCCCGCTCGCGGCCGCCGTGCGCAGCATCTCCGCCAACTCGGCGGCGGCGCCCTCGCCCTGCACCTTGGCCGGCAACACCACGACCCGCCCGCGCCAGCCGCGACGGATCACGATGCGCAGGAAATCCTGCACGGCCGCGCCCGTCGGCGACGTGACGAAGCCCACCGTGCGGGGCAACGCCGGCAACGCGCGTTTTTTCTCCGAGGCAAAGAGCCCCTCGGCGGCGAGCCGCGCCTTCAACGCCTCGAACTCCTGCTGCAACCGCCCGACCCCGTCGTCGATCGCGACTCGCACGATCAGCTGATACTGCCCGCGCGCCTCATAGAGGCTCACCTCGCCATAGACGACCACCTGCAGGCCGTCGCGCAACTTCACCGTCTGCCGCAGCGCATCGCCGCGAAACATCACCGCGCCCAACTGCGCGCCCGCATCCTTCAGCGAAAAATAGACGTGGCCGCTCGCCTGCGCGCGGAGGTTCGACACCTCTCCGCGCACCCATGTCGGCCGGATGCCCGACTCGAGCAGCGTCTTCACGCGCCGCGTGAACTCGCTCACGCTCTCCGCGCGCGGCGCACCAGCCTCGGGCTCAGGCTTCACGTTTCGTCACCCGCCGGCGCACGATCTGCACGACGACAACCGCCACGACGATGAGGCCGAACACCGCGCCGATTTTCCCGAAATGCCCCTCGCGCGCCGCCTTGCCCAACAGCACAAACGCCAGCGACAGCGGCATCACGGCCAGCCACGAAACGATCAGGTAAAGCCGGAACGGCACCTCGGCCAGCCCCAGCACGTAGCTTTGCAGGAAAAACGGCGGCCCAGGCGTGAGCCGCACCACGAGCGCGATCGAGAGCGCGTTGCCTTGGTTCACCCGTGGCACCGCATAGCCGTAGCGAGTCACGAGCCTGGTCAGCAGCGGCCGCAGCGCGTAGCGCGCGAGCCAGTAGGTGATCGCGATGTTGACCGCGATGGCCGCACCCACGGTCACGATAACGCCCGTCATCGTCATCTGCGGGGCAAACGCCTCGCCGGCGACGAGGTTGAAGGCCGACAGCGGCGCTCCGACCGCCGGCAGCAGCGCCATGCCCGTGAAGAACACCCACGGCCCCAGATCGCGGATCAAGGCGATGAATTGATCCAGCCACGCCACCAAGCGCACCAGGCCCACCTCCCGCAGCAGCAGCGCACCGACCACCGCCAGCACGACGAGCCCGATCGTGAGCTTCACGATCGGGAGTTTGCGGGCAGGCGGTGCGGCGATTTCCAGCGACATCGGGCGAGCCTGCCCGCCTGCGCGCGGCACCGTCAAGACCTCGCCCGACATCCCAGCTTGCCGCACCGGGCGCGCGGCGCTGTGCTTTTCACTTCGATGACGCGCGCCACCTCCACCGCCCCGACGCTCGTCGGCGTGCTCTGGGCCGCCGGCCTCGGCGGCCTCGCCGTCATCACGCTCGCCCACCCCGGCGCCACGCGCATGCATGCGTGGCCCTGGTCGCTCGCCCTCGCCGCCACGGTCCTCGCGCCGGCGTTGATTCTGATCCGGCGCGCATTTGACGGTGGGCGACCGCTCGTGGTCCCTGCGCCCGCGTGGACTTGGACCGCGCTCGGCACCGCCGCCGCGATTATCACCTCGGCGCTGACGAGTCCTTATCGCGGACCGAGCCTGCTCTGGAGCGCGCCGCTGCTCGCTGGCATCGCATTTTTCTTCGCGACGTTCGACTGGCTGCATGGCGTGGAGGAGCCCACCGTGGCGCGTAGGCTAAAACTCGTCGTGCACACGGTCGCTTTTCTCAGCATCACCGCCGCCGCGAGCTTGGCGATGTGGCTGTATTTGTGGCCGACCCACGGGCTCGGCGATGCTCTGGCGGGCCGCAACGCCTACACGCTCGGGCATTCCAACTATACCGCCGGCCTCGCGCTGCTCCTGCTGCCCTGCGCCACCAGCCTTCTGCGCGGGGAGAATCGGGCGGCACGCATGGCCGGCCTGCTAGGCATAGTGTCGGCGCTGGCGCTCCTCTTTACCAGCGGCAGCCGGGCCGGCGTGATCGGGCTGGCGGTGCTGGCCGGCGCGGGACTGCTCGCGGCGCCGCTTGCACCGAAAAGGAAACTGCTCCTCGCGCTCGTCCTGCTGGCCGCGGGTGCGCTCTTCGTCGCGGCCAATCCCCGCACCCGCGCCCTCCTGGCCGCCGCCGAACCGGCGGACGCCCCCAACATCAGCAACGTCCAGCGCGCCGCCATGGCGACCGCCGGCGTGCGGATGGGGCTCGACCGCCCCCTGCTGGGCTGGGGACCGGGCACGACGCCGCTCGCGTTTCCGCGCTACCGCGCCGGGCTCGAGGGCGGCGTCGAAAACGCGCTGCAGCTCCACAGCACACCCGTGCAGCTGTGGGCCGAGCTCGGCGCCGCCGGCGTGGCCGCGCTGCTCACCTTGCTCGTGCTGGCCGCTCGCCGCGCGCGCGCCCAGCCGGTCGCTGCCATCGCGCTCGCTGGCTATGCGGTCTTCGCACTCTTCGACTGGCAGCTCGATGTGCCGGTGTTCGGTTTCATGCTCGCGACCTTGGCGGCGTTGCTCGCGCCGTCGCGCCACGCGCCCGTTTCAGCGCAGGGCGCGCGTGCGCTCGGCGGCTTCGTGCTCGCCTCGCTCGCGTGCATTGTGGTCCTCGGCCGCAGTGATCCGGCACCGGAGCTCAACGCCCGCGCGCTTGCCCTCACCGCCGAACGCACCGCGGAAAACGACACCCGCGCCATCGCGTTCCTTCGAGAGTCCCTCGCGCTCAACCCCGATCAGGAGATCGCGCACTCCAACCTCGGCTGGCTCCTCGTCGTGACCGATCCGATCGCAGCCGAGCAGCACTTCCGCGCCGCTGCGCGCCTCGTGCCCGACAAGGGCGGCGTCTATTTCGGCCTCGGCCTCGCCTGCCTCAACCAAGTGCGCAGCGACCGCGCCGCGCGGGCCTTCGCCCTCGAGGGCCTCAACGACCCCGCCTTCCTCGCCTCGCCCTACTGGCGCGATCCGGCAATCGCCGCGCTGCGCGAAGCCACGGCGGCCGCCTTGGCCGAACACATCCGCCTCGCGCGCCAACGCCTTCGCCCCAGCACGTGGGCCGCCGCCCAGCTCGACCGCGTCGCGCCGCTCGCACCCGGCCGCGGGTCCGACGGCCCCGAGCGCGCCTACCGCCGCACGCGCCCCGGCTACCCCGTGCTGATGCGCAACCTCGACCTCGTCGTTCCGCCCGATGTCTTCGTGGTCCGCGAGTCCGCCACCGCACCTGATCCCGCGACACCCCTTCCGCCGAAAGGCTGGCTCCCCTCTCCCGTGCTCGTCGAGTTGCTCGCCGCCTCCGTGCCGCCCATTCCGCCATCGTAATTCGTCTTTCCCAAATCGTAATTCCCCGCCGTGCCCCGCCCCGCCAATCCGCTCCGCGAAACCGTCCTGCCGCTCACGCTGCTCGCCGGCGACACCCTCGCGGCCTTCGGCGGCCTCTCGCTCGGCTATTGGTTTCGCTACGAGTCGGCGCTCGCGCACCTCGGCGTCGAAGTGCCCGACGCCTCGTTCCGAACCTATCTCCCGCTGCTGCTCCTCGGCGTGGCCTTGCTGATCGTTTCGTTCGCGCAGTTCGGGCTCTACGATACGCGCCTGCTGCTCCGCCGCTACCAGAGTCTCAACGTAATCCTGAAGGGCGCGGCCTTCTGGCTCGTCGCCTACCTCGGTGTCTCCCTCGTGCTGAAGTTCGATCCGCCGATCTCGCGGCTCTTTGTCATGATCGCGTTTGTCTGCGTGGTCGCGGTTCTTGGCGTGTGGCGGTCGCTGGCCTACCGTGTGATCGCACGCCCGGCGCTGGCCCCCAAGCTCCGCCGCCGCGTCGCGCTCCTCGGCTGGAACGAGCACGCCGCCGCGCTCGCCGCCGAGATCGCGCGGGATCCCGCCCACCCCTTCGCCCTTGTCGGCGTCATCGCGCTCGACGATTCGGATCGCCTCCCCCTCTTTCCCCCTCTCCCCGTCTCCCCTTCTTCCGCCGCCCTCGCCCCGCTCGGCGACATTCGCCAGCTCGACGCCTTCCTCGCGCAACACGCGATCGACGTCCTCATCCTCACCCGGGCCGATCTCCCGCGCGCCGACGTGCAGCGCATCGTCGAGGTCTGCGAGCGCGCCTACGTCGAATGGAAAATCGTGCCCGGCGCCTTCGATATTTTCCTCAGCGGCCTGCACCTCCAGACCATCGGCCGCGTGCCCGTGCTCGGCGTGGAGGAACTCGCCATCCGCCGGCTCTTCAACCGCGCACTCAAGCGCCTCGTCGATGTCGTCGGCGCGCTCGTGGGCCTCGCCGTCTCCGCGCCGCTCATCGCCCTGCTCGCCGCGCTCATCAAGCGCGAGTCGCCGGATGGCCCGGTTTTTTTCGGCCAGCAGCGCGTGGGCGCCGGCCACCGCCCGATCACGATGTGGAAACTCCGCAGCATGGCGCCCGACGCCGCCGCCACCGACACCGCGCAGCAAAGCACCGCCCGTGGCGATCCGCGGCTGCTGCGCATCGGAGCTTTTCTGCGCCGCTGGAATCTCGACGAGCTGCCGCAGTTTTGGAACGTGCTCCGCGGCGAGATGAGTCTCGTCGGCCCGCGCCCCGAGCGGCCGTATCACGTGGATCGCCTCTCCAGCGAAATCCCGCACTATCTCCCGCGCCACCTGGCCAAGCCCGGCATGACCGGCTGGGCGCAGGTCAACGGCCTGCGCGGCGACACCGATCTCGCCGCCCGCGTGCAGCACGACATCTACTACATCGAAAACTGGAGCCTGTGGCTCGACGTGCAGATCATGCTGCTGACCTTCGTCCGCTGGCGGAGCAGGAATGCTTACTGATACATAACTCCGATGCGCTCGAAATTGATTCTGATGCTCAGTCTCGTGATCGGCTTAGCGTCAGACCTCTCCGCGTTTGACCCGAAGTCGATGAAGGACTGCCGGCTCGCCTTCCTGCTGGGCTTAGGTTGGGGAGATGGCGGCAATGCTGTATTTGGCAGTAAGGAACATGACCGGGAATTTGAGCGTGTAGCTCGGGCATGCGCCAAGGACCGCGGCGCTAGCGACGCCGAGCTACGCGGCGACGCTTGGCGGGAGAAGGTAATTTCCGCGTTGCACGCGGCCAACGACCCCGAAAAGCGAATCGCTGCGAGCATGAACGACTCTTTGAAAGAAGCCTTCGGAGCGGATGTATGGCGACGAATTGACGTCGTGTCGGCCTACGTCGCGGGAGCCTATGCCCGTCACGGCACCGATTCCGGCTTTAGGATGATAAACCAAGCGAAAGGAACCTACCTGGTGCTTGTGATCCAACTTTTCGCTTCAGTTCGAATCAATCTCGCGATCAACCCCGGCATGCCGGGCAACCTTATCATCACTCTTTCAGGCGGCGGAAAAGACGAACTCGCCGACTTCTTCGCCGAGATGCGGACAATTCGAGAGGTGATTGAGAGGGCCAAATAGCAAGTTCGTCGAAGGCGACGAAACACAGGGGCCGCAATTCTACCCTCCCCCTGCTCACAGCGGCCGCACCTGCCGGTGCCCGCGCAGCCGGGCCTTGAGCCGCGCGACGCGTTTCCACGCGCCGAAGGCCAGCGTGTATTTCCAGCGCACCAGCGCCGAGCCGCGGGGGTTGAAAATGCTTCAAATAGGCCAAAAAGCGCGATGGGGGAAGTTTGCAGAAGAAACCTCCGCACCCCGCCCCAAGCTGGCCACACTCATCGCTACCGGCGTTACCGCGTCGCCGCCTTCTTCGCCAAATATCTCACTCCGGGCAGATCCTTGAAATGCTCGTCCTGCGTCCAGAGCGTCGCTCCGTGGCGCAGCGCCGTCGCGTAGATCAGGCTGTCGGCCAGCGGGAGGTCATAGCGTGCCGCGTCCAAGGCGAGCGCCGCGTCCACCTCGATCACCAAACCGCTCTGCATTATGCTAACGACCTGGAGCGCTTCGTTCTCGCCGCGCTCGCGAAGCACCTTCTTGAAAACTTCATAGACCGTGATGACCGGCACGAGCAAGTGCCCGGTGTCCTCGATCGCCGGAGCGAAAAAAGCGGCGCTCTTGCTGTCCGCGAGGTATTCCAGCCAGCCCGAAGAATCGACAATGTTGCTCTCGCTCACAACCGATCGGGCTCCCGCACAATCGTGGTGTCCATCCCTCGCAGGAAGCCGCGCATCTGCTTCATCGGGCGGACCGGAATAAACTCCACCCGATCCGCATACGAGATGACGCGCAACTTATCCCCGCCCGCCAGGCCCAGCGCCTTGCGCACGGTCTGCGGGATCACGACCTGAAACTTGGGAGAGAGTGTGACGGTTTCCATATCGATGGCCAAAGAGTAGGACAACCACCCGATCGATGCAAGCATTCCCTCAGCCTCCACCGGCGGTTAAGCCTCAATTCCGTTTTCACAGCGGCCGCACCCGCCGGTGGCCGCGCACGTGGGCCTTGAGCCGGGCGAGGCGTTTCCAGGCGCCGAAGGCCAGCGTGTATTTCCAGCGCACCAGCGCCGAGCCGCGCGGGTTGAAGTGCTTCAGGTAAACGTCGCGGTTCGCGTCAAAAATCGCCTGCGACATTTTCTCGAAATCGCGCGCCACGCTCACGCCCTTGAAGTGCGTGATCCGGACGCGCCCATCGAAGACGATCTTGAATCCCGCACGCGCCACGCGGATGCACAGGTCGAGATCGTCGCCATACATGAAGAACCGCTCGTCAAACACCGCCCCGTCGGGCGCGACCAGCGCGAGCACCCGGCGTGGCGCGAGCATGAACGCCCCGTTGATCGCGCCCACCTCGTGCACGCCATCGGCGGCGAGGTGAGTGAGGTTGTAGCCGGAAAAAAACTCCGTGCGCGGAAACGCCGCCGCCAGCCCGCTCGCGCGGCAAAATCCGTCCCACAGCGTCGGGATCGAGCGGCGGCAGGCGAGGTCCATCGCGCTATCAGCCAGCTCGAGCCGCGGCGAGATGAGGCCGATGCGCGGATCGGCGCGGAGCTGCGCGAGGCAGTGCGCGAGCGCGGCGGCGTTGCTCACGGTGTCGGGGTTGAGGAAGAGCACGTGCTCGCCGCGCGTCCGCGCGTAGCCGCGGTTGTTGGCTCGGCCGAAGCCGAGATTCTCCGGCGCAGGCACGTAGTCCACCTGGGGAAAATCCCGCCGCACGATCTCGCCGGTGCCGTCACCGGGCGAGTTGTCCACCACCACGATCTCGACCCCGCGGCCTGCGAGCACGCGCGGCAGCGAGGCGAGGCACGCGCCGATCTCGTCGCGCGAGCGGTAGGCGACGATGACGATCGAGAGCAGCGGCAACTCCGGCGTGGACACGCCCCGACCGTGCGAAATGCTTTTTTGAAACGCAATGTCCCACGCGCCGAACCTCAGCGTCATCGTCGCCTGCCTGAACCCCGGCGCGCGGCTGCACGCCGCGCTCGCGAGCGTGTGGGCGCAGCGCGGCACCGCGCTAGAGCTGATCGTGGTCGATGGCGGCTCGACCGATGGCACGCTCGCGTGGCTCGAGTCGCGGCGCGCGCAAATCGCCACGCTGATCGCGGAGCCTGACCGCGGCGTTTACGATGCGATGAACAAGGGCGTGGCCGCCGCACGTGGCGAGTGGCTCTATTTCCTCGGGGCTGACGACCGCTTCGCGGACGATGGCGCCGCCGCGGCCGCCCTCGCCCACGCGCGCGGCACCGGGGCCGGCGTGGTGGCCGGCGAGGCGGCGTTCGCCGATGGCCGGATCTACCGGTTCGATGCCGCGGCCAGTCCGCTCGCGCGGAATTTCGTGCACCATCAGGCGGCGCTCTACCGCCGCGCGCTCTTTGGCGACCACGGCAGCTTCGACCCCGCGCTCGCCGTGATGGCCGACTACGATTTCAACCTGCGGCTCCGCCAGCGGGGCGTGCGCTTCGCGCCGATTCCGGTGCGCCTCGCGATCTGCGGAACCGGCGGCCTGAGCGACCGCGGCGCGTGGCGCGGCTACCGCGAGGAGATCGCGGTGCGCCACCGGCACGGCCCAGCCTGGCGCAGCCTCGGCTGGGACGCGCTGTCGGTTGTCCGTTGGGTCCGCAAAAAAATCGTTCGGATCGCGACGCATGACTGAGCCCCGCGCCCTCACCGCCGCCACCTGGGTCGTGATCGCCGCGATGGTGGCGCTCGCGTTGGCCACGTGCCTCTTGGCCTTGGCATTCCCACTCGAGCTGGAACTGCGCGAGGGCACGGCGTGGCTGCACGTGCTGGCGCTGCGCGCCGGGGTGCCACTCTACGACCACACGCAGGTGGCCTTTGTGAACATGAATCACGGCCCGCTCGATCCCGTGCTGAAGCACGCGATCGCCGCGGCGCTGCCGTGGCTGGCGCCAGCGGCGGTCACCCGCACCTTCGTGCTGCTCCTGCCGCTCGGTCTCTGGCTCGCCCTGCGGCGCGCGGTCCCCGGCGCGCCGCGCGCCGCGCTGGGCTGGGCCGCGGGCCTGCAACTGTTTCTCCTCGGGCTGCAACCCCCGCACTTTCTGCTCGGCCGATCCGATCCGACGGCGCTTTTTCTTTTCGCACTCATGCTGGCACTCGCACCGGCCCCCAGCGAGGAGCGCCCGCTGCTGCGCCACGCTGCCATGGCCGCGCTAGGTGCGCTGTCGCTGGCGGCCAATTGGCGCAACTTCCCCGCCGTGGGCGCGGTGCTGGTGGGATTCGGCCTGGAGACGATCACCGGCTCAGCTTCCGGCACCCGGTGGGCTGCGGTGGGCAAGGTCGCGCTGGCGCAGGGGCTCGGCTTCGCCGGGCCGGTGGCGGCGATTCTACTGGGCCAGTTTCGCGGCGATCTCGATCTCTACTGGCGGCACTTCTTCGGTTTCTTCACCTCCGCCAGCGGATGGGGCACGACGCAGGCGCCGGCGTTTGCCCTCGTGCCTGGCGCGCTGGCGAGGTCGCACGCGCTGGTGCACGCGGGCCTGATCGCACTGGTGGCGCTTGGGCTCGTGTTTCCCACAAAGCGGGTGCCGCGGCGCATCCAGGCGTGGGTCTGGCTGCCGCTGCTCGCGCTGCTTGGCCTCACCTGCAGTGTCGCCTACTGGCTGAATCACGGCGGAGGCGGCCTGCACTACTACGCCGCGTTCTACACGCTGCTCGCCTTCCATCTCGCGCGCGCGGTGGCGTGGAATGACCTCCCATGGCGAATCGCGCGGCTCGCGCTGCCGGCGGTGCTCGTGGCCGGGCTGCCGTGGATCGGCACCTGGTCGCAATGCGTCACGCTGGCGCGCTCGATGGAGCCGGCGCACGCGTTCCTCGCCGCCTGTCGCGAGGCCGCTGCTGGTGCGCCAATCCACAGCGAGGACTACCATCTCTTCAAGACGGTCTACCGTGGCGAACGGGTGGACATGGGCGACGAAGTGTTTGCCGTCAGCCGCACGGGCTTCTTCGGTCCAGCATTCACCGCCACGGCAACACGTGCATTCGCCGAGTTGGATCAGAATCCGCCGCCCTTTGTGCTCGTGGGCGAATGCGCGAGCCCGCCGCTGCGCGCGCTGCTCGCACGCGCCTATGCGCCAGCGCTGCGTGTGCCCTACCGGCCCGAGCCCTTCGCCGGCCCGGCACAAACGCTCTTCCGGCTCAAGGCCGCCGCGCCGCCCCCGTAAGCGCCTTTTCCCACCCATGGCTGAATCGCTCAAACAACGCCTCCGCCGCGCCGCCAACTGCGTGTTCCACCCGCTCGGGCTGCATCTCGCGCGCCGCGATCGGGCCTTCGAGATGGACGGGCTCCTCGCCCGCGCCGCCGCCCACGGCCCCGGGATCGCCACGTGGATCGATGTGGGCGCGTCGGACGGATCGTGGTCGCGGCGCGCACGGCGGCACTATCCCGCGGCACGGTTCGCCCTCTTCGAGCCGCTCGCGGAGCGGCAGGCGGCGCTCGCCACACTGCGGGCGAAGTTTGGTTTCGAGATTGTGGCCGCGGCGGCGGGCGCGGCGCCGGGCCACGTCTCGTTTGCCATCGATCCCGGGCTCGACGGCAGCTGGGTCGCCGCGCCCGGCACGACGGGCACCCGCACCGTGCCCGTGGAGACCATCGACCGCGTCGTGCAGGAACGAAAGCTCCCGGGGCCGTTCGGCGTAAAGCTCGACACCCACGGCTTCGAGCTGCCCGTGCTCGCCGGCGCCGCGCGCACGCTGGAGTCCGCCGCTCTGCTCGTGATCGAAGCCTACAATTTCCAGCTCACGCCGGGCAGCCTGCGTTTCCACGAACTCTGCGCCTGGCTCGAAGCGCGCGGCTTCCGCTGCCTCGACCTCGCCGACCCGATGCGCCGCCCGCGCGACGGCGCGCTCTGGCAAATGGACCTCGCGTTCGCGCGGGCGGACCATCCGGTATTCGCGGCCAGCGGCTACGATTAACCGCCCCGCTCCAGCAGTTCGTCGAAGGTCACGAACCCATGCCGCGCGATGCGCTCGGCGTAGATGGCGAGATTGGACCAGCGAAAGCGGCGCCGCGCGCGCCGCAGTTCCGCGGCCGGCAACGCTGCGCACAGCCCGAGTTTTTCATCCACGCGCGTGCGCTCCGCGATCATGGCGGCGCGGTTTTTCGTCGCCTGTCCCGGCCGCAGCCGAAACGCCGCCGCCGCCCCGCGCGTGGCACAGGCAAACGGAATCCCCTGCAGGCACGCGCGCGCGAAAAATTCCGAGTCGCCGCAGAATCGGAAGGACGAATCGAACCCGCCGACGGCATCGACCACCGCGCGCGTCGTAATCGTGCCGTGCTGATAGACCGGCTCGAGCCGCTGCGCATAGAGCGCGCGGTTCAGCTCCGGCGCGGGCGAGATCGGAATGGCGCCGAGCCGGCGGCCGCGCGCATCGATGAGTCGCACGCCCCCATACGCGATCAGCAGCCGGCCGCCGGCCACAGCGGCCGCCGCAGCCTGCCGCACCGTGGAAAAATCCGACAGCAGCATATCATCGTCGTTGAGATAGGTGAATGCTTCCCACCCCTCCGCCGCCGCGAGGCCCGCATTGATGGCCGCATACATGCCGCCGCCAGGTTCAGGCAAGACCCGCAACGCCGGGAAACGCGCCGCCAGCGCGGCGACAGCCGCAGCCGGAGCCACCAGGACATGGGCGGCCCCCGGGGCGTGCGTCGCCACGCTCGCGACGGTCTCCGCGAGCCACGGTGATTCACCGAGCGTGGGAGTGACGACGAGGAGTTTCATTTTCCTCCTCTCCGCCAGCGCCGATAACAACCCATCGCTCGACCCGAGAAACGCCCGAAGCCGCAACGTCCCGCGATCCACTGCGCACCGGCGCGCCACCAGAACTGGCCCCAGAAAGCCCGCAGCACCGCGAGATGCCACGGACCGAGCGACGCCCGCCAGCCCCGCCGCGTGATCGCAAATCCCGGCAGCCGCGTGCGAATCTCCGTCTCCGCGCTTTCGAGGGCCGCCCAATATTCCCCGTAGAGCCGCGAACGCAGCGCGCGCGGCATGACGCCGTATTCGAGCTGACCGGAGTCGAACCACGCCGCGCTGATGCGCTTGAACTGCGCAAAATGAAACACGACGAGCGACGCGCCATCCACGCGCACGCCGCCCGCGGCGTCGAAAGTGAAATGATGCCGCGCCCAGTTCCACGGCGCGGCGTTGATGCCCGGGTGCGCACATTCCGCCACGCCGGCGAAGCGCGCGGGCCATTCATCCAGATACTTCTGATCACCGAAGCACGCGCCGTCGCCCGTCAGCGCCGTCGAGGCGAGGCACTGCTCCCGCCACCAGTCGAGGCACGCGCGCCCCGCGGCGTCGCGGCGAAACGCGACAACGCCCACGTTGAACCGCCCATAGCGCGCGGAGTCGTCGTGCCACGGGGGATAGCGATGCGGCGTGACCAGCACGGAGTGGCCGCCCAGCTCCCGCCAGATCGGCGCCGCGTCGGAGAAGAAAAACAAATCGGCGTCGAGATAGGCGAGCCGTTGGATCTTGTGGTCGACGGTCAGCAGGTGACTCACAAGGCACGGCGTAAGCGCATAGATGAACTCTGTGTGCGGACGCGTCGCCTTTGCCGCAGCCAGTTCCGGATCGGCCGCGAGAAGCGTGCCGAGTTCGACGACGCGCAACCGCTCCCCGCCGATCGCGCGCAGCACGACGACCGTCTCGTCGTCGAGCGCCAGCACCGTGAGCTGCGCCGCCGCATCATGGCGCATGAGCGACCGCCAGAGCGCGACGCCCTGCGCCAGATACCCGCGATCGAAGTAGGTGCAGTAGTGGTTCATGGGCCGATTTTATCCAGCAGGAGCCCGCGATAGTCCGCAGCGATGTCCGCCCGATCGAAGGTCGGCCACTCCGCCGCGACCCGCCAGCCGACGGCAAACGGTTGCAACAGTTTCTCCCGGTCAAAAAACCAGCAGGGATAACTCGCGCGATAAATCGACGACGGCACGCGCTGCACTGTAAGCCGATCGCGACCGCGGCCCACGAATCCCGTGCGGTCGATGATGACCCGTGAAAACCCCCGGCGCGCGATGTCCCGCAACAACGCGTGTGGTTCCTCGAGGTAGGGCAACACGGCGGAAAGCAGCACGACGTCGGGCTTCTCCGTCGCGCAACACGCGTCGATCGTCTCGTGAAAACGCAGCGGGCCGGCGGCAAACTCCCGGCGCCCGACTTCGACCAACCGCGGCTGCTCCACCACGCTCCAGCGCACCTCGGCGAGATCGGTCAGCCACGCGCGGTGCTGCCCCCACGTGCTGCCGAGCGCGCCGCCAAAATCCAACAAGCTCAGCCGCCCGCCTGCTGCCGCTGCGCTCACCCGCAAAGCGTCCAGCAGCGGTTGGTGAACCGCCGGAGCGTGAAACAAAACCGTGTCACGCTCCCAAGTCGCGTGGCCGTCGCGCACCGCGCGAGCCGCCGCCAGCGTCCGCTCGAATATCACCTCGGCATCGTAGCCACCCGACGCCCTGCGCGCGGCCGCCCACGAGGAAAAATCCCCGGAGAAAATCGCGCCGTGCCAACGGCGGAGCAGCCACCGCCGCAAAGGCGCAGGCACGGCATGCTTCAGTTTTTTTGGCCACGCTGCGTTCATGCAAACCCGAGTCTGACCATCAGCCGTCGCCAGCGACCGAGCCAACCGGCGGCATTCGCCGCCTCCCAGCGCTCACGACAAGCTGGATGCTCGCGGGATTCCGGCCAAGCGGCAGGAATCGGCGCGGCGGCACGAAGCGGAGGATTGGCCCAGGCGGTGGCACCAGCGGCATTGGTCGCCAGCGGGTCGAAGCCGAAGTGCTCCACCATCGACCACGGGGGCCGCACACAGAGTCCGCCGTGCTGGAGGTGGTGGTAGAGCCAGCGCACCGCCCAGATGTTTTGCCGCTCTTCGCGCTCCGCCATGATCGGCAGATCGGCCCCGTAGGCGGCGGGGGCGGCCACCGTCGCGAGTTTTTCCAGTGCAGTTTGGTCGTTCATGCCCTTCCAGCTTCGCGCCCACGCGCCCCAGACCCAGCACTCGGCGCGACCGTCGAAATAGGGCGATGCACCGACATCGCGCGGCGTCACGCGCGGGTGCGTCCACGCGGTCACGCTCATCACGCGCGGGTCGTCTGCATAGCGCCGCAACGCGGCGCACATCCATTCGTAGGTGCCGGGCACCGCGATCAAATCGTCTTCCCACACGACAAAGGCCGCGTGCCGGTCCGCTACCTCGGTCACACCCGCGAGCACATTGCGGCCAAGGCCGAGATTCTGCGCCCGCTCAGTCAAACTCACCTCGCACCAATCAATCGCACGCAGCAGCGCGCGCACCTCAGTGACGCGGCCAGCGTCGGCGGCGCCTTTGGCGCCGTCGGCGAACGCAACGATCCGCGGCACGGCGTTCTCACGCAGGCTCGCAAGTGTGCGCCCGAGATGATCGGGCCGCGCGTAGGCGAAAAGCACGACAGGGATGGGCGGGGAATCACGCATCATTTTACCGCCAGAGAGAAAATCGGGTGCCGGGCCGCCGCCACGATTCCGCCGGAGAAAACCTGATCCCGCGCCATAGCCTGGTCCGCCGCCCCGAGCGGCCAGAGCGGCACGCCACCGAGAAACGCCGCCGTCGCCGAGAAGGTGCTCGGCGGACTCACGATCAGATCGCAGAGCGACAGCTCGGCCCAGCCGCGAATGGCGTCACCGCCGGCGTTGGCCGAGCCGCCGGCGAAAAACACCGGCAAATCAACGAATCGAGCCGGTTCCTGCGCCACCTCCGACGTCACGACAAACGCCACGCGCCGGTCCGGATGCAGCGCCACTAAATCCCTCAGCCACGCTGCATACCGCTCGGTCGAAAAATGAAACCGGCCGTCGTGCCACGCGCGGTAGTCGGTCTGGCGAATTTGCACCCCGATCACGAGGTCGTGCGCGCGGCGCAGGCCGGAGATGAAACCGACCGCGGCCGCACGGTGCTCCGCCGCGGGCTGAAAAAGTTCCCGCACGGCCGCCGCGTGTTTTTCGACTAGCGGCCAGTTGGCAATCTCCCAACCACAGCAGGTCGTCACCCTCCGGCGCTTCACACGTGCAAGAAAGTCCGCGTCGAGCGCGAGCTGCTCCTCGCCGACAATGTCAAGATCGACGGCCTGCCAGCCCGGCCACCTCCGGCCGGCTGCTTGCACCGCGCGCGGGAGGCGGCTGTTTTTTTCCAATGCGCGCCACAATCGGGGTGCCATCGTTGCCAGCCGATCCGCGCGTCCGGCGCGCAACGGAAACACGCAGCCGGGATGCGTGCGCCACACCGCGAAATCCCGCGCGTGCGGCCAGAAGGCCAGATTCAGCACTTCCACCTCGCCCGCGTTTTCCATCGCCCACGCGATCCAATGGGCGAAGCGCAGCACCTGGTTCCCAAGCCGGCCGCCGCCGTGCGTGTAGATGATTTGATGCGGCCGGCGGGTCATGCGGCAGGGCGCGGACGCGGCGCTAGGGCGACATAGTTGGCGTAGGCGTAGTGCTCCATCCACGGACGGTAACTGCGCCGCTCGAGCGCGCGGGGAAACAGTTTCGCGAGCACGTAGCCGCGCGCCTCCAGCAGTCGGTAGAGATCGCGCAGGGTGGTGCCGGCATCCAGCGCCGCCCCGCCATACTCGAACTGGATCGCATCAACCTCCCCGGGCCGCAGGCGATCGCCGAGCCCGCGCAGGGCGGCCAGCTCATGCCCCTCGACATCGAGCTTAAGCAGGTCGACACGGGTAATCCCCTGCGCTCCGAGATAATCGTCGAGCCGGGCGAGCGGCACCGTGATCGCGGCGGCGGAGCCTCCGGCATGCTCCGCGCGCGGGACCAGCGAGGCCTGGCTGCTCCCCTCGCGGCCGTCGTGCAGCGTCGCCTCGCCCGCCCGATCGCTCAACGCGTGCGGGACCAGGTGAAAGCCTTTTTCCGCGCCAAACGCCGAGCGCAGCGCCGCCACGCACGCCGGCGCCGGCTCGAAGGCATGCACCTCCGCCGCCAAGCCTGCGGCGCGCGCCGCGGCGAAGATCGCGCGGCTGTAGTCGCCGCGATTCGCCCCGCCGTCGATCGCGACGAAAGGCCGGCCCGCGCCGGCGGCCCGATGCGCGGCGAGCAACGCGCGGAGGAGCCACGCCTCGCCGTTGCGCTCCATCCGGGGGTCGTCGTTGTTTTCGGCGAGGCGGAAAAGCTGCCGCGCCGCCAGCCGGACGGCGCGGCGCCACAACGGAGAGCGCTCGCGCGGTTTCATACGACGGGCCCGCCGCCCGCGATCGCGCGGCCAATTTTTTTTCTCCAGCGTCGCACCGGCCCCTGGACGCGCGCCGCCGCCAGCGCGTCCTGCAGCCAGCCGGCGAGGAAGTCGCGCTCAGCCACCGGCACGGCGATGAGCACATCCTCGAACATCACCACGTGCCGCCGGCCGACGGCGCGCAGCGCATCGAGCACCGCGCCGAGGTCCGGCCACAGCTCCGCACGATGCGGCCGCGGCGGCGGCGCGGCGAAGAGCCGCGCGTCGTCCACGAGGAGCGTGTGCGTGGCCGGCGCGGCGTTCAGGATCGCGAGCTCCGCGAGCAGCGGGCACTCGGTCTCGCGGCCCGCGGTGTCGAGGCCACTCCAGTGCGCATCGAGCCAGAAAATCGCCGGACCGGGCAGCGCCGCCGCGACTTCTCGCAGTTGAGTTCCTGAATCACCCAGGAGCACCCGCACCCGCGGTTCCGCGCGAAACCGCGCGACTGCCACCGCGTGATATTCGGGCGAAAGCTCAATCGTCGCGACGCGGGCGAAATGCGCCGCGGCCCAGGCCGCGGTGTCGCCCCGGTAGGTGCCGGTCTCGACAAAATCATCGAGGCGCAGACGAGCTTTCAGCGCGAGGAGGAGGGCTTCGGGCGGCCCCATGCGGTAGAGTCCCATGGCGGGTCAGGCGGCAAACGGCCGCCACGGCAGGAAAATCGCGCGCAGCATCAGGCGGAGATTGCCGCGCGCGCGCGCCTCAAAAACTTCGAGGCCGAAAATCGTCAGCGCAAACGACGCAAACGACGCCACGATCGCACCCCGCGCGCCCCAGTGCGGCACGAGCGCGAAGTTGAGCGCGAGGTTGAGCGCCGCGCCCGCGACCGAGGTCACGAGCGCAAAGCGGAACAGCCCCTCGTTCGTCACGAAGATGCTCCGAGCCACGCCGTAGTTGGTGAAGAACAGCCGGAACGCCAGCCACGGGAGCAGCGTCGCCGCGCCGGCATACGCGCCGCCGTAGAGCAGGTGTGCCGCCCAGGGGCCGAGCAGCACGAGCGGGACAGCCGTGAGGACAAAGATGCCGAGCATGAGCCGATAAAGGCTGTGCAGCCTCCGCCGGTAAAGCGTTTCGTCGTCGCGCTTCGCCCGCGCGATCTCCGGCGCGGCGACCGTCTGCACCACCATCGGCACAAACGCGCAGACGCTCACGATCCGCAGCGCCGCGGAATATTGCCCGAGCTCCTCGCCGCCGAGCAGCAGCCCGAGCACGAGCTGGTCCGCATAGGCCTGCGTCGTGATCGCGAAGCCCGACAGCGTAAGCGGCCAGCCTTCCCGCAGCAGCGCGCCGAGCCGGGCGCGCTCCGGCCGCCACTGCGACCAGCGGTGCCCCGCGCGCCGCGCCGCCCACCACCAGCCGATGGCGGCCAGGCCCAGCTCCACCACGCCCGCCGCGGCGAACCAGGCCAGTGGCGCATCCGCGAGGATGAGGCCCACTTTGAGGACGTTGGCGCCCACGCACGCGCTCATGCGCACCCAGGCCGAGACCTTCGATTCGCCGCGCGCTTGGAACAGCAGGTCCACGATCTCGGGCACCTGCACCACGAGTCCCGCGCCCACGATCAGGATGAGGGTGCCCGCCGGAGCGTCCTGCCGCATCGCGATCACGACGCACGCCAGGAAGCCCACCGCGGCGCCCGCCGCGCGCAGCGCCCACGTCGTCCCCAGCCAGCCGGCGGCCGCGTGCGGCGCATGCACCAGCTCGCGCACCACGACCGGCCCCACGCCGAGCGACGTGAGCGACCCCACGACTCCGACCATCGCGATCGCGTAGTTCAGCCAGCCAAAACTCTCCGGCCCCAGGTGCCGCGCCATCCACACGCCCACGACCAAGCCCAGCACCATGCGCAGGATCTGGTCGGCAAACAGCCAGAACGAGTTGCCGATGGCGCGGCGCAGGGTGTCGCGTCCTTCGAGGCGGGCCCGGATGAAACCGGGTAGGTAGTCGCTTGGCGGCATGGCGGCACCGCGATCCTCGGGGCAATGGCCCGCGCAGGTCAACGCGCAGGCCGCAGTTTCTCGCCGCCGCGGGGATAGGCGTGCCAGCGCAGCCCTGAACGGCTTGGAAACGGGCGACGCGGGAGATTTCCCCGAGAGGGGCGTTTCAGCGAAACAACAGCACGGGGATCGGCACGGTGCGGATCATCGTCGTGGTCGTGCTGCCGAGAATCAGGTGGCGGATGCGGGAGTGACCGTAGGCGCCCATGACGAGCAGGCTGGTTTTTTCTTTTTTCACGGCCGCGGTGATGACCTCCTCCACGTTCCCACCGGCGACCAGATCGGCTTGCACGACATAACCGGCGGCAAACAGTTGGTCGCGCGCGGCGGCAAGATCGGCCGCGAGGGCGGAGTTGGCCGCGCCGACCGCGAGGAGGTGGCAGTCGAGGCCGCGGAGGAGCGGATGCGCAACGGCGTAGGCCACGGCTTTTTTCGCGCTCGGACCGCCATCGTAGGCGAGGAGGAAGCGCGCGATGGGCTGGAAGGCGCGCGAGGCGACGAGGACAGGGCGGTGGCAACTGCGCACGACGCGCTCGAGGTTGCTGCCGAGATGGCCCTTGGCGAAATCGGCGTGCTCGCCGCGTTTGCCGAGGACGACGAGGTCGGCGGTCTCCTCAAGTTCGCCGATGGATTCGGCGAGCGTGCCGTGCAGCGCTTCGGCGGTGACAGCGGAGAGGCCGGCCCGGGCGAAATGCGCGCGGGCGTCCGCGACGATCGCCTGGGCGCGGGCCTGGGCGACGCGGTTCTTCGCGGCCTCGAGGGCGACGAGTTCCGCGGTGAGCGCGGCTTGCGCATCGAGCCCGATGGCGCCGGAGAAATCTGCGGTGACTGGCGTGACCGGATGCGGATCGAGGAGGTGGAGGACCCGGACGGTGGCGTCCATGCGACGCGCGGCCCACGCACTGTGATCGTAGATGCTGGGGGCGTAGCGGGAGCCGTCGGTGCAGGAGAGGATCGTGGACATGGTAGTGGGTGGGGTCGGTTTTTAGTGGGAAGCGGCCTGATCCATGGCGCCGGGTTTGTCGTGTTGGGCGAGGCGATCGACGAGGGTCTTGGAGGCTTCGTTCAGGCCGACGAGTTCGACCTCGGCGCCTTCGCGGCGGTAGCGGAGGACCACTTTGTCGAGGGCGCCGACCGACGTGAGATCCCAGAAATGGGCCTGCGAAACATCGATGCGGACCTTCTTCAGGACCTCTCGGAAATCGAAGGCGTCCGCGAAGGTGCTCGCGGACACGAAGAAGAGCTGGCCGCGGACGACGTAGGTGCGCTCGGTGCCGTCGGGTGACAACGTGGACGTGAGATCGAGGAGCTGGGAGACCTTGCGGGCGAAGAAGAGCGCGCTGAGGAGGACGCCGACACCGACGCCGAGGGCGAGGTTGTGCGTGCCGACGACGACCGCGACGGTGGCGACCATGACAAGACTGGTGGACTTGGGATAGACCCGGAAATTTTTAAACGAGGCCCAGTTGAAGGTGCCGATCGACACCATGATCATCACGGCGACGAGCGCCGGCATCGGGATCTGTTTCACCCAGTCGCCGAGGGCGACGATGAGAATGAGGAGGAGGACGCCGGCGGCGAAGGCGGAGAGCCGGCCGCGGCCGCCGGATTTCACATTGATCACGGACTGGCCGATCATCGCGCAGCCGGCCATGCCGCCGAAGAGACCGGCGACGAGGTTGGCGATGCCTTGGCCGGAGCACTCGCGGTTCTTGTCGCTCGCGGTGTCGGTGAGATCATCGACGATGGCGGCGGTCATGAGCGATTCGAGGAGCCCGACGACGGCGAGCGGCAGCGCGTAGGGGAAAATGATCCGCAGCGTCTCGAACGTAAAAGGCACATCGGGGAAAAAGAAATCCGGCAGCGCCGAGGGCAACTGGCCGAGGTCGCCGACCGTGCGCAGACCGGGCTTCACGATGAGGGCGAACGCGGTGAGGCCCACGATGCAGACGAGGGGCGAAGGGATGGCCTTGGTGAAGCGCGGAAGCCCGTAGATGATCGCGAGACCGGCCGCGACCATCGCATACATGGGCCAGCCCTGGCCGCTAAACTCAGGGAGCTGCGCGAGAAAGATCAGGATCGCGAGGGCGTTGACGAAACCGGTCACGACCGAGCGCGAGACGAATTTCATGTAGTCGCCGAGCTTGAAGAAACCGGCGACGAGCTGGAGCACACCCGTGAGGAGCGTGGCGGCGAGCAGGTATTGCAGGCCGTGTTCCTTGACGAGGCTGACCATGAGCAGGGCCATCGCACCGGTCGCCGCGGAGATCATGCCGGGACGGCCGCCGACAAAGGCGATGGTGACCGCGATGGAAAACGAGGCGTAGAGACCGACCTTGGGATCGACGCCGGCGATGGTGGAAAACGCGATGGCCTCCGGGATGAGCGCAAGGGCCACGACCGCGCCGGCGACGATGTCGCGGACGGGGTTGGAGAACCACGTGTGAAAATAGCTGGGCTGGGACATGAGTTGAAAAAGGAAAAGGCGAGCGACGGGCGCGGCCGCCAGACGCGCGTAAAATCGGGGAGGCGAGCCTGACCCGGGACTGCGGCGGACGAACGTCGGCCCTATGCCGGAAGGAGAAAAAGAAGTTTTCGATCAGCACGCCACGCGTGCCGCACGACCCGGGTGGGCGGCGGCAATCACGGTGGAGTCAGTGCGGGCGAAACCTTCATGGCGCGACCGTCAGTAACTCGCCATCGCACGGCGTTGGCAAGGGTCATTCCCTCACCGGCCCAAGGCTAGCTGGATCGCGACGGAGCGCTCCGCGCGATGACAAGGGAAACCAGGCCACGACCGGCGGCGGCCCCGCCTACGCAGACCTGCGTATTCCCCGGCGGCCGGGTTTCAGCGAAGATGGCGCGTTCGCCTCCACCTTTTTCCTTCCATGAAACTCGCCCCCCTGTCCGCCGGCTGCCTCGCGCTGGCTTTGATCAGCTCGCCATTGTCCGCCGCCTCCGCCGCCAAACCGCTCTGGTCCACCCCGCTCGGCGGCGACGCCAAGTGGCACCAGCTCACCGGCCTCGGCACGCTCCTCGTCGGCACCGACGCCGCGGTCGTAGCCATTTCCCCGGAGGACGGCAAAATCGCGTGGCGACGCGACGACCTCAAGAAAACCAATCGCCACAACGCCCGCGAAATCCCCGGCACGCCCGTCCTCATCTGCAACACCTTCGACGGAATGATGAACAGCAAGGTCACGTTCCTCGCCGTCGATTACCTCACCGGCCAGACCCTCTGGACCGCGCCGCAGATGCTCGCCCAATACCAAGGCACGATCCCCGTGCCGGAGAAGAACCTCGTCGTGTTTGTGGTGAACACCATGGATCAAAAGGACAACGGCGTCTGGTTCATGGCGCACGATCTCGCGACCGGCGCGCAGAAGTGGGCTGTGAAGTTAACCAAGCCCGGCGGCATCCCGCTCCACCTCGCCGACAACAGCGGGAAATTCATCCCCACGATGGACCTCTCCGGCTACCACGATCCAATCGTGGACGGGGACGAGATGTATGTCGGCTACCTCGGTGTGCATTGCATCGATCTCACGACGGGCGCGGTCAAGTGGGGCGTCGAGTTTCCGCCGGCCGCCAAGGGCCTGAAGAAAACCTACGCGCCGCTGCGCATCGACGGCGACCGCATCTACGGCGCCGGGGGCGGCAGCGTTTACGCGATCAACCGCCGCGACGGCACGACGCTGTGGACGAGCGACCGCATTTCCGACTACGCCGGCCTGCTCAAGGCGCGCGACAACGCCATCGTCGCCCAGCTCGAGATCGTGGGCGGGAAAATCTTCTCACGCTACGGCGGCAATTTCTCGGACGGGAAAAACGCCACCCTCAAGGAGCCGCTCGGCGTCATCGTCCTTGATCCGGCGGACGGAAAATCGCTCTACCATTTCGATCAGGCCAAGGAGGGCATCACCAACCTCGTCGTGATTGCTGCGACCAAGACGGTGGTGTTTGCCGACGGAGCGAACGTCTACGGCATCGACGCCTCCGGGGCCACGCCGGCCGAGGCCTTCAAGTCCCCCATCGAGTTCAAGAAGAAGATGGGCGTCGGCGGTGTCGCCAAGATCGGCCTTGGCGCGCTCGGCGGCGTGAGTGGCTTGGTGAAGGGCGTAGCCTCGGCCAGCAAGGGCCGGCTCGACGTGCCCGTCGCGGTGAACCTCCGCCCGGATGGCGGCGTGGTGGTGCAGGGCAAGCAGCACCTGCTCGCATTCGATCCGGTGGCCAAGACCTCCCACTGGTCTCTCTTTTATGCCGCACCCAGCGAGGCACTGGGCAACATCGCGATGTTTGCGGTCACCGCCGCCGCCGCCGTCTATGGCAACGGCCAGGCCGCCGCCGGCGGCGGCTTCGGCTCCAGCGGCTACAACAGCGGCGTGAACACGATCCACAGCAACCTCGGCAGCTACAACGCCTACACCGAAAAGGCCGCGCGCCGCGCCGGCGGATCGAAATCCTCGCAGGCCTACACCTACATTCTCACCAAGGTGGAGAAGGATATCGGCGTCGTCGGCGTAAACCTCGCCACGGGCGAAACCGACCGCGAACTCGTGCTGAAGGAAAAGGAGCCGGACTACACCGTCGATGAGCCGATGAACCGCGTCTTCCACTTCAAGGGGAAGAGCACGGTCGTCGGGTATCAGTTCTGAGCCTGCGCCAAACGTAGGGCGCGAGCTTGCTCGCCGCCGTTCTAAACGAGAAAGGCCCGAGCAAGCTCGGGCCCTACCGCATCAGAGCGGACCGGACCGCCCGCATCCAAATCACGGCAGCGTCACCTTCCGCGCCTTCGGCTCCGGATGCTGGCGATAGAACAATGCCGTGTGCCCGACGGCGCCGACGCACACGCAGCGGCCCTCGTCGGCGATCTTCTCGCAGAGGGCGGCCCGCTCCGCACGTTCGGCCGCGAGGAAACGCAGTTTCACGAGCTCGTCCGCGCGGAGGAGCTTTTGGAACTCGGCGAGAAACTCCGGCGTGAGCCCACTCTTGCCGATCTTCAGGCGGGCCTCGAGCGTCTGGCCGAGGCCGCGGAGATGGGACTTCTGCGCGCCGGTGAGAGGAAATTCATACATAAAGTGGGGCGAAGCTCACGCAAACGCGCGCCGCCGCCAAGACTTCATTCTGATCCCTCATCCAAGCCCCAATTTTGCGGGATGAGGGGAATCGATTCCCAATTATTCCCTGAAATTGTGGCTCGGATTAGTGGTTAAAAATATCCAGCGGCAGTTCCCGCCAGGCCCCCGGCGCCAGATCCCCCAAGGTAAGATCGCCGAACTGCTCGCGGTGCAGCGTCAGCACCGTCGCGCCGCAGGTCGCGGCAAACATCCGCCGCACCTGGTGGTATTTGCCCTCGGTGAGCACCAGCTCCGCCTCACGCGGCGCCACGATCCGCAGCTCCGCGGGCGCGCACGGCGCCTTCTCGCCGTCGAGCAACAGCGTGCCGGCGGCAAACAACGTCACGAGTTCGGCAGACAAATCGCGATCAAGGGTGGCGCGGTAGAGCTTCGGGACCTTGTGCTTCGGCGAGGTGAGCCGGTGCACCAGCGGCGATTGATCGGTGAGCAGGAGCAGGCCGCTCGTCTCCTTGTCGAGGCGGCCGATGCTGGTGACGACCGGATTGCGACGCCGCCAGCGCTCGGGGAGCAGTGAATAGACGGCCGGGCCCTCGCGCCCATCGTGCGAGCAGACGAGACCGAGCGGCTTGTGCAGCAGCAGCAGCAAGCCGTCCGGATGATCGAGCGGCTCGCCGTCGACGCGGACATCGGCCGGGCGGACGCGCGCCCCCGCATCGTCGGCCTCCTCGCCGCCCACGGTGACGGCGCCAGCCTTCACCCAGCCGCGCGCTTCGCTCCGCGAGCAATACCCGAGGCTGGAAAGGAGTTGGTCGAGACGACGCATGACGGACGGCATCGCGACGGAACATCGCGACGGGTGCAAAAGATTTTGCGGCCGCGCGGCTTTCCCGCGCGTATGAACGGCATGCTGCGCTGGTTTCTCCCTCTCGCCTCGGCGCTCCTGTGCGCGTTGAGCCTGTTGACCGTGATGAAGTCGCCCGACTGGTCGCCGTGGCGACTCGGTGTGGTGGCGGGCGAGTTCGGGCACTGGCTCGCGGTGGCCGCGCTGGCGCTCGTGCTTTTCGCGTGGTTCGCTCGCGGGGGTGCGGGTGTTTGGGCGGCGGCAGTCGGCCTGCCGGCGCTCGTGGCGACCGGCTTTTTCCTGAAACCCGCCTGGCAGGCGTGGCGGGTGGCAGCCGAACTGCCGGCCCGGCTCACCGCGTCATTTGGCGCGCAGCCCGTCACCCGGCCGGCTTTTTCCCTCGAGGGCTTGCTCAATCGCGATCCGGCACCCGTGGCCATGCGAGCCTTGCAGGTGGCGCCCGGGCTGCCGCTCGATTTCTACGCGACCCATCGTCGCGGTGCGCCCTGCGTCGTCATGATTCACGGCGGGGGCTGGGAGAGCGGCGACCGCACGCAGCTCGCGCACGTCAACCACTGGATCGCGCGCCAGGGCTACGCCGTCGCCGCGATTTCCTACCGGCTCGCGCCGCAGCACAGATGGCCCGCGCAGCGCGACGATGTGCTCGCCGCGATCGCCTTCCTGAAGGCGAACGCCGCCGAACTGAGCATCGACCCCGGCAAACTCATCCTGTTCGGCCGCTCGGCCGGCGGCCAGATCGCGCAGGCGGTGGCCTACACGGCCCACGATCCGGCGATCCGCGGGGTGGCGGCGCTCTACGCGCCGTCGGATTTGATCTTCGGCTACGTGAACACCTACGAGGACGACATGCTTAAATCCCCCGCGCTCATGCGGCGGTTTCTCGGCGGCACACCGGATTCGGCGCGCGCCAACTACGAGTCGGCCAGCTCGATCTTCCACGTCTCTCCGCATTCGCCGCCGACCCTCCTCGTGCATGGCACCCTCGATGCGGTCTCATGGTATCGCCACAGCGAGCGGCTCGCCGCGAAGCTAAAGGAAGCCGGCGTGCCGCACGCCTACGTGGCGCTGCCGTGGGCGACGCACGGCTGCGAATTCAACCTGCACGGCCCCTCCGGCCAGCTCACGACGTTTGCGCTGGAGTGGTTCCTCGCGGCGGTGACGCGGTGACGCGCTGCTTCCAGATCCGTGCGATCTCGAGCACGGCGAGCGGGCCGAAGATCCACACGACCTGCAGCGGGAAAATTTTCCGCGCGTCGGCCTGGTGCCAGGCCGCGAGCGCGGCGGCGACGTAGGCGAGGCGGTGGAGGTTCTTCCACGCCTTGCCGCCCATCCAGCGGATCGCGGCGTGCAGGCTCGTGATCGTGAGCACAAAGAGAATCAGGAGCGCGCCGAGGCCGATCAGTTGGAAGGGTTTTTGGATTTCCTTCCAGAAAGTGACGAAGCCGCCGTCATAGACGTGCAGCAGGTGCGCGGTGAAGTGCAGCAGCGCGTAGGCAAATGCGCCCACGCCCACGAGCCGGCGGTGGCGGTTGAGGGCCTGCGCGACGCCCCACTTGGGCCAGAGCACGCGCAACGGGGTGAACGTGAGCACGGTCACGAGCACGATGCACGCGATGAGGCCGAGGTGCAGCAGGGTGGACTTGAGCGGGTCCGCATCGCTCGGCTCGGGCGCAAAGAGCGGCTTCAACGCCCAGATCGCGGGCAGCACGAGCAAGACCCAGATCGTGATCTTCGAGCGAAGGAGTTTGGCGAGTAAGGGCACGGGCAAAAAATTCGGCCAATCATTTCGTCACAGAGATCTCGGAGGACCAAACCGAGGACACAGAGAAACCCAGAAGGAGAATTTCTCCGTGCCCTCTGTGCCATCTCTGTGTCCTCTGTGACCGGATCGAAATCGATCAGTAATTCCGCCGCAGGTCCATGCCCTTGTAGAGCCCGGCGACCTGCGCCTCGTAGCCGTTAAACATGAGCGTTTTTTGCCGCAGGCCGAAGGCCCCTCCGGCGCCGATCACGCGCTCGCTTGCCTGCGTCCAGCGCGGGTGATCGACGTTGGGATTCACGTTGGCGTAGAAGCCATACTCGCGCGCCTGCATCGCCTGCCAGGTGTTGACCGGCTGCTTCGCCACGAAGTCGATCTTCACGATCGATTTGCCGTATTTGAAACCGTATTTCCACGGGACAACGAGGCGCAGCGGCGCGCCGTTCTGGTTGGGGATGGGTTTGCCGTAGATGCCGGTGGCGATGAAAGAGAGATCGTGCATGGCCTCGTCGAGCCGCAGGCCCTCGAGGTAGGGCCAGTCGAGCGCCGGGCCGGCGTAACCAGGCGCGCCGACCGGGTTGAACGTGGAGAAGGTGACGAACTTCGCCTCCGGCTTCGGATCAGCGAGCTTGATGAGCTTCGCGAGCGGAAAGCCGTCCCACGGCACGACCATTGACCACGCCTCGACGCAGCGCAGCCGATAGACGCGCTGCTCGGCGCCGCCCATCTTCGCAACGAGATCGTTGGCGTCGATCTTGAGAGGGTTGTTGATCAGGCCGGTGATTTCGACCGTCCACGGCTCGGTTTTCCAACCTTTGTTGGCGTTGGTCTTGGGGGAAGCCTTGTCAGTCCCGAACTCGTAGAAATTGATGTAGCTCGTGATGTGCTCGTAGCTGGTGGGCGTGAGCGCAGGGTCGCGGTAGTCTGGGTTCACGCGGGTGGGGAAGCCCGCGGTCGTCGCACGGAGGACGTGCGGCGCCAGGGCGAGCGCGGCGGCCCCGCAGCCGAGCGACTTCAGGAGCGCGCGGCGATTGAGATAGACGGACTCGGGCGTGGCGGCGGACTCGGGGAGTTCCCAGGAAGGCGGGGTGCGGATGAGCATGGGCGTGGGGGGGTGAGAGCGGCGGATCGGTTGAGTTATTCCGCTTTGTTACGGCTCAGCAAAGGCATTGGCCGCAAAAAGGCACGCTCCCGCGCGAAAAAAACGCGCTCACCACCGCCCGCGCACGCCGCCGAGCACGAGCCGCGGCGTGCCGACATTCACGACGCCATCCGCGCTGCGCCCGGTTTCGATGCGCGCGTTGCCTAGATTTTCAGCCGTGAGGAAAAGTTCGATCTGCTTCGTGATCGGCCGCGACACGCTCAGGTCGGCGACGACGACCTCGCCGAGGCGCAGCAGGTTCTCGTCGTCCTCAAACTGCCGCCCGATCCAGCGGACGCGCGGCGTAAACGTGAACTGTCCCGGTGCGCGCCAGGTCGCCCCGAGCGCCGCGCTGCGCCGCGGCACCTGCGCGATCTGCTTGCCCACGAGCCCCGGCGCGACCGCGGCGCGGCGCACGGTGGCGTCGTTAAAGAGCGCATCGGCGGAAATCGTGAAGGCGGCAATGGGCGACCATTTAGCGGAAAGCTCGAATCCTTGCGTGCGCGTGCGATCGAGGTTGAGCCGCTGCCGCCCGAGACCGCCGGCGGCGAGTGTGCCGACAATCGGAAACGTCCCCGGCCCACGCGCGATCGTGACATTGCCGACGGCGTCGCGGAGGTCGTTGCGGAAACCCGTGACGGCGAGCGTGAGGAGAGGCCGCGCAGCCTGCATCGGAATCGATTGCAGGAGGATTGTTCCAGTCGGGAGCGTTTGTTGGGGGATAATGAAGGGAGGGTGGAAAAGTGCTATCCACTCTGCGCCCACTTCGCCGCTCGTGACCCGCTCCGTGCGGAGCGCCGCGTTGGCCTCAGTGACGTTGGCTCCTTGGCGAAACGGACGATGCAGTTCGTTGAGCGTGGGCCGCCGAAATGCCTGCTGGGCGTTACCGCGCACTCGAAAACCTCTCCTTGGCTGCCACACGAGCCCGGCACTCGGGCTGAACGCCGTGCCGTCGCGATCCGCGTAGAGATCGTTGCGGAACACCGTGCCGGCGGCGCGATCGGTTTCGCGGCGATGGCCGTCGGTGTCGGCCCAGCGGTCGAGGCGCGCGCCGGCAGTAAACGTCATCTCACCCGTGAGTGGACGCTCATGCAGGGCGAAGAGCCCGCCGACGATCTGCTTTCCACCCGCGACGCGCAGCCGCGTGAAATTGCCCGCGGCAAACGTGAAGTGCTCGCGCGTCTGGCCGCGCACCATGCGCACATCGGCCCCGGCGCTCGTGCGCGCGCCCTGGCCATGCGACCACACCCCGGTCCATTCGGCACCAAACGCCGTTGCGGGGACGGCAAATTGATCGCTTGCGGGCGTCTCGGCACTGCGCGTGGCGTTCACGCCGCTGAAGGTGGAGGCGAACGATTGATCCTGCGCGTAGGCGACGGCGTGCCACGCGAAGTTCTCCTCCGCCGCGGCAGCCAGCGACGCGGAGAGTAACTTCTCCCGCGAGCCGTTGCGCGTGTAGGGCGTGCCGTTGCCGCGCGATTCCTCGAAGCCGCGAGCAGTTGCCGTGAATTCGAGCTTGTCCCCGATGGGCGTGCGCCAACGCGCCGCCAGCCAGCGGTGCCGGCTCCAGGCGTCGATGTCGATGGCGCCGCGCCGCTCCGGCGCGATGAGCGAAACCCCGTTGGTCGTGAACGCGCGACCGAGGATTTGCACGGTGCCGCGACCGACGGGTTGCGAAGAGAGAAGCTCAGCGCTGCGGGTGCTGAAGCTGCCCGCCATCGCGCTGGCATAGTTGCGGGGTCGCCATGAGGGCGTAGCCACCGGAGTCGTGAGCAACTGCACCACGCCCCCCAACGCCGCATTACCCCACGCGGTCGCGCCGCCGCCCGGCACGATTTCGACGCGTGCGAGGCCTTCGCGCGGCACCTTACTCCAGGCCACCCAGCCGCCGAAGGGATCGTTGAGCGGCACGCCGTCGAGCAGCACGAGCGAGCGGCTCGCGCCGCTCGGGCCGAGGCCGCGGAGCGACACGCCTTGCGCGGTGGGATTGGCCGTGAAGCTGTCGCTGCGGCGAAAGAGGCTGAAGCCCGGAATCGCGCGCAGCGCGCCGTCGAGCGTGGCGGTCGGCGCGGCTTGCAACGCCTCGCGCTCGATCTGGCGCACGGTGGCGGCGACGTGTTCGGGCGCCTGCGGCAGTCGCGCGGCGGAAACGACCTCGGCGGCGAGCGTGACGATTTGGGCGCGCGCCTGACCGCACATCAGCGCGACCAGAACTGCAGCGGCGAGTTGCAGCCCGCTCCGGGCGAGGCGGCTTCGCGTAGCGGCGGGCGTCCCTGCCCGCCGAGGTTTCTCGGGCGCACCACCGGCTGTGATGCGCGCTTGCTGACGAAAAAAAGACTGGTCCCCAGGTAGGGCAGGTCTGTGACCTGCCCTTTCGCGCGCTGAGTGTTCCCAGGGCAGGTCACAGACCTGCCCTACTCCCGGCCATTTCCTACCGCGGAGTGCATGAGAGCCGCCAGACCGGCGGGCAGGGACGCCCGCCGCTACGGTGCGATCAATTCGTTCACCACGCATCGGATCGGAACAGCACCGCCGGGAGGCCGGCGCCGTTGTAGAGGTTGGCCTGGGGGGCATTGGTCCACGCATACCGCACGGCGACGGGCTCGCGCACGACGCCGGCCATAGCGAGAGCAAGCGAGGCAGGGAGAGCTTCATAGGAGTAAACCGGCCTCATTGGCCGCGGCGGGCGGCGACCTGTTCCGCCGTGACCACGCCGGCGCCCGGCGCGAAATTGCGGCGGAGGAAATTGATCACGCCCGCGAGGTCGGCATCGCCCAGGATGGCAAAGGGCGGCATCACGTTGGAAAATTTCTCGCGGTCGGCGGGAAGGACGGCGGCGGGGCTTTTCAACAGGATGTCGATGAGGCGCGCGGGGTCACCGGCGACGATGGCGTTGCCGGCCAGGGAGGGCTGCATGCCGGGCACGCCGCTGCCGTTGGGCATGTGGCAGGCGGCGCAGACCTGGGTGTAGGTTTTCCCGCCCGGCGTATCGAGGCCGGCGAGCGCCTCTGCGGCGGCCATCGCCCCGACTGCGGAAGGTTTTTTTTCGGTTGAGGCGGGGCTAGCGGTTTCGCCGGTGTAGATCACGCGCCAGATGCGGCCTTTTTCCGTCTCGCCGATGTAGAGCGAGCCGTCGGGTGCAACGGCGACGCCGCCGGGACGGTAGCGGGCATCGCGGGTGTTCACGAAGTAGTCCACCCCAGGAAACCCGGTCGCGAAATCCTCGTAGGTGCCCGTCGGCTGGCCGGCGGCATCAAACGGCACAAACGCGACTTTGTAGCCGGCCTGCGCGCGCGGGGCGCGGTTCCACGAGCCGTGGAACGCGACGAACATGCCGCCGTGGTATTTCGCGGGAAACTGCGCGCCGGTGTAGAGCGCCATTTGCAGCGGCGCCCAGTGGCCGGGGAAAGCGACAACCGGCTTGTCGTAGCGATCGGGATCGGCGCGCTTGAAATTGTCCCCGCCGTATTCGGGCGCGAGCATGTGCGCCTGTTTGATCGGATCCCAGTAGGTGCGCGGCCAGCCGAGGTCGGCGCCAGGGCGGAGGCGGTGCATGACTTCGGAGACGCGCTCGGCGTTATCGAGTGCGTCGTAGTGGACGGGGTCGACGATGTTGAGATTGTCGCGGCCCATCTGGACCATGAAGAAGTTCTTCGAGGCCGGATGCCACTGGAGGGCGAGGCTGTGGCGTTGGCCGGTGGAAAAGCGTGTGCCATCGGCCTGCGTCTGCCCGGGCTTGGCGGGATCGAAGCGCCAGAAGCCGCCGTATGTTTTCTGAAACTCGGCGACCTCGGCGTCGCTCTTGCCCTTGGCGCCTTTGCGACGGTCGCCGTCGGCGAAGACGTTGTAGGGCGAGCCGATCTCCACGATCATGCCGCCGCTCTCATCGAAGGCGAAGGCCTTGGCGTCGTGGTCCTTTTCCGCGGGGAGATCGCGGACGATCACCTCGAGCGGCGAGGAAGGCACGAGCTCACCGGGGGTGTATTTGTAGCGGTAGATGTTTTTTCGGCTGGAGTGGTAGAGGTAGCCGGCATGAAACACGATGTGCGTGCCGCCGTCCCCGGGGCCGAACTCCCGCACGAGATCGAGGCGGCCGTCGCCGTCAGTGTCGCGTAGCGCCCAGATGAGACCAGTCTTGCCCTTGGCATAGACGTCGCCGTTGGGCGCGACGGCGAGGAAGCGCAGCCGCTCGGGGGTGTTGCCGACGCGTTTGCCGACCACGAGGTTGTCCGCGACGACGAGCGCACGGAAACCCGGCGGGAGCGTGAGGCCCCCGTCGTCGGCATCGGGGGCCGGAAGCGTCGCGCCGGATGCGACGGTGGCAATCGTGAGGCAGGAGAGCCGGAGGAAGAACGAAACAGGGTGCATGGCGGGAAAAAGTCGGGACCCAGATGGCGAAAGAAGGCGCAGGCGACGGGGTGCTCAGGGCGGCCGGTTATGGCACGGAGTGCAAACAGGCGGCGATCGTCTCACCACGCATCGGATCGGAACGGCACCGCCGGGAGGCCGGCGCCGTTGTAGAGGTTGGCCTGGGGGGCATTGGTCCAGGCGTAGCGCACGGCGACAGGCTCGCGCACAGCGGCGGCGCGCACGACGAGCGTGTCGCGATCGATGCGGCCCTCGGCGGGATGAAAGATGCGATCTGCGCCCGCGATTTCGAGCGCCTGCACGGGTTTGTCGCGCGCGATGAGCCCGCCCGATGCGTGAGTGAAGCGCACGCGCAGCGCATTTCCCTCGCGCGCCGCGCCGGCGAAAGTCGGCCCGGTGTCGTCGGTGATGAGCCCGTAGGTGCGATGCCGCGCGAGCAGCGCGAGGCGGCGGCCGACCTCCTGCTTGTTGGTCGGGTGGATGTCCTTGGGGTCACCGATGTCGATGGCGAGGGCCTGGCCGGTGTGGGGCAGCGCGAGCGTCTGGGTCTGCGCCTCGCGGAGAAACGCATACGTGCGCCCGCGCTCACCGCCGTCGGCGGGCACCGCGTAGTTGGCGAGACTCACCCAGTAGAAGGGAATGTCGCCCTGTCCAAAATGCGCGCGCCACGCCCGGATCATCGCGGCGAAGAGCGCGTGGTATTCGCCCGCGCGCTCGGCGTTGCTCTCGCCCTGATACCAGATGACGCCGCGCAGCGCGCCGGGGAGCAGCGGGTTGACCATGCCGTTGAAGAGGCCGGCGGGCGTCCACGGATCGCCGGGGCCGCGCGGGGGCCGGGGTCGCGGATTCTTTTTCAGAAAGGCCTCGTGCGCGGGCTTGCCCTGGACCTGCGCGGCCGCCGCGGCCTTGGTCCACGCGGCGAGCCGCCCGTCGTGCGCGGCTTGCGCGGCGGGGAACTCTTCCAGGTTTTTCCGCCAGCGCTCGGCGACGACGGCGAAACGCGGATCGCCCGCGAGCGCGACGGGGCTCATCCACGCCTCGACCGGCGTCCCGCCCCACGAGCAGTTGATGAGCCCGAGGGGCACGCCGAGTTTCCGATGCAGATCGCGGGCGAAGAAGTAGCCCACCGCGGTGAAGGCCCCCGCGGTCTGCGGCGTGGCCCGCTGCCAGCCGGTGGTCTTCACCGTGTCGGCCGGCGCCTCGGCCACGGTGCGCTCGATCTTCACCTGGCGCAGGAGCGGGAAATTCGCGGCCGCGATCTCCGCGGCGGCGTCGGCCGCGCGGCTCAGGGGCCACTCCATATTGGACTGGCCGGAACAGAGCCACACTTCGCCGACCACGACATCCCGCAACACGAGCGTGTTTTTCCCCGCGACCGTGAGATCCGCGCCCTGCGCGGCCGCGGCGAGTGGCTCGAGCATGACCAGCCAACGGCCCTCGGCATCGGGCGTGGCCTCGCGGCGCTGGCCGGCGAAGGTGACGGTGATTTTCTCGCCCGCATCGGCGCGCCCCCAGATCGGCACGGGTTTGTCGCGCTGGAGCACCGCGCCATCGGAGAACAGCGGCGCGAGCGTGACCTCCGCGCGCAAAGCAGCAGCGGCGAGCAAGAGGACGAGCGGAAGACGAAGGACGGGCAGACGCATCTAGCGGAGCACCGTAGCTGGCGCGCTTCCTTTGCCGAGAGGGAAAACACGCGCGGCTTGCCCGCACCCCAGCACCGCCCAAAGTCGCCCGCATGACCCCGCGCCCCCTGCTCACGATTCTGCTCGCCGCCGCCGCCGCTCTCGGGGCGCAGCCCGCCGGCTTCAACTACGACGAAGCCAAGGTCCCTCCCTACACCCTCCCCGACCCGCTCGTGCTCAACGACGGCACGCGCGTCCGCGACGCCGCCGACTGGCGCGCCCGTCGCCGGCCCGAGCTGCTCGAGCTGTTCGCACGCGAGGTCTTTGGCCGCACGCCCGCCGGCCGGCCCGCCGGGATGCACTGGGAAACCACCGCCATCGATCGCTCCGCACTGGGCGGCAAGGCCGTGCGCAAGGAAATCACCGTGTGGTTCACCGCGAAGAAGGACGGCCCGAAGATGCACCTTATGATCCATCAGCCGGCCGGCGCCGTGGGTGCGCACGCCCCGTGGCCGGCGTTTCTTGGGCTCAATTATTACGGCAACAACTGCGTCACCGCCGACCCCGGCATCGCGCTTTCGACGCGCTGGATGCGCCCAAGCGCCGACTTCAAGATCGTGAATAACCGCGCCACCGAGGGCACGCGCGGCGTCCACGCTTCGCGCTGGGACATCGAGAACCTCGTCGCCCGCGGCTACGCCACCGCGACGATCTACTACGGTGACCTCTGCGAGGATCGCAGCGAGGGACTCACGCAGGATGTGGCCGCGCTCCTCGGCACCGGCGGCGTCAACGACCGTGCGCCCGATGCGTGGGGCGCCATCGGCATCTGGGCCTGGGGCCTGAGCCGCGCGCTCGACGTGCTCGCCGCCGATCCCGAGATCGACGCGCGGCGCGTGGCGGTGCACGGCCACTCGCGCCTCGGCAAGGCCGCGCTCTGGGCCGGAGCGCAGGACGAACGCTTCGCCCTCGTGATCTCCAACAACTCGGGCGCGGGCGGCGCCGCGCTCAACAAGCGCATCTACGGCGAGACGGTGGAGCGCATCAACACGTCGTTCCCCTTCTGGTTCGCAAAAGCCTTCCGCGCCTACAACGCCCGCGAGTCCGCGCTGCCCGTCGATGCGCACGAGCTCATCGCGCTCATCGCGCCGCGGCCCGTGCATGTCGCCAGCGCCGAGGACGACAAGTGGGCCGACCCGCGCGGCGAATTCCTCTCCGCGAAGCACGCCGAGCCCGTCTATGCGCTCTTCGGAAAAAAGGGTCTCAGCGTCGCCGATCAACCGCCCGTGAACCAGCCCGCGTTCGGCGACGGCCTCGCCTATCACATTCGTCCCGGCCCGCACGACATCAAGCCGCAGGACTGGGGCTACTACTGCGACTTCGCGGATCGGGTGCTGCGGAAGTGAGCGGAAGGTTGCCACACGTCGTGTCATCAATAGGATTTACCCATGAAAACCGACTCCGATCTGGCGCGCATCTTTGCGCAGGATCCGCAGGTGATGAGCGGGGCGCTGGTGTTTCGCGGCACGCGGATTCCGGTGCAGACGTTCTTCGAGCACCTCGACCAGGGTGGCACGATCGACGAGTTTCTCGCGTGGTATGAAGGCGTGTCGCGTGAACAACTAACTGCGGCGGCGAGCGTGCGCACGCGCGAGCCAGCGGCGACGTGAAGATCCTCTTCGATCAGGGCGTGCCGGCGCCGATTTTCACAACTCCGGCGCCGTCAATCCGGCGGCGCGCGCGGCGCGACGTTGATTCACGTCAAGGGTCAGCAGGCGCGTGCGGCCGAGCAGTTGCGCGGCGGCGACGTGGAGCAGGTCGAGCGCGCGCACGTTGGCAACCGGCGTGATTGTGGCGGCGAGCTCATGCGCGCGGCGCAGCCACGCCGGGTGATCGAGCGCGGCGCGTCGGAAGATTCCTGTTGTCTGGCCGGCCGCGATTTCGCGCACCAAGGCGCTCGCTTCCGCGAGCGAGAGCTGGCGACGGGCGACGAGTTGCATCAGGGCGTTGGTCGCCTCGTAGGTGCCATAGTCGGTGAGCGGCAGATGCGGCGGCGCGGTCCAGCCACGGGCGAACTGCGCGGCGCGGGCGTGATTGGCGTCGACCGCGACGTGCAGCGAGACGATGAACGACGTGTCGGCGTAGTCGCTCACCGACTGGCTTGCGCGGCCCAGAGTTTCACGATGTCGATCGCACGCTTTTTGCCGCCGAGGATGGCGCGGCTGCGGGCGGTGAAATCAGGCGGAGTCCAGTCGGCGGTCGGCGCGGGCGTGGCATCGAAGGTGCCGATGACCTTGCCCTGTTTCGTGATCTTGACGGGAGCGCGGCGCGCGGCGGCGTAGACGCGCGGGAACTCGTGGCGCAGTTCCTTCACGGTGGCGGTGCTCATGGTGATACCTTTGGGGTCACGCGAGCGCCCGTCAAGCGACCGGCACTCCTACTTCAGCGCCGCGCCGATCCGCGCGAGGGCGGTCTCGACATTCTCGCGGGAGTTGAAGGCGCTGATGCGCACGTGGCCTTCGCCGCACTTGCCGAAGCCGGCGCCGGGGGTGCAGACGACCTGTGCCTTGTTCAGCAACAGATCGAAGAACTCCCACGAGTCGCGGCCGGTGTTAATCCAGAGGTAGGGGGCGTTGTCGCCGCCGATGCAGGTGAAGCCCCAGCTCTTCACGGCTTCGCGGATGAGCTTGGCGTTGCCGAGGTAGAAATCGATCAGCGCCTTGGTCTGCGCCTTGCCGGCGTCGGTGTAGATCGCGGCGGCGGCTTTCTGGATCGGGTAGGCGACGCCGTTGAATTTCGTGGAGTGGCGGCGGTTCCAGAGCGCGTGGACGGGATGCGGCTGGCCGGCGGCGTCGTAGGCCATGACGGTCTTCGGGACGACGAGGTAGGCGCAGCGCGTGCCGGTGAAGCCGGCGGTCTTGGAGAAGCTGCGGAACTCGAGCGCGACGTCGCGCGCGCCTTCGATTTCGTAGATGGAGCGCGGAATCTGCGGGTCGCGGATGTAGGCTTCGTAGGCGGAGTCGAAGAGAATGATCGCCTTGTGCTGCTTCGCGTAGGCGACCCAAGCGGCGAGCTGGGCCTTGGTGGCGACGGCGCCAGTGGGGTTGTTGGGGAAGCAGAGGTAGATGAGGTCGGTGGCGACGGACGGGATGGCGGGCACGTAGCCGTTGGCAGGCGTGCTATCGAGGTAGGTGACGCCGGTGTAGCGGCCGTCGACGTTGGCGCCGGTGCGGCCAGCCATGACGTTGGTGTCGATGTAAACGGGGTAAACGGGATCGGGGATAGCGAGGCGGATGTCGCTGCCGAAGATTTCCTGGATGTTGCCGCAGTCGCACTTGGCGCCGTCGGAGATGAAGATTTCGTCGGCCTCGATCTTGCAGCCGCGGGCGGCGTAGTCGTGCTGCGCGATGGCTTCGCGGAGGAAGGCGTAGCCCTGCTCGGGGCCGTAGCCCTTGAAGGTGGCGCGCTGGCCCATCTCGTCGGTCGCGGCGTGAAGGGCGTCGAGGCAGACCTGGGGGAGCGGCTCAGTGACATCGCCGATGCCGAGGCGGATGATGGGCTTGGTGGGATTGGCGGCGACATAGGCGCTGACGCGCTTGGCGATGTCGCTGAAAAGGTAGGAGGCCTTGAGTTTGGTGTAGTTCTCGTTGATGCGGATCATGGCGGTGGTGAGTGGGCGGACGTGGCGCGAAGACGAAAGGCGCGAACAAACCGGCGGCGGCGGCTTTGTTCAAGCCCGCGTTCGGCGGGGCCGGGGCCGCCGGTCACGCGATGACGACCTCGAGGCCCTGGGCGCGCAGTTCGCGGACGAGGGACTTGGGGGCCTTGGCATCCGTCACGACCACATCGACCTTGGCGAAGTCGCAGAGGAAAAACATCGAGCGCCGCTCGAACTTGGTGTGGTCGAAACAGAAGACGACCTTGGCCGCCGCCGCGATCATGGCGCGCTGGATGTCCACGAGGAGCGCGTGGGAATTATAGATGCCGTCGGCCGCGATACCGCCGCCACCGAGGATGGCGAGGTCGGCGTGGAGGCGCGTGAAGCTTTGCACGGCGTCGGGCCCCACCAGCACGCCGAGGCGCGGGTAGATCACGCCGCCGGCGACGTGGACCTCGTGGCGGTTGGAACCGGAGAAGTGGTGGGCGACCGGGAGCGAGTTGGTGATGACCTGCGCGACCTTGTCGCCGAGGTGCTTCGCGACATGGAAACACGTGGTCCCCCCATCGATGATCACGTTTTGGCCGGGCTTGACCAAGGCGGCGCAGGCGCGGCCGATGGCCTCCTTGGCCGCGACCTCGTGCGCGTCGCGGAGATGAAAGACGAACTCGTCGCCTTTCGGGGCCTGCGCGAGCCGCGCACCGCCGTGAGTGCGGCGGGCGATGCCCCGCTCGGCCAGCGCGGCGACATCGCGCCGCACGGTCGAGACCGACGCGCCGACCTCCTGCGCGAGCGCCTCCAGCGAGGCAAACTCCGCCTTCTGCAGGTGGGCCGCGATGCGCGTCTGGCGTTCGTCGGAAGTCATGACACCTCCAGCGATGGAAGTTTTTGAAAGATATTGCAACCTATCATTGACATTATGGAAGGGTTTCTGCGTCACTCGGGGTCTCTTTCCGACGTGCCCGCCCTCCCCTCAACTTCAGTTTCGGCCCCGCTTGAGCGCCTGCTCGCGCTCTCGCACGACTTGGGCCGCGAGGACCGCCAGCTGGCGATTCTGGGCGAGGGCAATACCTCGGTGCGCACCGGCCAGGACACGTTCCTCGTGAAGGCTAGCGGCTCCAATCTCGCGACCCTCTCGCCCCTCGGCGTAACCGAATGCCGGATCGGCGAACTCACCGCCCTGCTGGACAAGAAAAACGTGCCCGATGCCGCGGTGGACGCGGCACTGCTCGCGGCGCGCGTCGATCCCGCGGCGAAGAAGCCGTCGGTCGAGGCGATGTTTCATGCGTGGCTGCTCACGTTGCCGGAGGTAAACTACGTCGGTCACACGCATCCGGTCGCGGTGAACCAGCTTCTCTGCACGCGCCACGCGCGGGCGTTTGCCACCCGCCGGCTGTGCCCCGATGAGATTGTGTGCTGCGGTGCTGAGAGCGTGCTCGTGCCCTACCTCGATCCGGGTCTGAAGCTCGCGCAGGGCATCCGCTCCGCCGTGCGAGCCTTCGTCAAACGCACCGGCCGGGCACCCCGCGTGATTCTCATTGAGAACCACGGCCTCATCGCGCTCGGGGCGACGCCCGAGGCCGTGCTCGCGGCGACGCTCATGTGCGTGAAGGCCGCGGAAATTTTTGCCGGCGCCGCCGCGCTGGCTGGCGGCAAGCCGCGGTTTCTTTCCCCCACTCAGGTCGCGCGCATCGCCGGCCGCCCCGACGAACATTACCGCCAGCGCGCGCTCGGCCTCTGACTTTCCCGAACCCGATCAACCACGGATTTCACCGATGAACACGGATAGATTCCAAGGCCCTGTCTTATCCGTGCAGATCCGTGCAATCCGTGGCCAAAAAATTTCTTCACCATGAGCTCCTACAAATACGTCAACTTCCTCTGGGACGATGCCAAGGCCGCTTCCCTCGATGGCTGCGGCCGCCTCGTCTATCGCTCCAATCTTCTGGGCAGCGACCAGCGCATCACCAACACCGGTGGCGGCAACACCTCCTCCAAGATCACCGAGAAGGACCCGCTCACGGGCCAGCCGGTCGAGGTGCTCTGGGTCAAGGGCTCCGGCGGCGATCTGCGCACCAGCACGCGCGAGAATTTCTCGTCGCTCTACCAGCAGAAGCTGATCGATCTGCAAAAGCTCTACGCCGCCCGCGCCGACAAGGGCCTCAAGTCGCAGGCCGAGGACGACATGGTCGGGATGTATATGCACACGACGTTCAACCTGAACCCCCGCGCCTCCTCGATCGACACGCCGCTGCACAGCTTCATCCCGGCGAAGTTCGTCGATCACATGCACCCCAATGCGATCATCGCGATCGCAGCCTCGCAGAACTGCGAGCGGCTCACCCAGGAAATTTTCGGTGGCGAAATGGCCTACGTGAAATGGATGCGCCCCGGCTTTGAACTCGGCCTCGCGATGCAGGAAATCTGCCGCAAAGATCCGAAAGCTAAGTCCATCATGATGGGCCAGCACGGCTTCATCTCGTGGGACAACGACGACAAGGCCTGCTACACCTACACGCTCGACTGCATCGAAAAGGCCGCCGCCGCCATCGAGGCGAAATACGCCGCCAAGGGCGGTGACGCCGCAGCCTTCGGCGGCCAGAAATACGCCACGCTCGACGAGGCGAAGCGCAAGGCGACCTTCGCCGCGATTCTGCCCTGGCTGCGCGGCCAGGTTTCCAAGGAGAAGCGCTTCATCGGCACCGTGCAGGACGACGCGAAGATCCTGCGCTTCGTAAACTCCAAGGACGCCGCCCGCCTCGCCGAACTCGGCACGAGCTGCCCCGACCACTTCCTGCGCACGAAGATCAAGCCACTCTACGTCGATTGGAATCCGCAGGCCGAGGACGCCGCGGCGCTGAAAGCAAAACTCGCCGCCGGCCTTACCGCCTACCGCGCCGACTACGCCGCCTACTACGCGAAGTGCAAACACGCCAACTCGCCCGCGATGCGCGATCCGAATCCGACCGTCGTCCTCATCCCGGGCCTCGGCATGATCGCGTGGGGCAAGGACAAGTCGGAGAGCCGCGTCACCGCGGAATTCTACAACTGCGCCGTCGAAGTCATGCGCGGCGCCGAGGCGATCGACAAATATATCGCGCTCCCGCAGCAGGAGGCGTTCGACATCGAGTATTGGCTGCTTGAGGAGGCGAAGTTGAAGCGCATGCCCGCCGAGAAGGAACTCGCCCGCCAGGTCATCATCGTCATCGGCGCCGGCTCCGGCATTGGCAAGGAAACCGCGCACCGCCTCGTGAAGGAAGGCGCGCACATCGTGTGCGTGGACATGAAGCTCGAGACCGCGCAGGCCACCGCGAAGGAAATCACCGACAAGCACGGGCTCGGTATCGGCGTCGCCGGCACGGGCCTCTCGAACTGCGGCCCGGCCCTCGGCCTCGCCTGCAACATCACCGACCGCGCCAGCGTGCGCGCGATGCTCGACGATGTCGCCCTCGCCTACGGCGGCTTCGACAGCATCTGCGTCACCGCCGGTGTCTTCTGGCCGAGCGACACCACCGGCCACATCCCCGACGACAAGTGGGCCTTCACCTTCGGCGTCAACGTCACCGGCAGCTACATCGTCGGCGACGAAGCCTACAAGACATGGAAAGAGCAGGGCCTCCGCGGCGCGCTCGTCCTCACGACCTCGGCCAACGCCGCCGTCGCGAAAAAAGGCAGCGTCGCCTACGACTGCTCCAAGGCCGCCGCCAACCATCTCGTGCGCGAACTCTCGATGGAGCTCGCCCCGCTCGTGCGCGTAAACGGCGTCGCCCCCGCGACGGTCGTGCAGGGCAGCGCGATGTTCCCGCGCGACCGCGTCATCGGCTCGCTCGCGAAATACAACATCCCCTACACGGACGACGAGGCCACGGAATCGCTCGTGAAGAAGTTGGCTCAGTTCTACGCCGACCGCACGCTCACGAAGGCCCCGATCACGCCGGCCGATCAGGCCGAGGCGTATTTCCTCCTCGTGACCCAGCGCCTCAGCAAAACCACCGGCCAGATCGTCACGGTCGACGGCGGCTTGCCCGAGGCGTTCTTGCGGTAAGCCCTACTCGCGCGCCGCGCACTTTCGTGCGGCGCGCGCTTTGAGTCTCGCGCGGCCGGGGCGGCGGTGTTGCAACCGTCGCACCCTGCCATGCGCTCGTTCTCCGCTTCTTTGCTTCGCGTCGGTGTCGTCTTCGGTCTCGGCAGCATTGTCGCCGGCTCCGCTGCCACGGCCCCCGCGCCGAAGCAGAAAAAGGCCGACGACCTCGTCGCCCAAACCGGCGATGGCTACCGCGGCATCTGGTATATGAACCAGCCGACGAAGGACGAACATCGCTACAAATACAGCGGCGGCTTCGGCACCTACCCGCAGCAGCACGTGCCGATCGCCATCTATGCGCCGGCGGTGCGGAAGACGTTTTTCGTTTTCGGCGGCTCCGCGGGCAACGTCTCGGAAAAAAACGACGAGCTGCAGCACCTCGTCTCCTACTACGACCACGCGACGGGCCTGGTGCCGCGGCCGGTGCGGCTGCTCCAGAAGCGCACCGAGGATGCGCACGACAACCCCACGCTCTCCATCGATGCGGAGGGTTTTCTCTACGTGTTCTCGTCGGCCCACGGGGTGTCGCGGCCGTCCTACATTCATCGCTCGAAAAAGCCCCACGACATCACCGCGTGGGAGCTGCTCGTGACGACGAATTTTTCCTACACGCAGCCGTGGTATCTCCCGCAGTCGAAGCGTTTCCTCTTTCTCCACACGCTCTACAAAAACGGCGAACGCACCCTCAACTGGAAGACCTCGCCCGATGCGCGCACGTGGACCGCGCCGCAGCTCCTCGCGCACCTCGAGATGGGCGACTATCAGGTGTCACAGCGCCACGGCGACACGGACCGCGTGGCGACCGCCTTTGATCTGCATCCGAGCCACGGGCGCGCGGGCAAGGGACTCAACTACCGCACCAATCTCTACTACGCCGAGACGCGCGACGCCGGCACCACATGGACGACCGCCGACGGCCGGAAGCTCACGCCGCCGCTCACCGACGCCAACAACCCCGCCCTCGTGCGCGACTACCGCACGGAGGGCCTCAATGTTTACCTGAAGGACATCGCCTTCACCGCCGAGGGGCATCCCGTGATCCTCTACCTCACGTCCAAAGGCTACGAACCCGGCCCGGCCTCGGGGCCGTTTCAGTGGCACACGACGCACTGGACCGGCCGCGCATGGGAGTATCGTCCATTCGTCGCTTCCGATCATAACTACGACCACGGCTCACTCTACATCGAGGCCGACGGCACGTGGCGCGTGATCGCGCCGATGGGGCCGGGGCCGCAGCCCTATGGCACGGGCGGCGAGATGGAGCTGTGGACGAGCGCCGACCAGGGCTCGAACTGGAGAAAAGTGAAATCGCTCACACCCGGCTCACGCTTCAACCACAGCTACGCGCGCAAGCCCGTAAACGCGCACCCCGATTTCTACGCCTTCTGGGCCGACGGTTCGCCGCTCGAGCCCACCCCGTCGTCGCTCTACTTCGCGACGAAAGAGGGCGTGGTGTTCCGCCTGCCCGAGCGCATGACGACGGAGTTTGCGAAGCCCGAGCGGATGCCCTGAGGCGTGCCGCTCACACCCACGGCCTTTGAGATTTTGGCCTGCGGCGGTGGGGCGCTTCTCCGCCAGCGGCCTGAAAGGGCGACGAAAAAGGGGATTGGATAGGTAGGAGCCCGCTTGCGGGCGATTTCAACGCCTGTTCGTTCGGCGACGCCGCCACCCATCGCGCGCCAGCGCGCTCCTTGTTGCTACAACAGGCCCTTTTATACAGACGTCCCTTTGTTTTTGGATTTCTGCCTGTGGTAGGGCGCGGACTCCGTTCCGCGCCGGTTCGAAGGACGACGACGGCGGCGAGCGGAGTCGCCGCCCTACCCAAGGCGGGCCAAGAGCGAATCGCCCTGCAACCCAGGCCGGCTCGGAGAACCGGCCCCACCCCAGCAAGGTCTAATCACGCTGGGAGATGGCCTCACACCACACGGTCCGTCATCGCCGCGCCGCGCTCGAAGGCGGCGAGGTTTTTCAAAAAGTGCTTCACGATCGCCTCGTCCTGATCGTGGCGGCCGCCGGCGGTGTGCGGCGTGATGTGGCAGCGCGGGTGCGTCCAGAATTCGCTGTCCGCCGGGAGCGGCTCGGTCGCGAACACGTCGAGATACGCGTCCGCGATGCGGCCGGAGCGCAGGCCTTCGAGCAGCGCGCGCTCATCGACAGTGGAGCCGCGGCCGACGTTGTAGAAGCGCGCGCCGGGCTTGAAGCACGCGATGCGGCGGGCGTTCACGTAGTTCCGCGTGCCGGCATTGTCCGGGAGGATGTTCACCACGTGATCCGCCTCGGCGAGCGCGGCGCTCACGCGCTCCTCGGGAATCACGCGCACGCCGCGCTCGCTGCGCGTCTGCCGGCGCACGGCCATGATGGTCATGCCAAAGGGCGCGAGCAGCTCCGCGAGCCGCCGCCCGATCGCGCCGAAGCCGAGGAGCACCACCGTCTGGCCGGTGAGCAGGCGCGAGTTGTAGCGGCGCTCGGCGTATTCCCAGCCGCGCGTCGTGAGCTGGTCTTTGTGCGAGGCGAGGAGCTGGCGGCCGAGCGCGAGCATCATCGCGAGCACGTGCTGCGCGCAGGAATCGGCGAAGACCTCGGAGACGTTGGAAAACGCGGAGCCGCGCGCGCGCATCGCCTCGAGGAATTCCGGCGTGTCGTAGCGCGTGTAGCCGGCCGTCGTGACTTCGATCCAGCGGAGTTTTGGGTTGTCGAGACATTGCGCGACGTCGGGCTGGCCGAAGGCGATGTCGGCCGTCGCGAGCGCCGGATCGGGCTTGGCGGCGCCGAGGAAAAACTTCGTGGCATCGGGCGCATAGACGACCTTGTGCCGCCGCGTGCCCTCGGCGAAGAGGCGGTTCTCAGCGTCGGCAAAGAGCGCGTTGGTCCAAATCGTGAGGGGGGCGGAGTTCATGGCGGAAGACACGGAGACAGAGAGAGGGGGAGAACGAGGGACGAGACAAATCCGGCGTGTTCTTTTCTATCAGTCTCTCCGTCTCCGCATCTCGCCTTCTTTCGTTTCACCACCACCCCCGCTCCGCCGCCACGCGCAGCGCCTCTTCCAGCGGCGGCAGGTAGGGGTGCCACATTTTTTCCCATTCGAGGCTCACCGGCCCGGCAAAGCCATCCGCCTGCAGCGCCGCGCGCAGCGGCCCCAGCGGAAACCCGCCGTCGCCGGGCAGCACGTAGGTGAAGGGATGCCGCGCACTCGGCTCCGGCACGCTGTCCTTCACGTGCACGTGCACCACGCCCGCGCGGATGGCGCGCCACGTCGCGACCGGGTCCTCGCCGCCCTTGCGCCAGGTGTGGTGCGCGTCCCAGAGGATCGCCACGTCGGGCAGCGCGGCGTGAAAGCGCCCGATCGCGTCGGCGGTCCACAGCGAGTCGTGCGTCTCGACCATCACGTCGGCCTGCCAGCCGTGCTCGCGGCGCAGGTCGCGCCACCACGCGAGCGTCTCCGCCGCGTCGACGAATTCAGCGGCGTCGGCGGTTTTCCCCCCGTCAAAGACCCGCAGCCACCGCGCCCCGATCGCGTCGGCCCACGGCGCGAGGCCGGCGAGCTGCGCGCGTTCCGCCGGGGTGGCGCCGGCGAGGTGCAGCGAGGCGTTGAGCGCGACCACGCGGACCGGCTCGCCCCGCAACCGCGCCGCGAGCCCCGCCGGCGTGCCATACGCCGCCGTAAAATACGCCGCGAGATCGACCGTGCCGCCGAGGGCGCGCAGTTCGACGCCCGCCACGCCCTGCGCCCGCGCGAGCGCGAGGGTCTCGTCGAGCGAGGCATCGGGGCAACCGAGGGAGGAAAAGCAGCGGAGCATTCGAGGCGTAACCCTCAACGCTCAACGCTTGACGTTCAACGCTCAACCCCGGCACCCGGGCCCATTGAGCGTTGAACGTTAAAAGTTCAGCGTTGAGCGTTCCTTGTCATCATCCCCGCTCTGCCACGGATTTTTTCTCGCCCGTTTCCGGTCCTTCCCTCAATCCCTCACTCCCCGCGTTTTCCGTCGCTCCTTCATCCCTCCCCCCATGCCCCGTCCCGTCACCCTCTTCACCGGCCAATGGGCCGACCTTCCCCTCGATCAGCTCGCCCCGCTCGTCAAAAAGATGGGCTACGATGGCGTCGAACTCGCCTGCTGGGGCGACCACTTCGACGTCGATGCCGCCGCCAACAGCAAGAAATACGTCCACGACAAATGGGCGCAGCTCAAGGACCACGGTCTCACCTGCTACGCCATCTCGAGCCACCTCGTCGGCCAGGCCGTGTGCGACCGGATCGACGAGCGCCACAAGTCCATTCTCCCGCCCGATGTCTGGGGCGACGGCGATCCCGAGGGCGTGCGCAAGCGCGCCGCGCGCAAGCTCGCCCTCGCCGCCAAGGCCGCCCGCGCGTTCTTCGACGCCAAGCCCGGCAACAACGGCAAGGATGACTTCCCCGCCGTCGTCAACGGCTTCACCGGTTCCTCCATCTGGCACTCGATCTACGCCTTCCCGCCGACTTCGCAGGCTTACTGGGACGCCGGCTACGCCGACTTCGGCAAACGCTTCGGCCCGATCCTCGAGGCCTTTGACAAGGCCAACGTCAACTTCGCCCTCGAGGTCCACCCGACCGAGATCGCGTTCGACATCGCGAGCACGCAGCGCGCGATCGAGGCGGTGAAGGGCCACAAGCGTTTTGGTTTCAACTACGACCCCTCGCACCTCGGCTACCAGGGCGTGGACTACGTGAAATTCATCCGCACCTTCGGCAGCCGCATCTACCACTGCCACATGAAGGACGTGTGGTGGGGCCACGGCGACGGCACGGTGGGCGTCTTCGGCGGCCACGTGAGCTTCGGCCACCCGAGCCGCTACTGGGATTTCCGCTCGCTCGGCCACGGCGACATCAACTTCGAGGAAATCATCGTCGCCCTCAACGACGTCGGCTACCGCGGCCCGCTCTCCGTCGAGTGGGAAGACAGCCGCATGGACCGCTTCCACGGCGCCGCCGAGGCCGCCGCCTTCGTCCGCAAGGTCGATTTCCCCTCCAGCGCGATCGTCTTCGACGCGCAGTTCGACAAACAGAAGAAGTAATCAATCCTGGTCACAGAGAGCACAGAGGAGACACAGAGTTCACAGAGAAAACTCATTCTGCTCTCTGTGTCCTCTGTGCCCCCTCCGTGTCCTCTGTGACTAAACCTCATCCCCTCTCCTCCTCTTCATAACATGAGCACCAAGATCGCCATCATCGGCGCCGGCGGCATGGCCGCCTATCACGCCAAGGGTTTCCGCGAGGCCGGCGCCGACATCGTCGCCCTCTGCGATGTCAGCCAGCCCGCCGCCGAGCGCGCCGCCGCCAAGCACGGCATCGGCAAAGTTTACGGCGACGTCGCCGCGATGCTGCGCGCCGAGAAGGACCTCGACGCCGTCTCGGTCATCGTGCCCAACAAATTTCACGCGCCGCTCGCGCTCCAGGCCCTCAAGGCCGGCAAGCACGTCTTCTGCGAAAAGCCCCCCGCGCTCAGTGCGAAGGAGATGGCCGTCATGCAGGCCACCGCCGCCAAGGCGAAGAAGACGCTGATGTTTAATTTCAACAACCGCGCGCGCCCCGAGAGCTACGCGATGATGGACTACATCAAGGCCGGCACCATCGGCACCATCAACACCTGCCAGGCGAAATGGATTCGCCGCGCCGGCATCCCCGGCTTCGGCGGCTGGTTCACCACCAAGGCCCTCTCCGGCGGCGGCCCGCTCATCGACCTCCTGCACATGATCGACCTCGGGCTCCACTTCATGGGCTACCCCGAGCCCGCGCACATCCTCGCGCGCACCTACACCGACCACATTGACAACAAGGCCTTCAAGGGCCCGTGGGGCATCCCCGATGTCGCCAAGGGCGTGAACGACGTCGAGGCCGCCGCGCACGGCTTCGTCACCTTCAAGACCGGCCAGTCGATGAACTTCGCCGTCTCGTGGGCCGAGATGAACCACCGCGAGGAAGTCTCCGTCGCCTTCCAGGGCACCAAGGCCGGCGGCCTCGTCCGCCGCCTCTTCGGCACCGACGGCCTCGACAACACTGCGATCGACGCCTGCCAGCTCTACACGCTGGAAAACGGCCGCCACGTGAACCGCGACATCATCGTCCAAGCCGACGAGACGATGGGCCGCGTCCGCTCCGCCGCGAATTTCATCCGCACCCTCGAAGGCACGGAGCAACCGCTCAACACCCCCGACCAGGCCCTCTCGCTGATGAAAATCATCGACGGCGCCTACAAGTCCGCGACGACGGGGAAGCCGGTGGCGCTGTGAGGATACTGACCCTGTTTGCGCGGCGAAAACTCCATGACACCGAATTGGCTACTTCTGCTGCGTGCTTTGCCGGCTTACCCAAAAATCGCACGCGAGCGGCTGACCGTGGCATTTTACCTTGGTGGTAGCCGCAATCCGTCCGAAATACAGAAGCTCTCAGCCAAAGATGCGCGCCTTGAGTTGAGCCGCCTAATCACCAGTTTCGTCGACGACGCTCCATTTGAACACGCGGTTCGGATTTTTCGGTGCGGGTCTATAAAACAGCCCGTCGTCGAGTTGGTGAATGCGCGTAGTGCGGGGCATTCGCAACATGCGCTTGAATCAAAAGTCCAAAAGCGTTGCTCGTTGGTTGTGGATCCTGAATTAGCACCTGCGGGTATGCTCTCGATCTCAAGCCTGACTGAGAGGTTACTTGAGGAGTTAGAAGACGATGTTCGCTCGAATCGGTTTAGTTTTGAAGGAGGACGTTATCGTGAATTTTCTCCTCAAGAGCGCAGCTTCATTAAAGAGAGCATCCACCCGTAACTGAAAAAATGAAGCCGTCACAGGAGGTCGTTGAGCTCATCCCCAACGTTGGCCGAAGAATCCCATGAAAACGCACGTCATTTGGTCGGCTGTTGCTATCGTCGCTCTGTTCGTCGGCACGCGTTTCGCGAAGACAGAAGTTCGAAACATAGAAAAGCCGGTCGAGGTCGTCCGAACCAAGGAGGTGGTTGTTGAAAAGCCTGTCGAGGTCGTCCGAGAAGTAGTGAAAGTGGTGCCGAAAGAAGTTGAGAGGATTGTGGAACGAAGGATCGAGGTTCCGGCCGAAATCCCTGAAATCTACAAGAAGGCGCTATCTTTCCGAGAGGCTGTTCTGAACGCTAAGACCGCTTCAGCGAAAGAAGCACTTACCGGAGTTACCTCCGTTAGCGTTGAGATTCATCTCACTGACGACATCAAGAATCTAATTTCCGAGTCAGAAATCCGAACAAAGTTTGAAATTAACCTACGCCGCTCTGGCGTTCCGATTAGCGAAAAATCCGACTACACGTTGGTTTACTACCAAGACGGTTTCACGCGGGGCAATCCGACGCTGACCTATTCGTTTTCTACCTCGCTGACCGAGTTCGCTCTCCTCGCCAGGGACGGCGGTCCGAAATTTCACCGAAACGTCGCCGTTTGGCGAAGCGGCAACTTCGGGACAGTTGGCGTTTCTAAAGCGCGTGAGGCTCTGCTTGCCGCCGCTGAAAGCGCAGCCGAGGAATTCGCAAATGATTGGCTTGCGATGAATCCTAAAAAATAAGTGCTCCCGCCTCGATGGATCGAATCAGTTTCTCTGACCTCATACCCTCCTATGAAACTTAACCGCAAACTCCGCATGGGCATGATTGGCGGCGGGCGTGGCGCCTTCATCGGCGCCGTCCACCGCATGGCCGCGCGCCTCGATGGCGAAATCGATCTCGTGGCCGGCTGCTTCTCGTCCGACCCCGAAAAGTCCAAAGCCTCCGGCGCCGACCTCTTCCTCGATCCGGCGCGCGTCTATGGCACCTACCAGGAGATGGCCCGGGCCGAGGCGGCGCTGCCTGCCGACCAGCGCATCGACTTCGTCTCGATCGTCACGCGCAACAACACGCACGCCCCGGTCGCGAAGACGTTTCTTGAGGCCGGTTTCCACGTCGTGTGCGACAAGCCGCTGTGTTTCACGCTCGCCGAGGGCCGCAAGCTCCGCGAGGTCGTCAAGAAATCCGGCAAGGTTTTCGCGCTCACGCACAACTACACCGGCTACCCGATGGTGAAGGAAGCGCGCGACTGGGTGCGCAGCGGCAAGCTCGGCCAGCTGATGAAAGTCGTCGTCGAATACCCGCAGGGCTACGCCATCAGCGCGCTCGAGGCCGCGACCATCAGCAAAATCGCCAACTGGCGCATGGACCCGAATGTCTCCGGCGTCTCGAACTGCATGGGCGACATCGGCACGCACGCGCACAACCTCGCGCGCTACATCACCGGCCTCGAAGTCGAATCGATCTGCGCCGAGCTCTCGACCTTCATCCCCGGCCGCCTGCTCGACGACGACGGCAACTGCCTCGTGCGCTTCAGCGACGGCGTGAAAGGCATCCTCTTCGCCTCGCAGATTTCGAGCGGCGACGAAAACAACCTCAACATCCGCGTCTGGGGCACGCTGGGCTCGCTCCAGTGGTTCCAGGAGAACCCGAACGAACTCATCTGGAAAAAGCACGACGCGCCCCAGCAAGTTTACCGGCGCGGCAACAACTACATGAGCCCCGCCGCCGCCGGCGCGACGCGCACACCCTTCGCGCACCCCGAAGGCTTCATCGAAGCCTTCGCCAACGTCTATCGCAGCGCCGCCGTCGCCATCGCCGACGCCATCGAAGGCCGCAAAGCCCCGAAGGCCGGCTACGATTTCCCCACCATCACCGACGGCCTCGCCGGCATGGCGTTTATCGAGACCGCCGTGAAGTCCGGCAAAGCCGGCGCGAAGTGGGTGAAGTTTCCGAAGCTGTAGCGCATAGCGGCGGGCGACTCCGTCGTAGCGGCGGGCGTCCCTGCCCGCCGGTTCAGGATATCCGTCCTCAGCACAGCTTCCGAAGCTCAACCCCCAAACCTCGAGCCTCAAACCCCGGCGGGCAGGGACGCCCG